>NZ_JAFQ01000004.1:7314766-7924330 GCF_000526215.1 Nocardia sp. BMG51109
ACGGAATCCGCGGCTACGCGGTGCATCCCGGAGTCGTCGTCGGCACGGCTCTCAACAGCGCCGCGGGCGAGGAAGGGCTGCGGGCCGCGGGACTCGTCGACGACTCGGGGGCGCCGATCATCGACCCCGAGCACGGGAAGAAGAACCTCCAGCAGGGTGCGAGCACTATCGTCTTCGCGGCCGCCAGCCCGCTGCTGGCCGATATCGGCGGCGTGTACCTCAAGGACAACGACATCTCGGTGCTGGACGACGAGCCCAGGCCGATGTCCGCCGTGGAACCCCCTTCGGAGATCATGTCCCATGCCCTCGATCCCGAAGCCGCCCAGCGACTCTGGGAACTGAGCGAGCAACTGCTGAAGGGCTGAACCACCGACCGGTGAAAGCCGCCGGGCTCCGGCCGCGCTCGTCTGTGCGAATCCCATGGAAACACCCCGTGCGGATATGCCGGTGCCCGACGGACTTTCGTCGTGGTCGGCCGTCCGCGGTATCCCGATCGGAGTGCGGGTGGCCGGTTCACAGCCCCCGCAACTGTGCCAGCACGTCGAACGCCACGTTCGCCGTGTCGAACAGGGCCCGGATGTCGGCCTCGGCCACGGGTTTCGCACCCGGATCCTGCAGGGCCAGCCCGTTCCCGAACACGATCACGTTGTACCCCGCGTCCGCGGCCCGGAGTAGCGCGCCGGTGGCGACCCCTTGCCCCGCCAGCTGATCCAATCCCTCACCGACGAAGTAGAGCCGCCACAGGGGACCCAGATCGGCCCCGTACACCGCCTTGGTCCGATCCACGATCCCGGAGCCCGACGAGGCGATCGCATCCACGATCCGGAAGAAATCACCGGCGTTGTCCGGCCTGCTTCCCACGGCCGCCGTCGCGTAGGCGAGATCGACGGTGATGTGCGCGTTGTAACCGACCATGGCCACCCGCGCACCCGACAGCTCGCACCGTTCGGCCAGCGAGAAGTACTGCGCCCAGTGCGATTCCACGAAACCCCCGGTGAACTCGCCGTGCACATTGTCCAGATACCGCCGCAACAGTTCGAAGCTGATCGCCTGCGCATAGCCGGGCGAAGCGAAGGCGATGGGATTGCGCTGCAGGGGCATCACCGCCGCCAGCTCGGCGACGTCCAGCCCGATCGAGAACAGCCCCCGCCGGTCGCGATGCTCCGCCAGGATCTCCGTGATCCGATGGTGCCGGTCGACGGCCTCCTCCAGCCGCGGCAACCCGGCCGCGGCCAGGGTCGTCGTATCGGAAAGCTCGGTGACAGTGGAGATCTCGTCGGACGACAGCGGACTCCCGCACACCGCCGCCGGAACACCGGCCACCATCTCCGCCCCGGCGACCGACGTACCGCTCACACCGAGCACCGCCGTCACCATACCGACCACCAGGCTCCGAGCAACCATCATGCCCGCAAGCCTAAGGCCGATCGGACCACCACACCGGCCGAACCCCGGACCTCTTGACATGCAGCACTTCTCGGCTCGTCTCAATCGGCGGAATCCGATAGCGCCGATCGGACCGCACGGGGGCTGTCGCCAGTCGCCATCTCGGCAGGCCCCGCGCCCAGCACAGCGGCCTGCTGCTGCTCGCCCACACCGCCGACCGCTACCACGTAACCACCGGAACGCCGTCAGGACGCCGGACACGTCCGGCGGTGTGCCGGGCCGATGTCGTCGCAGTATTCGGACCTGCCCATGCGCGACCGCACCGCGGCGATCGAGTAATTGCGTGCCGTGTATCCCCAACTGGCCACGGCGGTATCGAAATAACGGCTGATCTCGGTACCGAAGCCCGGAGCGGCGACCTCCATGCGCTGCCGGTTGTCGGTGATCCGCTGCTGCCAGTGCGCCATCGTCTGCCGGTAATGCGATGTCATGTCGGTGAGCGCCGCGATGCTGAAGCCCGCCGTCTCCAGTGCGCCGATGATCTTCGACAGGGTGACCATCGCGGTGAATCCGTAGAGACCGACGGCATGCTCGCTGCCGGGCCGATGCTCGGCGTCGGCCTGATGATCGCCGCTGCGGTAACAGGTGGCGGACAGGTACAGATGGCCCTGCCGCCGCAACATACGTGCGGTTTGTGCCAGTGCGGCACCGTGATCGGGCATGTGCTCGATGACCTCCACCATCGCGATCGCATCGAACTCGGCTGCCGGTAGCGACACGTCGGGAAAGTAGCCGGTTTCGACGGTGACGAGGCCGGTGACGCCCGCCCCGGCCGCACGGTCACGCACATACTCCGACTGCACGCGAGACGGGGTCACCGCAGTCACCCGGCAGCCGTGCTCGACCGCCAGATACACCGCGAGACTTCCCCAGCCACAACCGATATCGAGAACCCGCTGCCCCGCACCGACATGCAGCAGCCGAGCGATATAAGCCAGCTTGTCCCGCTGCGCCTCATCCAGCGACTCACCACCGGTGCGGTACAGACCACACGTGTACTTCATCCGGGCATCCAGGAACGCCTCGAACACCTCGGGCGGCAGATCATAATGCCGATTGGTCGCGGCAGCGGCGGCGGCACGAGTCGGCACGCTGCTCATCGGTCGCTGTCCGCCAGGGCGGCGCTGATGAGGTCGACCAGATCACCGACGGTGTCGGCCGCGCGGATGGCATTGTCGTCGGCTTCCACGTCGTACTCGTTCTCCAGCGCCGCGACCACTCGCATGAGTCGCACGGAATCCGCGGCCGGCAGCAGATCGAGCTGCTCCGATTCCGGCAACTCGTGCTCGATCAATCCCAGCTCGCCGCGAAGCTGCGCCCGCACCGAATCCAGAACCGTTGCACGCGAGGGGGTCGGCTGTTGTTGTTCTGCGGTTGCCACGACGGCTCCTTCACTGTCGACCGCTCCGAGACCTCGGAACGTTGGTTGCTTCGGCCGCAGCGGCCCGGACTGCTTGCAGCCGTTGCCATTTCCCGCTGGAGGTTCTGGTCAGCCAGTGCGGGTTCACGATGTGGATGCGCACCGCGTGCAGGTCCATCGCGGCAGCGACTCGGCGGCGCACCGCGTCGACCAGACCGGGATGCTCCGGGGCCGACAGCTCGGTCTCCACCACCAGCGCGACGAGTTCCGTTCCGTCCCGGGCGGAGATCGGTGCGGCGACACAGCGCCCCCGGTATACGCCCGGGACATCGCGTGCGACGGCTTCGACGTCCTCGGGAAAGATGTTGCGGCCGTGAACTATCGCCATCTCCTTGCGCCTGCCTGCGATATACAGGTCGCCGCGGTGACGAAACCCGAGGTCGCCGGTCCGCAGCCAGGGGCCGTCGAAGGCGGCGCGAGTGGCCTTGCCGTCGTGTAGATATCCGGACGTCACGGCCGCTCCGCGCACCTGGATCTCGCCCAGTTCCTCTTCCGCACAGGGTGTTCCGCCGACACCCGTCACTCGCACGTCGATACCGGGGACCGGGCGCCCGACCGACACCAGTTCTCGTGCCGCGGAATCGCGCTCGGCAACAAGCCGGACCCGATCGCCCGTCCGCAGGCTGTCACCGTCGATACGAACGGTGCGCGGTACGGATCCCGGTTCGGGAAACGAGATGGCCAAGGTTACTTCGGCCATGCCGTACACCGGGAACATCGTCGACGGTCGAACCCCTGCCGGGCCGAGTACATCGAGGAAGCGGCGCACCGTCGCGGCCGAGACCGGTTCCGCGCCATTGAATGCCAGTCGCCAGCGCGACAGGTCCAGGCCGGATTTCAGCACCGGTTCCGCGGCGCCGGCCAGCAGTTCGTAGGCGAAGTTCGGTCCGGTCATCAACGTTCCGTGCCGTTCGGCCAGGTATCGCAGTACGTCACCGGGCCCACGGAGAAAGTCGAACGGCGCGAACACATGGGATTCCGCGCCGTTGAGCATGTTCGCGAGCAGCCCGAACAACCCCATGTCGTGGTAGAGAGGCACCCACTGGATCAGTACATCGTCCGGAACCAGTGCCGCCCCCTCGATGATGGCGGACAGACCGGCCACCACATTTCCGTGCGTGAGTGTGACACCGCGGGGCGAACCTGTGCTGCCGGACGTGAATTGAACGACTGCCGGGTCGTTCGAGTCCAACTCGGGCAGCGAGTCCAGGGTTCCGGCCGCCGACGGCGCGACGATGTCCAGAGCACCGTGCCGACTGGTCAATTCGGCCAGTAACGGTGCGTAGGCATCCGCGCCCACCAGCCTCTCGACCCCCGCGACTTCCAGGGTTCGGCACAGTCTCTCGGCATGCGCGCCGAGCTTGTTCGTGCCGAGCGGGGCCGGCAGAACCGTCACCGCCGCACCCGCCCGCATGATCCCCAGCAAACACACCAGAAGATCCGCTCCGGTCGGCGCCAGGAGGCCGACCACGTCACCCCTGCGGACGCCGGCTTCGGCAAGCCCCCGAGCGTGACGGTCGACTGCGGCGTCGAGCTCCGACAACGTCAGAGTGGCGCCGGTCGATGGGAATATCGTTCGGGCAGTAGGAAACTCACGCGCCCGCTCGGACAATACACCGGTGATCGTATCGGCGGGAAGAACGAGCGAAGCCGCTACACGAGTATTGTCTGCCACACGAGTATTGTCGGCGCGTTGTCGCCCGGCGAGCCATAGTACCTTGGTCCTATTGTTTCACAACGGTTTCCGGTGCTGTCGTTGAGTGGTGGTTACCGACGGTTGTGAGAAACGATGACGAGACAGATCAGTTCGCCCGAGGCGGTATCGGCGACCAATCGGCATTATGATCTGCCGCCCGAGGTGTTCGAGGCGTTCCTGGATGCCCGGATGAAGTACACGTGTGGTCTGTACCGCACCGGTGGTGAGTCGCTGGATGAGGCGCAGCGGGACAAGCTGGCTTATATCGCTCGGCTGCTGCATGTCGGTGCGGGGCAGCGGGTTCTCGATATCGGTTGTGGCTGGGGAAGTCTCGCGGTGTATCTGGCGGTCGAGCACGGCTGCCGGGTGACTGCGGTGACCCCGTCTCGCGTGCAGTCGGAGTATGTGCGTGACCGTGCGGCCGGGGCGGGCGTCACCGGCCTCGTCACCGTCGAAACCGCGTCGATCTACGACATCGATCTCAGCGGACGACGGTTCGACGCAGTCGCCCTGGTCGGCGCCATCGAGCACATGCCCGACCACCGCACGGTGCTGACGACGGTGGCGCACCGGTTGCGCCGCGGCGGCCGAATGTACCTGTCGGCCAGCTGCTATCGCGACGAGTCCACCTTCGCTCGGTACGCCGACCATCCCGGCAGCAGACATGTCACGGACAAGATCTTCGGTTACGGCGTGCTCCGCCCGCTGTCCCGGCTGGTTGCCGCCGCCGAGGACGCGGGCCTGTCCGTGAGCACGGTCCTCGACCTGACAGCGCATTACCGGCGCACCATCGAGGATTGGTCGGCGCGGGCCGCCGCGCACCGGGATCGGATCGACGCGGCCGTTCCCGGACTGGCAGACGACCTCCTGCGCTACTTCACGATCACCAATTCGGGGTGGGGATACACGACGAAACAGTATGCGCTGACGGCGATTCGCTCCCGCGAGGGAGAAACGGAGCTCGTCCGATGACAGGTGAGCCGGATCGGCAGTCCGGATCGCTACCGGTTCTGCCGACGCTGCCGCTCGGCGACATCCGCGCGGCCGTGGCGCCGGCGGTCCAGCTCGGCGCCAGCCGCGGGTGGAGCCTGGCGGACATACCGTGGGAGAATATTCGACCGGAACTGCTGACCGACAACGACCGCTCCGTTGTCCGGTTCATCACCTTCATCGAAGATCACATACCCGGATATATGACCTGGCTGTTGGATGCCTTTCCGGTCGATGGCCGTGCAGGGGTCGACGCCGAGCAGTATGGCGTCAATCGCGAATACTTCAGGTTCTTCGTCGCCTGGGCCCACGACGAGGAAAGGCATGCCTCCGCGCTGACCCGCTACCAAACGGCATCGGGCATGGCGGAGACCGATGGTCTGCTGCGCGAGCTGGCTGCCGAAGGCGTCAAACATTTCAGTCTGCCGTACGAACATCCACTGCAATCATTTACGTACACGCTGTTGCAGGAAAAGGCCACCCAGCTGTTCTATCACCGCTTCCACGCGGTGGTGAACGAGCCGGTACTACGTGAGCTGCTCCGGCAACTCGGCCGCGACGAGGCCCGCCACTTCTCGCTGTACTACCGCCTGGTCGAAAACTATCTCCGCCACAACGGAACCCGCGCGATCCCACATCTGAAGGATGTGCTGCACGGTTTCCAGATGCCGTTGTCGGAAACGCTCACCGGCTATTGGCGGTGGTCGCTGCGGGTGGCCGACTCGGTAGGGTACGACCACACCGAGGCATACGACGCCCTGCTGCGGCTGGTCCGAGAGCAGGTCGACGCTCCGGGCGGTACCGATGCCGCCGACCTCATCGACTTCGTGTCGTCGGTGCGAGATCTGTCGTGACCACGGTCGCGGTGGTCGTCGACTGGCGCGATACACCCGCGGTGCCGTGCGATCTGCTGAATCCGGCCGAGCAACGTGTGGCACAGGGCTTTCCGGCCTGGCGCCGGCGTGAATGGACGGCCGGCCGGCTGACGGCGCACACCGCGTTGTTGCTGGCGTTCGGATACCGTGCCCACGAGGTGAACATCCTCGCCGACCTCTCCGGCGCACCGGCCACGGGCTTGCCGAGATGCGCGATTTCCTTGTCACACAGTGACTCTCTTTCGGTCGGCGTCGCCACCGACGAGTCGGCGTCCATCGGTATCGACATAGAACACGTCGACCGGCGCATAACGGCGCTTACGCCACGAATCACCGTGCCGAGCACCGTAATCCGGGATCCTCTCCACGCGACCGCGCTCTGGGCCTGCAAGGAAGCGGCAATCAAGGTCTGCCGGACCGGACCGTTCCGCATGCGGGAGTATTCGGTGAGCTTCCACGACGATGGCGCCCGGGTGGTGGTTCAGGGGCGTAGCGCGCCGCTGCGGGCATCGATCCGCCACTTCCCCGGCCTCCGTGCGCTGATGGCCACGGCGGCCGCGGCACCCGGACTCGAACCGGCCCTGATGTGCTTCGACGGCACCGGCGCTATCCGGCTGTTGGAACGATCTCACCGATCAGGGCCGTACGAGACCTCCCGCAACAACTTTGGCGATTGCCTCGGCACGGCACTGCACCGCAAGTTTCCCGTAGATTGACGTCAGATGGTTCTTCACCGTCTTCTCGCTGATGCCGAGTTGCCGACCGATTCTGTGGCTGGTCGAACCGCGGGCGGCCAATGTCAGTATTTCCAGCTCACGGGGCGTCAAGGCGCGCGGCACGGCACGATCGCATCCGGCCCTGCGCGCCGGCGTTCCCGATTCTCGAATAGCTGTCACTGGTCGTTCCTGTCGTCTACTGATACACCGGGTTGGGCGGGATGAAAGCGACGCCTGGCCAACGGCAGGCCGAGCGAACGCAATCGCCAGGCTCGGTAATGGATGGCGACAGTCGGGCCCCAGGTACGGAGGGGGGCCGAGAGGGCCGATGACACCAGGCCACGGCCGACCCGGGCGCCGCGCACTGTCGCGACCAGCGTCGTGCGTTCCGCGCCGGAACGCATGCGCCGCAACACGACCGTGAGCGATATCGTTTCCGGCGATATCCGCCAGCGCACCAGGTATTTTCCGTCGACCGGAAGGAAAGGCGACACGTAGAACTCCTTGGTCACGGTCGCTCGCCCACCCGGATCCGGTGGCAGCAGATAGCAATGTCGCTCGTGAAACGTGTTCCGCACTTCCATGATCACGCACACCAGGCGGCCGTCCCGGTCATGACACCAGAACAGGGACAGCGGATCGAATACATAGCCGAACGCGCGCGCTTGGGCGAGCATCAATACTCGGCCCCCGGACAGATCGATACCGTGGACGGCCAAGTAGCGGTCCACATTCGCCCGCAGCGATCGCCGCGGAGACCCGAGGTGATCGGCCGCACGAAAGCCCGTGATGCTGCGGAACGGCGGCGGAGGAACCGGTAGGTCATCCAGATCGACCAGCCACGGGTAGTAGGTGTGCCGGTACGAATAGTGCACTCCTTCGTACCGTGTGTGCTCGAGACGACACCGATAGGCGATCGGCGCGGGAAGTCTCGAGGTGTGGCTCGCGGCGGTCACCAGCTCGCCCCCAGCGCCTCGGCCGCCCGCATCCCGGACAGACACCCGTCTTCGTGGAAGCCCCACCCGTGATAGGCGCCGGCGAAGGCGACGTACTGATTCGACAACGCCGAAAGTGCCTGTCGTGCACGAACACTCGTCTCCGTGTAGAGGGGATGGCTGTAGTCCGTTTTCGACAGCACCGATTCGGTCCGTATCCGATCTGTCGCGTTCAGGGTGACCAGATAGTCGGCCGGCCCGGCTGTGCGCTGTAGGCGGTTGAGGTAATACGTCATGACCACACCGTCCGACCGGGGCTCACACGAGAGCGACCGGTAGTTCCAGGCGCCCGGGCGACAGGGAAGTACCGTGGTGTCCGTGTGCAGCACAGCCTCGTTCTGCTGGTAGGGAATTGCGCCGAGCACGTCCTGCTCGGCGCCGGACGGTGGCCTCAGGATCGCCAGTGCCTGATCGGGGTGGGTGGCGATCACCAAGCGATCGAATCGCGACTCCACACCGTCGGCATCCAGGATCACCGCTTCCCGCGGCGACCGCGTCACCGCGCGCACCGGGGTGCCGAGCCGACAGTCGTCGACTTCCCGCACGACCCGATCCACATAGTGACGACTCCCGCCCACGACCGTGCGCCACCGCACGCCTTCCCCGCCCCGCAGCAGGCCGTGCTGCCGCAGAAACGTGAAAAGGTAGCGGGCCGGATAGTCCAGAGCGGTACGGGAGCTGCACGACCAGACCGAGGCGACGATCGGAATCGCGATGTGAGCGATGAAGAACGCCGAAAATCCCTTGGTGGACAGGAATTCTCCGAAGCTCGTGTGCTCGTCGTCCGACGCCAGCACACCGGCCGCCTCGCCGTTGAACCGCCGCACTTCCTCCCGGGTCCGTCGCCACACCTCCGGGTCGACACCGTCCGCGCGGTCCGGGAGGGCTCGAAGACCGCTCCCCGCCAGGAAGTCGAGCCCGCACTCGTCGCATCGCACCGACAGCGACATCTCCGACGGCTGCGTACGCACTCCCAGCTCGCCGAACAGACGCACCAGCGTCGGATAGTTCGGCTCGTTGAAGACCATGAACGCGGTATCGAAAGCACGCTCACCGCCCGGGGTTTCGACGTATTGCGTGTGGGCGTGCCCACCGGGGCGGGAGTCGGCCTCGAAAAGTGTTGTGTGATAATGGCTTCGAAGAATCCAGGCGGCGGTCAGACCGGCGACGCCCGATCCCACGACCGCCACTCGTTCGCGTGTCATCCGCCGCTCCGGACGCCGGACAGTCGACTCGGGCGGGGGAATCTGGTCATCACACCATGGTGGAACGGCCGCAGTTCGTCCGGAAGCCCGCCATGGGCATGACGGATATGAGCGCCACGCATACGACCATCCGTTCATGGGCCGCCGACACCGCCGTGACGGCGAGAGCGGCTGCTATTCCGGGGGGCCGAGTTCCCTCATGACCTCCGCTGCGGCCCGCTCGCCCATCGCCACGGCGGTGTCGGTGGAAGGAACGCCGAGATAGTCACCCGCGAGGAAGACACGTGAGGCGGGAGACCGGACGCCGAATTCCTTTGCGAACGCGGTGAAATGGCCCGGGCGACGGAGCGGAATGCAGCATGGCTCCCAGCGTCGTATATCGATGAACCGCACCGTGTCTTCGACTCCCGGGAAGATCTTCGATACCGCGGCCATGGCGGTCTCGGCCACCGCCGCGTCGGAGCTGCCTATATGCTTCTCCGACCACTGCTGCCGCCAGTGCAGGTTGAGCATTCCGGTGCCCGGCGGGACTCTGCCGGGCGACTTGTTGTGTTCCAGCACGATACTGACGAGATCCGGAGAATCGTTGCGCGGCAGCAACATCCACATCGCCTCCGAGCGGGGACGCTCCGTCAACGCCACGTGGACGACGAGATGGGCGGAGGACGTCACGCTGCCGAGTAGTTCTTCTTGTCCGGGGGTGAGCTGGGAGAAGACGTCGGCGACATGTCGCGCGGGCACGGCGAGCACGACCGCGTCGGCGGAGTCGGAGACCGTATCGCGTCCCGATCTCTGCCACTCCACGTCCACACGATCGGTGCCCTGCTCGATATGCCGAACCTCCGCCGACAGCTCGACGTCGAGCCGTCCGGCCAAACCTTCGGGCAGGAATGCGACACCCTCCGGAGAGGCGAAGAAGCCCGGCGCTCCCGTGTACTCCAGGAACGGAGAGTAAGCGGCCGAGAGCCGCTCGGGCGGGCCGAAAAATGCCGCCACAGCCAGTGGTTCGATGATCCGGTCAAAGGTCCGCGGGCCGTAGATGCGCCCGCAGTAGGAGGCAAGGTCTTCGTCGTCGAGGCCACCGACGGCGACACGGCGGTCGAAGACCGACAGCAGATCGGCCGCTCGAACGTCGCAGTACCCGGTCGTGCCGTGCAGCCCGATCCGGTCCGGGCACGCGACGACGCGGTCCCGCAGTCCCGCGTCCGCGATGAGTCGCCGCATGTTCCGGTACGAATTCGGTAACAACGATGCCGCTACGTCGTAGCGGTATCCTTCGCGCTCCGCGGTGACCATGCGGCCACCCACGTGGTTCTCCCGCTCCAGGGTCGTGACGGAGTAACCGGCACAGTGCAGACGGTAGGCGGCGGTGAGGCCGGCCACACCGGCGCCGACCACGATGACGCGGCCTCGGGAGCGAGAGATGACCATCGAATTCACGCGAGGGTGACCGTCACCGGTAATCGAACCGGCCCGTGCAACATGTGATGCCGGCGCCAGGTCAATTGATCGATCGGGACGGCCGGCTCGATGCGTCGCGTGTGCTCGGCGAGCGTGCGGAGCATGGTCGTGAGTTCCAGGCGGGCGAGGTGCGCGCCCAGGCAGAAATGTGCCCCGTTCCCGAAGCCGAGATGCGGACGGCTGTTCCGACGTCGGAGACGGAACGTATCCGGATCCGGAAACACCGCAGGGTCCCGGTTGGCCGCGGCCAGCGAGAAGAGTACCGCTCGGCCTGGACCGACAACCCGCTTCCCGATTCGTATCGGTTCGACGGCGAACCGGGGTATCGCGGCGTGTAGCGGCGGGCGGTAACGGAGGGTTTCGTCGACCGCCGCCGGGATGAGGCCGGGTTCCCGCCGGAGCGCGGAGAGTTTTTCGGGATGCGCCATCAGAACAAGCATCCCGTTGGCCAGAGTATTCGCTACGGTATCCGTGCCTGCGGCAATCAGAATGACGAAGGAGCTGACCAGCTCGTCCACGGTGAGTCCCCATTTCTCACGTTCGCGGCTCAGTGTGGCAACAAGGCCGGTTTCCGCCACGCCCGCCCCGGCGGGATCACGGATCATGGTGATGATATGACGAGTCAACCCCGACCAGCCCGCCCGGCGATCGCCGGGCGTGGATTCGATGGCCTTCACATTCGATCCGAACAGCGCCGGCCGCCTCTTCTGCGGTATTCCCAGTATATCGGCGATGACATCGTAGGAAATTTTCTCCGCGAATTCACCGACGAGATCCAGCTGCCCACCCCGATCGGCGGAAGCAGTCAGTAGCTGTGCACTGACATGCCTCAGCCGTGGTCCGAGGGGGGCCAGCGAACGCGGGGTGAAATACGGCACGAAAGGTCGGCGTAGTCGGCCATGTGACGGCGGATCGGAATGGAGCATCGACCGAGACAGTTCCGGCGAGGGAACATGCAGTTTTTCGTAGCCGGTGTCGGCACCGGCGTGGCACGGGTCGGTGCTCAGCCGCGGATCCCGGAGGAAAGTCGCTACATCGTCGTATCCGGTTACCAGATTCGCACGCAGACCGTGCAACTCGACCTCGGGCTCCCAGGAACGATCGGAGTTCGTCAACGCGCGCGCGGGGTCCGCCGCGAACCCGGGTAACTCGTCCAGCCTGACAGGCGAATCCGGCGGGACGTGCCGTGTGTTTCCCATAGCCTGCTTCCCATAGCCGCCATCCACCTCATTGAAGCTGCCCGAGATCGGGAACGGTATAGGACCTTGGTCCCATCGCCATCGACGGAAAAGTGACCGAACCTCAGGGATACCATGAGGCCGGCACCGCAGGAGTCAGGTGGATGACATGCCTGGAACAGCTCGTAGTCTGACCCGCATCACGCGGTCCGATCGTGATTTCGATCGGCTGCGCCGTGGCTGGAACCAGCGTTTCCAGGCGAACCCGTTCGAGGTCGTACTTCCCACGGACACAAGGGAAGTATCGCTCGCGCTGCAGGACGCCCGGGACCGCGGTCTCCCTGTTCGCATCCGGTCGGGTGGCCATTCCGTCGACGGCTTCTCCGCCGCCGACGATGCCGTCGTCATCGACCTCAGATCCCTCGACGGCATCGATATCGATCCGGATGCGAAGTACGCCGAAGTGGGTGCCGGAGCCCGGATCCATGCGGTATACGAGTCGCTGGCCGCGCACGGCCGCGTCATTCCGGGCGGTGTCAGCCACACGGTGGGAATGGGCGGATTCATCACCGGCGGAGGGCTCGGCACCCTGGCACGCTGGCTCGGTGCGATGGCGCACAACGTCGCGGAGTTCGACATCGTCGACGCCCGAGGCGACATCAGGCGCGTAACGCCGCAGCGTGAGCCCGACCTGTATTGGGCCTGCCTGGGCGCGGGCGGCGGAAATTTCGGAGTGATCACCAAGTTCGTCCTGCGCCTCACCCCGATGCCCACCGCGGTCTGGTTTCGCCTGTCCTGGCCGTGGAATCATTTCGAAGCCGTCTATGATGCGTGGCAGCGCTGGGCACCGAGCGCCGATCCACGGCTTACACCATTTCTTGCCATGTGGCCTACGACGACGGCCAACCGTATCGATGTCGGTGGTCTCTTCCCTGGTACCGAAGAAGAGCTGGCCGGGCTGCTTGCTCCCCTCTTCGACCTCGGGCCGGCGCCCGCCGAACGGGAAGTGACGGTAACGACTTTCACCGCCGCGATGTCGGCTCTGCTGCAGAAGATCGCCGACGACTCGTTCGATTCGTCCACCAGAGCCGTGACCGCATCGCCGTTCTTCGCCGAACCGTTGAGTCACGACGTCTTCGGAGCGCTACGCGAATCGCACGTCGGCCCGCCGGGAAATTCGTTCGTGTGGTGTCTCCCCGGAGGCGGGCAGTTGACCGCCGCCGCCGACCGCGGGACCGAGTCGTTCGCACACGGACGCGCCCATCATCTGATGCTGATCAGATCGGACTGGTCCGATCCGCGCGACGACGAGGCCTGCACCTCGTGGGCGGGCAGTCTCTATCGGCACGTGTCACACCGGGCCACCGGCGCATACCTGAACTGGACGAACACTGATATCGAGGCTCGACCGCAGCTGTTCTACGGCGACAACTTCCCGAGACTGGTGGAGACGAAGCACCGCTACGACCCGGATGGCGTGTTCGATTTCGACAACGGCATACCGGCCTCCGTTTCGCTGCGGCAAGCACAGCGACTCGCACTGCCCGACACGATGGTGGCCGAGCTGCGCTCCCGCGGAAGGCTTGTCGAGTAGCGGCCGCCGCGCCGTGCCCCGCGCTCACGACTCCCGGTGGGCGGTGGCGGCGAGTGAGCCCAGCAGGGCCAGGGCCTCGCTGCTCGGGGAGGCCGGTTCGGCGTGGTAGACGACGAGTTCCTGGCCGGGGGCGGAGCGGACGTCGAAGGTCTGCATGGTCAGTGTCAGCGAGCCGACGTCGGGGTGGTCGAAGCGCTTGCCCTCCAGGGACTTGCCCCGGGCGTCGTGGGCGGCCCACAGTTCGGCGAATTCGGGGCTCTGGTCGAGCAATTCGGCGAGGGTCTGCCGGACCCGCGGGTCGTCGGGGGCCTCGCCGTGGCCGAGCCGGAAGCCCGCCGCCGAGTTGCGCGCAACCTCGTACCAGTCGCGGTAGAAGGTGCGTGCGGCCGGGTCGGTGAAGACGACGTGCATGAGGTTGCGCGAATGGGTCCAGTCGTGGAACAGCGCGTCGGCGATCGTATTCGAGGCCAGCACGTCGTAGGCGCGGTTGTAGACGATGGCGGGATTGCTGGGCCACGCCGCCATGAGCTGCAACAGGCTCGGGTCGACCTGGTCGCGCACGGCCGCCGCCCGGGCCCGGGGGCCGAGCCCGGCCAGCCGGAACAGGTGCCGGCGGCCGTCCTCGCTCAGCCGCAGCGCCGTGGACAGCGCGTCGACCACCTGCGCCGAGGGCCTGCGCTCCCGGCCCTGTTCGAGGCGGACGTAATAGTCGACGCTGACCCCGACCAGTAACGCCATCTCCTCGCGGCGCAGACCCGGAACCCGGCGGTACCCCGTGACGGGCAGGTTCACCTCGTCCGGGCGAATCCGCGCGCGCCGGGCCCGCAGGTAGTCGCCGAGTTCGGAGGAAGCCATACCCGCATCGTAGGTCGCGGTGCCGACGGGTTCCTGGGTGCGGTACTCCCAGGAGATCACCGGCCTCCCATCCCAGTTGCGTGCAGCAACGGCGTAGTCCACTGCCACGATCCGGACCGGGTTGGCGGCTCGAACCGATTCCGCCACAAACCACCTCACACTCTCGACAGCAACTACCACTGTCGAAGAGTGGAGCAATCCCCGCACCCCCCGCCAGATCCCCGGCGGCGGGTCACCCAACCCCGGCGAACGTTCGTGGTCAACGCACTAGTTCGCTGGAAATCAGCCACTGCGTTGTCGTGGTCCTAATGTGTCGGTGTCTGTTCTGAAGTATCGTCGGAAATCATCTTCGTGAACAATGGGGGCATGTACGACGATGGTGGACGACGATTGCCAATCGCACCCGGTAGCGGCAGCGGTGCGCCTCTTGCGTGTGGCTGCTGGCCTGTCGCTGGCGCAGCTCGCGACAGCCGCGACGGTTTCGAAGGCGTACGTCCACCGTATCGAATCAGGTCTCAACGACCCGTCCCCGGCCGTCGTGGTGTCGCTGGACACCGCCTTGGGCGCGGCCGGTTACCTGATCGCGCTTGCCCGTAGTGAGGATGACATGCACCGCCGGACAGTCCTAGCCGCTATCACAGCGCTCGCCGCTGGCGCTGGCGAGTGGGGCCGTCTCTTGGACGGCTCCGATATCACCCCGCCCAACCGAGTCGGCACGGGCGACGTCCAGGCAGTTGCCGATGCTGTGGGATGGGTGACGTCGATCGATACTGCCCAGGGTGGTCAGGCCGCAGCCGGACCCGGACGCGCGGTGCTCGGATGGGCAGTCCGTCTGCTCGACGGCGACATGGCCGACGACACCCGTCAACGTCTCGCTGTGCAGGTCGCTGCCCTGGCTGACCGGGTGGGATGGGCACACCACGACGCCGGACGCGACGACGTAGCGGCGCGACTCTACGGGGTGGCCCTGAAGGCCGCTCGGTTCGGCCAGGACTCGAACGTCGAAGCCCACGTCATGATCGACGAGGCGGCTCGGCGCGCAGCCGGACGTGATTTCGGAAGTGCCGCCACCCTTCTCGCGGGCGCTTTCGATTTTCGTCTTTTGCCGACGGTCCGGGCCAACATTTTGCTGGTCTGGGCGCGTCACACTGCTATGACTGGCGATCATCAGGCCGCACTCGAGGCGATCGGGCGGGCGGATGATGCATTGTCGTCGGCGCGCTCGCTGGAGGTGCCCGACTGGGCAGCCGGGTTTCTGCCCGGCGCGCACCTGTCGAACGTGAAAGCGCGATCTCTGCTCGCCGCCGGGGACTACGAACACGCGATTGCCGCATTCGATACTGCGGTCGGCCGATTGGGGCCACAGCGGGCACGTGGGCGCTCGCACTCGCGGGCACTGCTCGGCCTTGCGTATCTGCGCGCCGGATACCCCGACATGGCGACAGCGACGGGTGAGGAACTGATCGCCACACCCCCGGCACTCGCATCGGCCCGAGTGTCGCGCGATATGTCGGCTCTAGCCGCCGAGCTGCGTCAGTGCGGTCACGGGGACCTCGGCCGCGAACTCGCCACGCTGGCAACGCGCGTCACCCCGGTAGCGACGCTGGACGCTCGCTAGACGGCAACCATCTGCCGATTCGATCGCACCGGCGGGACGCTGTGTGCAGGTTCCCACCGGCCGGGGATGAACGTCTCGGATGCATACCCCCGTCCCGGCCTCCGGCCGGAGGGAACCTCCACGCGCCGATCACCACGCCTACGGGAGGTTGCCGAATGCGGTCCTGCACTGACCGACTGCTGAACTCCATGTAGCCATTCGCTCGCGACACCCGACGCCGCTGGGTAAGGAGTCGAAACATGTTCCACCGCACGCGGATCAACAACTTGATCGCGGGCTGGCGGGTGTGTGGCCACGATGCGCAGATCGTCTTTCTCCGCGACCTGCACGACCGGCGCACTCCGGGATACCGGATGCGCGCCGACGGCAGCCACATCCCCATGCCCGACGATACCGATACCGGTTATGTGACCTTCGATGAGCGCACGCCGCCGGACCTGGCACAGGTACGGGAATGGTTCCCGGAACATCACGCCCTGTGGAACGAGGTGAAAGCGGACTATTGGCGAATCATCAACCCTCCCAACGGGTATCGCACCGAGGACTTGCCGCTACCACCCCGGATCCCGCCGACGCGCCGACGCGTATGAACAGCAACACCCCACTTCGTGAACCCCGCCCGCGATCCATCACGCCGCTCGGTGAAAGACCCCGATCGACGTCAACCTTTCAATACTGAAAGGTTTAATACTGAAAGGACCGGACTCCCCGTGACTGTGATCCCCTGTCCGCCGGTGACCACGAGAGAGGACTCGTGCGCCACGATGATGAACAGTTACGACGACGCGGCGGGCATTCTTCCGTTGTGCTTCGGGTTCGAATACCGTCCGGGGCAAGCGGTATACATTCACCCGTTTCCGCTGCCGTCGGCCGAAGCCCCCCGATACGCGGAGGCTGCGATGGTGCAGCAGTTTACGCAGCTGATCATGAACGGTATTCGGTGCTGGGGACTCGGATTGATGTTCGAACGCTTCTCGTTCATCGAAAAAGGCAACACACAGTATCAGCTGACCATTACCGACGACGGCGACCCATCGATTACGGGAATCGTGGTCGATATGCACGGCAATAGCTACCATGCGGTGACGCCTCGAGCCTCGACCGACAATTTCTGGGTTCGATTTATACCCACAGCCGGCCACCGCCGGACGTTGATATCGGACGATTCCATCGTGAGGGTGCTGGAGTCTAATGCGCGAGCATTGCCGGAGGTGTGGCGCAAGCGTGACGTGGATCGGTCCAAGGCGGAACCGAATTGAAGGGAGATGTTCCGTGATGCCGATTACGGATTACATGTGGCCGGATGATCCGGATCGTGATCGTGCGTTGCTGATCGAAAAGCGCGCGAAGCGCGCTGGGTTCCGGATGAACCGCAAGATTGCGGAATCGGGCGCAACAGGACCGGACGGATTTCGGTTGTACGACGCTGCGACAGGCTGCGAGTTCGTCCGATCTCGGTATCTCGATGATATCGAAAAGTTTTTGAATGGCTAGCGGCGACCAGCAGGAAATGGCAGCTTGGCATGACCGACTACAACCCCCGCCACCTTCGGAAGCACAGCAACGGCATGCGTAAAGACACCCTCATCCGCACAACCAGAGAGACCATGGTCGCCGGTACAGCGTGTGCCTCGGCATCATGGTTCGTCGGCCCGGACACCATCATCCGCGTCTGCGCCTACACCGACCGGGGCGGCACCCTCCACAAGGTCCGGCCAGCCACCCCGCTGCCGGAGATGGTCGACACGCACACCGATCTCGAGGCGTTGTGGCTCAAAGTCCTCATGCATCGAGACGAGGAGTTGTTCCCGCCGCCGACAGCGGAGATCGACCACAAGGCCCTCAACCGACTACTACGCGGGAAGGAGGTGAAAGACTATGGGACCCAACGGAAACGGGGATGACGACGAGAAGGAAGGCGGCGAGTAGGCCGCTCGGCCAGGCGGGGGCGGGGTCCTTCTGATCGCTGTGACCGACCAGAAAGGCCCCGCACCGGATCATCCTATTCGGCACAGATGAACAGCCCGGCGGCCACCTTCCCATACCCTCGGTGGGACAGGTGGCCGTCCGGCCACACGCAGAATCAGCGGGGAGCGAGTGAAATGGGTGACTTCAGGCCGTACACCGACGCCGAACTCGAGCAGCAAGAACGCGACCAGCAAGACCCGAAATGGCTGGAATGGGTACAGCCCGAGCGGATGAACGCTCAGATCGACAAATTCTTGAACGAGACGGTTCCGGACATGCCGGACAACCCATGGTCAGCCGAAGGGCTGGACCACGCCGAACGGGCCGCGCTGGCGATCTTCCCGGACATCAACGCCACGAAGAAGCCCGAGAATCGAGATGTCGCCGATCAGTTCCACCGGTATATCGGTGAGGTATTCCGGCGCTCTTTCGAGGGCAGTTGGTACAACGTACCGGACTCCGATGACCGTGGCCATGGATTCGAACCGGCAATCAGGCTTCCGTACACGGATATCTACTCCGAGGTTATCTCCAATCTGACCGTGGCCGTTCACCGGAAGACCGGAAAAGAATGGTCGTGGATCTTCGACCGAAATAAAGAGAGCTATGCGGAATGGGTGCAGGGCGGTCGCCTGCCGTTAAGTCAGTGGATAGATGCGCAAGAAGCACGCTAGGTGCTGATTGATCAACAGAGCCTCGGGGGGCCGTCGTGTATGAATGGAACGACCGGCTAGAACAAGATTACCGTCGATACGTTGGCGACAAATGGTTTCAAGGGCTCAATGCGCGTGACCGGAAAGGCTACCAAGAAGCCCGGAACCAGTGGCAACGAGCCCGTGAGGTTGGGAACCGTTTCCGTGACGGCATGGCGTTTCTCCGAGGACAAACCCCGGAGCGCGGCTACGAAAAAGAGGTCCGCGTAAAAACCGACCGGGGTCCGCGTATCCAGGATGTGGCCAACCGGGAAATCAGAGAAGGGTCGGAGTACAAATCCGGGAGAGTCGACAAAGAAAAGACCTTACCCCAGCTCGACAAAGAAGAGCGGCTGATAATTCAAGGCTGGCGTCTCGACTGGACAACAGTCGAAGGTGCGAGAATTGATAGAGAAGTGCAGGACCGCGTCAGGGAACTGACAGCCAAGTATCCCGATCGTTTCAAGATTCAAGAAGTCTCCCGCGAACAACTCCGCTTAGCATTGACTGTCGCAAAGAATCTCGAAAAACAACGGAAAAAGCAGGAACGAGAACACAGGCAGAGAGAGAAAGAAAAGGCACAACAACGCGCCATAGACGAGAGGGCCGTCCAGCGGCTCACGAAATCCAAGCAGCAGGTCAAGACCTACGAGTTGCATCGCGCGGACCGCGCCCGTAAACGGCTGGAACACATTCGCGAGATCGTCAAAGCACGAGACCGCAGCGAAGGATTCCAGGCGATACAGAAGTTCCGGGACGCCGCCGACCGGGGCCGAACCGCCGGACGAGCAGTACCTCAGCAGGAGGAACGGCAACGAGACGAACACCAGCGCGAGGTACCGACGACTCCGGCACGGGCCGAGCGGGAGCGGATCATTCAGCTGGCGAAGGAGCGTGCGGTGCGGGAGTGGCGGGACGAATGGCTCGGCCTGAAGCCACGTGAGCAGTCCGGCCGGCACACACAGCAGGAGCGGGAACGGCAGGAGCGGGAGACCCGCGAGCGGGAGGCGGCCGATGCCGCTGTCCACAAGGCGCGGAAGGCCGCCGCCGCCCGGCTCGCCGTAGTCCGGGAACAGGAGCGTGAGGCATTCGAGCGTGGGCAGCGGCTCCCGATGGATGGCCGCGAGATCGCGGATCTGCTGGCTGTCACACAGCCGACACCGACCGAGCTGGAAAGAGCCCGCGAACGCCCGGCACCGGAGATGCCCCGGGGCCGGGACAAGGAACTCGGTCGAGAACGGACACGGGAACGAGACCGCTGACGAGTCAGCACAATACGTTCCGTAACAGTCCCTGACCCAAGACAAGTACCGTCAATCCCTCGGTCAACAAGGAGTGCATAACCGATATGTGACCCCGGTGAGTTGCACCTGCTCTGCACTCCTACCTGCTCAAGCTGGCGGCGATCCGCGGGTCACGCATCGTTAGGGAGCCTTGGGATCGAGTTTGTCGCGCCTCCGTGTCATCCTGGGGGCGCCGGACGCGGCCGAGTAGCTAGGTATAGATCGGGATTTTCCTCCAGCAGCTTCAGCCAGGTGACGTCCATCCCCGGCCGCTTTCCCGCATCCGCCAAGTCGCCGAGGACATCGCGATCATCCGAAGTAGCTGCCACAGAGCCGTTCCCGGCCTGCTGCAAGTGGACCGATATCTCATCGGAGCGGACGAAGTACGTGAAGCCTCGACCGATGTCGTTGGCGATCTGACGCGTGCGCTCGACCCAAGGCTCGCTTGTTGCACCCGGCCCCTCGACTACCCCGCTGTAGCCGATGACCTTCCTATTCTCGATCAAGCGGTAGCGGACTTCGCGTGCGCTGCCCGGCGGATTGCGATCCTTCGCCTGCTGCAGAATCCCCACCTTTCTTGTCCTGACGGCGGTGTCCCACGCGGGCCACTGGGCCGAGCGGCGATCCGCAGGCCGACAAGCAATATCCGAGAGAAAAACTTCATACTGGTCCATACCCATCGGCCGGTACACGAGGTGCTTGGAGGGCAGCTCCGTCCGGGTATCGGTATCGGGAACTTCGACAAGGGGCTCAAGCCTGGTGGACTCCGCGAACGCCCACCGAACGACTGGAGGCGCTGATGCTATAAGCCGCGGGTCCAACTCTTGAAAGAAGTTCACAGCGTCAAAGATGGTGTCGATGACCGGCCGCCCCTGAACTTGCTTGCGGTAAGCATCCTGCGCTTCGGCCCGCGCCCGCTTGACGCGCTCAGTCGCGGAGGAATCGACGCGAACGTATTCGTCAGGCATGTCTGAGTACTTCGCCCACTCGTAAACCACCCGCATGCGCGTGGGTGCCATGGATAGTGGGACGCCGTAGTGGGCCCCGGGCACGAGGAGGCCATCGAAGACGACCGGTGAGTGCTCCTCGCAGTTGCGAATCAGCTCCAGACCCATGACAACTTTGCCCAACGTAGTTCCCGCTCGGTGCCGCCGGTAAATGTCCCCGTAAGCGTTGAGGAAGACGGCCTCGTCGAGGATATTGACGGCCGAGGCGACTCGGCGTGCTTCCAAAGCGGCAGCCTCCGGATCCTCTATGGTCGCGTACCAGTAAGCGTCGATCGCGCGGCGCAACTCCCGCATATAGCGAAGCCCTTTGGACAAGTGGCCACTCTCAAGGTGGAACTGCTTGGCGGTCATCACGAAAGCCTCTCAGCGAACTAGCGGGACCGCCAGAGACTTTTCGCCCGAAGGGCTGCCGCACGTGTTGATGACTCGAGACGGTGGCGGCGGCACATCCGGGCGCATGCCATCTGGCTTGCCTAATGGTGGCCCCTTAAGCAGAGTTCCGGGAAGGGTGCAGTTGTCCCCCGAAGGGGTCACGGTGCGGTACGTCGTCGTTCCAGAATCCGTAGCGGCTGGCGAGGATGTCCATGATCGAGCCGGTTTCGTCGGTGTTGTGGTGCATGGTCAGTCCCCAACGATGCAGGCTGGAGACCGCGACGAGACGAATTCCCATGTCCATGGTTTCAGGTGTGATCGCGTCGGGTGAGATGCGTGGATCATTCGCATGTTCTTCGCGCATCGCCTCAGCATGGAATGCGTGCGTGAGCCGTGGGGCGTCGTCCATGGTGAGGGGGCCGTGTCGGAGGGTGAGGCGGTGGTTGACGGTCATGTTCACTACCACGTTGAGGAGATGCCAGTCTTTCCAGCCTTCGTCGCGGAGTTGCTGGAACAGTTCGCGCACTTCGGGACCGCTCAGTAGATGTGGGATGGTGTGACGAATGGAGATCGGCAGTATCTCGTAGCGTTCGGTGAGGATGGTGCGTGCCTTTTCGAGGCTGTACCCAGGGCCGGGTCCTGTTCGTGGCTGCATCTGGGGCGCGCTCGCGCGCGGATTCGGTCGTTCGGGGTTGGTGAGTGACCGGTGTACCGGGCTGGTGAGTTGTGGTGTGACCGGTTCGAGTCCGAACAGAGTCGCCATGTGTCTGTACGGGCGGCCGATTTCGAGGTTGGAGAGCAAGCCGTTCTCAGCGGCCTGGTCAATGAGCTGGCTGAATCCGTTCTGGTCGAACAGCGACAACTCCGCGATAACCTGGAAGGCGTGGCTCAGATTGGCCTTGGGCACGGCGCTCTCGGTCGCGTCGTCGGGGCCCGTCGTTGTCGGCAGTTGCAGAAGCCATTGACGCTGGCCGTTGTACCGGCGGGTGAGGTAGGTCTGGGCGGGCGGCTGGTCTCGCTGGTAGGACCGGATCTCGATATCGATGTCCTGGGCGAGGAGAACCGGGTCGAGAGCCGCGAGTTCGACGAGAACGATTTGGAGCGTGGCTGCGAAGTCTTCCAGTACGAGGACGGTGTCGTGATCGTTGCGGGCGTGCAGGGCCCATTTCACGCCGAGCGCGTGGAAGACGATGTCGCGTTGTGGGCCGACGTCGCTGAAAGGCGCTCCCGCGGTTTCGCTTAGCCAATCGGTCCATTCGACTTCGGTCTGAGCGTTCGCGGAGGTCGAGATTGCGCGTGGGTGGGTGAACTCGTCGAATATCGATCCTCGGAGGATGGAGTGGACGAGCGGCAGGAACGCGGGGCGGGTCTGTTCGGCGATCACCGTGGTGAATCCCTGAAATTTAATCGCTTCGGTCACGATGGTGTGGCGTTCGAGGTTGCCCGAGTCGGGTGCCAAGGCCATGTGTGCGCGGCCGGCCATGGTCGCCAGCTTTGCGGAGGCGATCCAGGCGCCCGCGAGGTGGTCCATCTTGGCGGCGGCGAACATGCCGAGTGGGGTGAGGTCACTGTCGGAGGGCGCGGCGCCGTCGTAGGCGAGTGCAGCGAGGCCGAGAGCGTACTTCTTGGCGACGAGATACATGCCCAACTCGCTGTATAGGTCGATGATATGGACGATGGTGTCCAGCGCGTCCTGGAAGGTGTCGCCGTGAAACCATTTGACCTTGGCTTTGTGGTATTCGCGCAAGGCATCGAGTGGTCGACCGGCGCTCTCGAAGGACTGTGCGCGCTGGCGGCATCGTTCGGCGACGGCGGCGTCACCGTCACGCCGGGCGACCGCTTCGTCGAGCCTGTCGCAGACTCGCTGATAGAGCCGGTGGTCTTGCATTTGAGGAGTGAGGACGTCGATGGTCATGGCGAGGGTGCCGATCGGGTAGGCAGGTGCGTCCGGTAGCAGTTCGACCAGGGTGAGCAGATGCCCCATGGCGGCGTCGAGGTCGACGATCGGTGTGGGTTCGGTGGTGTCGAGGTGGGACCGAAGAGTGCCGGATTCGATCGAGTCGATCAGTGCCTCGTAGTGTTGGTCGAGCTCGTCCAAAGTCGCTGTGCCGTGTGGCTCGACGCCGGTGTAGTCCAAGTGCAGGGACAGGTGTGCCGCAGCCTCGAGGAGTCCGGCCCGTGCGTTCGGACCCCATTCCTGGTTGAGCAGGTCATCGACGTGGCGACGCAGCCGGGGCACCCACCCGGCCGTTTCGGAGAGCGGGATATCGGTCTGCCCCATAGTCGCTGCGGCCGAGCAGAATTGGATGAGCACGCTCGCATCGAACAGCAGTGTCGGGTTGTTGCTGTGCACAATCTCATCGATAAAGGTGCGGATCAGCGCTTCGGCCGGGCGTAGGTCCGCCGCGCCTCGGGACCGTGCGGCGACGAGCTCGTAAGTGGCATAGAGACGGACCTCTCGATCGGGGCTTTGTTCAGCCAGCCGGGTCGTCAACCTCAGCCAGCCTGGGAGGTCGGATCGGGCTGGGCCGGGCCGTATGGCATACCGCAGACCGTCCGCCAGGTCGAACAGGTCACCAAGATTGACCGGT
This sequence comes from Nocardia sp. BMG51109, assembly GCF_000526215.1. NCBI lineage: Bacteria > Bacillati > Actinomycetota > Actinomycetes > Mycobacteriales > Nocardiaceae > Nocardia > Nocardia sp. BMG51109. Next base: position 7,338,729 of record NZ_JAFQ01000004.1, read on the forward strand.
TGCCTGTCGGGTTCCTGCCAGTACTCACGCAGCTCGATGTATCCGGCCGGGAGCTCGCTCGTACGGTCGGTGGGTGCGCGGGGCGGGGTGAGTTCGGGTGGAAGGTCGAGGTATTGCTCGGCCAGCCAGTACAGCTCGGGTTCGGCGAGGAACTCCGCCAGCATCTTGCCGTCAAGGACGTCCAGTGCGACACTGTGCTGCGCCTGGGCCCAGTCTTGAAGTTCGTGTCGCAGCCGGACCGGAACATTCGCGGTGGTCAGGATGTAGATTCGGTCCACGGGGGTGCCCTGGGTGCAGATGGCGTCGATGTCGCGTTCGAACTTTCGGCGCAGGTTGTCTTTCTGGATGGTGCAGGCGAAGGCGACGGCGTCGGTGGTGGCGTGTGCCAGAAAGCCGATGCTGAAAGGGAGCTCGCGCGCCAGATAGGTGTGGAAGGTTTCGAAGTCCCGTCCTTGGTCACCACCCGACGACACCGGCCCGGTAGCGGGAAGGACGTTGCTGACCAGGCGTCGTTTGGCGATCCAGCGGCAGAGGTGCTCGAATTCGTGGTGGCCGTTGTTTCCGGCCAGGCGGGAGAGCCCGAACTCGATGATGCTGACCAGTTGGACGGGGTTGGACGGGGTTGCCGTCTCGGGATTCGTATGCGGTCCTGTCCCGGTCATTCGAGGGTTATCCCTCGCTGGACTGCGGCGGCTTCGAATTCTTCGGCCGGAATCATCCGTCGGGCCATGAGCCGACGTCGCGCGCGGGCTTCGTCGCTGTGGCTGTCGGTGACATCGAAGCACTCAGCGATCAGGGAGACGTCGTGCTGGAGCATCTCGCCCCAATGATGATCTCCATTTACCTCGTGGCGCGGATGCCGGACCAATGGCAAGGAGGTCGTGAACTCCCGCAGATCACGAGTCTCGGTGGGTGCGATCGTGCACCACTGGCTGACGTTGACCCAGCCCTCGTCGAGAAGCATCTGCTCGCCATGTCCGACCAGCTGCCACGCCAACGGCGGGAAGAACACCGAGGCCCAGGTCATCAACACACGGGGATTCCCGTCTGGCGTACGGTCGGTCGATCGTGGCCCGCTGATGTAGCCACCCGCGCCGGTTCCCGAAATGTACGCTGTCTTTCCTTTGGTCATGGCAAGACACAGTTTCCAATCGGCGGGAAGCGTCAACTTTGAGGCCGGATCGAGCAGACGTGGCACATCGGGCCATTCCTGGCGAAGCATGACTGTCGTCGCGCACATCCCGGCCAGAAGTGACCGGGCTACCGCGCCGGGGCTGAACGCCATCGACGGTATCGGCATGGGGCCGGACGACGGCCGGGTCAGCGACGCGAGCCACAGCGGTCGCAACGCGGCGGCGAGTTGACCGTAGGCAGGATCGAACACCCGGCCCGCAGCGGAGTTGCATGACCGGCACTGGCCGAGGAACCAGATCCCGCCTTCGTCGGCGCGTCCCAGGGTGACGGTGCTGCCGGTGCGCATCCAATGCCCTCGTGTTACCGCGCCCTCATTACCCGCGCACTGCGGCGGCACGTGCGCCTTACTCATCTTGGCGACCGTGCCGCACACGCCACATTCGTAGCGGCCTCTCCTGGTTCGGTAACCCATTGCCAGGCGGGTTCCGGGGCGATCGGTCCGGGCCACGTCTCTCCTCGGTCATGTCGGTGATCGGTAGATTGTCGCGCTACCCACCGACATCTCCGCGCACAGGCTATTAAGGAGTGTGTAACCGACATGTGACCCCGACCAGTAGCGCCATCTCCTCGCGGCGCAGACCCGGAACCCGGCGGTACCCCGTGACGGGCAGGTTCACCTCGTCCGGGCGAATCTGCGCGCGCCGGGCCCGCAGGTAGTCGCCGAGTTCGGAGGAAGCCATACCCGCATCGTAGGTCGCGGTGCCGACGGGTTCCTGGGTGCGGTACTCCCAGGAGATCACCGGCCTCCCACCGCCGTCGGCACCCGGCCATCGTGGTGGACATGACTTCGGATCGAGCAATTCTCCCCGGCTCGGCGACGGGCAAAGTGGTGGCCGTCACCGGGGCCAGCAGCGGAATCGGCGAGGCCGTCGCCGCCCGGCTGGCCGGTGCGGGCCATCAGGTCTTCGCCGGTGCGCGACGGACCGACCGGCTGGACGCGCTCGCCGAGCGCACCGCGGCGAGCGCCGCCGACTCCGGCGGCGGCCTGCATCCGGTCCGGCTCGACGTGACCGACCGCGCGGACGTCGCCGCCTTCGTCGAGACCGCCCGCGAACGGACCGGCCGCATCGATGTCCTGATCAACAATGCCGGCGTCATGCCGCTGTCCCGGCTCGACGCGCTGCTCGTCGACGAGTGGGACCGGATGATCGACGTGAACCTCCGCGGCCTGCTGCACGGAATCGCCGCCGCCCTACCGCATTTCACCGCACAGGGCGCAGGCCACTTCGTGACCGTCGCGAGCGTCGGCGCCCACGAGGTGGTGCCGACCGGCGCCGTCTACAGCGGCACCAAGTTCGCCGCCCGGGCGATCACCGACGGGCTGCGCCAGGAATGCGATCCCGCGATCCGGGTCACGACCATCTCGCCCGGCGTCGTCACCTCCGAACTCGCGGACACCATCACCGATCCCGGCGCGGCCGCGGCGATGGTCGCCTACCGGGCGAACGCCATCGCACCGGACGCCATAGCGGCGGCCGTCTCCTACGCCCTCGACCAGCCCGCCGACGTCGACGTCAACGAGATCGTCGTCCGTCCGGCCCGGCAGCGCTGAAAACCCGTCTCCCCGAAGGAAATCGATGACCACCTCGACCACCATCCACTCGGCGTCCTGGGATCTCACCGGCCGCGTCGCCGTCGTCACCGGCGCCGCCCGCGGCATCGGCCGCGCCACCGCCGAACTGCTGCGCGCACGCGGCGCGCGGCTCGTCGTCACCGACCGGCTCGACGCCGTCGAGAAGTTCGCGGCCGACGACCCCGGCAACGTCGCCGCGCTCGTCGGCGACGTCTCCGACGCGGAACTGGCCAGGGCCACGATGCAGCTGGCCACCGACCGCTTCGGCCGGCTCGACATCCTGGTCAACAACGCCGGCCGCACGCTGAACAAGCCGATCACCGAGACCGGCGTCGAGGAGTTCGACGAGATCCTGCGCATCAACGCCCGCGGGAATTTCGTGCAGGCGCGCGAGGCGTTCCGGACGATGGAATCCGGGGGCGGCGGGGCCATCGTCTCGATCGCCTCGGTCTCGTCGGTCGTCGCCTTCGCCACCCAGACCGCCTACGCCGCCTCGAAAGGCGCTCTCGCCCAGATCACCCGGGTGCTGGCCGTCGAAGGCGGCCCCAAGGGCATCCGCTCGAACGCCGTGCTGCCGGGCGTGATCGATACCGACATCATGGCGGGCGTCGTCGACAACGGCCGCGAGATGCTCGCCTCGTTCGGCCCGGACCATCCGATCGGCCGGATCGGGCGGCCCGAGGAGGTCGCCGAGGCCGTCGCCTTCCTCGGCTCGGACGCCGCCGCCTTCATCACCGGTTCGCTGCTCGCCGTCGACGGCGGGTGGACTGCCCAGTGAGCCGGGCTTTCCGGATTGCCGGCCCGTGTACCCTGAAATACACTGCGCCGCAACGCTACCGGTGAATCCGGCGGCGGTGCCGTGGCTATGCACGACTCGGCTCGAGAATGGCATTCTCATTTCTAAATAATCTGCTTGATTTATTTGGTCATACGATGTTTCACTTGGGTGGTGAGTACAGCCGAGGTCGCGCGGAGCGACAGGTCGACGGTCACCCGGGAGGCCCTGCTGGCGGCGGCCGAGCGGCTGTTCGCCGAGCGGGGGATGCACGCCGTGTCGAACCGGCAGATCAGTCAGGCCGCCGAACAGGGCAACAACGCCGCCGCCTGCTATCACTTCGGGACGAGAGCCGATCTGCTGCGGGCGATCGAGGCCAAGCATCGCGGTGAGATCGATGTGCTCCGGGAGCAGCGGCTCGCCGAGATCGGCGCGGCGGCGGATCTGCGCGGCTGGGTGGGCACGCTGGTCTATCCGCTCACCGATCACCTCGCCGATCTGGGCGGCCCGACGTTCTACGCGCGCTTCGCCGCCCAGGCGATGGCGGATCCGGCCTATCGCGATCTGGTCGCCCGGGACGCGTTGTCCTCGCCGCCGATGCTGCGGACCGTCCGCGGCATCAATCGGTGTCTTCCCGTGCGGCCCAGGCGAATCCGATCGGCCCGGTGGATGATGGCGCGCAATCTGCTGATGCACACCTGCGCGGAACTCGAGGCCGAGATGGCCGCTACCGGTGGCCCGTCTCGCGCCGGGTGGGCCACCGCCGCGGAGGGGATGATCGACGGCCTCGTCGGCCTGTGGCAGGCGCCGGGGTCGCGGCAGCGGCGGCCGGTCGCGGCGCACGCCCTGTCCACCACTGTATGAACCGGTCCCGTAAGGAGGGCCCACCATGCCCGATACCGCACCCGCCGGTGTGACCGAAACATCCTCGGCCCCACCATATTTTCCGGCACCGCGCGCCGCGGGCTGTCCGTTCGCCCCGCCGCCCACCGTGCTGGAGCTGAACTCCGCCGAACAGCTGAGCCGGGTGCGGATCTGGGACGGCAGCACACCGTGGCTGATCACCGGATACGACGCGATCCGCATGTTGTTCGCCGATCCCCGCGTCAGCGTCGACGACCGCAAGCCCGGTTATCCGCACTGGAACGAGGGCATGCAATCCACGGTGCACCAGCGGCCCCGGTCGGTGTTCACCTCCGATGCAGAGGAACACTCCCGCTACCGCCGGATGCTCACGAAACCGTTCACCTACAAGCGGATCGAGGCGCTGCGCCCGGCGGTACAGCGGATCACCGACGAGCATATCGACGCGATCCTCGCCGGTCCCCGGCCGGCCGATCTCGTCGAGTCGCTGTCCCTCCCGATCCCGTCGCTGGTGATCAGCGAGATGCTCGGGGTGCCCTACGAGGACGCGGAATTCTTTCAGGCACAGGCCAATCGGGGCATGAACCGGTACGCCACCGCCGAGGACGCGGCGAAGGGCGCGGGCGCGCTCGCGCGGTATCTCGCCGGTCTGGTTCGCGCCAAGGCCGACGAGCCGGGCGAGAATCTGGTGTCCGATCTGGCCGAACGTGTGTCGGCCGGTGAGCTGAGCGTGCCCGAGGCCGCCCAACTGGGCACCGGTGTGCTCATCGCCGGTCACGAGACGACCGCGAACCAGATCAGCCTGAGCGTGGTTGCGCTGCTGGAACATCCGGACCAGCTGGCGCTGCTCCGCGATGCCGAGGACCCCAAGGTGGTCGCGGTGGCCGTCGAGGAGCTGATGCGGTATCTGAGCATCATCCAGACGGGACAGCGCCGCATCGCGGACGAGGACATCGAGGTGGCCGGTCGGGTGATCCGCGCGGGCGAGGGGATCATTCTCGATGTGGCCCCGGCCAATTGGGATCCGCGACGGTTCCCGGAGCCCGACCGGCTGGACCTGGAGCGCCAGGACGGGCCGCACGTCGGGTTCGGGTACGGCCGCCACCAGTGCGTCGGGCAGCAGCTGGCCCGCATGGAGCTACAGATCGTGCTACCGACGCTGTTCCGCCGCATCCCGGCGCTGCGGCTCGCGGCACCGGTGGAGGAACTCGCCTTCAAGCACGACGCACTGGCGTACGGCGTCCACGAGCTGCCGGTCACGTGGTGACCACTGCCTCACGGGATCTCACCGGTAGTGCCCCGGCGGGAGCGGGCATCTCGTAGCCCGGGCACTTGTGGTACTGGTCCTCGATACCGTTGCCGCCGAACCTGATTCGCTCCGTGACGAGTATTCCGGAACCGGTCTTCCGATGAAAGCCGGCGAGCGAGGGAGGGCGCCCCCGGAAAAGGGAGCGCCCCGCCCGGCGAATGCAGCGTGCGGCGCGTGGGTCGTGCTGGTCAGGAGCGCAACCCCATCCGTTTCAACATCCAGTCCACTGCGGCGTCCTGGTCGGTGGCGGGGATGCTGCGGGTGGAGTACAGGGGCGGAGTCACGTAGCGGACGCGACGCCAGCCGTGGCCGGGCCGGACCACCCACGCACCCCATTCACGCCGCAACGGCGCACCGCGCCGCGCGCCCTTCGGCAGCGGTTGCCTCGCAGCCCACAGCCGGAACCTGGTGCGGTGCAACCGCTCACGCAATGTCGGTGTCATCAGCGTTGTCCTCAGCACTGGATGAAGGTCGGTGGTGTCCGGATGCTGTGCGCGAGCACTCGGCCCTCGCGAGTCTCCCACATATCGGCAGCGCCGATCCATGCTCCGTCTTCGCACCGCGCGTACGTGGCGATGTTCAGCCGCAGGTTCGGGACGGCGTCGCTCTGCTGGGCTCCCTGCACGATCCACCTGCCATCCCGGCGGTAGCTCAGTGTCAGCGCCGCATGGAACCGTTCGGGCGGGGTGTTGCACGCGACGTAGCCGCCGACGATGACCGAGACAGGCTCTTGAAGATACGGCTGCCCTTGGTGAAATGCGAAGTCGCACTGAGGGTATGGGTCTGCTGTCGCGCTGGGTGCGGTCGCAACGGTGGCCGCGCCGATCAGCGTGGCACCGAGTACGGCAACGAGTGTTTGCGTACGTGCCATGATGTGTCCCTCCATGGAGTTGCCCAGCCGGGAGTTCGGCTGGCGCGAGGATGGACGGGTGCCGCTGACCAGGTGGTTCTGGTGATCCAGCTCCGTCCGGTGTTCGACGGCTCTATCCGTCGGACACCTCTTGCCCGGTTCCTTTCATGTCGCCGGACTCGGGCGGGCCGAAGCGGCCGATGTTGGTGCGGTCGAGCGCGACGGCCGCGATCCACAAATGCCGCAGGTCCCCGGGTGGTGGGTACGGGTTGTCGGTGCCGCGGAAGGTGATTGCGGTCGGTTCGGTTTTCCCGGCCGGGCGGATGAGGTCGTGGCGGTCGGCCGAGTGGACGAACAGCACCGCGGCGCACATGCGTTGGAGGTCGAGCCGGGGGTTGTCCGGTTCGGTCCGGGCGGGGTCGATGACGACGGCCATGCTGTCGGGTACCCCGGTCGGGACGAATGCCACGTGCCCGCAGTAGGACATGCCGAAGCCCCACAACGGAATCGGGGCACTGCGTTGCAGCACGGTGGTCGCCCGGTCGTAGGGGTGGATGTCCTCGGTGGCAGGCGGCATCCGGTCGACCGGGATCGCCTTGATACCGATCGTGGAATCGTCGCCGGTACCCCATGAATAGATCACCGGGCCGTCTGCGCAGACGTGCGCGCCGAGCATGTAGGACTGCGCTGCCTCGAGGAACTTCGGGGGCGGGATCGGGGCGTGTCCGGCCACCGGTGGCGGGGTGGGAATGGTCATGCGGGTACTGCTGTCCTCTCTGCTCGGTGATCGATCATCGGTGTGGCCTGTGGCGGCGCTCGTCGTTGATGCGCCGGCGGATGTCGTGCACGCTGCGGCCCGGCGGGATCCGGCGCGGCCACCACCGCACCGCCAGGAACCCGGACACCAGGGCACCGAGCAGCGACAGCGCGAAAACCCAGAGCACGCGCGGCTCCTACTCGGTGCCCGGCGCGGTCGGCCACGGCTCGAGGTGGTCGAGACTGCCGCTGCACAACAGTTCGCCGCCACGGCACAGGAGCCAGCCACAAGGCGGTGCCAGTGCCCGGGCGACACGATGGTCCGGTCCAGCGCTGGTCTCGATGGCCCGCGCCCGCCGCTCGGCGGCCTCCCGCCCCGACACCTCCGGCAGTCCCGACACCTCCGGCTGTGTGCCGGTCAATCCCACGGCCGTCCACTCGTCCGGCTGCCGATCGAAACCTGTTGCGCGGGAACCAGTTCCGACCACAGCTCATGCCGCACCGCATCCCACAACCCGGCCAGCTGCGGCCACCCGTCCCGCGCCTGCGCCAAGTCCGGAGAGACCTCATACGACACCAGCACCACACCGTCCTCGCGGACGGTCATGATGCGGGCGGTGTGGCCGGCCAGCTGCCAGGTCACCTCGCACCCGTCGACCTCGGTCCTGCGGATGTTCGCAGCCTTGGCGTCGCTCATGACGGCCCTACCCGTCGGTGCCCGCCGGCATGTGCACGGCGAGTGTGTGGGAGTTGGGGTCGGCCAGGCCGTCGAGTACCGCGAGGAGTGTTCGCAGGTCCGGGACGGGCGGTAGCGCCAGGGGATCGGATGGCCGGGGCGGGAACGAGATTCCCCGCACGGCAGCACGTTCCCGCGGAGTCTCCGTCGGGGGCACGATCTTCCCCGCCTTCACCAGGCGACTGTAGGCGCTCGCCTTCCGCGGGCACACGAGCGCGCGGCAGGCGATGTGCTGCTGGAGGATACGCGCGGCCTCGGGCACGGTGAGCCGGTGGTCAGGGTGGGCGTGATCCGCCTCGTCGGGCCGGGATGCCGCCCAGATGGTCGGCGGGCACACGGTTTCCAGGGTGAACATCTCACACACCCGGCTGGGAGTGTTGTCGACGGTGGCCAGGTCATAGACGACCACGGCATCGACAGCCAGCCCAGCCGCCAGACCGAGGGCATACCCGACCGGGTCCGGATGGTCGGCCGGCGGCCGCACCGTGTACAGGACCACGTACCCACGTTGCGTCGCGTGACGTTGCGCCAAGTTAGCGTGGCGTGGCGCTTCGAGCCCCGACACATCTGGGCGCACCAGGCACACCGCGGTCGGTCTATCGTGCAGCTGCTCACCGGAATCCATGTCGTCCCCTCAGTTGGTCGTCTGTCGGTGTGGAGGCACCGCCACCGGGGAGCGGGCCGGACGACCGAGTGGTGTCAGTTGGGTCCGATCGACCGGCTGATCGGGGCATCAGCTCGAGCCCGGCGGCGGTGCCTGGGTCAACCCTCGCGCCGGAGGTTTCGCGATAGAAGGTGCACGCGGATCACGCTGGTATACGCTTCGGGTCACGCTGGTATACGCACCTCTGGCAGGGGACGAGGTATTGGGTATGCAGGTCATGTGGACTGGTGCCGACGCGACAGCCCTGCGCAATGCACTGGGGCTTTCACAGCCTCAGTTCGCCAAGCGCGCGGGCATCTCCGTCTCGGTCGTGAAGAAGTGGAAGCGCCGAGCAGGAACAATCGACCTGCCCGAGCTTTTCGCCGGGATAATGAGCACGATGCTGGAACAGGCGACGCCTGAACAGCGTCTGCGCTTCACTGCGATTCGCGACACAACCGCGCAGCTTGCGTCGGTCGGCGCAACACCACAGTCTGTTGAAGTCGAGGTCATACCATCCGGTCCAGTGTTGGACATGTGGTTCGGCGACTGCTCGACGCTTACCAATGACCTCGCACGGAAGGACCTCATGTTGGATCGGCGCCAAGTCTCGCGGGCGCTAGCCGGCGTCGTTGTCGGCGTGCATCTGCTGGAACCGCTGGAACGGTGGCTGCTACGCGATTCCCCGGGGGCGGTTCCTGAACCGCCGGTGATTGGCGCCGGCCTGCAAGAGATTGCCGAGATGGAGAACACCGCGCGAGTTTTCCGTGAATGGGACGACCAATTCGGTGGTGGCCTACGGCGTAAGGCCGTCGTGGGTCAACTTGACGAGGTCAACGAGATCTTGCGCGACGCACATCCCCCGCAGATCAAGTGCCGCCTCCAACGAGTTCTCGCACTGCTGGCAGAGACAGCCGCAACGATGTCGTGGGACTCAGGGGAACAGGAAACGGCGCAGCGTTACTACATGCTGGCGACGCGCGCAGCCAAGGAGGCAGGCGACTATGCGTTGTGCGCCAACGCGATTGCCGGCATGTCTCGCCAGCTGCTTTCACTGGACAACTACGGCACCGCCGTACAACGAGCCGAACTCGAGCGCGACCGCGCGATCGACGCACTCGAACTCATCAGGGTCGCTCAGGACCAATTTGCCGACCGGGCAACGCCGACCGTGCGCGCGATGTTGCACACGCGGGAAGCGTGGGCCTACAGCAAACTCGGCCGCCCCTCAGCGTTCCGCCGAGCTTGCGACAAGGCATTCGACGAGTTCTCCAACGTCGACCCGACCGCCGATCCGTACTGGATCAACTACTTCGACGCCGCCGAACTGTCCGGCACCATCGGTGGCCGGCTGCTCGACATCGCCCGCCGTGACCCCGCGTTCGCCGGTGAAGCCGCCGAGTCGATCGCACACGCCATAACGGTGCGCCGACCGAAGCGGCTGCGCAGCTCGGCGCTCGACCAGCTCGGGATCGTCGAGGCTCGGATGATCGAGGGCGAGTTCGAGGAAGCCCGCCGCCTCGGGTTGGATGCACTGGAGACGGTCGGGAAGACCGGCTCCGATCGCGTCCGTAAGAAGCTGGTGAAGGTGTACAACCGCACCGAGCAGCTGACGAAAGTCGGCGCAGTCGCCGAATTGCGAGACCGTATTCGGCCGATAGTCGCGGTAGCGACCTAGAAGGAGCTGATGGTGCGCATCGGGGTTACCGGGCACATGAACATCACCACGGACACCGTGCCGCTCGTGCACGCGGAAATCGCCCGCCACCTTGCGAAGGCAGGCGCCGCGGCCGAACTCGTCGGCGTAAGCTGCCTCGCCCGAGGCGCCGACTCCGTATTCGCGCAAGCGGTCCTCGAAGCAGGCGGCAGGCTGGAGGCGGTCATCCCTTCCCGGAACTACCGCGAAAAGAAGGTGAAGCCGGACCACGCCGAACTGTTCGACAGCCTGTTGGGTCGTGCCGAGACGGTACGGGTGATGGACTTCGAAGACACCGGTCCCGACGCTTACGAGGCAGCCAATGAGGTTGTCCTCGGTTCCTGTGACCGGCTGATAGCGGTGTGGGACGGCCGGGCGGGCGAGCGGAGCGGCACCGGCAGCGTGGTTGCGGCAGCACGCGAAAGAGCACTGCCCGTCGACGTGATCTGGCCCGACGGCGCCCAGCGCGACTGAGCTATCGGTTCGCGACTGAGCTATCGGCTGTCGGTCCGTGGTCGGCCGTGACCGACAGCCGATCTCCGTCAGGACTTCTTCTTGCGACCCGAACGGCTGAGCCGCCACTCGGGCGGAAAGTTCATGTCGTTGTCCTTGACCACGTTGTTGAGTCCCTGTCCGAATGTGCCCTCGGTCAGATCGGGATAGTTGTCGCGGTCGTTGGTCATCATCGGCAGCATGCTCTCCACGAATCCCGTGAGCACGCTGCCGAAGTATTCACCCTTGTGCTGCTTGTACAGCTCGAGGAACGTCTTCTGCACGGCCACCGTGTCGGTGGGCCGGGATCTGGAGCAGGCCAGCGCGTATTTGAGCGTTTCCGCCTCGAGGTCCTCGCGCGGCACGACGCTGTTGAGGAACCCGCACTCGTCCATCTCCTCGGCGGTGAACGGCCTTCCCGTGAACAACATTTCGGAGAACTTGCGCAGGCCCATCGTCTCGGCCCACCACCACAGCCGCGGCCCCCAGCCGACGTAGCGGAATGCGGGATGGCCGAACAGGGCGTCGTCGCTGGACACCACCAGGTCGGCGTCGCCGGCCTGATAGAAATGCCAGCCGTAGCAGTACCCCTTCGCCTCGATGATGCTGACCTTCTTCAACTCCTGCAGCGGCCGGTTCCCGGCGGACGCCTTGGCGTAGTGGTCGGTGAGGGTGGCCAGGTAGCGGTAGGAGTCGCCGGGTGGGTACCTGACGTTGTCGTCGTTGATCGAGACCTCGTGCAGCAGCGGCATTCCCGGGTTCTCCAGCATATCGCGCTGTTCCGGCAGATCGCCGCCGCTGCCGAAGTGCTCGCCCTCGCCTCGGATGACCACGACCTTGACGTCGTCGTCGGCATTGCATTTGTGGATCAGGTCGGCATAGTTCTGCCGCATCCCCAGATTGGTCGAGTTGAGCTCGTCGGGCCGGTCGAAGGTGATGTAGGCGATCCGGTTCTCGACATCCTTCTCGAATTTGATGAACGGTTCCGCGTCTTTCTTCATCTGTTCGAAGTCGCGCTCGACCATGGTTCTCGGCTCCCGTCGCGATTGCCTGGAATGGACACCATCCGACAGTCTGTCAGCGCGGGTCGCGTTCCGGGCGGTTTGTACTCTTCGCTTAAAACGGGCGGCCGCGGGCGTCAGGGAAGATGCAGCGGCGGGGACGGCGGAAAGGCCACCGGAAGTTCGACGAGCGTCCGGTGCAGCGGGCCCGGCCGCCAGGTCAGCTTCTCGGCCGGAACCGCGAGCTCCACCTCGGGCAGGGCGTCGAGCAGCTGGTCGACCGCGCTCTGCGCGATCAGGTACGCCAGCGGCTTGGCGGGGCAGCCGTGCGCTCCGGCACCCCACGCCAGGTGCGCGCGGTTGCCGGTGTGGTCGCCGGTGCCGATCGCGGGATCGTCGTTGCAGCCGGCCAGGCTGATCACCACCGGCTGGTGCGCGGGCAGCCAGGTGTCCTCGAGCATGACCGGATGCCGCGGGTAGGTGACGCTGGCGTTGGGCAGCGGCGGATCCTCGAACAGGACCTGGTCCAGCGCGTCCCTGGTCGACAGGGAACCGCCGACGACGCCGGCACCGAACCTGTCGTCGGTCAGGATCAGCCGCAGGGCGTTGATGACCAAGCCCTGGAGCGGGCCCATTCCCACGCCGTAGAGCGCGATCACCTGATGGACCATCTCGAACTCGTCGAACTGCGCGGGATGGCGCAGCAGTCGCGTCGTGACGTCGTCGCCGGGTTCGGCGTGCTTGAGGCGGACCAGCTCGAGCACGGCCTCGCCGAACCTCCGATTGCCCTCCTCGGCATCCACGCCGTCGAAGATCGCGGCCGTCGCCGCGGCCGCCTTCTCGCTGATTCCGGGCGGGCAGCCCAGCATCGCGTTGACGATCTCGAAGGCGAGCGGCGCGGCGTACTGCGCGACCAGATCGGCCGAACCGGCCGAGCAGAACGAATTGATCAGCGACATGGCCGCCCGCTCCACGATGCCGTACAGCCCGTGCAGATTCACGCCGTCCAGGGCCGCGGTGGTAGCGCCGCGGTAACGCGCGTGATCGGCACCGGCGCTGCGAGGCGCGGCGGGCCGCCACTGCAACACCGGCAGGACCGGGCAGTCCGACGGCACGTTCTGCATCCAGGCGCGCGGATCGGCCGGGAAGCGGTCCGGGTCGTTGAGGATCTGCAGCGCTGTGCGGTAACCCACGACCAGCGTCGCCGGAACGCCCGGCGCCAGCTCGACGGGCACCAAAGACCCGTAACGATCACGCATTGCACGGTAGGCGCGGCGGGGGTCGGCGGCGAATTCGCCGGAGTACAGGCTCACGCGCGGTCCGGTGACGTGCGCGGGCGATGCCTCGGGGTGCGCGGGATCCGCGGGCGTGGACAAGTAGCGAACTCCAATATCGGACGGCAACTTTCACAGCGCGACCCCCGGGCCTCGCACCCGTCGGCCGACAGTAGCTCCACCATAGCTCCGCGGCGCGCGGGCGTCGTTTCACGGCGCTCGACGAGGTGTCGCCCGATGCCATACTGTCGAGCCCGGTCAGCAGCATGATCATGTCGGGGTAGTGCGGCGATGGAGAGGGCACATGGGCAAACTGGACGGTAGAGTTGCGTTCATCACAGGCGCGGGGCGAGGCCAGGGACGCAGCCACGCAGTACGTTTCGCTCGCGAAGGCGCCGACATCATCGCGGTCGACACGACCGAGACGGTGGACAGCGTCCCGTACCCGCTCGCCGACGCCGAGGATCTCGCCGAGACGGCGCGGCTGGTCGAGGCCACCGGGCAGCGAACCATCGCCCGCGAGGCCGATATTCGCGACTACGACGCCCTGGCGGCCGCGGTCGCGGAAGGCGTGGGCGCCCTCGGCCGGCTCGACATCGTCGTCGCCAACGCGGGCATCTCCAGCCCGGCCCCGACACTCGAAATGAGCGAAGACACCTGGCAGGACATGATCGACATCAACCTGACCGGTACCTGGAAAACGCTGAAGGCCTCGGTGCCGCACATCATCGACGGCGGCCGGGGCGGCTCCGTCGTCATCGCCAGTTCGCTGGCGGCCATGCGCGCCAACGAGAACATGGCCCACTATTCGGCCTCCAAAGCGGGCCTGGTCATGCTGATGAAGGTGATGGCCAAAGAGCTTGCCGCGCACAATATTCGGGTGAACACGGTGCATCCGACCACGGTGGCCACGGAGATGGTCCTCAACGAGGCCACGTACCGGCTGTTCCGCCCCGACCTGGAGAGCCCGGGACGGATGGATTTCGAGGAGGCGGCCCGGACGCTGAACCGCATGTCGGTCGCGGCGCTGGAGCCGGAGGACATCACCGCCACCGTCCTGCATCTCGTGTCCGACGATGCGAAATTCGTCACGGGCACAACGCAGTTGATCGACGCCGGCGGAGCGCTGTGAGTCAGCGGGCTCGCGTGAGTACCCGTTCGAGAAATGCCACCTGGTCGTCGAGCACTCGCGTGCGGTTGTCCGCCCGGTAGATGTCGAAATGCGCGAAGGGGTAGCTGCGCAGTTCGCCGTGCGGCGCCTTCCGGGCGAGTTCCACGGTGTCGGCGCCGACCGTCTCGCGGTCGTACTCGCCGATACACACCAGCAGCGGCATCCGCAGTTCGGGCGCACGGTCTCCGGGTTTGTAGCGCGCCATCTGCAGCAGCGCCCGCGGCGCCACCCGATTCTCCCAGGTCTCGCTCGCCATCGCCGCGATCGTGTCCTCGGCCCCCGGGCCGGTCATCACCGCCAGGTCGCCGGTCCGGCCCACGGCGGGGATGTACAACGGTGGCCGCCCGAGGGCACCGCGGAGCCGGTCGCGGAACATCGCCGCCAGTAGCCGCAGTGTGGCTGTCGCCGAGCGTCCCTCGGCCTTCTTCGGGAAGCCGTTGAAGGGCACCTGGGCGACGACCGCGGCGATTCGCGGATCCGCCGCGGCCGCCGACACGACATGCCCGCCGCCGAGCGAACTTCCCCACAGCACCATGCGATCGGGATCGACCCCCGGGTAGCTGCGGCCGAATTCCGTTGCCGCGCGGACATCTTCGAGCTGGCCCGGAATGTCGGGGACCTGCCGGGGATGTCCGTCGCTCTGCCCGAAGCCGCGGTAGTCGAAGGTCACCGCGAGGTACCCGGCCTCGGTGAATGCCGTTGCCGCGGCGATGATCGACGGGGTGTCCTGGGTACCGCCGAAGCCCGGGCAGATCACCACGCAGGCGCTGCCCGGGGCCGGGTGTTCCGGTGTGTAGACGTATCCCGTCAGGGCGGTGCCGGCGGAGGCGAACGTCACCCGGTCGGCCTGCATACTGTGCTCCCTCCACGTCCGTGACCACTTCCGGAGTCGTCCTGCCCGCCGGGCGCGAATCCCAGCATGCGCCCGATCAGCTCCAGCACCTGGTCATGGTGTTGCCGCAGACCGAGATCCGCGCGTTCGGCGTAGACCTCGTGCAGCCCGCGCAACGCTCCGATCAGCGCCGTCGCCGCGAACTCCGGGTCGCCGGAAGCGAACTCCCCGGCGGCGGCGCCCTCGGCGATCAACGCCGCCAACGCCGGGCGCACCTCGGCCACAACCTCCTCGGCGACCCTGCTGTGCAGGTCGTGGAAGCGGTCGCCGTGCAGCACGGACAGCACTCCCCCGCGCATGGGCACGTCGTAGGTGTCGTCCAGATACGCCAGCAGGCGGGCCCGGGGAGAAACCGAGAGGTCGCCGAGGAGGGCGAGGTAGCGCGTGCGGGCCTGCGCCGAGAGCGTCTCGGCGCAGGCGGCGAACACCTCGTCCTTGGACGAAAAGTGATGGTAGAAGCAGCCTTTGGCGACACCGAGGCGGCCGATGATATCCGCGACGCCGGTCTTCTCGTATCCCCGCGCCGCGAACAGCTCCGCCGCGGCGGCGACGATCTCGGACCGCCGGACCTCGGGCCTCTTGACCTGGCGCACCGGCAACACCTCCTTCCCGGAAGACTACAGACCGACGGTTGGTCTGTCGATATGGCTAATACATTTCCTCTCGGCATGCGGCAAGGCCGGCAATTCGAGGACTGTCCTGCCCGTCGACCCGGACGAACGGTCAGGAATCGAGAAGCGGTGGTCACCGGGCCATGGCTAACGTTTTCGCCACTGCCGCCCGCCCGGTGGATGACCTGGGTGCGGCTGTTCGACATCGGAGGAGAAAACATATGCGCGGGAACGAGTCTGTTCGGTCCGTACACCGCCGGCTGGGCATTGCCTTCGCGGCGACTGTGGTTGTCACCGTCATCACCCTGGCGGTGCGGGGGCCGGTCTGGGTGTCCTATCTGCCATTGCTACCGCTGGCCCTGCTGTTCTTCTCGGGTCTGTACATGTTCGTGCTGCCGTATGTGACCAGGCGACGCGACCGGACGGCCGGTAGGGGAACGGCCCGCACCGACATCGGGAAACACTCACTCGCCGTGTGGATCCGGCAGGCGCACCGGTGGTCGGCCGTGGCCTTCACCGCAACCGTCGTCGCCGCAACCGTCGCCCTCGCGCAGCCGGGGCCCCTGGTGTGGGTGTCCTACCTGCCGCTGTTCCCGCTACTCGGTCTCCTGCTCTCGGGCCTGTCCATGGTCGTGCTGTCGTATGCCGGGAAGCGCCGGGCGACCGGCGATCCGGCCGGCGCCTCGGCGGGCGAGGCGACCGAAAGTTCCTTCACCACAAGGTGAATACAACAGCGGAACTCCGGTACCTCGGGCGCACGGTCCATACGGCGCAAGCCGATCGACGGCCTGCCGGTGGCGGCTGGGCATCGTGCGATGACGTCCGCCGTGGGATGTCAGGCGAAGCTCCAGCGGGTGGCGCCGTGCGGTTCGGCGGAGGCGACGCCGACGGCGCTGTGCGGAGTGATGAAGTAGACGCGCCAGGGCGGCGGGCCGGCGCTCGGGGCACTGAAGGGTGCGGTGAAGGCACCGTCCCGCACTTCGGCGGGCCAGCCCACCTCTCGGTAGCGGTGCGCGACTCGTTCCAGGGTCTCCGTGGCGGTGACGAGGGCGGCCGTGCCCTCGACGACGAGATCGAGTCCGGGCAGGGCGAAGGCGACGGTGCAGAACGGATTCGTCGCGAGGTTGCGGGACTTCCGGGTCGACTCCCCACTGACGATGTAGACGCCGTCGTCGAGCCACAGGGCGCCGATGCCGGTCGTGTGGGGGCGGCCGTCGGGCCGACAGGTGCTCAGGAAGACCGAGTTGTCCGGACCTGCGGCGAAACCTTCCAATGCCTGCCGCGCCCGCGCCCACGGCAACGGGGCGTTGCCGTAACCATCCAGGTTGACCGCTTCTGTTCGCACGATATTCCTCCAAGGGTAGGGATATACGTACCGACGGGCCGGGCAGCCGGAATTCATCGCGGCAGATGTGCGCCCTCGGAGGAGCCTGCTGCTTCGATTAGGTTGGAGGAATGTCGTCGGTGGAGGCCGCTCGTGCCGGGATCGTCGCGCAGTGTCGCCGGCTCGCGGCGGCGGGTTTGGTGCTCGGGACGGCAGGGAACCTGAGTGTGCGCTGCGGCGACCTGGTGGCGGTGACCGCGACCGGCGCGGTGCTGGCCGAACTCACCGAATCCGCCGTGACCGTGGTCGATGTCGACGGCGCGGTCGTGGACGGCGCGCTCGCGCCGACCTCGGAGCTGGCACTGCACGTGACCATCTACCGCACCCACGATGCCGGTGCGATCGTGCACACGCACGCCCCGCGCTCGATCGCGTTCGGACTGGTCCGCGACGAGCTCCCGGTCGTCCACTATCAGCAGCTCCCGCTCGGCGGCCCGACGCCGGTCGTCCCCTTCCACCCGTTCGGCACCCCGGAACTCGCTGCGGCCGTGCGAGATTCGCTACACGACCGGCGGGCCGCCCTCCTGGCCAACCACGGCGCGGTCACACTCGGCGCCGACCTCACCGAGGCGGTCGACAACACGCTCCTACTGGAGTGGGCCTGCGGAATCTACCTCGACGCCGCCACCGCGGGCCCACCACGCGCCTTGACCCCCGACCAGCAGAACGCCGTCCGCGAGATCACCGACCACCTCGGCTACGGAACGACGAAACCGGCCGGCCACGACCTGCCGAACACCCACCACCAACAGCACGGCCTCCTCTGACGTTTCGCACAATCCTGGGCGAGACAATGGATTTGCCCGGACCTCCCACGAGAACACCAACCTCCGCACTACCTCGCTGTTCACCTTCGCCACCATCCCCGTGGCCGTCGCACTCGCGGGGCCGCGCATCGCAGGGCGTGTCGACGCCCCGGACCTGTATCGCCGTGGGTGTTCTCGTGCTCGCCGGTACCGCCGCGTCACTCGCCGGTCGTGCCGGACGGCTCGCGACGTACGCTGCTCGCCGACGGTTGCGGTGACGGAGACAGGGGCAGGTGGGGCCAGTCGGCCACGTCCCGGCGTAACTGGCGGTCGTGGGTGGCTACCACCACGGCGGCCGGGGTGGTGTGCAGGGCCTCGGTGAGTTCGTCCACCAGGGTGATGGACAGGTGGTTGGTGGGCTCGTCGAGGAGGAGGGCGTGCGGGCGGGTTGCCAAGGCGCAGGCCAGTTCCAGGCGGCGCTGCTGGCCCATGGACAGGTCGCCGATCCGCTTGCCGGCCTCGTGCGAGGTCAGCAGGCCGAGCCCGGCCAGACCGGTGGTCTCGTCGCGGGGCAGCAGTCCGGCCGTCACCAGCTCCGCCACGTGCGTCTCGTACACCTCGCGGGCCCGGCGATGGCGTGGCAGCCGAGATTCCTGATGTAGCAGGCGAACTCGTGCCCTGCGGGCCCGGTGGACAGCACCGGTGGTGGGTGTGAGCGATCCGGCGAGCACGGCCAGCAGCGTGGACTTGCCCGCGCCGTTGGCACCCGTGATCACCAGGCGGTCACCCGAATCCAGCGACAGCTCCACCGGCCGCGGCAATCGCCCGGCGACGGTGACATTCTCGGCACGAATCAGCGTAACCCCCTGTCGGACCGGCAGTTCCGGCATGGCGAACCGCTGCGGCGGGGTCGGCGCGGTGACCCGGTGCCGCTCCAGCTCGTCCTGCCGCCGGTGCACGGCCCGCGCCACCGACCCCGCCCGCGTGGCGCGTTGATGTTTTCCGGTGCCCTTATCCGGTCGCCAGCCGGTGACCAGGCGATTCTGCGCCGCCGACAGGTCCTGGGCCAGCCGGGTGCGCTCGGCCCGCTGCTGTTCGTACTCCTGCTCCCAGCGCTCGCGCTCGGCCCGGCGGCCCTCCCGGTACCCGGCGTATCCGCCGCCGTAGACGCGGGGGCGGCCGTCGTGGGTCGGATCCAGGTCGAGGATCGTGTCCGCGACGTCCGCCAGCAGGGCCCGATCATGGCTCACCACAACCACTCCGCCCGCATGGGCGCGCAGCCGGGCGGTCAGGAACTCCAGTGCCGCGTGGTCGAGATGGTTGGTCGGCTCGTCCAGCAGCAGGAAATCGTCGCCCGCCGCCAACAGAACGGCCAACCGCACGCGATACCGCTGCCCCACCGACAAGGTCGCCAGTAGGCGATCCCGATCAGTCACGGCCCCGAGACCTTCGAGCGCGACGTCGACGCGCCGGTCGGCATCCCACGCCTCGAGCAGCTGAGCGAGATCCAGGGCGTCGCTGTACCGCTGCTCGGCGCCGGGCCGCTCCTCGGCCAGCGCCACCGTCGCCTCGTCGAGCCGCTCCATCGCCGCGCGGGCCGCCGCCAGGTGCTCGTCGACCAGATTCCCGACCGTGCGGTCGTCGTGGTCGGGCAGCTCCTGCCTGGCCAGCGCCGATGTGCCGACGCACCGCACCTCCCCCTCGTCGGGCGTGAGCAGGCCGGCGAGCACGTGCAGCAGCGTCGACTTGCCGCGCCCGTTCTCGCCGACGATCCCCCACCGCGAACCGGGCGACACCGTGATATCGACGCCGTCGAGCACGGTGCGCTCCCCGCGCCGCACCACAACGTCCGAACAGGTCAATTGCGCCCGAGCACGGGCAGGATGAGTCCAGATGATCATGATTCTTCCTCCGGGCACACGTCAGCCGCAGGGCTGAAAGAAGGTGCGCCTTGGTCGATGACTACGCACCGCGGAAACCGGTGCGACCGAACATCGAAACGGGGCCCCTCAGCAATCCGCCGACGCGGATGCGGGCCCGGAGTGATCAGAGGAAGTAAAGATGCACGAGACCCAGGATAACAAGATCGCGCCGAGGGGTCGAAGGGTTTACCGGTGACGTGCTCCACACGTCCCTGGCACCGCACGAATCCGGGCGCCGATCACGCCTCGGCCACAGGCCGGGCGCGGGGGTGACCGATCGGTCGCCGGAAACTCGCGCCGGACAGCGGCGACCGTGCAGTGTCGTTCGGGCTCCCGGTCCGGCGCACGCATGATCCGTCGCGATCCGCACGTCGGCAGAGGCCCTGGTCGACAACTCGCGAAGACGCGCGTCGAGCCGGCACGATCCGCAGAGACCGGCGGCCGGACCGTCTCCGAGTTCCGAAGAAGTTCGCAGTCTGCGCCGAAACCCTCAGGGCAGGAACAACTCCCGGTCGGGTGCCGGCACCCAGAAATCGCGGGCCAGATCGCGGTCGTAGGTGTCGCGGAAGTAGGCGATCAGGTGCGAGAGGCCGGGGTGCGGGTTGGCGGTCGACCACAGCAGGGCGTGCGGGTAGGCGGGGGTGGGGTCGACGATCGGCAGTCGCCGGATGTGCGGATGCCACGGGTCGCGGAAGTTGTCGCCGCTGATGGTGGCCAGGCTGTCGGAGGCGGCGATGCGGTCGAGCATGGCCGTCATGCCCTCCGTGGGGTCCCGCCGAGCCTCGCCGCCCCGGTCCGACCGGCGGGTGGTATCGATTGTGACACCGCAGAACTCGCTCAGTTCGCGGTAGTAGTCGGCCCATTCCGACGGGACCCCGGCGCCCGGGATCCACACCGACATGCCGCCGAGTTCGGCCATCGTCACGGCGGATCGCTTGGCGAGCGGATGATTCCGTCCGACCAGCAGATGCGCGATATCCAGGTAGGCCGGGACGGCGGCGATTTCCGCCGGGAGCGGCCGCGGCCCGCCGTGCGGCCGCGCGAACGCGGCGTCGGCGCGTCCGTGCACCAGCATGTCCCGCGAGGTGACCGACATGCCCGAGATGACGATCTCGGCATCGGATTCCGGGTGGCGGTCCAGGTAGAACCGCATCTGCTCGATGGCGCCCTGCCGCTCCCCCAGGATCGCGACCCGCAGCTGCCGTGGCGCCTCCCGCACCGCCGCCACCGCCCCCTCGGCGACGGCGAGCAGCGACCGCGCATGCGGTAGCAGCCGGAGGCCGGCGGCGGTCGGGACGATCCCGGCCGGCACGCGGTCGAACAGCGCCGCACCGAGCTGCGCCTCCAGCTTGGCGATCCGCTTCGACACCGCCTGCTGGCTGATGCCCAGCAGCGCGGCGGCATGGCCGAACTGCCGCTCGTCGGCCGCGGTCACGAACGCCCGCACCGCCGTCAGGTCGAGATCCGTCATCACACCTCCCAGAACAACCATCGGTTGTGCAGCATAACGTGTCGGTTGTTCGACGCACACCGATTCACCTGGTCATATGTACCCGAATACCGCACCGGCGTAGACGCTTCCACAACCGACTGCGCCGATCCCGACCTACGGCACAGGTGATTCGAGTGAGCGACGCGTCCTTCGTCCATCTGCACAACCACACCGAGTACTCGATGCTCGACGGCATGGCCAAGGTGGCGCCGCTGTTCGCCGAGGCCGAGCGGCTGGGCATGCCGGCGGTCGGGATGACCGACCACGGCAACATGTACGGGGCCGCGGAATTCTTCCGGCAGTCGCAGCGCTCGGGCATCAAGCCGATCATCGGCATCGAGGCCTACGTCGCGCCGGAATCCCGGTTCTCCGGTAAGCGGGTGTTCTGGGGCGACCCGTCGCAGAAGTCCGACGACATCTCCGGTTCGGGCGCCTACCTGCACATGACGATGTTCGCGAGAAACGCTGTGGGACTGCGTAATCTGTTCACTCTGTCGTCGCTGGCCTCGTTCGAGGGACAGCTCGGCAAGTGGCCGCGGATGGACGCCGAACTGATCGCCGACCATGCCGAGGGCATCATGGCCACCACCGGCTGCCCGTCGGGTGAGGTCCAGACCCGTTTGCGCCTGGGACAATTCGACGAGGCGTACGAGGCCGCCGGTCGGTGGCGCGAGATCTTCGGCCCGGAGAACTTCTTCCTCGAGGTGATGGACCACGGCCTGTCCATCGAACGCCGGGTCCGCGAGGATCTGCTCGCGGTCGGCGACAAGGCGGGCCTGACTCCGTTGGCCACCAACGACTGTCACTACGTGCTGCGGCACCAGTCGTCGGCGCACGAGGCGATGCTGTGCGTGCAGACCGGCAAGACCCTCTCCGATCCGAGCCGGTTCCGGTTCGGCGGCGACGGCTACTACCTCCGGACGGCCGCCGAGATGCGGGCGCTGTGGGACGACGAGGTGCCGGGCGCCTGCGACGCCACCCTGGCGGTCGCCGAACGCGTCGAACCGTACGACGAGGTGTGGGAGTTCCGCGACCGGATGCCGGTGTTCCCGGTGCCGGACGGCCACACCGAGGACAGCTGGCTGCGCCACGAGGTGGCCGCGGGCCTGCGCTGGCGCTTCCCTGCCGGGGTGCCCGGGCACTATCTCGACCGGGCGGAGTTCGAGCTGAACATCATCCGGGACAAGGGTTTTCCGGCCTACTTCCTGGTGGTCGGCGATCTGGTGGCGCACGCCCGCGAGGTGGGCATCCGGGTCGGGCCGGGCCGCGGATCGGCCGCCGGTTCGCTGGTCGCCTACGCGCTGGCGATCACCAATATCGACCCGATCGAGCACGGCCTGCTGTTCGAGCGGTTCCTCAATCCGGAGCGGCCGTCGGCGCCCGACATCGATATCGACTTCGACGATCGCCGCCGCGGCGAGATGATCCGCTACGCCACCGAGCGCTGGGGCGCCGACAAGGTCGCGCAGGTCATCACGTTCGGCACCATCAAGACGAAGGCCGCGCTGAAGGATTCCGCCCGCGTGCATTTCGGCCAGCCCGGTTTCGCCCTCGCCGACCGCATCACCAAGGCGCTGCCGCCGCCGGTGGCGGCCAAGGACATTCCGGTCGCGGGCATCACCGATCCGGCGCACGAACGCTACGGCGAGGCGGCCGAGGTGCGCGCGCTGCTCGACGCCGACCCGAGCATGCGGCAGATCTACGACACCGCAGTGGGTTTGGAGGGCATGGTGCGCGGCGCGGGCGTGCACGCGTGCGCGGTCATCCTGTCCAGCGAGCCGCTGATGGACGTGGTGCCGCTGTGGAAGCGGCCGCAGGACGGCGCGATCATCACCGGCTGGGACTACCCGTCGTGCGAGGACATCGGCCTGCTGAAGATGGATTTCCTCGGCCTGCGCACGCTCACCGTGATCGGCGACTGCCTGGCCAATATCCGTGACAACCGCGGCATCGAGATCGACCTCGACACCCTGGGACTCGACGACGAGAAGACCTACGCCATGCTCGCCCGCGGCGACAATCTCGGTGTGTTCCAGATGGATTCGGCGGGCATGCGGGAGCTGCTGCTGCGGATGGCGCCCACCGAGTTCAACGATCTGGTCGCCTCCAACGCGCTCTACCGTCCGGGGCCGATGGGCGTCGGCGCGCACTGGGCCTACGCCGACCGCAAGAACGGCCGCGAATCGGTCACCCCGATCCACCCCGACCTCGACGAGGCGCTGCGGGAGATCCTCGCCGAGACCTATGCGCTGATCGTCTACCAGGAGCAGATCATGCAGCTCGCGCAGCGGGTCGCCGGATACTCGCTGGGACAGGCCGATCTGCTGCGCCGCGCGATGGGCAAGAAGAAGCCCGAGGTACTCGCCCAGGAGTTCGAGAACTTCCGGAACGGCATGCACGACAACGGATACCGCGACGAGGCAGTGTCTGCGCTGTGGGAGGCGGTGCTGCCGTTCGCCGGATACGCGTACAACAAGTCGCATGCCGCGGGCTACAGCCTGGTCATGTACTGGACCGCCTACCTCAAGGCGAACTATCCCGCGGAGTTCATGGCGGCGCTGCTCACCTCGGTCGGCGACGACAAGGACAAGTCCGCGAGCTACCTGGCCGACTGCCGCAAGCGCGGCATCCGGGTGCTGCCGCCCGACGTGAACGAGTCGGCCGCGACCTTCACCTGCGTCGGTTCAAATATCCGCTTCGGCCTCGGCGCCGTGCGCAACGTGGGCGAACCGGTCGTCGAATCCATCGTCCGCGCACGGGAATCCGCGGGCGCGTTCACCGGCTTCACCGACTACCTGACCAAGGTCGATGCCACGGCCTGCACCAAGAAGGTGGTCGAATCCCTGGTCAAGGCGGGCGGTTTCGATTCGCTGAAACATCCCCGGCAGGGGCTGCACCTGGTGCACGGCGAGGCCGTCGACGCGGCGATGAGCACCAAGAAGGCCGCGGCGCGTGGGCAGTTCGACCTCTTCTCCGGCTCGGTCGACGACTCTGATTCGGCCGCATCGGTATTCGAGGTGCCCGTGCCGGACCGGGAATGGGACAGCCGGCAGCTGCTCGGGTTCGAGCGGGAAATGCTGGGCCTCTACGTCTCCGGGCATCCGCTCGACGCCATCGCCCCGGCACTGGCCGCGCGGTGCGATACCCCCGTCGCCGCGGTCGCCGAGGGCCGCATCGGGCACGGCAAGCAGGTGGTGGTGGGCGGATTGGTCACGTCGGTCGATCGCCGGGTCACCAAGAAGGGCGAGCCGTGGGCGATCGTGCGGCTCGAGGATCTCGACGCCACCACCGAGATCCTGTTCTTCCCCGGCGCCTACGCCGGCGCCGCCACCGCGCTCGCCGAGGACGCCGTCCTGCTGGTCACCGCGCACGTCAGCGTCCGCGACGGGCGCATGTCGCTGCTCGGCGACCAGGTCACCGTGCCGGACCTGGCCGGGGCGTCCGGGGCGGGGCCGATCGTCGTGACCATCCCCGTCCCGGCGTGCACCCCCGCCACCGTCCGCACGCTGCGCGAAACGCTCGAGCAACACCCTGGCCCGGCCGAAGTGCGAATTCGGTTGGTAGGCAAGAACGGACCGCAACTACTCGCGATCGACCCGCGCTACCGCGTGCGGCCGTCGCCTGCCCTGATGGGCGAACTCAAGGCGCTGCTGGGTCCCGCCTGCCTCACCTGATGTCGCCCGGTCACCGCTCCGGCCGAAAGCATGCTGGAATGACGACGGGACGAAGCATGCCCGAATGGCGAAGGCACCCGGAATGACAGTGCCGACTACCAGCCGCGTTCGGCCAGCCGGTGCGGCTCGGCGATCTCCTCGACGTTGATGCCGACCATGGCCTCACCCAGCCCGCGCGACACCTTCGCCAGCACGTCCGGATCGTCGTAGAAGGTGGTGGCCTTGACGATGGCCGCCGCACGCTCGGCCGGGTTGCCGGACTTGAAGATGCCGGAGCCGACGAAGACGCCCTCGGCGCCCAGCTGCCTCATCATCGCGGCGTCGGCCGGGGTGGCGATGCCGCCGGCGGTGAACAGCACGACCGGCAGCCTCCCGGCCTCGGCGACCTCGCGGACCAGCTCGTAGGGCGCCTGCAACTCCTTGGCGGCGACGTACAGCTCGTCCTCCGGCAGCGACTGCAGGCGGCGGATCTCGTCGCGGATCCTGCGCATGTGCGTGGTGGCGTTGGACACGTCGCCGGTACCGGCCTCGCCCTTGGAGCGGATCATGCCCGCGCCCTCGGTGAGCCGGCGCAGCGCCTCGCCCAGGTTGGTGGCGCCGCACACGAACGGCACGGTGAACTGCCACTTGTCGATGTGGTGGTCGTAGTCGGCGGGCGTGAGCACCTCCGACTCGTCGATGTAGTCGACGCCGAGGCTCTGCAGCACCTGGGCCTCGACGAAGTGGCCGATCCGGGCCTTGGCCATCACCGGGATGGACACCGCCTCGATGATGCCGTCGATCAGGTCGGGATCGCTCATGCGCGCCACGCCGCCCTGGGCCCGGATGTCGGCCGGCACCCGCTCCAGCGCCATCACGGCCACCGCGCCGGCGTCCTCGGCGATCTTGGCCTGCTCGGCGGTGACGACGTCCATGATCACACCCCCCTCGAGCATCTCGGCCATCCCGCGCTTCACGCGGGCGGTGCCGGTCGTCGGGGTGGTTTCGGGCGTAGTCACGGCAAACTCCTGATCATCGGGACAATCGTGTGTTTCGGAATCGAACGACACGATTCTAGGCGCGACGATCAGGCCACTAGATAGCCAGTCGGCGACCACTGGCCTGCGAGGACCACCGGAACCGCCGTGACCAGGAACTCCGGGCTACCCCACCGCTACGCCGCGGGTCAGATCGGATTGACGACGAGCAACTGGGCCCAGTAGGTCGCGGCCTCGTTACCCAGATAGGGCAGCAGAAAATCGTAGAGCAGATAGGACATCGGCATGCGGTACTTCACCTCCATCAGGCGGTTCGCCACGACACCGACTGCGAACCGGTTCCGACGATATCCGAATTCGGGCCACCGCACAGGGGATCATGTCGACCATGCAGTTCGAGGACATCGTGGTTCGGCGCGGAGTGGTCCGGGATGGTGGCCGGGTGCAAGTCCCCTCGCCCGGTCGGTCCTCGGACGGGGTGCCGGTGAGGACCAACGACCCTATCGGGGGGCGCACGGATTCGTAGGCTGTGTTCTACCTCTTCGGGCATCGGCATCCCGGGATCGCTCTCGGGCCGGGCTCACTTCGATATCGTTCAGGAGGCGGACGTGGAAGATGTCCTGCTGCCCATCCGGCCGGCCGGGTCGCCCGTCGATTCGATACTCGTGCCGCAATACCTCCTGGACGCCGCGCCGCCGTCCGGTGCCGCCGCCGTCTTCGCCGATTCCAGCGACCGGTTGGTCCGCCATCTGTTCGATGTCGGCCTGCAATTGCACGCGATGCGATCGGTCTTCGATCGGCCCGACGCCACCTCCGAGGAGACGCGCGCGGCCGGCGAGGCCATCGGCCTCCTGCTCGACGACCTGGACATGCTCATCCGCGATGCGGGCCTGGCCATGCTCGCGCTGACCGTGAACCGCCCCGCCGTCCCCGAGCGCCCGGAGACCACCGACCTGAGCCCGCGCCGCCGCCGCAGGCGCCGCCCGTACGGACTCCGGTAAGGTCCGCTCGATCAGCGGATCGAGCGGACCTCGGGTTCGGTGTCGCTGCCCGCGATCGTCGCGGCCTCGGCCAGCAACTGGTCGAGGTGGTACGGATATACCGTCTCCCCCATCGCATCCAGCGCCCGGATGTCGTCGGCCGTACACCACTTGTCGTCGGTCACGCAGTGCCGCTCCCACATCGTGGGGCTGCTCGCCGTCGGCTCGAAAACCGTTGTGCGGGCGACGAAGAACAGCTCCTCCGAGCGGACCAGCCGGCCGTTGAACGGGAACACCGCGACCCGGCGCCAGATCGGTCCGCGGAGCGCCGTCGAGTCCAGCGCCCGGCCGGTTTCCTCCCACAGCTCGCGCACGGCGGCCGTGCGGAGGGTTTCGCCGGGCTCGACACCGCCCCCGACGGTGAACCAGAACGGCAGGTCGGGGGTCTTCGGGTCGTGGCCGCGCAGCAGCAGCACCCGGTCCCGGTCGTCGAGCAGCACCACGCGGGCCGAGGTGCGCACGGTGTCGACCTCCAGCCCCGTGGTCGCCGCGGGCGTGACACGCTCGGCGATCTCGAAGTAGCGCGGCAGTGGCGCGGTACCGCCCAGATGCAGCAGCCGTACCGGGCGGCGGGTACGCAGGGCCAGCGTGTCGCGCACGGCGTCGTTGTGGAAGCGGCGGGCGATCAGCACCCGCGCCTCGGCATCGGCCAGCTCGGCCACCAGCTGCGGCGGCAGCAGCGTGATATCGATCGTGGACAGTGCCGCGGCCAGCCGATTCTCGACGGTCTCGCGCTCGGACCAGTCGACCCGCTCGGCCCGGTCCGCCAGCGTGTGCAACACCCGAGCCTGCTCCCCCGCCGCGGCCCGACCCGAATTCGCGGTGGGCGGAAGCGATTCGGCACCGCTGGGTACTCCGCCGGTGCTGCCCACCGATCCGGCAGTGCTCAACGACGGCCCCGAATCACTCGGCAACCCCGGACCACTCGGCGACGTTCCCGGACCGCTGGGTGGCGACCCGACGCCGCTCGGCAACGTTCCCGCACCGCCCGGCGGCGACCTGGGACTGCTCAGCGACAGCGCCACCGCGCGGGCCACCACCGCACGCCGCGCCAGCGCCGCCTCCAGCGCATGCCGGGCCTGATCGCTGCGCACATGCAGCCGGTCCAGCCGATTGGCCGTCGAGTACGCCCAACCGGCCGCGACGACGACCAGCGCCGCGACCAGCGCGAGAACGAGGATCGTAGTCGCGGAGAAAGTGATCATCCCGCCGTCCTCACCCGGGTCTCGCCGACGGTCACCGTCTCGTACACCCGCAGAATCTGTTCGGCCACCACCGGCCAGTCGTATTCGCCGACAACCTGATTCGCGGCGCGGACCAGGTTGTCGCGGCGCTGAGCGTCACCGAGCAGCTCGTTGATCGCCGACGCCATCCGCGCCGAATCACCCACGGGGACCAGCATTCCCGCGCTGCCGTCGCGCAGCACCCGGCGGAAGGCGTCCAATTCGCTGGCCACCACGGCGGTTCCGGCCGCCATCGCCTCCACCAGCACGATGCCGAAGCTCTCGCCGCCGATGTTGGGCGCGCAGTACACGTCCGCGCTGCGCATCGCCGAGGCCTTCTCGCCGTCCGACACCTGACCGAGGAACCGCAGATGCCCGGCCAGCTCGCCGGCCTCCCGGCGCAGCCGCTCCTCGTCGCCGCGCCCGACGATCAGGATCTGCACGTCGGGATGCCGCCGCACCAGCGCGGGCAGCGCGCCCAGCAGCACCGCCATGCCCTTGCGTGGTTCGTCGTAGCGGCCCAGGAACAGCACCGTCCCGCCGGAACGCGGATACCCGTCCAGCAGCGGGGCGTGCGCGAAGGCCGGCACGTCGACACCGTTCGGGATCTCCACCGCGTCGCCGCCGAGCGCCTCCACCTGCCAGCGCCGCGCCAGCTCCGACACCGCGATCCGGCCGCTGATCTTCTCGTGGTAGGGCCGCAGCACGCCCTGAAAGGTGCTGAGCACCAACGATTTCGTGGTCGAGGTGTGGAAGGTCGCCACGATCGGGCCCTCGGCGATCTTCAACGCCAGCATCGACAGGCTCGGCGCGTTCGGCTCGTGGATGTGCAGCACGTCGAAGTCGTTGTCGGCGATCCAGCGCCGGATCCGGTTGTAGGCGGTCGGGCCGAACGACAGCCGCGCCACCGAGCCGTTGTACGGGATCGCCACGGCCTTCCCGGCGGAGACCACGAACCCCGGCAGCGTGGTGTTCTCGGCCGACGGCGCCAGCACGCTGACCCGGTGCCCTCGCTCGATCAGCACCTCGGCCAGCTCCACGACATGGGATTGCACCCCGCCCGGCACGTCGAACGAGTACGGGCAGACCATGCCGATCCTCATGACGCATCGTCTCCCGCGGCAGCGTTCCCGGCGGACACGTCCGGCGCCGCCACACCTCCCGCTGTCCCGTCTCCCGCCGTGCGTTCCGCCTGCGCGGCGGCGATCCGGGCCCGGCGGGCCTCGGACAGATCCGCCTCCCAGAGCGGTTGCAGCATGTGCCAGTCGGCGGGATGCGCGGCGATATGGGCCGCGAACCAGTCCGCCACCTCCTGGGTGGCCGCCGCCACCCCGTTCGAAACGTCCAGCGGCGCATCGGTCTTCAGGCGCCAGCCCTCGCGGCCCTCGGCATCGACGGTGAACCGGGCGTGCACCGGCATCAACGCGGCGCCGGTCTCGATCGCCAGCTTCGCCGCGCCCGCGGGCATCCAGGTGCGCTCGCCGAAGAACGTCACCGGGACGCCCTTACCGGTCAGGTCGCGCTCGCCCAGCAGGCAGACGATCTTGTTCTGCCGCAACCGATCCGCCAGCTGCGGAAACGGCGGCTGCTCGCCGCCGGTGAGCGGGAACACCTCGAAACCGAGGCTTGCCCGATAGGCCAGGAACCGCTCGAACAACGATTCCGGTTGCAGCCGTTCCATGACCGTGGTCAAGCTGCCGTAGTGCTGCACCAGCCACGTCCCGGCCATATCCCAGTTGCCCGAATGCGGCAGCACGAGCACCACACCCCGGCCCTTCGCCAGCGCGGCGTCCACATGCTCGATCCCGTCCGGGTCCGGCATCAGCGGCGGCCGCGCGACGGCGGCGTGATCCATCGTCGGCAGCCGGAAAGCCTCGCGCCAGTAGCGGGCGTAGGACCGCATGCTGTCGCGGATCAGATCGTCGGGCACCGCCGACGGCTCCACGCCGAGCACGCGGGAGAGATTGCGCCGCAGCTGGTTCGGCGTCCCGGTTCGGTGCGCCGCACGATTCGCGCGCCGCCCGGCCCAGTCACCACCCGCGTCGAACAGCCGCCGGGCGGTGCGCTCGGGCAGCGCCCGGACCAGCCGCCACCCGGCCGCATACGCCTGGTCGGTCAGCCGGGATTTCATCTCGCCCATACAGTCGCCACCTACGTCACCGGTTCGGCAGGCATCGTCGCGAACTCCGGCCGAGCCCTCACTGACTGTCTCCCTGGGTCTGCGCCCGGCCGGGCATCGGGATGACGTCGCGGGCGCCCGCGGAACTGCGGACCGCCAGCACCCGCTGGAATACCGTGACAACGCTCAACACAGCCAGAATGTACATCGCGAGATAGACCGCGTAGGTGAGCCATTCGATGTCCCAGTAGCCGCCGATCCCGGTGAATCCGGCGCCGACCAGCACGATCACCAGGCGGTCCGGCCGCTCGATCAGCCCGCCGTCGGCCGACAATCCGCTGGCCTCCGCGCGCGCCTTGGCGTACGAGATCACCTGGGAGGTCACCAGGACGACCAGGGTCGCGATGAACAGCTCCTTGCTCTGCGCGTGGTAGACCGACCACCAGGCCAGCCCGCCGAAGACCGCGCCGTCGGCGACCCGGTCGCACGTCGCATCCAGTACCGCACCGTATTTCGTGCCGCCGCCGCGGGCGCGGGCCATGGCGCCGTCGAGCATGTCGAACATGACGAACAGCCAGATCACCATCGTGCCCCAGAACAGGTGACCGGTCGGGAACAACGTCACCGCCGCCGCGATCGAGGCCGTGGTGCCGATGACCGTCACCGCATCGGGCGTGAGCCCGGTACTCACCAGCGCCTTGCCCAGGGGCGCGGTCGCTTTGGCGAACGTCTCACGACCGAAGAAGCTGAGCACCCTACTCGACGTCCTTCCAAGCCGTTGCCAGCAGAGCCCGGGTCTCCCGCAACAGCTGCGGCATCACCTTCACCCCGCCGACGACCGTGATGAAATTCGCGTCCCCGCCCCAGCGCGGCACGATGTGCTGGTGCAGGTGGTCGGCGAGCGAACCGCCCGCCACCCCACCGAGATTCAGGCCGACGTTGAAACCCTCCGGCCGCGACACCTGCTTCATCACCCGGATCGCCCGCTGGGTGAACGCCATCAGCTCGGCGCTCTCCTCGACCGTGAGGTCCTCCAGATTGGCCACCCGCCGGTACGGCACCACCATCATGTGACCCGGGTTGTACGGATACAGGTTGAGCACCGCGTACACGTGGTCGCCGCGCGCGACGACCAGGCCGTCCTCGTCGGACATCTTCGGGATCTCGATGAACGGATGTCCGGCGGATTTCCGCTCGGCCGCCGCGTCCTCGGTCGCGCCGGTCTCCGCTTCCGGCGCCTCCCGCTCGGCGATGGCGCCGGTGATGTAGGACATCCGGTACGGCGTCCACAGTCGTTGCAACCGGTCGGGGTCGCCCGCGCCGGTGTCCACCATCTCCTCCGGACGAGCCGAATCCCCGTGCGACACAGCCTCACTCATTGCCACCAGTCCGAATCTCGAATCCCGCCGCGGTCGGTGAGGCGTTCTCGCGCCGATCGATCCAGCCGACGATCGAGGCGACCGCATCGGCCACCGGAACGCCGTTGACCTGGGTGCCGTCCCGGAACCGGAAGCTCACCGCGCCGGCGTTCACGTCCCGCTCGCCGGCCAGCAGCATGAACGGGACCTTCTGCGCGGTCTGGTTGAAGATCTTCTTCTGCATCCGGTCGTCGCCGCGGTCCACCTCGGCGCGGATGCCCGCGTCGCGCAGCAGCTCGACCACCCGATCCAGATGCGGGGCAAAGTTTTCCGCGACCGGGATGCCGACCGCCTGCACCGGCGACAGCCAGGCCGGGAAGGCACCCGCGTAATGTTCGGTGAGCACTCCGAAGAACCGCTCGATCGAACCGAACAGGGCGCGGTGGATCATCACCGGCCGCTGCTTGGTGCCGTCGGAGGCGGTGTACTCGAGGCCGAACCGCTCGGGCAGATTGAAGTCGAGCTGGATGGTCGACATCTGCCAGGTCCGCCCCAGCGCGTCCTTGGCCTGCACCGAGATCTTCGGCCCGTAGAACGCGGCGCCGCCCGGATCGGGGACCAGCTCCAGCCCGGAGGCCCCGGCGACCTTCTCCAGGGTCTCGGTGGCCTCCTCCCAGATCTCGTCCGAGCCGACGAACTTCTCCGGATCCTTGGTAGACAGCTCCAGATAGAAGTCGTCCAGGCCGTAGTCCTTCAGCAGCGACAGCACGAAGGTCAGGGTGCTGGTCAGCTCCGCGTGCATCTGCTCCTTGGTGCAGTAGATGTGCGCGTCGTCCTGGGTCATGCCGCGGACCCGGGTCAGGCCGTGGATCACGCCCGACTTCTCGTACCGGTAGACCGAGCCGAATTCGAACAGCCGCAGCGGCAGCTCACGGTACGACCGGCCGCGGGCCCGGAAGATCAGGTTGTGCATCGGGCAGTTCATCGGCTTGACGTAATAGTCCTGGCCGGGCTTTTGAAGAACACCGTCGGTGCTGTAAACCGCGTCCAGGTGCATGGGCGGGAACATGCCGTCGCGGTACCAGTCCAGGTGGCCGGAGACCTCGAACAGCTGGCCCTTGGTGACGTGCGGGGTGTTGACGAACTCGTAGCCGGCGTCGACGTGGCGCTGCCGCGAGTACTCCTCCAGCTCCTTGCGGATGATGCCGCCCTTGGGGTGGAACACCGGCAGGCCCGACCCCAGCTCGTCCGGGAACGAGAACAGGTCCAGCTCCAGGCCCAGCTTGCGGTGGTCGCGCCGCTCGGCCTCCGCCAGCAGGTGCAGGTAGGCGTCCAGGGCCTCCTGCGACTCCCAGGCGGTGCCGTAGATGCGCTGCAGATCCTCGCGGTTCTGGTCGCCGCGCCAGTAGGCGGCCGAGCTGCGGGTCAGCTTGAACGCCGGGATGAACTTGGTGGTGGGGATGTGCGGGCCGCGGCACAGATCGCCCCAGACCTTCTCGCCGCTGCGCGGGTCCAGGTTGTCGTAGATGGTCAGCTCATTCGGTGCAATGTCACTGCCGCCGACTTCCATAATTTCCGGATCGTCGATCCCCGACTTGTCGCCGATCAGCTCCAGCTTGAACGGCTCCTTCGCCAGTTCGACGCGGGCCTCCTCGATCTCGACCACCCGGCGCGAAAACCGCTGCGCGCCTTTGACGATCTTCTTCATCCGCGATTCCAGCTTGGCCAGATCGTCGGGAGTGAAGGGCCGGTCGACCCGGAAGTCGTAGTAGAAACCGTCCTTGATCGGCGGGCCGATGCCCAGCCTGGCCTCCGGGAACTCCTGCTGCACCGCCTGCGCCAGCACGTGCGCGGCCGAATGCCGGATCACGCTGCGGCCGTCCTCGGTGTCGGCGGCGACGGGCTCGACCTCGACGTCCTCGCCGGGGATCCAGGACAGGTCCTTGAGGTTGCCCTCCGGATCGCGCACGACGACCACGGTGTCGGGGCCCTTGGTCGGCAGGCCCGCCTCGCGCACCGCGGCGCCCGCCGTCGTCCCGGCCGGCACCCGAACGAGGGCGGCTGGGGATATGCGGGCTGAGGTGGTCACGGCTGCGCTCTCCTTGATGTTCGGGGCGGGCGCGGTGCCCGCGGCTTCGGGGTGCGGGGAGTCCCCGCGACTGGAACTCCGGGAATTCCAGGCCGGATTCGGACAGTGCCCCGGCGCGACCATGCTATCGGGAGCATGCGGGCCGCGTGCCGATGGACCGGCCTGTGGCGTTCCGGGTCGGCGGCATTCAGGGGCGGCGGCTTTCAGGGGCGGCGGCATTCAGGGGCGGCGCCGACGTTCAGGGTCGGCGGGGAGCCGTCCGACCGGTGCGCGACGACGTACCGGCCCCGGAACGGGCACCGCGCCGACTCGGCGTTCGGCGTCGGCCGCGGTGTGCGGTGTGGTCTGTCGGCACTGTGTCTCCTGGCGGCACTGCGTCTCCTGGGTACTCGCCGTCTCCGAGGTGCTCGCGTGCGCAATGCGGAGCGCTCGGGTACGTGGTTACCACCATGCTCACCGCCGTCCGACGGGCGATGCAATCCGTTTTCGAGATGTTCGGGCGCTCGATATCTCCGAGTCGCCTCTCCGCGCCGCCCTCTCGCGTCGTCTCGGTAGCGCGATCATCGCCGCGCCGCGAGTTCGCTCAGCAGCGCGTGCCGCTGCGCCGGGGGACGCTTCGGGCAGCTGGTGCACATCTCGCAGCCCGGCACCTCGAACACCAGGCAGCACGAGATGCGCCGCACGAACGTCCGCCCGCCGATATCGGTGAACCGCGGCACCGGCAGCCGCCCCGCCACCTCCCGTGCCAGCCGCGACCCGGCCTCCGCGTCCCCGGCGTCGAGGGCCCGGTTCCCGATCGTGTCGGCCACGATCGCCCACAGCGACGCGACACCCGCCCCCGACACCTCGGCAACCGCGGGAATGATGCGTCCCAACGACTTCCGCAGTGCGGGCCCGACCGCCCGGTCGTCCGCCACTTCGGGAACCGGCGGTGCGACAGCCGTATCCCCCGAGTCCGAATGCCCGCGGCGAGGGGACATCACCGTGTCCACCCGGCCGGTACCCGCGGCAGCCGCGTCCTGCCCCGCGCCCTCGTCCACCGGCAGCACGCGCTCGACGCCGCCGTCCGGCCGGATCTCGCACCGCAGGTGCTCGAGTTCGGGGACGTGCGCGGGGCGGCCTTCGGCGTAGGCGGTGGCGATCGGATCCACCAGCGACGAGGCGGCCATGCACCACCACAGCGTGCCCGCCACCCGCGAATTGCCGGTGCCCCACGAGATTCCCATGTCCGCGATGCGCTCGCCGAGCCACTGCGGGTTGGTCAGCGCGGTACCCGGGACCATCGCGGCGCGCGCCGACACCGCCGATTCCGCAACCATGTTCCTCCGATTCACCGAATGCCTTCGACTACCACCCTGACACGCTTGCGGACGCCCGGCCACGGTCGCCGCATCCGCCGAGGACAACTCGTATCCGGCAACGCTCCCGACACCACATCTCCGGCCCGAGCATGCGCGAACAGCCTAGGACCAGCCCCGACCCGTATCCCGCAGCCACGCCCACCGAGCCCCACGCGACCACACTCCACGACCGCTCACGGGCGCGACCGCGGCACGATCTCCGTCGCCCGGGCCGGACAGCGAGCACCCACCCACCGCATCTCGTGCGCGGTTCAGGCCAGTGGGCCGTGCAGCCACTTCTGGTCGAGTCCGAGCCAGCTGTCGACCAGCCCGAACGTGCCCAGGACCCACAGCGTCGCCAGCACCACCGCCACGGTCAGCAGCGCCCCGAGCGTCTTGACGACGAGGCCGCGAGCCGAGTACCAGTCCATGACCTGCCGGTACCGCTCCCGAGTCCAGCGCAGGGTGCGGTGCGCCCACACGAATTCGGTGGCCAGAATGCCCAGCCCCGCGAAGACGATCAGCCAGCCCGGCCCGGGATACGGAATGGCCACGATCCCGGCGGCCAGCACCACCACCCCCAATAACCCGACGCCGATGCGATAGGCGAGATTCAGCGTCGGCCGCTCGGCGACCGACGCCCGTAGCGCACGCAAGCGATGGGAGTCCGGTACCACGGAAGCCAGACTACGGATGATCACGCCGCCACCGGCGCGGTGGGCTTCGGAGATCGTACGGACCGGACACGGCGGCCGCCGTTCTCCCCCGGCACGGATCCGAAATGACCATTCTACGAGCGCAACTCGTCGGCTACTGCTACGTTTCGGCACACAGGAATGTTCTCCGACGGGGAGGAGACAGACCGTGCAACCGGCTTCGAACGCGGGCGCCGACGGCGCCGCACCGAGCAGCCTGGGCACGCGGGCGGCCCGCACCATCACCACCACGACCAAGACGCCCGTTCAGATGGAGGCGATCACTCCGCGCTGGCTGCTGCGCCTGCTGCCGTGGGTGGAGGTGGAGGCCGGTACCTACCGGGTCAACCGATGCCGGTCCTACAACGTCGGCGACGGCCTGATCAGCCTGCTCGCCGGCGCCGACGGCCCGGAGATCCTGTCCGGGGATCTCCAGGAGCTGGGCTTCCTGCGGGCCGTCGACGACCTCGACATTCTCGACCGGTTCGCGGAGCTGTTCACCGTGCGGCGGGTCGAGGCCGGCGACCAGGTCGCCGCGGCCGGGCAACCGGCGGACCGGCTCGTCATCGTGGCGCGCGGCAAACTCGAGAAGACCGGCGCCGGCCGCTACGGGGAGGAGACCCGCCTCGGCCAGGTGACCGAGGAACAGTTCTTCGACGAGGATGCGGTACTGCGCGGGGACACGTGGCCCTGGACGGTGCGGGCGGTCACCGACGCGGTGCTGCTCTGCGCGGACCGGGATCGGCTGCTCGGACTGGCGGAGCAGCACCCGCAGGCGAGCCGGGCGTTGTCCGCGTGGCGGGCCACCGGAACCGCCGCCCCCGAACCCGCCGCGGTGGCCGCGGGGCACCAGGGCGAACACCCGCTACCGGCCACATTCATCGACTACAGCCAGCATCCCGGCGAATACGAGCTGGCCGTCGCGCAGACGGTACTGCGGATGCACACCCGCGTCGCCGATCTGTTCAACGACCCGATGGATCAGACCGCCGAACAAGTCCGCCTGGTCGTCGAGACGGTCCTGGAACGCCAGGAGAGCGAACTGCTCACCAACCCCGCGTTCGGCCTGCTGACGGCGACGCCGCCGGGCCGGCGGATCAAGACCCGCACCGGCCCCCCGACTCCCGACGATCTGGACGAACTGCTGGCCCTGGTGTGGAAGGAGCCGGCGTTCTTCCTCGCCCATCCGCGCACCATCGCGGCCTTCGGCCGGGAGTGCACGCGCCGCGGCGTGCCGCCGGCGATCTTCGAACTGCACGGCAGCCCGCTGCTGACCTGGCGGGGCGTTCCGTTGATTCCCACCGACAAGATTCCCATCGACCCGGTCGATACGACCTCCAGCATCCTGTTGCTGCGGGTGGGCGAGCCCAAGCGCGGTGTCGTCGGGCTCCGGCCGGCGACGGTACGCGACGAGTACTGTCCGGGCGTTTCGGTGCGCCCGATGGCCGTCGACGAGCGCGCCGTCACCAATTACCTTGTCAGCGCGTACTATTCGATCGCACCGCTGGTCGACGATGCGGTGGCGATGCTCGAGCACGTGCAGATCGCCCACTACCACGACTACTCATGACCCTCGATATCGTTCCGCCGCAACGGTACTGGCTGCCCGCACCCACCGGCTTCCCGGTCGAGGAGGTGCGGCGGGACTTTCCGGCACTGCACCGGAGCACCGGCGGCCGGCCGACGGCGTGGCTGGACAATGCCGCCACCACGCACAAGCCCCGCCCCGTATTGGAGGCGCTGGACCGGTTCCATCGCCACGAGAATTCCAATATCCACCGCGGCGCCCACGCCGCCGCCCGGCACGCCACCGCCCGCTACGAGGGCGCCCGGGAGCGGGTAGCCGAATTCCTCGGCGCCGCGCACGCCGAGGAGATCGTCTTCACCCGCGGCGCCACCGAGGCGATCAATCTGGTGGCACAGAGCTACGGGCGCGCCCATCTGCGTCCGGGCGACGAGGTGGTGGCCACCACGCTGGAACATCACTCGAATATCGTTCCGTGGCAACTGATCTGCGACGAACGTCGCGCCGTGCTGCACGAGGCGCCGATCGACGACAGCGGCGAGGTGGATCTGGGGGCCTTCGCGCGGCTGCTCGGTCCGCGCACCAAAATCGTCGCCGTGTCCCAGGTTTCCAATCTGCTGGGCACGGTCCCACCGGTGCGGCGGATGGCCGAGCTCGCCCACGCCCACGGCGCGGTGGTCGTCGTCGACGGCGCGCAGGCGGTGGCGCACCTGCCGATCGACGTGCGGGCGCTGGGAGCGGACTGCTACGCCTTCTCGGGCCACAAGTTGTTCGGCCCCACCGGAATCGGCGCGCTCTACGCCCGCCGCGACCTGCTGGAGGACATGCCACCGTGGCAGGGCGGCGGCGGCATGATCGATACGGTGAGCTTCCGCCACACCACCTTCGCCCCGGTTCCCGCCCGCTTCGAGGCCGGTACCCCGCCCATCGCGGGCGCGATCGGGCTGGCCGCCGCCGTGGACTATCTCGCGAGCATCGATCCCGCGGCGGCGTGGGCGCACGAGCAGCGCGTGCACGCCCATGCCCGCCGGGCCATGGAACGGCTGCCCGGCCTGCGGATGCTCGGCCGGCCGGACCCGCAGGTCGGGGTCCTCACCTGCACCGTCGACGGCGTCCCACCGGAACACGTCGCCGCCGCGCTGGACCGGGCGGGCATCATGGTCCGGGCCGGCCACCACTGCGCCCAGCCCACGCTGGCCCATTTCGGTCTCACCTCCGCGGTCCGCCCCTCCCTCGCCCTCTACAACACCCGCGCCGAGGTGGACCGGCTGGTCGATGTCCTGTCGACGGTCGTGCGCTCGGGCACCGGAGGCCGGGCGGCGCCGGACTACCGGTGATCACGCCTCGCAGGGACCGAGGTGTGTCATCCGTGGGAGAACACGACCACCGCGCCGGCGGCAGCGTCGACCTCTGCCTCGGCGACCGCGCACCATTCGGCCTCATCGACCGGTTCACCGGCGCCCTCCAGGGCGCATCCGAATGACGCAGGTAGTGGCGCCGATCTCACAGCGGGGTAGCGGGGGCCTGTGAAAGTGCGGCCCTGGTTAGCATCGGTCGTACATATCGAGGACACCCCGAGGAATTGCGTTGACTGACGACCATCTTGACCGCTGGAACGCTCACGAGGCCGCGGCGGAAGCGATGATTCCGATCATCGGAAAGCTGTATCGCGACAAGGGGGTGACGATCCTGCTGCACAGCCGGTCGCTGGTGAACAAGTCGGTGATCAGCATCCTGCGGACGCACCGCTTCGCGCGGCAGATCGAGGGCGAGGAGCTGTCGATCGACGAGACCCTGCCGTTCCTCGAGGTGCTCGGCGCCCTGGACCTGGGTCCCTGCAAGATCGACCTCGGCCGCCTGGTGACGGCCTACCGGACCGAGGGCCGCGGCCTGTCGGTTCCCGAATTCGCCGCCGCGGTGCTGGCCGACGTCACCGACGGCAACAAGGCCGAACCGCAGGGGCCGCGGGACGTGGTGCTGTACGGCTTCGGCCGGATCGGGCGCCTGGTCGCCCGGCTGCTGATCGAGAAGGCCGGATCGGGCAACGGGCTGAAGCTGCGGGCCGTGGTGGTGCGCAAGGGCGGCGCGGGCGATCTGGCCAAGCGCGCGTCGCTGCTGCGGCGCGATTCGGTGCACGGAAAGTTCGACGGAACCATCAAGGTCGACGCCGACAATGACACGATCATCGCGAACGGCAACGTGATCCGCTTCCTCTACAGCGACGATCCGGCGGCGATCGATTACACCGAATTCGGCATCGACGAGGCCATCCTGATCGACAACACCGGTAAGTGGCGCGATCGCGAAGGGCTGTCGAAGCATCTCCGGCCCGGCATCGCGAAGGTCGTTCTCACCGCACCCGGTAAAGGCGACGTCCCGAATCTCGTGCACGGCGTCAATCACCGCGATCTGGATCCGTCGGACCGAATCGTCTCGTGCGCCTCGTGCACGACCAATGCGATCGTCCCGCCGCTCAAGGCGATGGACGACGAATTCGGCATCGTCCGCGGTCACGTGGAGACGGTGCATTCGTTCACCAACGACCAGAACCTGCTGGACAACTTCCACAAGGCCGACCGGCGCGGCCGCTCCGCCCCGTTCAACCTGGTGCTCACCGAGACCGGCGCCGCATCCGCGGTCGCGAAGGCGATGCCGGACTTCAAGGCCAAGATCACCGGCAATTCGATTCGCGTCCCCACCCCGGACGTCTCGGTCGCGATCCTGAATCTGCACCTGGAGCGCGAAACCACGAAAACCGAAGTGCTCGAATATCTTCGCCAGGTGTCGCTGGCCGGGCCGCTGAGCCGCAACCTCGACTACACCGCGGCCACCGATGTGGTCTCGAGCGATTTCATCGGCTCCCGCGCCGCCTCGATCGTCGATGCCAACGCCACCATCGTCGACGGCGACACGGCGATTCTGTATCTCTGGTACGACAACGAATTCGGCTATTCGTGCCAGGTGGTGCGGACGGTGCAATACATCTCGGGAATCGAATATCCGACCTATCCACGGGAGCGCGCCGACGACCTTTCCACGCCCGTCACGGCCGACGCGCGCTGACCGGCCCGCCGGATCCGTGCACGCCGCCCGGTCCGGGGTGATCAGCCGAACTCCACTCCCCCGTTCGGCACGCCGAGCGGTTTCGGCGGCGGCGGAACGGATTCCACCGCGGCGGTCGGCGCGGGTAACGGGGTGTCGGCGCCCAGCCCCTTCTCCGCCGCGGCGGTCCGTATCGCGTCCACGACCAGCAGCAGCGCGGCCCGGCGCGCCGTATTGGTGCGATAGGCGACCGAGACGGTCCGGGTGAGCACGTCGCCGAGCGCGACGATGTCCACCCCCGGCGGGCGCAGCGCCAGGCCCAGGTCGGAGACCAGCGTCACGCCCAGTCCGGACGCGACCATCGCCATCGCCGTCGCCTGTTCCTCCACCGCATGGTCGATCCGGGGTTGCAGGCCCGCGGACTGGAAGGCCAGCCGGGTGGCGTGCCCGAAGTGCGACCGGGCCGGCGCCAGGATCCACGGGTGCTCCGACAGTTCGGCCAGCGTCACGCTGGCCGCCGGCACCGCACCGGCCGGGACGGCGGCATACAGCCGCTCGACCGCGATGATCGCCCGTTCCAGGCCGCGGTCCCAGGTCATCGGGTAATTCGAGTAGTCGAGGACGAAGGACAGGTCGAACGTGCCGTCGCGGACCGCGCCGGCCGTCGCCTCCGGCGGAAGTTCCTGCGTCCGCACCAGTATGCCCGGGTGGGTCCGGGCGAGGGTGGTGAGCGCGTCGGGCAGCAGACCGGATGCGACCGAAGCCCACACGCCGACAGTGATTTTCGCCGTCATCGATTCGCCGGCCTCCTCGAGGGCCTGGGTGGCGCGCTCGACGGAGGCGAGGATCTCCTCGGCGTGCTCGGCGAGCAGCACCCCGAGGTCGGTGAGTTGCACCCGGCGCCCCCGCCGCTCGAACAGGCGGGTGCCGACGTCACGTTCCAGCTGCGCGAGCTGCTGCGAGACCGCCGACGCGGTGTAGTGCAGCGCACCCGCGGCCGCCGTGATCGTCCCGCGCCGGTGCAATTCACGCAACATTCGCAGACGGGGCAGCGACAGGTCCATGGCACGAGCCTAAGGGCGACCGCGAAACCGCGCCGCTCGCGGAGCCGGCGGCGTGACCAGCGTGTTGTGCAGGAACCCTGAACACTGCCGTGAACAAACCGTAAATGGACGCGCGGACGGGTCCTCCCGCAGGCTGTGTGCAGGACGCGAAGCATCGGCCGAGGACGACGAAGTCCGGACGGGAGAGATACGCGACCAGGCATTTCTTGTGGCGCGAGAACCGCAGTGGTGCAAGGACCGATACGAGCAGTGGAGGAGGTAGTTCGCCGTGACGACGATGCAGAACCCGGCCGGGGGCACGCCGGAGATGACAGCGCAGACCGTTCCGACGATTCCCTCGGCAGCGCCCGTCGCTCCCGCGGTCCGCCGGCCCGAACCGTATATGCGCCTGCAGTGGACGGATTCGCTCACCGGCGCGGTCGGCTACCTCGTCGTGCACACGCTGCGCGCCGGCCTGGCCACCGGCGGCACCCGGATG
Source organism: Nocardia sp. BMG51109 (assembly GCF_000526215.1). Classification (NCBI taxonomy): domain Bacteria; kingdom Bacillati; phylum Actinomycetota; class Actinomycetes; order Mycobacteriales; family Nocardiaceae; genus Nocardia; species Nocardia sp. BMG51109. The sequence continues at coordinate 7,380,734 of NZ_JAFQ01000004.1, forward strand.
CGGGCCGGCTGCACGGTCAGCGAGGTCGAGGATCTGGCCCGCGGCATGGCGAACAAGACCGCCACCTTCGACCTGCCGGTCGGCGGCGCCAAGGGCGGGATCGACTTCGACCCCAAGGATCCGCGTGCCGTCGAGGTGCTGGAGCGTTTCTGTGAGGCCATGCGCCCGTGGATCGATGCGCACTGGGTGACCGCGGAGGACCTGGGCGTCCCGCAGCACCTGATCGACGAGGTCTTCGAGAAGCTCGGCCTCGGACAGAGCTACCACGCCGCGATCCGCCGGGCCGCCGATCCGGCCGCCACCCTGGAACGTGTCCGGAGCGGACTGAACGCCGAGGTCGAGGGCGGATTCCTGTTGGGCGACGTGATCGGCGGCTACGGAGTCGCGCACGCCTGCCTGGCCGCCGCGGTGTCCTGGGGCCAGTCGCCCGCCGGGACGACCGTCGCGATCCAGGGCGTCGGCACCATGGGCGGGGCCGCGGCCTACTACCTGCACGAGGCCGGGATGAAGGTCACCACCGTCGCCGACGCCGCGGGCACCCTGCACAGCGCCGACGGCCTGGACGTCCCCGCGCTGCTGGAGCTGCGCGACGGCTACGGCGAGATCGACCGCTCCCGGCTGCCCGCGGGCGTCGAGCAGCTGCCGCGCAACGCGATCCTGGCCGCCGACGCGGATATCCTTGTCCCGGCGGCGATCTCGTACGCGATCACGCCGGACAACTCGTTCGACGTGCGGGCCCGCATCATCGTCGAGGCCGCGAACGCCGCCACCACGCCGGAGGCGGAGGCCATGCTCGCCGCCCGCGGTGTCCCGGTGGTGCCCGACTTCGTGGCCAACGCCGGGGCCGTGGCCTGGGCCTGGTGGCTGCTGCTCGGCGAGGTCGACGACACCCCGGAGAACTCGTTCGACCGGCTGCGCACCATCATGCACAGCAAGGTGGCGCTGCTGCTGTCGGCGTGGACCGACCAGGGCGTCACCCCGCGCGAGACCGGCCACCGCTGGGCCGACGAGCCGGCGGCGGTCACCGCTCCGGTCGTCATCCCCTGACCGCGACACGCCGCCCCGGGACACACCGGGGAGACGAGAAGACCGGCGGCGCAGCGGATCTTCCGGCGTGCTGTCACGCCCGTCATCCCGGCGTGCTTCGGCCGGAATCCCACAGATTTTGGTGAGGGATCCGGCCGGCGGTACGCCGGGATCACGAAGAGGGACGAGGGCGACAGCGACGGCGGGACGGTGACGGGATGGCGGGGCGAGTGATGTTGCGGTACCGGCGGTGCCGTCACACGGGAGGTGTGACGACGCATTCCCAAGGCAGTTGCGGGAGTGGGTGATTCGGCAGGCCGATCGGATATCCGTCGACGCAAGCGGTGTCGAGATACAGCTTGGTGATGCGGTAGGCGTAGCCGTCGTGGTCATTGCCGTCGGCCGGGCGCATATCCCAGGCGAGCGGGTCGTGGCGCAGGGAACGAGCCCGGGCGCTTGTGCGTGGGTCGGTGAGCAGTTCGGCCCACAGTTCGTCGTCGGTCAGGGTCGCGATGCGGGCTGCCGCGGAGTCGTCGGCGGCGATGAGGTCGTCGACCATGCCGCGTACCGCGCCGTTGGCCAGTGCGGCGTCCCACGAGCACAGATAGGTCGCCTCCCCGATCGCGAGCTGTGCCAGGTAGCCGGCGGTGGCGCGGTCGGTGTGCACGGCGCCGTTCTCGACTCGCAGCCGGGCGAGGGTCCGCGGTGGGTTCTCGGTCAGGCGGCCGTGGGCGCGTCCGCTGCGCAGGAACGATTCGAGATGGTCCAGCTTCAGGGCGCCGGCGGGGGCGTGCAGGACCGACGGCCGTGCCCCGGACTCGGCGGCGAGGACGGCTTCGGCGTCGACATCGTATTCGGCCAGCAGCGGCGCCATATCGCGGATCCGCCGCGCGCCGAGGCGGTGATGATCCAGTCCGGCGAGGCCCTCGAAGGTGTGGCTGAACGGCAGATGGCCGACATCGTGCAGCAGCGCCGCGGCCCGGGCGACGTGGTCGCCGGGCGCGAAATGCGCCACCAGGGCCAGCAATCCGAGGCTGTGCTCGAGCCTGGAATAGGTCTGGTTGGTGGTCAGCACGGCCGCGCCGGCATGCGCTACGAACTGCAACCGGCGCACCGGCCAGGTGCGCAGCAGCCGCTGCTCCAGGGGCGTCAGCCGCACGTCGAGGGTCCACATCGGGTCGTGGTACCGGCCGCCACGGCCGAGAATGCCCGCGATTCCCGTGGTCGTGGCGGACGTGTCGAGGGTGTCGGGAGAGCCGTGGGTGTCGGGAGAGCCGTGGGTGTCGTATCCGGACGCTGTCACACCGTCCGTCCTATCCGACGTCGCGCCCGGGTGTCGACAGATTTCTGCCTACCGCTGCCGTCCCGGCCGGCTTGCGGGTTTCACCCGCGGCGGACTCCCGGCCGACAGCGGTCCCACGGCCCTGGGGGCATCCCGCGGTCGGCACTACGGACACCGATGCGGGTGCGGGTTCGCCTGCGCGGCAGGCGAACCCGCACCCGGCGGATCAGACCGTGACCGGATCGGCGGCCTGGTCGGAACGGTCGGCCACCTCACGGATCCCGTCGGTGGTGACCTCGAGGACGGTGGCCGAGGCGATATCGAAGAACAGGCCCGACACCGTCAGGCCGCGTTCGGCCACCGCACGACGCACCACCGCATGATTCTCCAGAGTCCGCAGCTGAACCGCGACGTTGACCATGGCCAGCTGCGCGGCCTCGTCATACCCGGCCGCCGCCGCGGCCGCCCGCACCGGATGCCCGGCCCGGAAGACCTCCAAACTCGGCCGCCCGTGCGCGAGCCAGTCATCCAACCCCGGCCCCGCCGACGCACCCGACAGCAGCGCCTTCATCGCCCCGCACGAGGAATGCCCGCACACCACCACATTGCGCACCTTCAGGTTGTCCACCGCGAACGCCAGCGCCGCCTCCCCCGAGGCATCCGACCCGTCGGCCGGATGCAGGTTGCCCACATTACGGACCGTGAACAGATCACCCGGACCACTGTTGGTGATCACATTCGGCACGATCCGCGAGTCCGCACACGTCAAGAACAACGAATGCGGATCCTGCTTGTCCCGCAACTCGTCCAGATGCGGCCGCACCACATGCGCATGACTGCGGTGATACGCCGCCACACCCGACGCGACCGGATCCGCACTGCGTTCCCGCCACGGCCCCAGCACCTCATCCAGCAGGCCACGCGCCGCACCCCGCTTCGGCGGGCCCTCCGTGGCATGCTCCATACGCGCGGTGCCGATCTCCACGAACTCGACCGTGCCGCCGGTGGATTCGTGCTGCCGGGTCCAGTCGTGAATGGCCTCGTAGGCGGCGTGGTCCAGGAAGTCCACCGTCAGCTCGACCAGCACGTCGGTGCCCGTGGGCACCTTCGCCAGCTCCTTGGTCAGCTTCGGCAGCGCCAGGAACGTGCAGGTGCCGTCCACGCTCACGATCCACCGGTCGGTGCCGGCGACCGCAGCGGCCTGCACCGACACCCGCACCACCCGCCACAGCAGCAGCACGAACGCCAGCGCCAGCCCGATCAGCACCCCTTCGAGCAGGTTCAGGAACACCACCGACACGATCGTCACCAGATACACGGCCAGATCCCCGGTGCGCCGCGCCAGCCGGATGTGGGCGAGTTTCACCAGCTGGACACCGACCACGATCAACAGCCCGGCCAGCGCGGACTTCGGGATCTGCTGCACCACCGACACCAGCGCGATCGAGAACACCAGAATCCACACACCGTGCAGGATCGCCGACGCCTGCGAACGCGCACCCACCGCGACATTGGTGGAACTACGCACGATCACACCCGTCACCGGCAGACCACCCAGCAGACCCGGGGTGGCATTCGCGGCGCCTTGGGCCATCAGCTCGCGGTCGAAGTTGGTGCGTTTACCGGTGTGCATCTTGTCCACCGCGACCGCCGACAGCAGGCTCTCCACGCTGGCGATCAACGCGATCGTCAGCACCGCCAGCGCGACCGCGCCCCAGTCGCCGGAGGGCATTCCGGGTAGTCCGATCGCGTCGAACAGCGACCCGTCGATCTCGATGCGGGCCACGTCGCCCGGCAGTGTCATCGCCAGCAGGGTGCCGGCCAATACCGCGACCAGCTGGCCCGGAATCATCCGCACCCGTTGCGGCACCCACCGCCACGCCACGATGATGCCGATCACGACGACGCCGATCAGCACCGCGCTAGCGTCCAGGTGCAGCAGCTGACTCGGCAGTTCGGTCAGGTTCTCGAATGCCGAACTGCGTGACGACCCACCCAGCAGCACATGCACCTGCTGCAACGCGATCGTCACACCGATACCCGCCAGCATGGCGTGCACCACCACCGGCGCGATCGCCAGCGCCGCCCGCGCGATCCGGCTCAGCCCGAACAGGATCTGCAGGATGCCGGCCGCCACGGTGATGAAACACGTGACCTTCCAACCGAATTGGTGGATGGTTTCGGCGACGACGACGGTCAGGCCGGCGGCGGGACCGCTGACCTGCAACGGTGACCCGCCCAGGAAACCCACGACGATACCGCCGATCGCCGCCGCGATCAGGCCGGCGGCGACGGGGGCATCGGAGGCAATCGCAATGCCCAGCGACAACGGCAGGGCGACGAGGAACACCACGATCGAGGCGGGCAGATCGTAGCGCGTAATCGAAGACAGACGATCGGACCAGGAACTCTCCGGTGAGTTCGCCGATCTGACAGACGAATCGGTGTCGGTGGACATATTTCTCCTTCACCAGGCCGGGTGGGGCCGGTCCAGTCGGTCGAACATGTTCTCCAGGCATCGAAAGCGAGCTGCGGGACCACTCTGTCCGACAGCCACCCGGAAGTGAGGCTGAGATTAATAGTAAAGACTTAGCAAAGCCTGAGAAAAGGGTAGTTAGGCTAGGACACGATCTACACTCGCGTGATTGCCCTCACATCCGCGGGCCCCACAATGCAACAACGCCCCGGGAGCTCACCCCGGGGCGTTGCCCGACCCGCCGCTCCCGGCCGTCGCCCGCGGCCGGGACCTCCCTAGACCGGCAGTGCCGTGACTTGCCTTGTGGCGCCGTCGATTTCACCGATCGCATCGGCGGTGATCTCGATGACGCTGGCGGTGGCGATATCGAAGAACAGACCGGACAGCACCACGCCGCGCTCCTCGATGCCGCACCGCACCACCGGATGCCGTGAGAGCACCTCGAGCTGCACCGCGACGTTCACCATGCCCAACTGATCGACCTCCGCGAAGCCGGCCGCCGCGGCCGCCGCCGCCACGGGATGCCCGGCCCGGAACCGGTCCAGGGTCGGCCGGCCGTGCGCCAGCCAGGCGTCCAGTCCGGATCCGGTGACCCGCTCGTGGAACAGCGCGTCCATCGCGCCGCAGCCGGAGTGCCCGCACACCACCACCGACCGGACATCCAGCTTGTCCAGCGCGTAGACCAGCGCCGCCTCCATCGACGTATCGCGCCCCCCGGCGGGGATCAGGTTGCCGATATTGCGGACGGTGAACAGGTCGCCGGGACCGCTGCTGGTGATCACGTTCGGCACGATCCGGGAATCGGCGCAGGTGATGAACAGCGAGTCCGGATTCTGGCCGTCGCGCAGCCCGTCCAGGTGCGGGCGGACCACGTGCGCGTGACCGCGGTGATAGGCGGCCACCCCGGCCGCGATCGGATCGGTGCGCGCGGTCCGGCGCCACGGGCCCAGCGCGTCGTTCAGGATCCGGCGGGCCTGGCCGCGGGCGGGCGGACCGACCGCCAGATCGGCGATCCGGGCCGCACCCATCTCCACGAAATCCACCGTGCCGCCGGTGCTCCGGTGCTCGCTCGCCCATTCGTGCAGCGCGTCGGAGGCAGCGTGATCGACGAAGTCCACCGCCAGCTCCACCGTCACCCCGGCACCGGCCGGAATCTCGGACAGCACGGTGGTCAGCCTCGGGACGGCCATGAAGGTGAGCGGCCCGTCGACGCCGACCACCCAGCGCCCGCCGACCGGCTGCGCGGTGACCGCCACCTTCGCCACCCGCCACAGCAGCAGCGCCAGCGCCAGCGCGAGACCGACCAGCATGCCCAGCAGCAGATTCGCGAACACCACCACCAGCACGGTCGTCGCGTACACGATCAGGTCGCCGGTGCGCCGGGCCAACCGGATATGGGCGAGCTTGATCAGCCCCAGACCGATGACGATCAGCAGCCCGGCCAGCGCCGCCTTCGGGATCTGCCGCACGAGCTCGACCAGCGCCACCGCGAAGACCAGCACCCAGACGCCGCTGAGCATCGTCGACAGCTTGGTCCGCGCGCCCGCCTTCACGTTGGTGATGCTGCGGACGATCACCGCGGCGACGGGCAGGCCGCCCAGCATGCCGGAGGTCACGTTCGCCACGCCCTGGCCGATCAGCTCGCGGTCGAGATCGGTGCGGCGGCCGGGGCTCATCCGGTCCACGGCGACGGCCGACAGCAGCGTCTCCACGCTGGCGATCAGCGCGATCGTCACCATCGCGAGCGCCACCGCGCCCCATCCCCCGCCCGGCACCTGCGGCAGCGCGAGGTCGTCGAACAGCGAACCGGACAGCACGATCCGCTCGACGCTGGTCGGCACCACCATGGCCAGCGCGGTCGCCACCACCACCGCGACCAGCGGGGCGGGCACCATCCGGACCCGGCTCGGCAGATACCGCCAGCCGAGCAGGATGGCGATGACGACGCCGCCCACGAACGCGTCGCCGACGTTGACCGACGCCAGCTGATGCGGCAGCTGGGTGATGCTCTCCCAGGACGAGCTCAGCGACTGCCCGCCCAGCAGCACGTGCAGTTGTTGCAGCGCGATGACGACGCCGATCCCGGCGAGCATGCCGTGCACGACCACCGGCGCGATGGCCAGCGCCGCGCGGGCGATCCGGCTCAGGCCGAACAGCATCTGCAGGACGCCCGCGCCGACGGTGATGAAACAGGTGGCGGCCCAGCCGAACTGGTGAATGGCCTGGGCCACCACCACGGTGAGGCTCGCGGTGGGCCCGCTGACCTGCAACGACGACCCACCGAGCAGCCCGGCGACCAGGCCGCCCACGACGGCGGCCAGCAGTCCGGCGGTGACGGGTGCGCCGGTGGCGACCGCGACGCCGATGGATAAAGGTAAAGCGACGAGAAAGACCACCACGGAGGCGGGAAGATCGTGGCGAAGCACCTCGGCGAGGCCGGGGAGCGACGTCCGTCGGGCTGGATCGGTGTCGGTCATATTTCTCCTTCGCCGAACCCTCGACGGGTTCGGTTCATCGGTCGAACATGTACTGGCATCGAGAAGCCGGCGGGCGAAGCCGGGTGAAGCGGGGAGCTGTGCAGCCGAGACGCTCTCGAGCTGTGCGACTGCGGAACTGTGCTGCTGCGAAACTGTGCTGCTGCGGAGCTGATGACTCCGCGGCGGAGCCGGTCCAATAGTAAAGACTGTGCAAAGCACATGAAAAGCTTCTGTGGTGACAAAGGTCGCACCGCGATCGAATCGTGATCTTGGTCATGTGACAGAGAACCCGCTGCGTACCCGGGCGACGGCCCGGCCGTAACGTAACGGGCCGTCCGCGCCGCGCTCGTCCGGTCCGCGGTAGGTAACGCGGAGGTGGACATCGGGCGACACAGGAGCGACCCGTTCGCCGGCATCGTGGCTCGGGCGATCCGGTGACAGCCCACTCAGGAGACATGATGGCCCGCGATACGACCACGCCGCCCGGCCGCCGGCGGCGCGAGTTCCTCGCCCTGGCCGGCGCCACCGCACTGGGGTTGGCGGCCCCCGGGCGCGCGAGGGCGCGCACGTCCGCGCACGAGATGGCGGAGATGACGATCGGCGACCTGGGCGCCGCGCTCGACGGCGGCGCGCTCACCTCCCGCGACCTGGTCCGCTACCACCTCGACCGGATCGCCGCCTACGACCGGTCCGGCCCCGCGATCAACGCGTTCATCACCGTCGACCACACCGCGGTCGACCGGGCCGCCGCCCTGGACGCCGAGCGCGCCGCGACCGGGAAACGCGGTCCGCTGCACGGCATTCCGATCGTGCTCAAGGACAATCTCAACACCGCGGACCTGCCGACGACCGCCGGCAACATCCTGTTCCGCGACTACGTTCCCGGCCGCGACGCGACGGTCACCGGGCTGCTGCGGCGGGCGGGCGCGATCATCGTGGGCAAGACGAACATGCACGAATGGGCGATGGGCACGACCACCGTCAGCTCCCTGGGCGGGCAGACCCGCAACCCCTACGACACCGCGCGCAATCCCGGCGGCTCCAGCGGCGGCACGGCGGCCGCGGTCGCCGCCGGGTTCGCCGCGGCCGGGCTGGGCACCGACACCCTCGGGTCGATCCGGATACCGGCCGCACGCAACAACTGCGTCGGCATCCGGCCCACCGCCGGACTGGTCAGCCGGGCCGGAATGATCCCGCTGTCGACGACCCAGGACATCCCCGGGCCGATCGCGCGCACGGTCGGCGACGCCGCCCTGCTCCTGGACCTCATCGCCGGACCCGATCCGGCCGACCCCAGCACGCTCGACACGGCCCGCCCGGAGATCGGCTTCTCGGCCGGGATGCATCCGAATGCGTTGGCGGGCAAGCGAATCGGCATTGTGGACAGTTTCTTCGGCGACCCGGCCGATCCCGACTGCGCGGCCACCAACGCCCTCGCCGACCGCGCGATCGGCGACATGGCCGCGCTGGGCGCCGAATTCGTCCACGTGGGCGACCTGGGCACCGTCACCTCGCTCGCCGCCGAACTGACCGAGTACGAGTTCCGGCAGGGCCTCGACCGCTATCTCGCCGAGTCCGGCACGCCGACGCCGGCGCGGGATCTGGCGGAGATCATCGCGTCCAACACCACCGTGCCCGACGTACAGCAGCAGCTCGTCGCCTACCAGCCGTTCACCACGGACTTCCCGATGTACCGGACGGCCACGGCGGCCCGCGCCGCAATGATCGGATACACGCTGGGCGTGCTCGACGACAACCGGCTCGACGCCCTGCTCTATCCCACCACGCCCACGGGTGCGCCGTTGATCGCCGCGGCGCCGGTGGCCCGGCACGAGATCCAGATGCTGGCCCAGGGCCGCAGCCCCGTGACCGGGCTGCCGGCCATCACCGTTCCGGCCGGGTTCACCGACCGGAACCTGCCCATCGGCATCGAGCTGCTGGGCAGGCCGTTCGACGACGGAAAACTCATCGGGATGGCCTACGCCTACGAGCAGGCCACCGGGCATCGCGCGCCCCCGCCCCTGGGGTGAGGCCCGCTCAGCCCGAGCCGAAGACGAAGTAGCGCAGCCACAGATACGGTGCGGCGATCGCGATGGTGATCGTGGTGACGACGATGCCCTTGCGGGTGAACTCCCAGAACGAGATCGGTGTCCCTGCCCGTTTCGCGATACCGAGCATGACCACGTTGGCGCTCGCGCCCACGGCGGTGAGGTTGCCGCCGAAGTCGGCGCCGATCGCGAGCGCCCACCACAGGGTGTCGGCGTGCTGGTCCATCCCGCCGACCAGCTCGGCGACCAGCGGGCTCATCGTGGCCACGTACGGGATGTTGTCGATCACGCCCGACAGCACCGCCGACACCACCAGGATCAGCATCGTCGCCACCAGCGCGTCACCACCGGTCGCGTCCACCGCCAGGCGCGAAAGATCCTCGATCACACCCGTTTTCACCAGCGCGCCGATCATCACGAACAGGCCCGCGAAGAACAGCAGCGTCTCCCATTCCACCGCCGACAGGTAATCCTGTTGCGGCACACCGGAGATCAGCACCAGCACCCCGGCGCCCAGCAGCGCCACCACCGACGGGTCGACGTGGAACACCGAATGCCCGACGAACCCGGCGAACACTCCTGCCAGCACCAGGCCGCACTTGATCAGCAGCCGCGGGTCGCGGATCGCCTCGCGCTCGTTCAGCGACATGACATCCTCGGCACGCTCCGGGTCGACCGAGAAACTGCCGCGGAACAACAGCGGCAGCACCAGCGTGAACACGATCAGTTCGAGGACCACCAGCGGCGCCATGTGCACCAGGAAGTCGTTGAACGCCAGGCCCGCCCGGCTGCCGATGATGATGTTGGGCGGGTCGCCGATCAGCGTCGCGGCGCCGCCGATATTCGACGCCAGGACCTCGGCGATGAGGAACGGCACCGGATTGATGTCGAGGCGCTCGCACACCAGCAGCGTGACCGGCGCGATGAGCAGCACGGTGGTGACGTTGTCCAGGAACGCCGACGCCACCGCGGTGATGAGAGTCAGCAGGATCATCACCCGCAGCGGAGATCCCTTGGCGCGCTTGACCGCCCAGATCGCCGTGTACTCGAACACGCCGGTCCGGCGCAGCACCCCGACGATGATCATCATCCCCAGCAGCAGGAAGATGACGTTCCAGTCGATGCCGGTGTCGTGGGAGAAGAAACTGTCGCCCGAACCGACGACACCGAGCGCGAGCACGATCGCCGCGCCGCCGAGCGCGGCCGCGGTCTTGTGGATGCGTTCGGTCGCGATCAGGACGTAGGCGACGGCGAAGACGCCGACCGCGACGACGGCGGACATGCTCACGACGTCCGCCCGGGCGCCGATGCGAAGGTACCGTCCCACGAGCCCGTGCTGCCGACCGGAAGCCCTTCCCCGGCGCCATGCCTGGTGCCGCCGTGCGACAGCCCGGTCGCGCGGGCGCGGCTCAGCAGCTCTGCAGCGACGCCTGCAGCAACCGGGACGCGGTGATCACGCCGATCATCTCGGAATCCTTCACGACCGCGACCAGCGGGCTGCGGAACTGCGCCATCGTGGCCGCCACCTCGATGACGGTGTCGTCGGCCTCGACGGCCGGGACCTTCGCCAGCCGTTCCGGGAGGACGTCGCGGACCTTCTTGCCGCGCAGCTTCGCCACCACCCGGTCGCACATCGACTCGTTCAGCACCCCGGCCAGCGACGGGTCGTCCTGCACGTAGGTCGGCACCAGGAAACGCACCACCTGCGACGCCGGCAGCACCGCCTCCGGACGTCCCTTCGGATCGGTCACCACGATGCCGGGCAGCCGGTGCTCGGCGAGCAGCCGGGCCGCGTCGAGCGCGTCGGTGTCCAACCCGACCACCGGATAATCCTCGGCCATCTGAGAAGCATGCACACTCGCAGGATACGACCGGACGGTGCATGATCACCGGTAGAGAAATCGTCAAGATCGAATCGGCGTGGGTCAACGGCGGGCCTCCTGTCGGCAGATTCCGCGTCGCCCGAGTTCACGGGCGTCGCTCGCCGACCAGACTTCCCGGCACACCTGGTAGTAAAGATGCCGTAAATGCCCTCGTCGGGGCAAATCGAATCGCCGGTGCCCCGGCCGCCGGTGCTACTCGACGGACTGTGGGGCGGAGGCCGCCGACCGGCCCGGCAACCACCAGTTCCAGCGCCCGAACAGCCGCATGAAGGCCGGGACCAGCACCATCCGCACCACGATCGCATCCAGCGTCACGGCCACCGCCAGGGCGAAGCCGATCTGTTTCAGCTCCAGCACATCCGCGGTCAGGAAGCTGCCGAAGATCACGACCATGATGGCCGCCGCGGCCGTGATCGGCCGGGCGGTGTGCTCGATGCCCTCCGCCACCGCGGCGCGGTTGCCCGTGTCGGAGTGGTCGCCGGCGGCGTCCCAGCGCTCCTTCATCCGCCGGATGAGGAACACCTCGTAGTCCATCGACAGCCCGAACAGGATCACGAACACCATGCCCGGCAGATAGACCTGGAGGTAGCCGGGACTGTGGAAACCGAACAGCGATTCGCCCCAGCCCCATTGGAAGACGGCCACCGTCAGGCCCAGGGCGGCGCCGGTGGCGAGCAGGTTCATCGCGATCGCCTTGAGCGGCAACACGATACTGCGGAACGCGAACACCAGGAAGGCGAACGACACGATCAGCACGAACGCCACCACCGCGGGCAGCCTGCCGGTAATCATGCCGGAGACGTCGACGAATCCGGCGTTGACGCCGCCGACCGTGGCCTGTACGCCGTCGAGGTGTCGGGCCCGGTCGCGCAGATCGGTGACCAGCCGCGCCGATTGCGGGTCGTCGACGGCCGCCGCGGGCAGCGCGACGACGAGCGTGCGGCCGTCGGATTGCTGCTGGAAGGCTGTGGTCACGCGCGAGTCGGCGCTCGTCGCGGCCACGAAACGGTCCAGTTGATCGGAGCCGTCGGCGGTCAGCGGCCCGCCGCCCGGACCCGTCGCCACGATCGTGATCGGCGCCATCGTGCCGGGCGGGAAGTCGGCGGCCATCACCTGGGCGGCCCGGCCCGCCGGTTGCCCGCCGAGGCTGTCCACGCCCAGGTTGAGGCCGTGCTCGATGCGGGTGAGCGGCAGTGCGAGCGCCAGCAGCAGTAATACGGCGCCCACCCCGAACAGCAGGGGCCGGCGCATCATCGTCTGCGCCCACCGATACCAGTTGCCGTGCGCCGCGGCCGCCTCACCGCGCATGACCGCCGGCCGGAACCGCTCCGGCAGCGCGCCGCGGTTCACCGCGGGACCCAGCTCCGCCAGCAGCGCGGGCAGCAGGATCAGCGCCACGGCCAGGGTGGCGGCGACGGACACCGAAATCGACAGCGCGAGGCCGCGATACGTCGGGGCCGGGATGAGCGCCAGCGCGACGACGGATACCGCGACGATCACCCCCGACGCGAGGACGGTGCGACCCGCGGTATTCATCGCGGCACCGATCGCCTCCGCCACGGCCGGATCGCGGCGGCTGGTCACCCCGGCCCGGCCGAGTTCCTCACGGAAGCGGCTGACCACGAACATCGCGTAGTCGATGCCGATGCCGAGCCCGATCATCGACGCCATCGTGGTCATCAGGATGTCGATGCCGGTGAGCGGGGACAGCGCCAACAGCACGCCGTTGGCGAGCAGGATCGCGGCCAGCCCGATGCCGACCGGTACCGCCGCGGCGACCACGGCGCCCAGCGCCACCATCATCACCAGCAGCGCGACCGGCAGGCCGATCATCTCCGCACGGGTCAGATCGGTCTTCTCGGCGGTGGCGAGATCGTTCTGGATCGGCACGAAACCCGTCACCGCGACGCCGATGTCGCCGGCCCCCGCGGAGCGCAGATCGTCCTGCCAGTGTTGTGCCCGATCAGCCCGCTCCGGTGGCGTGCCGGTCTGGCCGACCAGTGCGAAGGCGGTGTGCCGGTCCGGCGAGATCTGGCCCATTCCCTCGAACGGGCCCGTCACGCGGGTGATGCCCTCGGCGCCGTGCAGGCGGCCCAGCACCTCCGACACCGTCTGCCGGAACTCCGGGCTGTCGACCGTGCGGGTCGGCGAATCGAAGACGACCACGTCCTGCTCGTCGCCGAGCGCCGGGAAATACTCCCGGACCAGCTGTTCCGCGCGCAGGAATTCGGACTGCTCCGGGTTGTAGTTCGGTGCCTCGAGACGCGATTGCAGCATCGGATAGGCGATGCCGCACAGCACCAGCAGCAGCACCCAGACCCCGAGCACGAGCCGGCTGCGGCGCGCCACGGCGCGCCCCCAGCGTTGCACGAGACCGACCGACGGCCTGGCCTCGACCAGCTCCTGTGTCACGGCCATGGTCCCTCCCGCTGCTCCGAAAACGTCTGCGCCGCACCGCGACCCGGGACGAACCCGGCTTCGCCGGATCAGTCGGGTCCTCGGACCGCGCCCCCTTCCGGAAGGGACAGTACTTCGTCCGAGCCGAACGAACCAGCTACCCCGGGACGACCTCGGGCTCCTACCACGGTATGAGCGCACCGCCCCGCTACTCGCCGGCGCCGGTTCGACTGTCGTCCGCCGCGACCCGACCATCTGTCGTCCCGGCGCTCCCCCACCGTCCTCAGCATGCTCCTACGACCCCAGCCCGCGATCCCCCGCATCATCCCGGCGCGATGTCGGCCGAGATCCGTACCGCAAGCGCGGGCACCGTCCGATCCGGCCGAGACCATGCCGGAACGACAATGCGGGGAACGCCGGAACGAACGAAGGAAGCACGCGCGGCAGACCGCGGGAGGACGCACGGCAGACGAAGGTGCCCATCGTTGCCACGCAGGATCGGGTGGCCGGATGGTCACTCGGCGGCGATGACCTCCAGGTCGAACTTGGTGGCCACATCGGGTGCCGGTGCACGACGACGCCGTGCCGCGGCGGCGGACGACCACCGCTCGGCATCCGCATGCGCGGAAATGACACCGTGCGTCCGTATCCCGGCAACGAGCAGGCCGACCGCCGCGCGCCGGGAAGGATGACCGCAGCTCCGACGGCGCCGCCGCACCGACGGCTACGGGTACGCGAGTTCGCGGTAGGCGTCCAGGATTCCGCGAATGGACGAGGTGACGTGCAGGTCGCCGTCCAGGGGAGCCCAGATGTATCCGCCGTGGGCGCTCAGCCGGACCGGGCCGGTGCTCGCCACTTCCACCACGAAGTGCAAGCGGCGCACGGGGTGTCCGGCCGGGGACAGATAGTCGAAATCGCCGATGTGGTGGCCGACGGCGGTGACCAGCAGGCCGGTCTCCTCGGCGACGCCGCGAATCACCGCCCCCGACACCGATTCCCCGGGTTTCACGGTCGCTCCGGGAAGCTTCCGGGTGGGCTGGATGGGCCCCGAACTGTGCGGTTCCAGCAGCAGCACCTCGCCGCCACGATCGATGACGGCACCCACGCGCAGCCCGACACCGTCTCGTTCACCGTGCGGAAGTACCTCGTCGAACATCGACACCGACATCGGCGAACTCACCAACCTTCGATCCGGCGTACTCGCCGCAGCCAACCGGCGGCGATTATTCGATATTACCGCGACGTGTCCACCACATGACACCAGGACGCCTCAACACCGAACTCGTACCTGCTGTTCCGCCCCGGACCGCGCAGCCTGCGCACCTCGCTCCGGTCCCCTACCAGCCGTTCCAGCGGGCGCCGGACCACCCGGAGACCGGGCGCTCGAACCGGCCCACCCGCGACGAAACCGGGCGGCAACATCCGCGCGCGGCACGATCCGGACACATCCGCCCGCCATGGAGCGGCTACCGGGCGAACGGCCACCGGCGGGCTCCGCACACTTCCGCGCGACCGGCACCGGTGACGACGATCATGCCGGAGACGGCGCGTCGGGACGGGCGATCCGCCCGATACCGCTCCCACCGTGCTTCGCGCATTTCGAGACGGCGCCGCCGCACCGGCTGGTGCGGTTCAGCTTTCCGATCGAGCCGGTGCCGTCGGCGCAGCGGGCGCTGGTGGAGCTGATTGCCTGAGCGCCCGCTCGAACACCGCGCTCATGGCGGCCACGTAGCGTTCGACGGATTCGTGCGCCACCGGCGTGTCGGGGTAGATGACGCTCAGCGAGGTGCCCGACGGGAATCGGTTGACCCAGATGAGGACCTCTTCGGAGGCCGCGCGGTTGGCGTAGATGCCACCGGTCACCTCGCCGAAGAACTCGCTGCCGATGAAGTCGCGGGCGTCGACGTAGGAGATCATCGGATTCGGATGCCCCGGTCCGGCCTGGATCTCCGAATCGGCCGGCAGTAGCTCCAGGACGCGGTGAAAGGTCGTGGGGCCCAGCCGGATACCGTTCTCGTAGGCCCGCTGCGCGATGGTCGCGGCACGCTCGAACGACGTGGTCGGGCCGACCGGGAACGCCACCGGCACCAGCGTCACGTACCAGCCGACCGAGGCGCGCTCCGGCGCGGAGGTGCGGGTGCTGATCGGCGTCATGCCGAAGTAGTAGTCGGAGCCGACGAGCTCGCGTTCGGCCAGCGCCGCCGCGGCGAAGACCCCGCCGATGAACTCGGCCTCGTTGTCCCGGCAGTGCTGTTCGAAACGCAGCGCCTCCTCCTCGCTCAGCAGTTCGATGCTGCGGTGCGCGCTGCGGTTGTACACGTCCGACCGCCTGCCGAGATTCAAAGGGAAGGAGGGCAATCGGCCGTCGTTGCCGCGGATGAGCTCGAGCCACTTCCGGACGCCGAGCGAGGCCGGGGTCAGCTGCGCGGTGTAGCCGCGCTCCATCGTGCAGTAGTCGAGATAGCTTGCGGCCGGAGGGAGTTCGTCGACCTCCTCCCCCACCTCGGCCGCGTACAGGTGGGCCAGGTCGTAACACGACAGGTACTGCCCGAGACCGTCGGTGTGCAGGTGGTCGGCGGCGAGGTACACCGTGGTCGACTCGCCGTGCTCGATGACGCCGAAGGTGAAGCAATCCCATTGCAGCGGACCGGGAGTCGTCTTCTGCACGTGCTGGCGGATGGCCTCGGGATCGTCGATCAGGCCGTAGTCGACCGGAGCGAAGTCGACCGCCCCGGCGTCCACGAGATGCCTGCGCACCACGCCGCCGGACGCGAGCGAGAACCACGTCCGGAAGGTGTCGTGGCGCATCAGGAAGGCGTTGATGGCGCGCGTCATCGCCTCCTGGTCCAGGTCGCCCAGGGGTATCTCCGCGGTCACCAGGCACAGTCCGGAGAAGCGGAAATCGGCCTCGGAATGCCGATCGGCCAGTTGCAGATACTGCTCCTGCTGGTGCGACGGCGGGGCCGGATGCACGGGCGCCTGCGCCGCCCGCGCCAGCGACTCCGGCGTGGCGACCCAGGTGGTCAGCCGGCCGGGCGCCGGTTCCCACTCGTCGATCAGCCCGAAATTGACCACGGAGACAACCTCTCTTCGTCGAAACTGCGGGGCCGGTACCGCCGGTCCGCCGGTCGGCGGAAACCCTTCCGCCGACCGGCGTTTCGTCATCCCTGCGAGGCCGGCACCGGCTCCGCGGCAACACTGCCGCCGTTGCCGTCGGCTCCGTTGCCATCGGACCCGCTGCCGTGGGCTCCGTTGCCCGCCGAACCGTTCCCGGACGTCGCGGGCCGCTCACCCGCGGACCCGTTGGCCGCCGCGGCCGGTTCCGCGATCCCGGACTCCGGAAGCGGTTCCGGCTGACCGGGTTCGGAGGCGACGATCAGCTCCGCCACCTTCGGCCCGGCCTGCTCCAGGCTGAACGACCGGCCCATCTGCAGCGACATCAGGTCGATGCCCAGGGATTTGGTGACGCGGGCGCCGAGCTCGACCGCCATCAGCGAGTCCAGCCCCAACTCCGGTACCGGAACGGTCATGTCGATCGAGTCCACCGGCACGCCCATCACGACGGCGAGCTCCTCGGCCATCTTCCGCGCGACGAAGGGTCCGCGCTTGCTCTCCTCCATCGCCACCAATTCGGCACGCAGCTGGGCCAGTTCGGAGGTGTCCTTGGCGGAGGCCTGGGCCAGCGCGATGGTGCGGCCGGTGCGGGTCAGCTGCGGGAAGGTGCCGGTGAGCTTGGCCCAGTCGGTCGGAATGATCGCCGCCCGAGTCGCTCCCAGCCGCAGCGTCTGCTCCATGTACGCGGTGGCGTCGGACATGTCGATCGGACCGAAGCCCACCAGGTCGAGGTATTTCACGGCGGTCTCGTCGGCCGCCATGCCGCCGGTCGCCCCGGACAGGTGGCCCCAGCCGATGCACAGCGCCCGCTCCCCCGCCCGCGACCACTGCTCGGCCAGCTGCTCCACCGCGACGTTGGCCGCGCAGTAGTTGTACTGGCCGTAGATGCCGTACATCGAGCCGCCGGAGGAGCAGAGCACGAACATGTCCAGCTCGATGCCCGCATCGTTGATCACCTCGTGCAGGATGCGCGCGCCGTGCACCTTCGGCCGGTACACCCGGTCCATTTCGGCGTGCTCCATCTTGCCGATGCGGTTGTCGGCCACCGAACCGGCCGCGTGGAATACGCCGCGCAGCGGGTGTTCGGCGCTGTGCGCCCGCGCCACCACGCCGGCGAGGGCCTCGGCGTCGGTCACGTCCGCCCGTTCCTCGACCACCTCGACGCCCACCGTGCGCCACGCCTCGAGCTGCCGCCGCGCCTCCTCGGTGGTCGCGCCGCTGCGCCCGACCAGCACCAGCCGGCGGGCGCCGCGCATGGTCAGCCAGCGGGCGGTGGCCATGCCGAAGCCGCCGAAGCCACCGGTGACGAGATAGGTTGCGGCGCCGTCGATCTCGATGTCCGGCAGGTACGGCCGCACGGGCGGCTCCGGCGCGTCCATCTTCAGCGCGATCCGGGTGAGCCGGGTCGAGCGGAGCGTCTCCTCGAAGGCCTTGCTGACCTCGTCGGTCTCGAACAGCTTGTACGGCAGCGGCGTATAGGTGCCCGCCAGCACCTTCTCGTAGACCCGCTGCAGCAGGTTGGCCAGCCGTTGCGGGTCGACCGCCACCAGCCGGTCCAGATCCATCGAGAAGTACGCCAGGTTCTTGTCGAAGTACGACATCTCCAGCACGCCGCCGGTGTAGATGTCGGCCTTGCCGACCTCGACGATGCGCCCGAATTCCGCTGCGGCGTTGAAGTTCTGGCGCAGGATCTCGCCGGGCGCGCTGCTCACGATCACCTCGGCGCCCTTGCCGCCGGTCAGCGCCAGCACCTCGTCGACGAAGTTCAGCGAGCGCGAGTTCACCGCGTGGTCGGCACCCAGCGACAGCACGTGGGCACGCCGCTCCTCGGTGCTGGCCGTGCCGATGATGCGCGCGCCCGCCGCCTTGGCGACCTGGATCGCCGCGGTGCCGACGCCGCCCGCCGCACCGTGGATCAGCACGGTCTCCCCCGGCTCCAGGTGTGCCAGGTCGTTGAGGGCGTATTCGGCGGTGCCGAAGGCGATGGTGCTGGTGCAGTACGCCGGGTCGGCGTCGGGCGGCAGCGGAATCGCCAGTTCGCGGTCGATGAGGGCGTAACGCCGCATCATGCCCTTGGCGGCTACGGCAACCAGATCGCCCGCCTTGACATGGTCGATGCCGGAACCGACCCGGACGACGGTGCCGACGCCCTCCATCCCGGGGACCGTGCCGAAATAGGTGGGCGCCAGCTCTCGTTCACCGAGCAGGCCGATGACCTTCAGCGGGTCCTTGTAGTTCAGTCCGATGACCTGCATCCGCACCTCGACCTGCTCGGGCCCGGGTTCCGGGCGCTCGCACTCCCGCCAGGCCAGCGCCTGCAGCAGGCGGGTCCGGGGCAGTTCCAGGGCGAAGTTGGCCTCCGGATCGGTCAGCGGGTGATCGGTGTCGTGGGCCTCGAGGCGCTCGGGCAGCGGCCTGGTCACCACCGGCGCCCAGCGCTTGCCGTCGCGCAACAGCACCTCGTCGGCGTTGTCGTAGGCGAACGCGCCCGGTACGGCCATTTCCGTGACGATCTCGGCGATCGGGGTGTCGGGTTCCACGTCGATCAGCCGCCACCGCAGCGACGTCTGCTCGTTGAGCAGCACCCGGCGCGCGCCGGCCAGCGCGGACTGTTCGGTGTTCGGCGCGATCGTGGTGTCCGGCAACACGAATGCCCGCTCGGTCACCAGCGTGGCGTGCACGGAGCCGTCGCCGAAGACCGACTGCGGGGACTCGGCCGCCGTTTCCGGGGTGACGAATTCCTCCAGGGCGACCGCGATCCGCTTGAGCGTCCAGAGGTTCGCCATATCCTCGTTCGCGGTGCCGGCGACCACGCAGACGTGCAGGCGCTGCGGTTCGGTCGCCCGCACGGCCTCGAGGTTCGCGACCAGTTCCTTCTCCAGCTCCTCGTCGGACGGGTCGGCGAGAACCTGCCGCGATCCGGTGATCGCCGCCGCGAGTTCGTCTGCGCGGCCGCTGTTTCCGAGCGCCACGACGAGTGTGGTGGCCGGCGGCGTATCCGCCAGTGCGGCCGGGTCGACGGGGTCGCGTTCCTCCATCGTGTCGCTGTAGTAGAAGTCCGACATCCGGTGCAGCGGATCGTCGCCCGGCTTCAGCGCGCCGATCTGCAGGCCGGTCAGCCGCATCACCAGGTGGTGTTCGCCGTCGAGCAGGTCCACGTCGGCGCGCAGCCGCATCGTCGGGTGCTTGCGCGCGACGACGGTGACCTCCTCGGGCAGCTCGCCGAGCAGCCGCACCGCCGCCACCCCGACGGGAACGAGGACGCCCTCGTTGATCCGCTCGTCGGCGAAAAGCATGGCGGCGCTCTGCATCGCCGCGTCCACGACCGCCGGATGCGCCAGGTGCCGCGATCCGGCGGCGATGCTGCCGTCGACCGTCGCCACCACCGTGTCCTCGCCGACCCGTACCCGGGTCACCCGCCGGAACGACGGGCCGTACTGCAGGCCCGCGGCGTGCAGGCCGGAGTAGAACATCTCCGGGTCGACGTCGACGCCGACATCGATCGACGGGACCTCGGCCGTCGACTCCTCGTAGCTGCCGGTGAGCGTGCGGCCGTGGGCGTGCACCGTCCACGCCGTACCGGTCGCGCTGCGCGAGCGGATCTGGAAGCGGTTGCTCGCCTCCTCCAGGGTCAGCGACATCAGCGGCACATCGGGCGAGCCCATGATCAGCGGCGCCACGAACCGGACGTCCTCCACCCCGACCCGCTTCGAGCCGATCCGCGTCGCGGTGGCACTGAGCGCGGCATCGAGATACGCCGCGCCGGGCATGATCCGGATCCCGTTGACCACGTGGTCGTCCAGCCAGGGCAGCACCTCGGAGCCGACCTGCAGCAGGTAGTCCGGCCGTCCCTCGATATCCGGGTCGCCGAGCATGGCGTAGCCGTCGGGGGTGCCCAGCCGCGCCTGCTCGAACAGCGGCAGCGGCGCGTGCAGCCGGGTGCGCTGCCACGGGTAGCGGGGCAGCCGCAGATGCGGCGTGGCCGGTCCGTCGGCCGGGAACAGCCGCTCCCGGTCGAGGACTCCGGCGGCGTGCAGGCCGATCAGCGCGCGGCGGAGGGCATCCGCGTCGGCCTCCTCGCGGTTCAGCGTTCCCACCGTGGTGCCGCTGACGTCCGCGCCGAGCATCGTCTCGCGGATGTTGCCCGACAGCACCGGATGCGGGCCGACCTCCAGGAAGACGCGGCTGCCGGCGGCGATCATCTCGGTGATCGCGGCGCCGAACCGCACCGGCTGACGGACGTTCGCGCACCAGTAGTCGGCGTCCCAGTCGCCCTCGGTGACCAGCCCGCCGGTGACCGAGGAGTACATCGTCACGGCCGGCTGCCGCGGGGTCAGATCCGCCAGCACCTCGCGCAGCTCGGCCAGGATCGGATCCATCAGGCGGCTGTGATAGGGCACCTCCACCCGCAGGCGGCGGGCGAAAACACCGTCCTCCGTGAGCTTTTCGGCGATCTCGTCCAGGCGGTCCTCGTCACCGGCGAGGGTCAGCGCGCTCGCGCTGTTCATCGCGGCGATGTCCACGCGGGGGTCGTCGCCGACGAGTTCGTTCGCCTGCTCCGGGGACAGGCCGACCGCGAGCATGCCGCCCGTACCGGCCGTGGTCGCCTGTAGCCGGGCCCGGTGGTAGGCCACCTGCACGGCGTCGCGCAGCGACAGCATGCCGCCGACGTACGCCGCCGACACCTCGCCGACGCTGTGGCCGACGATGGCGGCGGGCTCGATACCGTACTGCGCCAGCTCCCGCACGAGCCCCACCTGGACCAGGAAGTTGGCCGGCTGCGCGATCTCGGTGCGGCCGACCCGCGACTCCTCCTCCGGGCGTTGCAGCTCCTCGATGATCGACCAGCCCGACAGGTCCCGGAACTCCTTGTCGATCTGCTCCGCGGTCTCGGCGAAAACGCCACCCGCGGACAGCAGTTCGCGACCCATCCGCCAGTGCTGCGGGCCCATCCCGGAGAATACGAACACCGGCTCGGCGGCGCGCGAGATGATCGTGCGCGCCGCCTCGCGCCCCTCCCCCGCCGCATACTCGCGCAGGTCCCGGATCAGGTCCTCGGTGCTGTCGCCGACCAGCACGCCGGTGCGGAAGTGATGGTGCGCCAACCGGGTCCAGGCCGCCTCGGCCAGATGGCCCGGATCGGTGCCGCCGGAGATCAGGTCGGCGAAGCGGCCCGCCAGTGCCCGGGCCGCGCCGGTGCTGCGGGCCGAGATGGGCAGGATCCCGTGGTGCCGCCCGGTCGGCGCCGGCGCCGCCGGCTCACCGCGGTACTCCTGCAGGATCGCGTGCGCGTTGGTGCCGCCGTAGCCGAATCCGTTGACCGCGATGGACATCGGGTCCGCGCCCGGCGCCACCGGTTCGGCCTCCAGCTGGACGCGCAGGCCCAACTCGTCGAACGGGATGTCCGGGTTCGGCTTCTCCAGCCAGCCCTGCGGCGGAATGGTGCGATGCCGGATCGCCAGCGCCGACTTGATCACGCTGGCGATGCCCGCGGCCGCCTCGGTGTGGCCGATGGTCGCCTTCACCGAGCCGACACCGATGGCCTCGTCGCGGCCGGCCGGTGCGCCGAAAACCCTTCCCAGCGCCCGCAGTTCGACCGGGTCGCCGACCAGCGTGCCGGTGCCGTGCGCCTCCAGATAGGTGATCTCGTGCGGGGCCAGGCCGGACCGCAGGCAGGTGGCACGCGCCAGCGACTCCTGCGAGTCGACGTTCGGCACGGTGATCGCAGTGGTGCGGCCGTCCTGGTTGGAGCCGGTGGCCTTGACCACGGCGTAGATGCGGTCGCCGTCGCGCACCGCATCCTCGACCTTCTTCAGCGCCACCATGCCGGCGCCCTCGCCACGGCCGTAACCGTCGGCACTGGCGTCGAAGGATTTGCAGCGGCCGTCGGTGGCCAGGAAGCCGCCCTTGCACATCAGCACGAACGTCTCGGGCTGCAGCATGACGTTCACGCCGCCCGCCAGCGCCACCTCGCAGTCGCCGTTCTCGATCGCCTGGCAGGCCAGATGGAACGCCACCAGCGACGACGAGCACGCCGTGTCGACGGTCAGCGCCGGCCCGATCAGGTTGAGCGCGTAGGAGATCCGGTTCGACAGCATCGTGTACGACGCGCTCGCCGGGGTGTGCATATCGGTGTGGAACAGGGCGGGCCCGACCACGCCGATGACCGACTGGTCGACCACGAATCCGCCGACGTAGACGCCTACCGACCCCCCGGCGGCACGCCCGGCCATCCCGGCGTCGTCGAGGGCCTCCCAGGTAACCTCCAGCATCAGGCGCTGCTGCGGATCCAGCACCGTGGCCTCGCGCGGCGAGATGCCGAAGAAGTCCGGGTCGAACTCCCACGGGTCGACCGTCATGAACGCGCCGTGCTTCGTGTAGGCGCGGCCGGGCGTGCGCGGTTCGGGGTCGTAGTAGCGCCGGTAGTCCCACCGGTTCGCCGGAACCTCGACCACACCGTCCCGCTTGTCGACGACGAAGTCCCAGAAGGTGTCGGGTGAGTCGATTCCCCCCGCGAATCGACAGCCGATACCGACAATTGCAATATCTGACACGCGTGTCCTCCCGCGGTCGGGTGTTCGGTATGTGTCGCTCTACCCCGAGCGACGTGCCGGACCATGCCGGACAGAGGTCAATACATCGTTGACCGATCGGGCCAAGCATGGACGACACGGGGCGACGCCGACCCGACCCCTACGGCATTTCTGTGTCTTTCACGGACTCGGTCCAGCGCGGCTGTGAGATGACCTAATCGCAGCTCTGAATGGCTGATTCGGTGTTAGGGCATGGTGCGCTGTTCCGCTACCGACGGCCGCAATCGCACTGAGCTTCGGATGAATTCACAACATAACACCGCCCCGATTGTGCCGGATCGGAATTCTCGGAAAATACCGCAAATACCCGGGGATCTCGCTGATAAGGTCCGGCCCGGTCCTCGCACGCATTCGCACCGACGATGCCCCCGGCAATAACTTCCCAGTGCAATCACACAGCGGGACCGGACGTTCGGCGGGACCGGAATTCTCTGGCGGCCGGCCGATACCTCGAACAGTTGGGAGCCGACGATTGTCCGCCGAGTTCACACACTGGGCCGATGCCGTGGTGCGGCGCCGGTTCACGGTCATCGGCGTGGTGGTAATCGGATTACTCGCGCTCGGCCTGTACGGGCTGGGGCTGGGTGATCGCCTGAGCTCCTCCGGGTGGGACGATCCCGGATCGGAGTCGGCGCACGCGGCGCAGGTGAAGAACGAGGTGTTCGGGCACGATCACAGCGCCGACGTAGTGGTGCTGTACCACGCGCCCGCGGGGGCGACGATCGACGATCCGGCATTCTCCCGGGCAGTCGCCGACAACCTGAACAGCCTGCCGCAGCGCTTCCCGAACGAGATCGCCCGCATCAACGGCGCGTACTGGCCGACCGAGACCGGCATGGCGCTGCCCGAACTGTTCGGCTCCGCCGATCGCGAGCACGCGTTCGCCTCGATCGCGATCAACGGCGGCGACGACACCTCGCGATTGCGCAACTACCGCACCGTCTCGCACGCCTTCGACATTCCGGGCGTCGAATCGGAGGTCGCCGGTGGGCAGCCCGTCGCGAGCGCGCTCAACGACACCATGGCGCACGATCAGCAGCGGATGGAGCTGTTCGCCATCCCGGCCGTGGCGGTGCTGCTGTTCTTCCTGTTCGGCGGCGTGATCGCGGCGGGCCTGCCGTTGATCGTCGGCGGTCTGACCGTGCTCGGCGCCTGGGGGATCATCCGGGCGCTGACCCTGTACACCGAGGTGAATTCGTTCGTCTCCCCGGTGGTTTCGATGATCGGCCTGGGGCTGGCCATCGACTACGGGCTGTTCATCGTCAGCCGCTTCCGCGAGGAACTCGCCGACGGCCACGACGGTCCCGCGGCGGCCCGGCGGGCGGCCTCCACAGCCGGGCGCACGGTGATCTTCTCCGCGACCATCGTGGTCGCGGCCGGCGGCGCCATCGTGCTGTTCCCGCAGGGCTTTCTGCGATCGTTCGCCTACGGTTCCATGATCACCGTATCGCTGGCCGCGGCCACCGCGGTCACACTGCTACCCGCGATGCTGGCGGTGCTCGGCCACCGCGTGGACCGGCTGGGATTCGCCCGGTTCCGCCGGCCCACCAACACGATGCCGGACAACGTCTGGGGCCGGATCGCGGGCGGGGCGATGAAACGTCCACTCGCCGTGGCCATTCCGGTCTGCGCCGCGCTGCTGCTGCTGATCGCCCCGGTGCAGCACATCACCTTCGGCACCATCAGCGAGAAATTCCTGCCGCCGGACCACCCGACCCGGCTGGCGCAGCAGCATTTCGACGAGATCTTCCCGCTGCGCCAGATCGATCCGGTCGACCTGGTCGTGATCACCTACGACCCGGGCACCGTCGGCGGTGTTCTGGAGCGGGCCAATCAGGCGCCCGGGCTGGCCGCGCCGTTCCCGGAGCCGATGCAGCGGCCCGCGCAGTCCAGCGTCTTCACCACCAACACCGTGCTCGCCCGGTCCGCCGACGCCGACGCGACCATCGACCACCTGCGGTCGATGCCGCTGCCGAACGGTACGACGCTGCTGGTCGGCGGCCAGCCCGCGGTGGAGAAGGACAGCGTCGACGCCCTGCTGGACCGGATGCCGCTGATGGTCGCGCTGGTTTTCCTCATCACGACGGTGCTGATGTTCCTGACCTTCGGCTCGCTGGTGTTACCGCTGCAGGCCGCCGTACTCAACCTGCTCGGTCTCGGCTCCACGATCGGCGTGCTGACCTGGATATTCGTCGAGGGTCACGGCGCGGGCGTGCTGGGCTTCACGCCGCAGCCGATCATGTCGCTGGTGCTCGTGCTGATCATCTCGGTGATCTACGGGCTGTCGACCGACTACGAGGTGTTCCTGCTCGCCCGCATCATCGAGGCGCGGCAGGCGGGCGCGTCGACCACCGAGGCGGTACGTGCCGGCGTCGCGCACACCGGCCGGATCATCACCGCGGCCGCCCTGATCCTGGTCGTGGTCACCGGCGCGTTCGCGCTGTCGGAACTGGTGATGATGCAGTACATCGCGTTCGGTATGGTCACGGCCCTGTTCATCGACGCCACCATCCTGCGCCTGCTGCTCGTCCCCGCGACCATGCGGCTGCTCGGCGATGCCAACTGGTGGGCACCGCGGTGGCTGAAGCACCTCTTCGGCAAGGCCACTGCCCTCCCCGAACCCGCTGTCCCCCAGCCGGGTTCGGATATCGACGCCGCACCGCCGGCGATCGACCGCGACCGCGAGCCCGCACCATCGGCATAACCGCCAGGCCCGACGAGCTTGCCCGACGTGTCGATCGGCCGGGATCCGTTCCGATCGGGCCGCGGTGGCGAGCTGATCGTCCCGCCGTAACCGCCCGATCGACGCCGCAGCGAGCCCTACCCGGTCTCCGGGCCGGTCGGCGACCCGGCGAGCCGGGTGTGCAGGAAATCCAGCACTCGGTGCAGGGCGGCGTGGGTGGGCTGGCCGGGTTCGTCGATGAGGTGCTCGGTCAGGACCGAGTGGGGGCTCATCACGCTGTCTGGGTTCGCGTCGGCGTCGTCGAGTTCGATCGCGATGAACGCCTCGCCGAGCTGGTCGCGCAGGGACTCGAATCGTTCGGGGGGAGAGAGCTTGTCGCCACGGAATCGCAGTCCCATCACCGCGAGACCATTCGCGCAGCGCTGCTCGATCCGGGCCATATCGGCCGGCGAGACGCCGACCGAACGCCGCTGCGCCGGCGTGAACGGCATCGGCAGGCTCGGTTGCGACAGCACCGGCGCGATCAACCGGTCGTCCACCGCCATCGCCAGCGCGAACCCGCCGGTGAAGCACATGCCGACGGCGCCGACGCCCGGGCCGCCGCACCGTTCGTGCTCGTGCGCCGCCAGCGCCCGCAGCCACTGCACGACCGGTGACGTGCGACCGGTCGCGAGCAACAGGAACTCCCGGCTCACACAGATCGGCACACCTTGGACGGCGATGTTCGCCGCGGCGGCGGCGACGCCGTGCGCGGCCGGCCGCGGGTCGCGCCCGGGTGCGCCGTACAGGTGTGGCACCACCGCCGTGCACCCGGTCCGCGCCACCCGCCGGGCGAAGTCGAACACCATCGGCGAAATGCCCGGGAACTCCCCCATGACGATCACGGCCGGCCCGGAACCCCGGCGGAAGATCGTGCGTGTCTTGCCGTCATGAGAGAACGTATCGCGCTGGAAGTCGCTGAGATCATCGTCGGTCACGGGACGCCCTTCCTGGAGAGTCGACGATCACTATCGGCCGACCGGCCGCATTCGGCAACCCTCCCCCCACACCGGCCGCGGCCGCCGCACCCGGGCCGACCGTAGTCCACCGTCCCGGCCGGGCCGCCGAATCGACGCCGGTGAAGTATCACAAACTGTTCCGTCCGAGACCGAGTACGACGTACGCTGGAGAGCGTCGATTCCCATCCGACGGCTCGTCCGCAGTCGGCTACGCACCATCCAGCAATGCGCAACGAGGCGCGGACATCGAAGTCAGGGTGGATCTGTACGGCGCGTGGTTGCGCCGGATACGCCCGATCGGCGGACCGGTCCGCACAGGAGACTGTCCGATGACAAGCCATTTCGGCTCCGATCACTCACTCACTTCGCATGACATCGATACCGCGGATACCGTGGCGGCGCCGTTCACCGGTGTCTGGCGCCTGATCTCGTTCGCCGTGCACGACGACACCGGCGGCGTACTGGCCGTGCCGATGGGCCCCCGCCCGCGCGGGCGCCTCATCTACACGGAGGACGGCTACATGTCGGCCACCGTCGGCCGCCGCGACGCCATCACCTCGGCGCCGCTCCCACCGGGCACCGGATTCGGCGTGGAGGCCGTTTCCGCGCACCGGGAGTTCCTCGCCTACAGCGGCACCTACACCTGGCACGCCGACCACGTCGTCCACCACGTGGAAATCGCGTCGATCCCGGAATGGAATGCCACCCAACAGGTTCGCAGGCTGCGGCTGCGCGGCGACGAACTCACCCTCACCGCGCCCGCCGCCGGCCCCGACGGCCGCGTGCCCGCCTCGATATGGCAGCGGATCTAGGACGCCGTAGGCCGGACCGCCGGTGGTTCACCGTCGCGCCAGGCCGTCCCAGAGATCGCAGTGATGGGCGGTGGCCACGTCCGTGCTGTCGGCGGCGCCGAGAGCGAAGGTGTGTGCCCGGGGCCGATCGGGCGTGAACGCGGGCCATGTCTCGGCGGGGCGGCCGGTGCGCGCGAATCCGGTCCAGGCCCGAATCATCGCGTCGGACAGGTCACGCTGTTCGGCGGACAACGGCTGCGGCGCGAAGCCGGGGCCCCACGGCCCACCGGAGCGCGCACCGAACAGGTACGCCAGCTCCGAACCGTGCGCCGCGCCGGCGGGCATATCGGTCAGGAACGGCGACATGGTCGGCGCGGTGCGGTCGGCGAATTCGTAGGCGTACACCGCCGACCCGGCGGCGAGCCGGCGACCGGTGGCCAGTTGCGGGCAGGCGAAGACCCGGTCGGTGTCGATCGCGGAGAACGCCAGCCGCGGCTGATCGTCGTAGTCGCGCAACGGATATCGCGATCGCACCTCGTCCGCGGCCGTACCGAACGCCTGCGTCAGCACCTGCTCGTACCGCTCGCGCGTGAGGGGTCCGGTGGTGAACTCGGCGTACATGGTGGTCAGCCGCGATTCATCGCGAGTGGTGCCCGACAGCACGGGCACCGGGGCCGCATCGGCCCGGTCGGGGGCGACGGGCAGGGTCGGGGTGCCGACGGCGATCCCCGCCCGGGACGTCGCCCGCACCAGGTCCTCCGGCGGGATGCGCCGCAGGCAGGCGAGATCGGCGCAATGCAGTTCCGCCGCAAGGCTTTCGCCCTGGCGCTCCCGGGCATCGAGCGGCGCCCAGAAGGTGTCGGCCGAGGTGAGGATCCGCCCGCCGGCGCCCGCGCTGGGAATCAGCGTGTGGCACGAGCCGCTCTGGAGGATCACCTTGTGGAACAGGCCGCGGGCGCCCGGGGAGGTCAGCTGCGCGCAGGCGTCCACCGCGCCCGCCGACTGGCCGAAGACGGTGACGTTGTCCGGGTCGCCGCCGAAGGCCGCGGCGTTGTCGCGCACCCATCGCAGGGCGGCCTGCTGGTCCAGCAGGCCGAAGCTCCCCGACCCGGGCAGGCCCGGATAGCCGAGGAAGCCCAGCGCCCCGAGCCGGTAGTCGACCGTCACCACGATCACGTCGCCGATCGCCGCCATCCGCGCCGGGTCGTACTCGGATCCGTGACCGGTGTCGTTGCCACCGCCGTGCAACCACACCATCACCGGCTTCGCCCCCTCCGACCGTGGCGCCGTCACCTCGAGATTCAGGCAGTCCTCGCTCGTTCCGGCCAGCGGCTTGCCGGTGCCGTCGCCCTGCGGGCACGGCGGCCCCGGCCGGACGGCGTCGCGCACGCCGGGCCACGGCGCCGCCGGTTGCGGTGCGGCCCACCGCCGTTCACCGGTCGGCGCGGCGGCGTACGGGATTCCGGCAAAACGGCGCGCCTCGCCGTCGGCGTGACCCCGCACCTCCCCCGACGACGTCCGCACCAGGAGCGGATCGCCGGTGCCCGCACGTCCGCCGTCCCCGTCGGGACCGCAGGCGACCAGCATCGACATCGCCACCGCCGCAACCGCCCACATGCTCGTCACCCGTCCGAGCCGAATACCGTATCGCACGTCCGCTCACCTCCTCATCCCCCGGGCAACGGCCCGATCGCCGGCCGAATCCTCTGCGGCGCATCGGGTCTCGGGTTCGTGGTCCCACCGGCCGCAAGCACGGCCGATCCCGGTGATCGGCACGCATCCGGCGTGGTCGTCATTCTGTCCGGCTGCCCGCGCCGGACACATCGCCCACAGGTACCACACGGCCCCGCCGCGACGCTGATATCGGCCGGCGCGAGTACAACCGACGGCTGACCCCGGACGCACCGACCGGGATGTCGGTGGCGGCGATCTCGAGAATCCGTCGCGCAGCCGTGCCGCGAGCGGGAACCCGGTCCTGTACGCCGCATTCGGCCGGGCACCTGCGGTGCGGCCGATCCGCCGGTCACGAGCAGATACGCAGCTGTCTCATGTTCGGCCACACCGATTTCGGCATCCCCGCATCGGTCCGGTAATGCGGCGATCCGGATGCGGAACTGCCCGTGTTCGCGGCGGTGAAATCGCCGTCGGCCGCCACGGCCGACCGGTCCCCGGGCACCGCGGAGTCCTCGTCGGTGGCCGCCACGGAGGGGCCCGTGCCGCCCGGTGGCGTGCCGACCTCGGCACCCGCCACACCCCCGGCAACCACGGCCGTCGTCAGCGCGGCAAGCACGGTCACAACACCCGTTCTCCGTCCGGTACAGTTTCCCATGCCGAACTCCCGACCCTCTCGGTTACGCTGTCCCCCAGCGGAACTCACGCTATGCGTGACCGCACCCGCTCCTCTCGCACGGTGCCGAATTCTTGGAAACCTCACCACCGCCGGATCGCCGCCTCGGGCCGGAACACAACGGCGTGTGCAGCGTAAACGCCGTTCACGGACTCGCCGACGCCAGTAGGTGCCGCACGACCCGCTCCGGCCGCCATCGACTCCGAGCGGAACCCGCACTCCGGCGAACGGTAGGCTGAGGACATGTCCGAGCAGCCCTCCTCGTGTGCGCACAGGTGGCGCGCGCGGGAGACGGCGCTGTTACGACGCATTCCGCCGCTGCCCCCGGACGCCGACCGGCATCCGGGCACCAACGGCTGGCTCAGCTCGTTCGGCACGTGCGCGCACGGCCGCATCGCGGGCTGCCCACCGGGGCACTGAGACCGGCGCCGACTTCGGTGGCGCCGCGAATTCCCTTCCGACTCTATCGATTTCGGCTGTCCGGATATCGCCCGAAACCGCGTTCACGCGACGGTTGTCCGGGCGTGTGGCCGGCCTGTGGAAGTGGGGCGTGTGCCTGTGACTGTGCATCCTGTCTCGGTGATCGGGGGCCGGGCGCGGCCGCCGGGCGTGTGGGCGCGCCTGGGGGCGGTGTTGCGGCGCGACAGCACGGCCGGGGCACTGCTGGTCACGGCCGCGGTGGCGGCTTCGGTCTGGGCGAACTCGCCGGCCGCGGCCACCTACGAGCGAATCCGTGACGTGCCCCTCGGCCCGGCCTGGGCGGGGCTGGACCTGCCGCTGCACGCCTGGGCCGCCGACGGCCTGCTGGCATTGTTCTTCTTCATCGTCGGCAACGAACTGAAGCAGGAGTTCGCGCACGGCGCCTTCCGGGACCCGCGCCAAGCGCTCGTCCCGATGGTCGCGGCGTTGACCGGTGCCCTGGTGCCCGCGCTGCTGTTCGTGGCGTTCACGGTCGGCCACGACGACTCGGTCCGGGGCTGGGGAATCCCGATGGCGACCGACGCCGCGTTCGCGGTGCCGGTGCTGGCGCTGGTCGGCCGCCACATCCCGGCGGCGCTGCGGACCATCCTGCTGACGTTGGCGGTGGTCGACGACGTGGTGGCCATCATCGTGATCGGGGTGTTCTACACCAGCGGCCTGAACATGGCGGCGCTGTCGGCGGCGGGGGTTCTGCTCGGGGTGTTCGCGTGGCTGCAATACGGCCGGGGCCTGCCGGGGTGGCTGCCCGCCGCGGTGGTGTATGTCCCACTGGCCGTGACGATCTGGGCGCTGGTGCACGCGGCGGGCATGCACGCCACCATCGCCGGCGTCGCGATGGGCGTCCTGATGCGCACCACCGCGCGCCCACCCGAATCGGTCGACCCCAGCGGCGCGGCCGAGCGGCGGTTGCGGCCGTGGGCGATGGGCGTGGCGCTGCCGGTTTTCGCGCTGCTCGCCGCGGGGGTGAGCTTCGCCGGGATCGGTGGCGCGCTCTCCGACCGGGTCACCCTCGGCGTCATCGTGGGGCTGGTCGCCGGCAAATTCCTCGGCGTGCTGGGTGGCGCGTGGCTGACCACGCGGCTGACCCGGGCGAGGCTGGATCCCGGACTGTCGTGGGCCGACATCGTCGGCATGTCCCAGCTGGCCGGAATCGGTTTCACGGTATCACTGCTGATCAGCGAACTGTCCTACCCGGACAGCCCCGGCACCCTCGACCATGCCAAGGCCGGTGTCCTGCTCGGCACCCTGATCTCCACCGCCCTCGCCACGCTCGTCCTCGGCTACCGTAGCCGCCACTACCGCCGGAAATCCGCCGCGCCGAACAACTGAGGCGCGCCGGGTATCGGCCGATTGCCGCGAGCCGGATCGGCAACGATGGGACAATCGCCGCAGACGGTGCGCCGCGCGCGGGTTCCCGCACGACCATGACGAATCCGCAAGCGCCGCCGGTCTGTTGAGCGGTAACGATTCGAGGTAGCCATGAAGACCGGAAGCGTACTTCTCCTGATCTGGTTGGTGGTCGGATTCGTCGCCGCGGCGCAGCGCCACTATTTCGATTCCGGCCCGATCACCTGCGCCAGCTTCGGCAACATCTCCCTGACGATCCTGGCGGGCCCGCTCAACTACATGGGTGTCAATCCGCATCTGGGGAATTGCCAACTGCCGGAACCCAGCCGGTGATTTCGAGCCGCGCGGATCACGGTGCGTCCCGGCCGATCTCGACGTACTCGGCGGGAATGTCGGCGAGACCGAGGATGTGGTGCAGGGCGTGCACGCCCGGGGGCGCGTGCACCGCACGCGCCGTCGCCGCGGCGGCCACGGCGGCGGTGGCCCGGGACTGATTCCGCCCGTGCGCCCAGCGCGTGGTGCCGTCGTCCCCGCGGGCCAGTACGATCCACCGGTCGCTGCCCGGAAGGTGCAGCCCGCGTGGCGCTTTGGACGCACCGGGCAGCCAGGTCAGCGCCGCCAGCGCCGCGGTGGCCGCCCGGGAATCGAGCCCGAAGTACGTACGGACCGGCACACCCAGTTCGCGGCGCAGCGTGTGCTGATCGGAGAAGTCCAGCCGGAACAGCCGACGCGGCCTCCGGTGCCCCGGCAGCACGAAGGTCTCGGGCCGGGTGTAGTTGCGGACGACCCGGCCGTCCTCACGAAAATGACTGCCCAGCAGGAGATACGACCATTCGGTGGCCGCGGCGCCGTGCCGCTCGCCCGCCCCCAGCAGCACCGCCACATCGATCGGCCCCGGCGCCGCCGTGTGGACCGCGACCGCGAGCAGGTTCGTGAGTCCCGGAGCCAGCCCGATATCGACGAGAATCGCTGCCCGGGAAGGCAATTGCCGTAGCCGGTCGAGATAGCCGACCGAGGCGCCGACATCGACGAACGCACACCCCGACTCGCCGGCCAGACCGGCCAGCCGCGGGTTCTCGGCACCGGAGGCGTTGACCACCACGTCGATCCCCCGCAGCGCCGCCTGATAGGCCGACAGCGCGGCATCACCGAGATCGAGCACCTCATCGGCCCGATCCGGATCCCGCCCGGCCGCAACGACATCCGCGCCGTCGCGCCGGAGCATGTCGGCCAGCGGCCCACCGACCGCACCGTAGCCGCCGAGTACCAGGACCTTCATCGAATCCCGAATCCGATCACGAACACCGGTGCCGCACGCCGCAGCGCACCGTCGATACCTCGATGATCGTCGATACCTCGATGATCTTCAGCGACCATGGTGCATCACCCACTCCCCGGGCCGACTACAATATGGTCATATTGTTTCACGGTACGCGCACATTGTCTACAGTTGATCTCTGTGGACCAGACATCGCCGTTCCCCCGCCCGCCGCAACCGGCCCCCTCGACCATCGATCGCATCCGGACGGCCGCGCTGACATGCTTTGCGGCCGAAGGTGTCTCCGCGACGTCACTGCGTGCGGTCGCGACGGCCGCGGGCGTGTCGATCGGGCTGGTGCAGCACCATTTCGGCACCAAGGACGGGCTGGTCGCCGCCGTCAACGAGGATGTGCTGCGGACCGTCGCCGACGCCGTGGCCGCCCGGCCGCTGCCCGCACCGCCCGCCGACACGCTGGGCGAACTGGGCCACCGGGTCACCTCGATCATGACCGGCAACCCCGACGTGGTGGACTATCTCGCCCGCGCCTTCGTCGAGGACGACACCCTGGCCGCCACCATCTTCGACGGCCTGGTCTCGATCAGCACCGATCAGTGGAGCCAGCTCGCCGCGCACGATCTACTCCAGCCCGAGGTCGACCGGACCTGGGCCACCCTGCAGCCGCTCGTCCTGGTCCTCGGCACCGTGATCCTGCGCCGCCAGCTCGACCGGCACCTCCCCGAACCGCTCACCACCCCCGCCCAGCTGCACCGCTGGGATGACGCCGTCGCCCAACTCCTCCGCAGCGGACTGCTCGCCTCGCCGCCACCCGGCGCGGTGCCACACCCATGAGAAGACCAGCGTCGATGCGTGATTCGGTAGCCTGGCGGACAGGTTCGGCCGACGGCCGCGATACAACCGGCGCAGGTGGTCGGCGTACCACCGCATGCACACGCTCCCGATCGGACTCGACGAGATATGACAGATCCTCATCGGGCCGAGGGCAGCGCGCCAGGGCCCCGGGACTTCCGGCCACGCCGCGAGGACGTTCGGCCCTCCGCGCCCCGGCAGCCCGGACGGTGTACTGACGATATGTCGCACGACGAGCCCTTCGCCGTTCTGCACGAGACGCATTCGGCGCTGGTGCTGCTGTGCGGCGACCGCGCCTACAAGATGAAGAAGCCGGTCGTCACCGACTTTCTCGACTTCGGCACCCGCGAACGCCGCGAGCGAGCCTGCGCGCGGGAACTCGAGCTGAATCGGCGGCTGGCACCGGACGTCTATCTCGGCGTCGGCGAACTCACCGACCCGGCCGGCGGCCCGGGCGAACCGGTGCTCTGCATGCGCCGGATGCCCGATGCCGCCCGGCTGTCGAAGACTCTCGCCGATCCCGGCGCCATCGGCCACATCCTGCCGGATCTGGTGCACCTGCTCACCCGCTTCCACGACGGCGCCGACCGCGGCCCCGGCATCGACCGCGACGCGACGGTGGAGGCGCTGCGCGAGCGATGGTCCTCGCTGCTGAGCGGGCTCAGCGAGCCGCCGATCACGGCGGACCTCGTCGGCAGACTGCACGATCGGGTGCACCGCTATCTCGACGGCCGGAAACCGTTGTTCGACAAGCGGATCGCCACCGGCCGCATCGTCGACGGGCACGGCGATCTGCGCGCCGGCGACATCTTCGTGCTGCCCGACGGCTTCCGCGTGCTGGACTGCCTGGACTTCGACGACGAACTGCGGCACGTCGACCGCCTCGACGACATCGCCTTCCTGGCCATGGATCTGGAGTTCCGCGGACACCCCGAACTCGCCGGCACCCTCGTCGACGACTACCTGGCGGGCACCGACGATCCGGCCCCGGAATCGCTGCGCCACCACTACATCGCCTACCGGGCGACGGTACGCGCCAAGGTCGACTGCATCCGTCACCAGCAGGGCGACGCCGAGGCGGCCGAACACGCCACCCGCCACGTCGATCTCGCGCTGCGCCACCTGGACGCCGGCGCCGTCCGCCTGGCGCTGGTCGGCGGCCTGCCCGGGACCGGGAAATCCACGGTGGCGCAACGGCTCGCCCACGAGACCGGCGCGATCCTGCTGTCCAGCGACCATATTCGGAGCATCCGGCGCGCACAGGGCGTGCTGACCGGGCCGAGCGGGGCCTACGGCGCCGGCGCCTACCGCCCCGGCGCGCGCGCCCAGGTGTACTCGGTGCTGCGCGCCGAGGCCCGCACGCTGCTCGAGGCCGGCCGCTCCGTGGTGCTCGACGCCAGCTGGACCGACGCCGGCGAACGTCGCCGCGCCGCGCGGCTGGCCGCGGACACCGGCGCCGACCTGATCGAATTGCAGTGCACCGCACCAGAATCGGTGACGGCGGAACGGATCGCGGCCCGATCGGGCGGCGAATCCGAGGCGACCCCCGCGATCGCCACGGCCATGGCCGCCGACCGGGCGCCGTGGCCCGAGGCCGACATCCTCGACACCACCGAGCCGCTCCCCGACACCGTACGCACCGCCGTGCGCGCCTGGCGGCGGGGAATGCCACTATGACCGGCCGATTTTCGAACTATCGTGGAACCGTCGGCAACACCTCGAAGGGATGCCACCCATGATCACAGTTTTCCTGGTCGACGACCACGAAATCGTCCGGCGCGGCCTGGTCGACCTGCTGTCCGAGGATCCGGAGCTGAGCGTGGTCGGCGAGGCCGGCACCGTCTCGCAGGCACTGGCCCGGATCCCGGCGCTGCGGCCCGACGTCGCCGTGCTCGACGTCCGGCTGCCCGACGGCAACGGCATCGAACTGTGCCGCGACCTGCTGTCGAGCCTGGACGACCTGCGCTGCCTGATCCTCACCTCGTTCACCGACGAGCAGGCCATGCTCGACGCGATCCTCGCCGGCGCCAGCGGCTACGTCGTCAAGGACGTGAAGGGCATGGAGCTGGCCCAGGCGGTCAAGGACGTCGGGTCCGGCCGGTCGCTGCTGGACAATCGGGCCGCCGCGGCGCTGATGGACCGGCTGCGGCGTGGCACCGAGCCGGAGGGCCCGCTGACGACGCTGACCGAGCAGGAGCGCAAGCTGCTCGACCTGCTGGGCGAGGGCCTGACCAACCGGCAGATCGCCGAGCGGATGTTCCTCGCCGAGAAGACCGTGAAGAACTACGTCTCGCGGCTGCTGACCAAGCTGGGCATGGAGCGTCGCACACAGGCCGCGGTCTACGCCTCGAAACTCCGTAGCGGACAGTCACGTTCGCGCTGACTGCCCAGTCACGTTCGCACCGACCGCCCGGCGGCCTCAGGACGCGAGTCCGGTGTCGAAAGCCGCGCGCTCGACCAGCCGGATCCCCGTGACGAGCGTCGGCTCGATCGCGAGCACGCCGTCGGTGCCCGGATCGGCCCACCCCCGCAGCACCCGCGCGTACCGGGCCAGGCGTCCGGGATCGGTGACGGGGCGGGCCAGGCCGGTCACGACGACCGACCAGCCCACCCGCCGGACGGGATCGATGTCGTCGGCCTCGAAGGCGACCACCACCGCGAGGTCCGGGCGCACCACGTCGGTCACCCGGGCGCGCACGATGATCTCTCCGCCGTCGACGTAGTGGTTGACCGTGCGAATGGCCGGCAGCGCCTCCCGGGTGAACACCACGCGCCCGAACGGCGCGCCGGCCACCAACCGCAGTGCCTCGGAGCGGCCGATATCCGTCACCGCGCGGGGCACGCGGCCGTCGCCGGGCCCACCGTCGGAACGACCGATACGACCGCCGGAACGACCCGCACCGGCCGACCCTGGATCGAACGAACCCACGTCAACCTCCTCTCTGCACTTGCGGAACAGGCCGACCCCCTTCGACCCCCCATTCCAGCACCGGCCCCCTCCGGCCGACAGAGAAGAAGGTCACTTGTCCAACTTCCCGATCGGCCCGGCCATCCGGCCACGATCGAGTTCCGGCCGTGACCCGGCGCGCCGTCCGGCAGCGCGGTGCGAGCGGCCGCTCGCCGATATCCGACTCTCCGCGCGGGATGATTCCGAGCGCCCCGGCGGAACTCCCCCGAAGGCGCGCGCCGGGGCGTTCGAATCGAAGCGCGGCCGCCGCGAATCATCGCATTGCGCTTGGAGCACACCGAGGTTGCGTGCGGATAGCGGCGACTCGGCAGCGCTTTCGGATATGGATGCGAGGAATTATGTTGTTGCATATGTGAAGTCGGTGCGCCGCAGCTCTGCCATACACCCTGTTCAGCACCATATATCGAAAGAACGCACCGACCGCGAGCGCACTACCGCCCGAACCGATTTCGCACCGAGCACAAACGCGGAAAGAAAGTTCATGTGATAGCTCACAGTGTGCTGAACTCGGCGCTATCGCTAATCTGAATACCGTCGATCTCCCCGATGGAGTTTCGATGTCGGATACGAAGAAGGGTCGGCCGGGTTGTGGTTCGTGCACGGACCGCCGCCCGGCCGACTTTCTATGGCAGCGGCGAAGCGAGTAACGGACCACGGGCCGCCATCGCGGGTCCGTCGGTGAACTGGCGGACGACGAGCGCGGAGCGCAGCTGCCACAGTCCCCCCGACTCGGCCGGATCGCGGCCGGTGAGCTGACCGATCCGCTTGAGCCGGTAATCCAGGGTGTTGACGTGGATCCGCAGCTCGCGGGCGGTGCGCTGACGGTTCAGATTGTTGGCGAGATGGCGGGCGAGGGTCTGCAGCAGTTCCGGGTGGCCGTCCAGCGGCGCCAGCACGGCGCGCAGGGCGTCGCGGCCGGGCCCCGGGCGGGTGAGCTGGAAGTGCAGACCGAGATCGTTCATCCGGTACAGACCGGGCTCGACGTGCAGAACCACCGCCGTATCGAGAAGTTCGTGCGCCTGCCGGGCGACGACCGACACCTCCGCCGGGGCGGCGGCCAGGGCGGCGGCGACGAACGGGCACTGCGCGACCTGCGACAGCTCGGCCACCAACGGGCCGAGTTCGTCGCCGGTGACCAGGTCGACCGGCAGCAGCAGGGTGCCGCCGTCGGCGCCGAGCAGCGACAGCGCGTTCGGCCCGTACCGGTGCGCCAGCGCGGCGTCGATGCAGTGCACCGTGGTGTTCCGCACCGCGTCGAGTCCGCGCAGCACGGTGCCGGTGGGCGCCGGCAGCGCCATCGCCACGACGTGGTATTCGTCGGCGATCGCCAGTCCGCAGTGCCGCGCCATCGGCCCGGCGAGCTCACCGCGCAGCAGGGCCACGGCCAGGTTGCGGGTGGCGGCGTGATGCGAATCCGACGGTGCGGGCAGCTGCCGCGTGTAGGCGCGGGTCAGGCGGACATGGATCGACTCCAGGACGTCGAGTTGCCGCCGGGTCGCGCTCATCGCCGCGCCCACGTCGACGGGCGCGGCATGTACGTAGGCGGAATCGGCGCCCAGGCGGAATCCCTCGTGCACCGCCTGCTGCAGCCGGTCCAGCCCGATGCCGCGATCGGCCCAGTGCCGGGCGATCACCTCCAGGCGCGCGACGCGATCGGCGATATCCTCACCGCGGAAGACATCCAGCGCCACCTCCATACACGAACGAACGACGCCGACCGCGGTATCGGCCGCGCCGGCATTCCCCTCGGAATCGCTCGTCGCCTCCGCACTCGCGGGCCGCGGCGCGTGGCCCGACGTCACCGCGGTGACCGGCCGATGGCGCGGCAGTGCTGTCGGCTGCTGAACCGAGTCGGTAACCGTCACTGAACTCCCTTCCCACATGCAATGTCTGTGACGCGCGGTAGCAGCATCCTACCGAGGCGGTGAACACATGTGCACCGAAATGGGCGAATCGACCGAAGACGCAATAATGCGTTCTCCCTGCTCACCGGCCATACGAGCGACGTGGCCGACGCCAGAGTACCGGTCGTCGGCGGCAGCCGGGCCGATCCGCCGACGAAACGGAATCCGGTGGCGCCCCACCGCTTTCCCGGCACGCGGCGGCCGAGTCCGGCGACACCGGCCCGGCGGTTCGCGACCGGTTGCTCCTGCGGGATCACGGCCGGCGCGGCCGGGCCGCTGAACGGATGCCGTCCCGCACTGCGCGGACGGCAGGCCCACCGTCGGTACCGAATATCCGACGCCGACACCGTATATCGAACGCCGACGAAACGGCCTGCGACGGAACGACTATGGCCGGTCGCGGTGCTACGACCCGATCGAGGGAGGTCGTCTTCGGTTATGCGCCAGGTTGTTTCGGCGCACCGGCTGCCACCGGCTCCGGCTCGGCCGGCCAGGTGGCCTTGCCGACGGCGTTCAGGTGACGCAGCGCCTGGGAGTAGGAATCCAGCAGGCCGGTCTCGCAGTACGGCACGCCCCGCTCGGCGCAGAACCGCGCCACCAGCGGCCGCGCCCGGCGCAGGCTGGGCCGCGGCATCGCCGGGAACAGATGGTGTTCGATCTGATAGTTCAAGCCGCCCAGCGCGATATCGGTGAACCGGCCGCCGCGCACGTTGCGGGAGGTGAGCACCTGCCGGCGCAGGAAATCGGCGGACTCGCCGGGGGTCAGCACCGCCATCCCCTTGTGGTTGGGTGCGAAGGTACAGCCCATGTAGAGCCCGAACAGGCCCTGCTGCACGGCGATGAATACCACCGCCTTGACCGGCGACAGCACCCCGAACACCACGATCAGGTAGCCGAGCGCGTGGGCGCCCAGCAGCGCGCCCTCCCAGAAGCGATCCCGGATGTCCCAGGACGCCACGGCCTTGGCGCTCGCGCCGTGCAGGCTCCATCCCTCCAGCAGCAGCATCGGGAAGAACAGCCACGCCTGATACCGGAAGATCAGCCGCCGCAGGCCCCGCCCGGCGCGGGCCCGGCCGTCGGAATGCGCCAGCACACCCATGATGTCGGGGTCGGCGTCCTCGGTGTTGGGGTGGGCGTGGTGCCGGTTGTGATTGCTGGTCCACCAGCCGATGCTCACCCCGATGGCGAGATTGCCGGCGATCAGCCCGAACAGGTGGTTGGCCCGGCGGGTGCGAAAGATCTGCCGATGCCCGGCATCGTGGCCGAGAAAGGCGAACTGCGGGAAGACCACCGCGAGCGCCACGGCGACCGCCAGCTGCCACCACGAGTCGCCCACCAGGACGAACGCCACCCACCCGGCCAGCCAGGCGGCCGCCGCGAACCCGGCCACCCAGACGTAGTAGCGCACCCGCCGCTCCAGCAGTCCGGCCTGCCGCACCCGGCGCATCAGCATCGCGTACTCGCTGCCGCGCACCACCGGCGGCCCGGTGTGCGCCGGCGACTCGGCGACCACCTCCGGCTCGGCGACCACCGGCGACCCCGCTACCACGGCCGACCCCACTACCACCGCCGGCTCAGTGGCCACCGGCGGCCCGATCGCCGGCGGCACGCGCTGCACGGTGCCGGATCGCAGCGCGACCCGCCCGATCGAGTTGTCCCAGTTGTCCATTGCCACGCACGGCCTGCCCGTCCTGCTCCGATAGTCGTTGCCCGGGGTCGCACCAGTCGCCCGGAACCTGTCCGCCCTGCGCCGTGCCCTGCCGACGATCGGCGCTCGCGAATGCACGGCCGGTATGCCAGCCTGGCACACCGACACATCTGCCGAGTGAACGAAGACACCGATCGACGACACAACCGCGTGACGATCCGTTCGAAAACTACTGCAACCCAACGGTCCCGCAAACCCTGGACACCGGCGTTCCCGAGCCGCCGGCTCCGGCGTGCCGCCGAACTACCGCGAGCCTACCCGGCCCGCCGTCGCCGGGGCCGACGAGCGCCGGCCGAACCCCCTAGTCACCCCGCGAACCCGGCACGTCACCACCACTCGACGACGTCGCCGAGGACCTGCTGACAATTCTGTTCGCAGTAGTCGCGGTAGGACTCCAGATGCTCGCGCATCAGCCGCTCGGCCTCGCCGGCGTCGTGGTTCTCGACGGCCTCGGTGATCCGCCGACGGTCGAGCCCGACGCCCTCGCGCCGATCTTCCGGCAACATCACGGCCTCCATCCGGACCGCCCAGATATCCCGCAGCGCCCGAGCGGTCAGGGCGAGGATCGGATTGCCGCCGGCCGCGCAGAGCACGGCATGGAAGTCGGAATGCTCGGTGCCGGAGCCGGCCTGGAGCGAACTCCCCAGGAAGCCGCGCAGCGCCGCACCCGCCTCGGGACCCGGCCGGGCCGCGGCCTGGGCCGCCAGCGTCGGCTCCAGCGTCACCCGGGCGTTCAGCAGATCCCGCAGGGTGGCGCCGAGGGATTGGAAGTGCAGGGTGGACATGCTGCCGTAGCCCCGGCCGTCGGTGCTGCCGACGACGGGCCCGCCGCCGCTGCCGGTGCGGATCGAGATGAGGCCGTTGATCTCCAGGATGCGCATGGCCTCGCGGACCGACGCCTTGCCGACGTTGAACCGCTCGCACATCGCGCTCTCCGCGGGCAGTTGCGCCCCGGGCGGCAGCTGCTGATCGCCGATGTCGTGCAGCACCTGGCGGGCGATGAGTTCCGACAGCTTCTCCGAGCGCACCTCGCCGAGCCGCCGGCGCGTCCCCGGCCTGGCTCCGCTCACCGGGCCACCCCACTGTTCATGGCGGCAGTCTACGTTCTATTCGAACAATGCGCACATTAGCAAGCGAGGCTAACCACTTTCCGCACCCACGCTCCGATACCGGTCGACGCCGGGCGCCCGCCACCGCCCGGGCCCGACCACGAACCGCCGCGGTGGCTCAGAGCGCGAATCCCGAGTTCAGGCCGCTCATCGCGCGGTCGAGTACGTCGGCCAGATCCTCGCCGGGGCGGTCGAGCCAGTGTTCGTAACCGGCCACGGCGACGCCCAGCGCACAGTGCGAAATCACCTGCGGGCGCAGCTCGTTCGCCGCCACGCCCAGCCGGGCGGCGGCGAACTCGGCCACCACATCGCGCCACTCCCGATAGCGCAATGTCGAATGCGCTTGCAGCGCGGGTACTTTCAGGATCAGCTCCATCCGCTTGCGATGCCACGGCACCTGCGCGGGATCGAAGCGGTTGAACTCGACCACGACGGTGCGCACGGCGTCCATGACCGGCTGCTCCGGCGGGCACCGCGCGAACAGCTCGCGCATGGCCTGCAACTGCTCGGTGAAGCTGCCCCAGACGACGTCGTTCTTCGACTCGAAGTAGCGGAAGAACGTCCGCTTGCTCACGCCCACCGCCGCGGCGATGCCCTCGACGGTGGTCTCGTCGAACCCGTCCCGCTCGAACAGCTCGAACGCGGCGCGCTCCAACTCGACGGGGCTGGTCGAGGGCCTGCGACCGGCCCGGCCGCGCACGCCCGGCGATTGCCCGGAAGTCACCCCTTCCTTTTTGTCACCCAGTGCCATTATGATGCCGTTCACACCCTGTTTCCCGATCACACCCCGGAGGAGCGATCATGAACGAATCCGTCACCAGCCAGACAGTAGTCTCCGACGACGCCGCGCTGGTCGAGGACGACCTGCTCGTCGAGGAGGTCTCGATCGATGGCATGTGCGGTGTCTACTGACGCCTTCGATCCGGCCGGTTCCTACGCGCTCGCGCCCTCGATCTCGCTACGGCCGGAGCCCTTCGGGGCGCTGGTCTACGACTTCACCACCCGCCGCCTGTCGTTTCTGAAGACGCCGCAGCTGGTGACCGTGGTGCGAGAGCTGGAGAACCAACCCGACGCGGCCGCCGCCCTGGCGGCCGCGGGGGTGCCGGACGACCAACACGGCCGCTACCTGACCGCGCTGGCCGGCCTGCTCGACGCCGGCACCATCCAGCCGCGCACCGACGAACAGGATCCCCGATGAAACTCGTCGAACACTTCAAACACGGCCTGGACGCGCCGATCTGCCTGACCTGGGAACTCACCTACGCGTGCAACCTGGCCTGCGAGCACTGCCTGTCCTCGTCGGGCCGCCGCGACCCGCGCGAGCTGTCGACCGAGGAATGCAAGGCGTTCATCGACGACCTCGAGCGCATGCAGGTCTTCTACGTCAACATCGGCGGCGGCGAACCCACCGTCCGCAGCGACTTCTGGGAGCTGCTCGACTACGCCGTCGCCCACCACGTCGGAGTCAAGTTCTCCACCAACGGAATCCGGCTCACCCCCGAACGGGCCCGCAAGCTGGCCGCCACCGACTACGTCGACGTGCAGATCTCCATCGACGGCGCCACCGCCGAGGTGAACGACGCCGTCCGCGGACCCGGCTCGTTCGACACCGCGATGCGCGCCATGCAGAACCTCGCCGACGCCGGCTTCGAGA
This sequence comes from Nocardia sp. BMG51109, assembly GCF_000526215.1. Lineage (NCBI taxonomy): Bacteria > Bacillati > Actinomycetota > Actinomycetes > Mycobacteriales > Nocardiaceae > Nocardia > Nocardia sp. BMG51109. The sequence goes on from NZ_JAFQ01000004.1 coordinate 7,424,147, forward strand.
ACTTCAAGATTTCGGTCGTGATGACCCGGCACAACGTCGATCAGCTCGACGAGTTCAAGGCCATCGCCGACCGCTTCGGCGCGCAGCTGCGCATCACCCGGCTGCGCCCGTCCGGCCGCGGCGCCGACGTCTGGTCCGAGCTGCACCCGACCACCGACCAGCAGCTGACGATCTACGACTGGCTGGTCGCCAACGGCGAGGGCGTGCTGACCGGCGACTCGTTCTTCCACCTCAACGCGCTGGGCTCCACTCCCCTGGCCGGGCTGAACCTGTGCGGCGCCGGGCGGGTGGTGTGCCTGGTCGACCCGGTCGGCGACGTCTACGCCTGCCCGTTCGCCATCCACGACGAGTTCCTCGCCGGGAACGTGCGTGACACCGGCGGCTTCGAAACCGTCTGGCGCGCATCGGAGTTGTTCGACCGGCTGCGGCAGCCGCAGACCGGCGGCGCCTGCGCCTCCTGCTCGGCCTACGACGCCTGTCAGGGTGGCTGCATGGCCGCGAAATTCTTCACCGGCCTCCCCCTCGACGGTCCCGACCCCGAATGTGTGCGCGGCAACGGCGAACTCGCGCTCAGCACCGCCGGCGCCCGCCCCCAGCCGGACAAGGACCACTCCCGCTCCACCGCGGCGAGCCGCAAATCCGACACCGCGGCGAGCCGCAAATCCGGCACCGCGCCGCGCCGCGCGGTCGCGCTGGGCATGCCCGCGGCGCCCGGCCGCACCACCGCCCCGGACCGCGCCTGCGACACCAGCCCGCTCGCCGGGCTGCGCTGACCGGATCCCCTCCCCGACAAGGATTCTCATGGCAAGTACACGTGACTGGTTCGAATCGGTCGCCGAGGCACAGCGGCGTGCGAAGAAGCGCGTCCCGAAGGCGGTGTATCTGGCCCTGCTGGCCGGATCGGAGGCCGGCGCGACGCTCGACGACAATGCCGCCGCCTTCGCCGAACTCGGGCTGCGGCCGCATATCGCCGATCTGCCCGCGACCCGGGATCTGTCGACCACCGTTCTGGGGCAAGAGCTTTCGATGCCGGTGATCTGCTCGCCCACGGGCGTGCAGGCCGTCGACCCGGACGGCGAGGTCGGGGTGGCGCGCGGCGCGGCGATGTCGGGCACCGCGCTGGGGTTGTCGTCGTTCGGGTCCAAGCCGATCGAGGACGTCGTCGCCGCCAACGAGAAGACCTTCTTCCAGGTCTACTGGCTCGGCGACAAGGACGCCATGCTCGCCCGGCTGGAGCGGGCCCGCGCCGGCGGCGCGAAGGGCCTGATCGTCACGCTCGACTGGGTTTTCGCCACCGCCCGCGACTGGGGCAGCCCCGCGCTGCCCGAACGCATCGATGTGAAGACCGCGGCGAAGTTCGCGCCGCAGGTCATGCTCCGGCCCGGCTGGTTCCTGCGCTACGCCCGCACCGGGAAGCTGCCGGATCTGACCACCCCGAACCTCGTGCCCCGGGGCGAGCAGGGGCCGACGTTCTTCGGCGCCTACGGCGAATGGATGGGCACCCCGCCGCCCACCTGGGACGATCTGGCCTGGCTGCGGCAGCAGTGGGACGGGCCGTTCCTGCTCAAGGGAATCGGCCGCCCCGACGACGCCAAGCGGGCCGTCGATATCGGCGCCACCGCCCTCTCGGTATCCAATCACGGTGGTAACAACCTCGATACGACCCCGGCCACGATCCGCATGCTGCCCAGCGTCGCGGGCGCGGTCGGCGACCAGATCGAGGTTTTGCTCGACGGTGGTGTCCGACGCGGCGGCGACGTGGTCAAGGCGCTCGCGCTCGGCGCCAAGGCCGTCATGATCGGCCGGCCCTACCTGTGGGGTATGGCCGCCGCCGGTGATCGCGGCGTGCACAACGTCCTGGAGGTGCTGCGCCAGGGCATCGACTCGGCCCTCTACGGGCTGGGCCGCGCGTCGGTGCACGATCTGACGCCCGAGGACGTCCTGGTGCCGGACGGTTTCACCCGGGGCATGTGAATGGACGGCGGACCGGTCGCGGTGGTCACCGGCGCGGCGCGCGGCATCGGCGCCGCCACGGTGCACCGGCTCGCCGCCACGGGATGGCGGGTGGTCGCCGTCGACCTCTGCCGCGACGACCCGGACCTCGGCTACCCGCTCGGCACCCGGGCGCAACTGACATCGGTCGCCGCACCGTACGGCGGCGCGGTCGTCGATGTCGTCGCCGACGTCCGGGATGCCGAAAGCCTCGGTGCGGCAGTGGCTCTCGCCCATGACACCTTCGGCGGACTGGACGCCGCGGTGGCGGCCGCCGCGGTGATGACCGGCGGCCGGCCGCTGTGGGAGACCACCACGGCCGACTGGGCGCCGATGTTCGATATCGGCGTGCACGGCATGGCCAACCTCGCGCGCGCCGCGATCCCGGTCATGCTGCGCCGGCCGGAACCGCGCACCGGCCGCTTCGTCGGGGTGGCCTCGGCCGCCGCACACCACGGCATGTGGCACCTGTCCGGCTACAACTCCGCCAAACACGCGGTGGTCGGCCTGATCAAGGGCCTGGCCCACGACCTGCGCGGCACCGGAATCACCGCCACGGCGGTCTCCCCGGGTTCCACCCGTACCGACCTGCTGGCCGAAACCGCCCGCCTCTACGACCTCGCCGACGCCGACGAATTCGCCGAACACCAACTGCTGGACCGCATTCTCGAACCCGAGGAGGTAGCGGCCGCCATAACCTGGCTGTGCTCCCCCGAATCCGCCGCCGTGACCGGCACCGTCGTCCAGGCCGACGGCGGGTTCCTGTCATGACGACGCAGAGGCTCGTGGATCGCCTTGCGGCACCGAAGCCCCGGACCGGCGGGCCCGGAATCCTGCACAGCCACAGGCACTGTCGCGCACACCGCCCACGAACTTCTGCCATCACGACTCGCGGACAATCCGATCGCCCGATGCGCCGAAACTCGGAGCTGCCGCCCCCGGGTACCGCCATGGCCGTCAGCACTGTCGTACCGGCCGACGCCGGTCCGGCGACGGGCATACCGCTCGACCGCCGCGCCGCAACGGCAACACGTCACGGCCGTAGACACTGCCGCATGCCGGCTCGACTGCCACAAGCTCTGCCGTGCAAGCCGACTATTGTTGGTTCCCAGTATGACTCGGGTACCGCCCTACCGCCGGTTCCACCGAGCCATCCGACTGCGCGCCCGAGTCCACCGGCAGCGTCGCACAAGCCGGCAGATGGCTGCCATGACGACCCGGATGCGGCTCGACCGGCGGTACCGCCGGGCCGTGTGTGCCCGAGTTCGCCGGGGTCACCGACCTCGTCGTACAGGTCGGGCGGTGGCTGCCGTGACTGTTCGGGTGCAGTTCGTCGCCGGTTCCGCCGAGCCATCCGGCCGGGAGCCCCTGCGTTCACCGAGTTCAGCGGCATTCTCGTACCAGCCGAGAGGAGGCTGCTGTGACTGCTCGGGTCCGGCTTGCTCACCGGTTCCGCCGAACCATCCGGCGGAGCGCCCCCGAGCCCGCCGGACCCACCGGCATTCTCGTACAAGCCGGGAGGTGGCTGCCGTGACTACTCGGGTGCGGCTGGATCGGCGGGTGCGTCGATTCGATGATGGGCGTGTGGTTCTCGGTGGGTCGCCGATGCGGGTGGTTCGGTTGAGTGGTGCCGGGGCGCGGCGGCTCGGGGAATGGGCCGCGGGGGCGGTGGTCGGGGAACATCGGTCCGAGCGGGCGCTGTTGCGGCGGATGGTGGAGGCCGGGATCGCTCATCCGGTGGCGGAGGGTAGCTCGTTCGGGCCGGGCGACGTGACCGTCGTCGTTCCCGTGAAGGACAACCGGCCGGGACTGGAGCGGCTGCTGTCGCGGGTGCACGAGGTGGGGGCGGGCGTGGTCGTGGACGACGGGTCGGCCGTGCCCGTAGCGGAAAGCTCTGTCCGTCATGAGGTTTCGCGGGGACCGGCGGCCGCCCGCAATACCGGATGGCGGGTGGCCGGGACTGCGCTGGTGGCCTTCCTCGACTCGGATACCGTCCCCGACGACGGGTGGCTCGACAACATCCTGCCGTTGTTCGGCGATTCCGGCGTGGCGGCGGTGGCACCGCGCATCGTGTCGACCGGCCGGGGTGTCATCGGGCGGTACGAGGCCGATCGCGGAAGTCTGGATATGGGTGGCGATCCCGCCGACGTCCGGCCCGACGGGCAGGTCCGCTACGTGCCCAGTGCGGCGCTGGTGATACGTCGCGAGGCGCTCGAGGCGGTGGGCGGCTTCGACGAACGACTCCGCTTCGGCGAGGACGTCGATCTGGTCTGGCGGCTCATCGATGCCGGGTTCTCCGTTCGGTACCAACCCGATTCGATCGTCCGGCACGAAACCAGGCCGACGCTCGGCGGGTGGCTGCGGCAGCGCTTCGACTACGGCACCTCGGCCGCACCGCTGGCGGTGCGCCATCCCGGCATGCTCGCCTGTGCGCGGATCCCCCGGCCCTTCCTCGCCCAGTGCGCCTTGGCCTCGGCCGGAAAACCCGGCCTGGCGCTCGCCGCCGCGGCCGTCGCCGGTGGGCAGTCCGCAATGCGGTTGCGACGCAGCGGTATTCCGCTACCGGACGCCGCCGGTGTCGCGGCGACCGCGCAGCTCCGGTTCGCCGGTCGGCTGGGCGTCGCCGTGCGCACGCTGTGGTGGGCGCCGGCCCTCGTGCACCGCCGCACAAGGCGATTCGTGGCCCTGTCGTTCGCACCGATCGCCGCGGCGGGCCTGATTCGTGGCGGTGTGCGATGGACGGTGCTGCGCCTGCTCGACGACCTGGCCTACGGAGCCGGCGTCTGGGCCGGCTGCCTGCGCCATCGGAGCGCGGAGCCGCTACTGCCCGCCGTAGGCCCGCACCGCCGAGCAGCACGATGAACCTCGGCGACCTGCGATCACCCGAGTTCGCCGACCGGATCGGCCGGACGGTACTCGCCGTACCGCTCGGCGCCACCGAACAGCACGGCCCGCATCTGCCCCTGCGCACCGACACCGCCGTCGCCGCCGAACTGTGCCGCCGGCTGGCCGAACGATGCCCGGATATCGTTGTCGCACCGGCGATTCCGTACGGCGCCAGCGGCGAGCACGCCGGCTTCCCGGGCACCCTGTCGATCGGTCACCGTGCGCTCGAACTCCTCCTCGTCGAACTCGTCCGCTCCGCCGACGATTTCGCCGGCGTCGTCCTGGTCAACGGGCACGGCGGAAATCTCCAGGCCCTGCGCTCCGCCCAGCGCCTCCTGACCGCCGAACAGCGCCCGCCCCTGATCTGGTCCCCCACCGGCTCCGCCGGCGACAGCCACGCCGGGCACACCGAAACCTCGGTCATGCTGTGCCTCGACGACAGCATCGACCTGAGCACGGCCTCCCCCGGAAACACCCGCCCCCTCTCCGAGATCATGCCGGCACTCCGCGAACGCGGGGTATCCGCCGTGAGCCCCAACGGAGTCCTGGGCGACCCGACCCAGGCCGACCCCGCCGAAGGCGAGAAGATCCTGGAGCGCTGGACGGAATCCCTGGTAGCCGCTGTCGCGGAACGGTTCTGACCGCCAACACCCGCGGGGTCAGCGGCAGCAGTTGGGGTCGAGGACTACGCAGAGGGCGGTGAGGGCGTCTCGGCGGGCGCGATGGTAGGTGTGCATGCCGCGGCGTTCGGAATCGACCAGGCCGGCCTTGCGCAGCTGGGACAGGTGGTGGCTGACCGTCGATTCGGCCAGGCCGACCGCCGCGGCGAGGTCGCCGCTGTTCTCCTCGCCGTCGGCGCTCGTCAGCAGGAGCGACATCAGCTTCACCCGCTCCGGGTCGGCAATTGCCTTGAGGCGCAAGGCGACCTCGAGGGCGGCGGCATCGTCCACCGGACCGGCCGCCACCGGGGCACAGCAGACGGGGGCCGACATGTCGATCACGGGCAACGCCTTGGGCATGTGATCGACAGTACCCGGATTATTGACATATGTCGAAAAGGTGGGCAGACTCGGCGACACCAACTCTTCGACATATGTCAAATCAATGGATCCCGGCCGGAACCGCGCCGGGACGACGGCAAGGAGTTTCACCATGTCCCGAATCCAGCTGGCCCTCAACGTCGACGACCTCGACCGGGCCGTGACTTTCTATTCGACGTTGTTCGCCGCCGAGCCCGCCAAGCGCAAGCCCGGCTACGCCAACTTCGCCCTCGCCGAACCACCGCTCAAACTGGTGCTCATCGAGAATCCCGGCCAGGGCGGCAGCGTCAACCATCTCGGCGTCGAGGTCGACAGTTCCGAGCGGGTGCACGGCGAGATCGCGCGACTGTCCGAGGCGGGCCTGTTCACCGAGGAGCAGATCGCGACCACGTGCTGTTTCGCCACCCAGGACAAGGTGTGGGTCACCGGCGCCGACGAGGAGCGCTGGGAGGTGTACACCGTCCTCGCCGACAGCGAATCCTTCGGCACCGCACCGGAACTCGGGGACGCCGAAGCGGTACAGGCATGCTGCGGCACGCCCGGAGAGGCCGCCGGCGACAATGCGTCCGGCGGAACCCGGGACACCGCCGACTCCGCCTGTTGCGAACCCGCCGCGCGGGCACGGGCCGTCGCGTCCGGCGCGGACTGCTGCCGCTGATCCCGCGTCGCCGGGGCGGCCCGGGCGCTACGGCTAGAACCCGTGCGGATCGGTGTTGACCGGCGGGCATTTCTCGAAGACGACCGGCAGCGCCCTGAGCGATCGGTGGAACGGCCCGGGCCGCCAGCCCAGCTCCTCCGGCGGCACGGCCAGCCGCATCTCGGGCAGGACGTCGAGCAACTGGTCGATGGCGTCCTGCACCACCAGGTAGGCGGGGGATTTCGCCGGGCAGGCGTGCGGGCCGGCGCTCCAGGCCAGGTGCGAGCGGTTTCCGCTGCGGTCGCCGCCGGCGATCGCGGGGTCGTTGTTGCAGCCGGCGAGGCTCACCACGACCGGCTGGTGCGCGGGCAGCCAGGTGTCCTCGATGAGGATCGGCTGGCGCGGATACGTCGTGCAGAAGTTCGCCATCGGCGGGTCGCTGAACAGGACCTCGTCGAGCGCGTCGCGGGTCGGCATGCTGCCGCTGAGCATGTCGCCCCCGAACCGGGCGTCGGTGAGCATCAGCCGCACGGTATTCGTGATCAGATTGCGCTGCGCCTCGATGCCCGCGCCGTAGAAACTCATCAGCTGGGCGAGCAGTTCGTGATCGTCGAGCGCGGCCGGGTGATGGATGAGCTGCGACGTCATATCGGCGCCGGGTTCCGCGCGTTTGAGCCGAACCAGTTCCAGCAGCGCCTCTTTCAGCATCTCCATGCCGCGGGCCGCCCCGACCGTGTCGAACCGCGCGGCCATCCCGGTCGCGACCCGCTGCCCGATCTCCGGCGAACATCCCACCATCCAGTTGAGGGCTTCGAAGGCGATCGGGAACGCGTACTGGCCGACCAGGTCGGCGGCGCCCTCCTGGCAGAAGGCGTTGATCAGCGAGAGGGCGATCTGCTCGATCGTCAGATGCAGGGCATGCAGGTCGACCGCGTCGATCGCCGCCTGGGAGGCCTCCCGATAGCGGGCGTGCGTCGTACCCGTGCAGTAGCGGGCGGCGGGGTGCCACTCCATCATCGGCAGCACGGGCGAATCCGGCGGGACGCTCTGCTGCCAGGTGCGCGGGTCGGCCGGAAAGTGGTCGGGGTCGTGCAGGATTCGCACCGCCGTGCGATAGCCGATCACGAGCGTCGCCGGAACTCCGGGCGCCAGCTCGACCGGCGCCAGCGCACCGAACCGCCGCCGCATCTCGCCGTATACGCGGTGCGGATCGGCGGCGAACTCGGGACTGTACAGCGGAACTCGGGGCCCCTCGGCATCGACGGGCGATCCGTGCCGAAGCGGGCGTGCTCCCGTCTGCGTGGGATCGGGCGTGGACGTTGGGTCCTCCTTGCTCCTGACGTGTCCTGAATCTGCTGCGCGACAGACGGTATCGGGAGCGCACGGCACAGACGAGACGAGAGCCCGCCGCACCCGGCGCCCGCGATCGGATCGGCCGCCCCGCCGGTGGTCGGAGCGCTGCGCGAATGCGGCGGTCACCGGCGACCGAGACGCGCTCTCATCTTGCGCCGATGCGCGACCGGTCCGGACACATCCGGGTCCCCGTTCGGCGGGCGCGGCGGCCGGTATCGAGCTACCGTAGAGCGATCAGTGGCAGAGGGCAGGGGGCCCGAGCAGTGGCAGCAGGGGCAGAGGGCAGGGGGCCGACGAGCCGATGAGTGCCGGATGAGCGACAAAGGGTCTCGCTCGTGTGACCCGGGGTGCGCGAGACGCATCCGAGACAGCCTCGTTCATCGGCCCGGCGGCGCCGAGAAACTGCCCGCCGACGACCCGCCCGCCGACCTGCTGCACACCGTCGCCGAGGAGATCGCGGTGCACTGCGGTCACACGATGATCAAGGCCAGCCGGCTCGCCCGCGGCTGGACGGTCGCCGAGGCGGTGGAGGAGTTCCACCGCATGTGCCGGCGCGAGAACCTCGGGCCGCGCGGGCTCGTCTCCCGTTCCTGGATGGAATGGGAGGCGGGATCGCGGCCCAGCTGGGACTATCAGGACCTGCTGTCGCGCCTGTTCCGCACCAACCCCGTGCATCTCGGCTGGGCACCCGACTACGCCCCGCCCGCCCGCGCGGCCGCCCCGGCACAGGACCGCAGCGCGGGCCGGGCGCCGAGGCATCTCCCGCCCGACACCAGCGATTTCACCGGCCGCGACGACCAGGTCGCGGAGCTGGTGGATCTGCTGGGCCGCACGCCCGGCACCGCCGTACCGCTCGCCGCCGTGTCCGGCAAACCCGGTGTGGGCAAGACGGCGCTGGCCGTCCATGTCGGCCATCGGCTCCGCGACGTGTTCCACGAGGGACAGCTGTACGCGAATCTGCGTGGTACCGACGCCGATCCGGCCGACGCCGGCGAGATCCTCGCCGGGTTCCTGCGTGAGCTCGGTGTCGAGAGCGCCGCGATCCCCGGCGACACCGAGGAACGCGCGCGCATGTACCGCACCCGCCTGTCCGGCCGCCGGGTGCTGGTCGTGCTGGACAATGCCGCCGACGAGACCCAGCTGCGCCCGCTGCTGCCCGGAACCGCCGGCTGCGCCGTCCTCGCCACCAGCCGCACGCCGCTGGCCGCGCTGCCCGGCACACACCGCACGCTCGACGTCCTGCCCGACGGCCAGGCCGTCGAGTTGCTGACCACACTGATCGGATACCGGCGCGCGCGAGCGGAATCCAGTGCGGTGCGCGAGGTGGTCCGCCTGTGCGGCGCGCTGCCGCTGGCGCTGCGGATCGCCGGGGCACGGCTGCTGTCGCGTCCGGGCTGGAGCGTGTCGTGGTTCGCCGACCGCCTGACCGACGAGAGCCACCGGCTGGACCTGCTCACCGCCGGCGATCTCGAGGTGCGGGCCTCGTTCGCACTCGGCTACCGCAGCCGCAACGAGGGCGAGCGGGCGGCGTTCCGGATGCTGGCGCTGACCGCCTCCAGCTTCCCCGCCTGGAATCTCGCCGCCCTGCTCGATATCGACCCGCACCGCGCCGAACACCTGCTCGAGGGCCTGGTCGACGCGCAGCTCGTGGAGCCCGCCGGCGCCGACGCGACCGGTATGCCCCGGTACCGGCTGCACGACCTGGTCCGCGATTTCGCCCGCGAATGCTCGGCCGCCGACGATCCGCCCGAGGTGCGCCGAGCAGCCGCGCGGCGGCTCGTCGACGAATACCTCGGCGCCGTGCGCGTCGCCTCGGCCACACTGTCCGGCGGCACGGACGAGGCATATCCGTCCATCCACGCCTACAAGGCATATCCGTCCATCGACGCGGACGGGGCTCATCCATTCGGCGGCGCGGACATGGCTCGTCCATTCGGCGGCGCGAACGGGGCTCAACCGTTCGGCGGCGCGGCGAATCCGGCCGCCCTGGCCCGCGCGCATCCGCACCGGTGGCTGGCGGCCGAGCAGCGCAATCTCCTTGCGGCCGTGGAACTCGCGCACGACCTCGGGCTGTGGAGCCGGACCAGGCAACTGGCCGCGACACTGCCGGTGCTGGTCGGCCCGGCCGGCGCCACTCACCCCGCCGCGACCGGGCAGGCACACACCGAGCAGGCACACACCGAGCAGGCACACACCGAGCAGGCACACACCGAGGCCGCCGCCCTCCGCAGCCTGGGCACGCTGCACCGTCGGCTGGGCCGCTTCGATGACGCCGCCGCGATGCTGACCGGTGCCGCGGAGGTGTTCCGGCACCTCGACGAGGACCGTCAATGGGCCACGGCGATGCGGAGTCTGGGCGACACCCGCCGCTGTCAGGGTCGCCTCGACGAGGCCGTCGACGCGTTCTCCACCGCGCTGCCGATAGCGCGCCGCGAGCGGAATCCGCGCCTGGTCGCGAAGGTGCTGAACGGGCTCGGCGACGCCGACCGCGGACTGTCCCGCTGGGACGACGCCACCCGCTGTTTCGAGGAGAGCCTGGCGATCCATCGCGAACTCGGCGACCGCCTCGGCGAGGCCCGGACCCTGCTGCGGTTCGGGCAGGTTCATCGCGACCGGTGGGACAACGACCGGGCAACGCGCATGTTCGAGGACGCCCTGGGCGTCTTCACCGATCTCGACGACCAGCGGTGGCAGGCACGGGCGCTGCGCCAGATCGCCGTGGTGCACCGCAACGAAGGCGCCGACGGCCGCGCGTTCGAGACCTTCGAGCAGGCCCTGGCGCTGTTCGATCGGCTCGGCGACCGCCGCGGCACCGCGGTCACCCTGCGCAACCGGGGCGACGCGCACCGCTTGGCGGGCCACGAGTCGCGGGCCGCGTCGGATATCGAACGCGCGCAACGCCTCTTCGAATCCCTCGACGATCGCCGCTGGGTCGCCCGCTGCCTGCTGAGCCTGGCCGATCTCGACCGCGCCGGCGAGCGATACGGTCCGGCGCAGGACCGCGTCGACGCCGCCCTGGACATCGTGTTCCGCACCCGCGGCGATCGTCCCGCGCGCGGCCGGGCGCTGCGGCAGCTGGGTTTACTGGCCAGGGACCGCGGCGACTTCGTGGCCGCCGCGGCCGCACTCGCCCACGCGCACACCCTCTTCGCGGATCTCGGTGACACGCTGTGGATCGCGCGCGTGCAGGCCGGCCAGGCCCGGCTGACCGAGCGGCGCGGCGAGGATCCGGCACCGGAGCTGAAGGAGGCGATCGAGATCTGCCACCGCCACGGCATCGGCGAGCCCGGCCGGGTCGAACGGGTCCTGCGGGAGTGGTGAGGGGACACGGTCCGAGGCACTCGACCGCTGGGACGCACGACCAGGGGAACGATCATGCGGCACGGCGCGGCTGCCTCACCTTTGTCAGGGCTATCGGCCCTGAGATCTGCCGTGCGATCACCGATCTCGGCGGTCATCTTCCACGGGCCGAGGCCATCGGTCAGGGCTTGTCTGCCGGTGCTGTCGGGTCCGTCCCGTCGGGCTGATCGTCGAGGCGCGCGTGGAGTCGTTCGCGGACCTGGTCCGGGGTGTACGCGCGGCGCTTGCGTTCGTCCCGCACGATGATCACTCCGGTGGCCGCGACACCCGCGGCACCCGCCAGGCCCAGCACCTTCCACCAACGCATGGGCCTAGGCTAGTGGGCGTGCCACGCGAAGCGCCGTCGAGTGCCGGTTTCGACGAAGCGGTAGACCTCACCCGGACAGGTGATCTGTGGTTGTTCCGCGGACATTCCCGCGCCGACCTGGCCATCCGGGGATTGACCAACAGTCCGGTCAACCACGTCGGCATGGCGGTGGTCATCGACGATCTGCCGCCGCTGATGTGGCACGCCGAACTCGGCCGGACACTGCCGGACGCCTGGTCGGGCGGCCATCATCGCGGGGCTCAGCTGCACGATCTGCGGGCCGCGGTCCTGCGCTGGACCCAGGAGTACGAGCAGCGGGCGTGGATTCGCCAACTCGACCGCCCGGTGACCCGCGACATGGAGGATGCGGCGCTGCGGACGGTGGCGCGGCTGGACGGCATACCCTTCCCCTCGACCGGCGCGCTGACGGGACGGTGGTTTCTCGGACGCGTACCGGTCCCGAGAGGCCGGAAGAAGCGCGAATCCGATACTGCCGGACTGGAAAACGCCTACTGCGCCGAGATCGTCGCGATGACGTATCAGGCGATGGGCCTGCTGCCGCGCAAGCGCCCGAATCGATATGATCCCGGCAGTTTCTGGAGCGGCGACAACCTGCGGCTGTCCGAGGGGTACCGACTGGGCGGGGAGATCGCGGTCAACGTTCCCGCGGATGGGACGTGAATCCCACGCCGCCGGAAAAGAACTGACGATCTCAGCGGTTGGTTTCGGCGGTGATGTGTTCGAACAGGCCCGGGTTGATGCGTGTGCGAACGCCTTTCGCCCACGGCTCGTCCAGGTCGTCGATGTCGAGGGCCGCCACGTTGTTCAGCAGCATGCCGAAGGCGAGGAACGATTTCACCGTCACCGCGTCCAGGCCGGTCGTGCCGGCCACCGTGTCCCACATGCGAGCCATGCGGGTGCGCACGAAATCTCGGACCTCGTCGTCGCCGCAGGCGGCAAAACCCTGGAGCTGCAACAGAAGTGCGGTGCGGTCCGAGAGCGATTCGTAGTACCGCGCACCCATCAGCGACAGCGCGCCGAGATCTCCGGCACCCTCGGCGGCTTCGGCCATGCCGTCGCTGAGCCGGTCGAAGGCCGCGCCGACCAGTTCCAGGAACAGCGCCTTCTTGGTCCCGAACATCCGGAACACGTACGCCTGCGTGATGCCCGCCTCGCGCGCGATCGCCTCGACGGACGCACCGTGCAACCCGTGATCCGCGAATTCGCCCGCGGCGATCCCCAGCACCTGGACACGCCGTTCCGATCCACTCATGCGCACAGCCACACCGATCATGTTACTGGTTACCAACCACTAACTTGTAGGCTGGGTGCCGTGGACGACGACATCTGGGCCGATCTGGCCGATAGGTTCGCGGACGAGGCCTACGCCTCGGTGAAGGGCCACGTACGCACCTACGTCATGCATCACCAACTGCTGGACCATCTTCCGCCCGCTCCGGCGTCGGTCCTCGACGTCGGCGGCGGTGCAGGCCACCAATCGTTCCCGCTCGCCCGGGCCGGATACGAAGTGACGCTGCTCGACCCGTCACCGGCCATGCTGAACAAGGCCCGGCAGCGGCTCCCACAACTGTCCGACGAAGCCCGCCAACGGGTCACCCTCCTCGAAGCCACCGGTGAGAACGCCGCCGAGGCGGTGCACAACCGCCGTTTCGGCGCCGTCCTGTGCCACGGCGTACTCGGCTACCTCGAGGATCCGCACCCGCTGATCGACCAGCTCTGCCGATGCGCCGCCCCCGGCGGCCTCGTCTCGATCATGACCGGCAACGCCCACGCCTCCGCGGTCCGCCCGGCCCTGGAACGCCGATGGGACGACGCCCTGGCGGCATTCGACACCCGGCACGAGATCGGCGAACTCGGCGTACGGGGCCGCGCCGACACAGTGGAGGAGGTCGGCGATCTACTGCGTGCCCATGGCGTCGAGCCGATCCGCTGGTACGGCGTCTGGCTGTTCGTCGACTGGCTCGAATTCAGCGGAGCCGAACTCGACCCCAACGACACGCAGCAGGTATCGGCAACGGCCGCAGTCGAACTCGAGGCCGCCCAGCGAGACCCCTACCGCCAACTCAGCCGCGCCTTCCACCTCGTAGGCCGCAAGATCCGGGACTGACACCCGCGGCGCTGCACACTCGGCCCCCGAGTGAGGGTCAGGGGTTCGAGTCCCCTTGGCTCCACCAAGTTTGTCATTGCGCGAACACCTTTCTCTGAGGCCCTGACCGGCGGTTTTCCTCCGGTCGGGGGCCTTGGTCGTTGCTGGGGTGGTTGTGGCGTGGGGGTCGGTCGGGGCTTGGGGGATGCGGAACACAGGGATGATGCGGCCGGGTCCGGTGATCTTGACTTCGGCGACGAGCGTTTCAATCAGGGCCTTGCGGGCGTGGTCGGTGCCGGAGGTGATGACGTCGGTGATGTGGTCGGCTACTTCGGTGAGGGTGGCGGGGTCGGGTCCGGTGGGTGCGGTGTCGAGGGTGGCGGCGAGTTCGTCTCGTGGGGCGTGCACAGACATCAAGCGTCTGGCACTGGGTGACACTGAGAGCCGTGCTCTCGTTTTGGAGTTAGCAGAGGAGTATGCCGCGTGAACGTTGACGCCCTGTCCATCTTGCGGGAGCCTCATCTCATTCCCGGCAGTTGAGACCGGATGCGATTGAGCGCTGCCGAATGTTCCGCGGCCAGTTCGCGCATGCCTGCCTTGGCTGATGCTCTGATTGCCCGCTGTATCTGATGCGGTAATCGGTGATGCTCGGCCGACTTCATGGCGTCGGTGAATGCTGCTGCGGCGGTGTCGGTTTCACCGACCGCTGCCAGCACTTCGCCGCTGGTGACTCGTTCGATGACGCGCCATTGCGGCGCAGCCGGTTCACCCGGCGGATCGTGAATATGGCGACGGGCCTCCCCCAGCCGGCCGAGACTCAACAATCCGCGAATCTCGATCTCCCGTAACGTAAACGGCCGAAAGAGCAGTCCGCTTCCGAAGTTGCAGTCGAGCAGTCTTCGGTAGTCGCCCAAAGCGCGGTCGAATGTGGCGGCGTCGCCGAGTTCAGCTGCGGCCCTGCACAAGAACGCCAGCGAACCACCCTGTTCGGCCGGATCGGCCGACAGTTCCAACGATTGCTCCAGCCGGGCGATGGCCGCGCCAGGGTGCCCGGCCTTCCGGAGTTCGTTGCCGTGCATCCGCAACGCATGGGCGTAGAACATAGGGTCATCGAGATTCGCCGCTACGGTGACGGCCTGCCCGGTCCATTTCGCTGCCGCCGACAGCCGTTCCTCGGGCAGCACTGTCCCCAGCGATACCCCGAGCGCTACACGCGCCTGTGCCAGCAGGACGAGGCTGTCCCGCTCCATGTGCCCCTCGGCGGCACGCGCTTCCAGCCGCGCCACCAGTGGCCATAGTTCGTTGACTGCTTCGACCGCATGTCCGGCCTGGCGGGCGATTTCGGCGAGTCGCACTGTGCTGTCACCGAATTGGAGCATCGCACGGTATTCGGCATCGTCGGTGCCCGTGACACCGAGCACGTGAGCCGGGAGACCGAGCCGGGCCGCGATATGGCGGCGGCTGGCCACGTCGGTGATCGCGCGCTTGCTGGTCTCGATCATCGACACGTACGACTTGTCGTAACCCAGCAGCTCGGCGAGCGCGATTTGGCTCAGGCCGTTGATGCGCCGGTACGCGCGCAGAATGGTCGGCAGGTCGCGGGTCGCGATGGCGGTCCCTGCCTCGGGTGTAGCCCACAGCCACACCGCCGACGCGATCGGTGTCGCGGGAACAATCGCGACCGCGTGCCCCTCGTCGGTTGTGGCAGCGCAGGTGGGACAGAGCGGATCGGCAGTGTAGCGGCCGATGGTGACGCCGCACGCCTGACACCGGCCGTCGCTCATGTCACAGCCCTTCCGCTCTCAGACGTTCTCGCCTGCCCGCAGTTGCGCGAACCACGTCATGATCGATCGCTTGTAACCATCGGGCATGTTCAGCCCGGCAATGTCGTCCTCACCGAACAGGCCGACCTCTTTGTGTTCGTGGGACAGTACGGGCTCGGCGTCGGTATCCGGGTAACAGCCGTAGGTCACGATGAACACGTGTTTTTCGGCTTCGTTGATGTAGTAGATCCACGAATCGAGAATCGGCCCGGTCGTGACCGGCCACTGCGTTTCCTCGGTGATCTCGCGAGCCACGCATTCCTCCGGGGTCTCGTCCGGCTCGATCCGGCCGCCCGGTAGCTCCCACTCGTCGCGCTCGTTCCTCAACAGCAGCACCCGGCCGTCACGAACGACCACGCCCTTGATCGAGATCGAGTACATGTGCGGCACGTAACCGGAGGCAGTCATGCCCGCGACGCTAGCAGCCACGACACCCGGCGAGACGGTCTCGGCGATGACAATCTGTCAGCGCCCGGTGCGGTGACGATCCGTCAGTGGACGCCCGTCACGAGCACAGCGCACCGTGAAACCATGTTCGTTGACCTGCAACAAGATTGGGCGGCACACGTTGCCTCCCGGCTCGCCACCGACGGAATCGCCCGGTTCGACCACATCCGCACCCGGGCACAATTCGTGACGCTCGCCGCATCCCTGGGCCGGATAGTGCCACACCGCGACAGTGACGATGACGGCGTGACAATGCTCGAGAATCGCGCCGACGTCGGCCGCCGTATCGGGTTCGAAGGCTTCGGAACCGGAGCGCTGGCACCGCACACCGACCGATCCGGCGTCATCGACCCGCCTGCGCTCCTCCTAGTGCTCTGCGGCCGCAAAAGCAGCTCCGGAGGCGAATGCATCGCTATCGACGGTCGCAGCGTCTACACCGACCTCGCAGCCCACAGCCCCGAAGCCGTGCACGAGTTGTCACGCTCTCGCACAGTGCTTTTCGGTGGTGCCGCCGGATATCTCGGGTCGGTGTTCGAACACGCGCGCAGCGGCCGTATCCGGGTTCGCTACCGCACGGATGGCCTCGCGAAATTCTCACCCGACCTCACTCGATGGCTACCAGGTCTCAACGAGGCGATCGAGCGGCACACGGTACGGTTCGCGCTCGAACCCGGACAGGGCTATGCCCTGCACAATCATCGCTGGCTGCACGGCCGTACGGCCTTCACCGGTGAGCGGGTCATGTACCGGCTGAGCCTGAACCCACACCCGGAATTCGCGATTTCCTCCGGCTTCGAGGTCCCGGGCGCGGCGGCGGTGGCCTGATGAACGTCGACTACGACACGGTGCGGATCGCCATGCGATTCGAGAACGGCTCCGACGATCCCAACCACTATCCCTACTACGACGAATGCGGATTCGATCCCGGCCCCCTCACCACCGAACAAGCCCACCGCCTACTACAAATCCACCTCCACAACGACACCGTGCAGTGCAGGCAACGACAAGCCGCCCTGCAAGTCCTCGAGATCGCCGGACGGCTACGACGACCCCACTGGTTGCGGGTGCGTACCTGACGTATGCCCTGACCTCCGGCTAGCCGAGCCGCGCGGCTCCGCCAACGAATCCCACGGGGTCTACTGGATGGCCATGCGTGCCGGGAGGCTCGCCGTCGTGCCCACGGCCCAGACTGACGCTCGCCTCCGTAATCCCGCTCATGTACACACGCGCCGTATCGAGCCTCGCCCGAGCGTCGTTGGACAGAGCCAGTGCCACCAGCAGCAGTCCCCACCGCCGCGAAGAACACCGGCGCAGGCCACAGGATGACAACAAGCCACGATGCCATGCCGGAGCTACAGGTCGTCCTCGATCAGAAGCAGATACGCCGCCTCCAAATGCACGATGCACTCGTCAGGATGATGGAACCGATGGATCTCGCGCAGCTCCTCCGCCCGTTGCGGTGTCAGCTCCATCAAAGACGCCTGGCACAGGAACTCCGCCAGCCAGCTGTCAGCGTAGACAAAGTTCCGAAAGTGCACGGGCTCCGGCGATGTCATCCGACGTCACCGCTCTCCGGCCACACCCGCCGTGGCGGAAACTCCGTCCCATCCCCCTCCAGCCCCTGTTCCGGCGGCAACCGCAAACGTCCCGCTCGTACCGCCCCCACCAATTCATCGAACGACTCGATGCACCAGCTCAGTGCAGCCGCATCCCGATCACCGTGCTTCGGATCGTGCTGCCGGAACGCGTACAGGACGTACTTCCAGACGAGCCAAGCAACCCATTGCCCGTACGATGACGGGCTGAGCGGCGCATCGTCCTGGTACGCAACGTCTTTGGTGTGTCCGCCTGCTTCACGATCGATGAACCAGGTGTACAAGCTCAGCTGTTCATTGAGCTTGCTCATGTCCTTTGGTCGCTGCTCATACACATGCCGCCAAATCCCCACGAACTCCCGTGCCCCACGCAACATGACCGTGCTCGGTTCTTCGGCTCCGGCGCAGACCCGCAAGAACGGCGCGCAGTCCGGCAACGGCGTACCCGGCGTCGCCTCCACCGGCGGCACCGTGAAAGCAAGGGGATGATCCGGGCTGGAGCCATCGAAGACGGTGTAGGTAAGGCGATCGGATTGCTCGGATGGCATGGACGGCGCCGGTGACTCGGACGATGCGGCCGAGCGATCGTCAGGCATAGATAACGCATCCTTTCGGTAGGGAAGATATGAAAACGGAGGTGTGAAACGCGAAGCGCAACAACGGACAACGAAAGAGCGAAACTCCTTGGGGGAACACCAGATTAGGAATCCACAGTCCGGAAACCGGAGCAACCGGACGGGATCCAGCCGAACAAGCCGCGCGGAGGCACGCCGCTCACTGGCCGCTCAGTCCCATAAATTTGCACACGGTAACGGCGGCAGATCCGGGCACACCTCATCATCGACCGTGACAACGAACTCCGGAAAGCCCTGCGCCAGTTCATCAGCCACGTTCTCGGCTTGCTCAGCGCTGGCCTGGAAGTCCAAGCGAAGCGCACCCGACTCGATGTGGATATGCCGAATGCGCCGGGGTAACCGGGGTAGGGTGGCGGGCAGCATACCTGGCGGAACCCGTTGGCCCGCTTCAATGTCCGCGATCGCCATCCGGGCCACCACGTTACCCACGGTTCACCGCGGATGCGTCGTCGACGGCACCACGGCGCCGGCCTCGGCCAGCACCTGCAGCGCCGCAGCCTTACGCGGGCAACGGATTGCCCGGCAGGCAATATGGAACTGCACGATGAGATGGGCGCGGTCGACACCGAACGGAGTCTCCGGCGCGTAGTGCGTTTCCTGTTCGGTCAGAGCGACCGTCTGGTGCACGGACAGGGTGTGCATGATGTGACCTCGGATCTTTCGGCGGGGCATCGTGGATGCACCCGGCACCGAGGGCTCTCGCCACCGGCTTGCCTGCCTCTCCGGCAACCGGTGCGCCTGCCGAGGAGCAGGCGTCGCCTTGGTGCCGGGTGCGGCCCCGACCGTAAGGCGGCATTTAGGCCGTTTACCGGCGCAAATACGCGAAACCCCTAAAATATGCGGAAAACCGTATAAGGTGCCGTTCGAGGGTGAAATTCTTTGCCTGGCAACGTGTCCCGAGCGTTTTGGTCGATCTTGCAGATGCCCGTTCATACGGAAGCAGGGACAGCAGCATGCATATGACAACCGGCGAGGTCATCCGCCGGATTCGCAAATCGCTCGGCATGACCCAAACCGAGCTGGGAACCATCCTCGGCTACACCCAGCCGGTCATTTCCCAGCTGGAACACGACGGAGCCGCCATCCACGATGTGCGGGTCCTGCGCCGGATCGCCAAGGCGCTCCACGTCCCGCTTGCCATACTGGTAGTGGAGTCGGACGAGGAGGCGGACGTGAATCGTCGCAATTTCCTACGAGCCAGTGCTCTCGGGGCCGGAACCGCCGTGACTGCCGGGGCCGCGGGACACGCAGCTACAGCAACCTCATCAACGGGCAGTGTCCAGGTCGGGGCCGCTGACGTTGCTGAAATTGCTGCCAGTACCAGCCAAATCCACGAACTCGACCTGCTGGTCGGCGGTGACCGGCTGTGCCGGGTGGCCGCCAATGAAGTCCGCTACGTCGAGCAGCTACTGAAAACCGCCAGCTACAGCGAGGCCGTCGGTCGCCAGCTGACCAGCGCTGCTGCGGAGATGATGACTGCTTCCGGATGGGTGCACTTCGATGCGGGCCGATTGGATCAGGCCCGGCGGTACTACGCGGAGGCGGCGCAAACGGCTACTGTCGCAGGCGACGGCATCGCAGCCTCCCATGCCCTGCTCAATGCCAGCATGCAGAGCTTCCAGGGTGGGTTCGGGCCGTCGAAGCCGACCAAAGAGGCGCGTCCGCGGGACGGGGCCAATCTGGCCGACGCCGCTCAGACGGCTGCCCGCCGCGACGGCGGACCGAGGCTGCGCGCTCTGGGCGCGATCTACGAGGCGGGCGCCCACAGCGCGACAGGCGATAAGAGCGCGATGGTGAACGCCATCAGCCGAGCGCACCGTGCCTACGAATCCGGCCGCGGCCATGACCCGGACTGGGTGTATCTGCCGCCTGTGGCCTTGGCCGGCATGACCGGCTGGTCGTACATGCGGATCGGCGACCACCGCACCGCGACGAGCTACTTGCAAGAGGCGGTCGACGGCACAGCGTCATGGCCGCGAGAGAACGTGGGCTGGCGTATCAAGTTGGCCGAAAACGACATTCAGGGTGGCGACATCGCCAAAGGCTGCCACCTCCTGACCGACCATTTCGATCAGATCAACAGCATGACCTCGACACGGCTGCGGGCCACCATCCAGAGCATCGCACAGGACGTTCGTCCACACAGGGCGGTGCCGGAAGTGCGGGAGTTTCTGGAGCTGGTGGCCAGCAGCTGACCTCCGACGATGACGGTCACGGTTCATCTGTGGATCGTGACCGTCGCTGTTCCGAGGCTTTGTTGATCAGAGAGCGTGCTGCGTCGCCGAACACCGCCTGCCGTGCGAGGCTGTCGAACACCTCGGCGTACTGGGCGATTTCTCGTGGCTGGGTGATGGTCAGCTCTGCGGTAATCGCTTCGACCAGAACCATCCGGTTGTCGTACATAACGAAGTTGGTTGTGGCCATCGTGAGTTCGGCGTCGGCAGGCACGATGCCCACCAGAACGCGGGGCAACCCAATCACGGCAATGAGCCGATCCAATTGGCCGGCCATGACATCGTCGTCTCCGACCGTGGTGTGCAGGGCCTGCTCCCCCATGATGATTCGGAGCTGGCGCCTGCCGTGGTAGAGCACCTGCTGTCGTTCAAGCCGTTTGGCGACGCCTTGCTCCAGGTCATCCGGAATGTGGAAGAACGCAATGCTTTTACGCAGCGTGGCTGCCGCGTAGTCGGCCGTCTGCAGGATGCCGGGGATCATGATCGGCTGATAAATGCGCATCAGCTTCGTCTGCTGCGCCAGCTTCACCGTTTCGTTCTGGGCGCGCCTGGTGCCGGTGCCAAGGATGCGCCGCCATTCCAGGTAGGCGGCCTCGATGCTGTGTAGGGTTGCCGCCAGATCCGGCAGCTGGTCGACGGTGCCGGTGTGGGTGCAGTAGGCCCGCAGATCGGCGTCGGACGGCTTGGTTTTGCCGTACTCGATCTTCGATACCTTGGACTCGTGCCAGCCGGCCAGGCTGGCGAGCTGACGCCCGCTCAGCCCGGCGGCTCGCCGAATTTCCCTCAGCCGCAAGCCGAGTGCTTCGCGTGCCTGCTGAACCGAGTCCGTCACTGTCCGGTGTGCTTGGTGGCGCTCGCGGCGTAGTCAGTGTATGGAATGGCCAACTCCCACAGGCGCTGCTTCACGCTGCGGCAGTGATCGATAAGCTGCGGATCGGTGGTGACGGCCAGGCCGGCTGGCTTGCCATTTTCATTGACCAGGTTGAAGGCGAGCAGTTCGTCATCGAACAGCCACCAGTCATCGGGCGGCACCTCGCCCGCCAAATGTCGTGGTAGATAACGGATATCTTCACCAGCCTCAACAGACGGCGCCGTTGCCACCAGTACCCAGCGGTGGTAGTCGCTGTGCGGCACGGTCACGACTCGGACGCGCCGCACGGCGGCTCCGTTGTCCATGACTTCCCGCATCAGGGTCAGCCACGGCTGCTGGAAGGTGACGTAATCGTCGGGCTCGCCGTCGAGGAACCGCTGAAAGTGCTCGGATTCGGCGGGCACGGCGTAGGCGTCCCTAACCTCCAGGTGGAACGCCTCGCCTGTGCACCGCTGAAACAGGTCGATCCACTCATCACCGGGCAGCAGCTGCACCGAAAAACGTCCTCTCTAGCGCTGGCACTTCGATCGCCATCTCATCCTCGGCCAGCTCCAACTTGCCGAGTACCTCGGGGTCCGTGATCACCGGACCGGACAGTGTGAAGGTACCGCGGCCAGTATCCGAGAGCACGGCACCGAGGTAGCTGCCTTGTTCGATGAAACCCAGTAGTACATGCGGGATTTCGACGGTATCGGGTTGATCAGTCTGCCAACCCTGGATCACGAATGTCTCGTGATCGGTGGCGTACACGGTCGGGCAGTCCTTGTTGAGTGAACCGGCCTTGCCCAGAAACGTCAGGTGGTACATGGTCGAGCCCCCTGTGTGATGGTGTGTCACCGCTGATTCGCGGTAGGTCGATGCTATCGCCGACTTGCTCACTCACCGAAGTTTCGGCCGAATTCGAGCAAGACCGAGCAAGATGCTGGCCCTGCGATGCCCGGTCGCCCTAACGTCAGCAGATAGTGGCTCGGCACCAGGTGAAAGCTTGCTCGGGACAGCACAATTGGCTTTGGTACTCCCTGGTGCCGGGCTGCCCTCATAACGGGAGCGAGGGGAGCGTATGTCGCTGAGCCAGTATCTCGTCCGGGTTCACTGCTGCGGCAGCCGGTGGCTGATCGAAGTGCCGGCGATTGGTCGCTGGACGCCGGTCGATAACAAGAAGGCCATCGCCGAGACCGCCAAGGCGATGATCGCTGCCGTCACCGATGCATCCGCTGACACGTTCGGCGTCGACCTGGTCGAAGACCGGGTAGTGAGCAGCACCGACGAATTCGCCACCGGGGCAATCGGGCTCCAACGATGGCAAGCAGCGATGCCGGCCGGTGCCGCATGCGAGTGAATTAGAGGATGCCCTACGTGGGTATGACACCGGCCGACCACGCGCCTATAGGCTGTCCCGCTTCGAATGATCCGGTGCGGGGGTTCGTGCTGCGCTCTCGGACGTAAACCGCCGGACGCGGGCCTGTTGTGTCTCCAGTTTCCATGGACAGCTTGGGTGCCTGACTCACCTGCGCATCGTCGACTTCACAAGATAAAGATCCGCAAAATCCTGCTAAATCTAAATGGAGATGAGTAAGTTGAAGGTTCAGTGGGCAGACCAGCACGAATTCCATGCACTTCTCAGGCGATCCGAGGTCGAAGACAAACCGGTTCTACTGGATCTGCACTCGCCGGAATGCTCCGGCTGCGTAAACCATGATCGAAACATCTATTCCGATCCCGATATCGCTCGTGATGTCATGGAATACACATTTCCGGTCCGGGTCGTCACCACCGATCCGGACCGGGCGAGTACCGATATCATCAACAATCATATATACATCTGGTCACCTACTATCCAATTGCTCGCACCCGATCAGACCCGGCATCATGAATGGAATGGAGCACCGCGTCGTACCCGTCTGTCAGTCGGCTATCAGACCGTCTTCCATGACACCCCCGGGCATCTGACACCGGACGCCTTCAAAGCCCAGTTCCTCGTCGCACGCGGCAAAGCAGCACTACGCAACAAAAAATACGGCAAGGCGATCGGGCTCTTCGATGAGGCGATCACCCGCCATCCCGATGATCGCGTCACGGTCGAGGAAGTGAGCCGCTGGCGCAAGGTCGCCCAGGACGGCGGTGTCATCGAGTCCACATGGGATCATCAGCACCAGGTGACGACCTCTCCGCTCGCCGCCGCAGTCGAACGTTTCGCCCAGACAGTCGCCACATTGCCCGACAACGTCCTCATGCAGGACTGGATCGGCAAGCCCGGAACCGGCGACTGGCAGTGGTATTCGGACTGCCTTCGTGAAGTCGTCCTGCAGGCATACCAAGAACTCTGCAATTTCGCCGTCACCGCTGAACGCGAACGCGCACGGCACGGGCCGCGATTCAACGACACGCACCGCCTGCTGGGCCAGCACCGATTCGCATATCGCGAATTCCAGTCGCTGTTCATCGGCGTGCCTGACGCATTGCTGGACCAAACGCCCCTACGTTCCGAGCGTTCCATCCGCGAAAACCTCGCACACATGGTTATGGCCGAATGGTGGGCATATCGGCCGCAGATCCTGCATGCGTTGGATCGAGGCCGCAAGGGCCTTCCTCCTCAGGTCGTCCCGGCCACGGACACGGTTGCCCAGCACGGAGAGCCGCCGGGCAGCCACGAAAGTCTGCACGAGCTGCTGGCGCTCTACGAGCGCCTTCATCTCCGCAACACACAGGACTTCTCCGGCATCACCGACAATGAACTCGGAATCCGTTCCGCATGGTGGGAACTCGGCCCTGTCGAACTGCGTTTTCGTCTCGAGCGGTACATCTGGCACCCCCGCGACCACGCCGTCTCGATCGACAAGATCCTCGACGCATCCGGCCACCGGCACACAGCCAACCATCGCTTCGCGGCACGCTTGTTCAGCGGTTTGGAAACCGCCGAGGCCGCACTGATCGGAACTGACGGATTCCTCGCAGGCCGGGTCGATTCCCTGATGACCACGATCAATGAACGGGCCGACGAAGCTGCGCGACTGCTCAGTCAGGTCACCGACATCAAACCGGGCATTGGATAGCTGACGTTTCCTGACCGGCATACCCATCACTGGTGCAATCGATACGAGGACGACAATGTCTCCCGATCTGGAACAGCCCTACTCATACCGGCGGCAGACCGCGTATGAGCCCGATCACCGCCGGTTTCCGGGCTGGCGGAAGACGACCGAGCGGGAATGGAACTCGCTGCAGTGGCAGCGGGCTCACTGTGTCAAGAACCTCCGCCAACTCCACGATGTCACCGACGATCTTCTGAGCGATGTGTTTTTCGCAGATCTGGAGCGCGACCAACGCGAGCGCGCGACCATGTCCATGCTGATAACACCCCATATGGTCAATACGATCGCTGGCGATGCTCCGGTCCGTGGCCCTGAAAGCCTCACCGACGCATTCTATCGCGATCCGGTCCGCCGATATATGCTTCCCGTCTTCTCCGACCGATGCACCGATTTCCCCTCCCATCCCTATGCTCGGAGAGACTCGCTCCACGAGCGCGATATGTGGGCAACAGAAGGTCTGACCCACCGCTATCCCAACAAAGTTCTGGTGGAGGCGGTTTCCACCTGTCCACAGTACTGCGGACACTGCACCCGGATGGACCTGGTCGGCAACTCCACCCCGCAGATCGGCAAGAATGCTTTCACACTCGGCCCGCGAGCACGACTCGACGCGATGCTCGCCTACCTGCGGACAACGCCGGCCGTGCGTGATGTCGTGGTCTCCGGTGGAGACCTGGCCAATATGCCTTGGCCGCGGCTCGAAGCGTTCGTCGGCGCACTGTTGGAAATAGAGTCCATCCGCGACATACGGCTGGCGAGCAAGGCGTTGATCGGGCTGCCCCACCACTGGGCCGACGATCGAGTGGTCTCCGGAATCGCACGACTGGCCCGCACCGCGCACGACCGCGGAGTCCAGCTGTCGCTGCACACCCACGCCAACGTCGCTCAGCAAATCACCCCGAGTGTCTGCGCTGCCGCCCGCCGCCTGCAGCAAGCGGGGTTGCGCCACATCCGCAACCAGACGGTGCTGCTGCGGTCGGTGAACGACAGTCCGACCGCGCAGCTCGACTTGTGCTTCGCCCTGCTCGACGAGGCCGCGGTGATGCCCTACTACATCTACCTGTGCGACATGATCCCTTTCAGCGAGCATTGGCGGATCTCGGTATCCGAGGCTCAAGCCCTGCAACTGGACATCATGGGTTACCTCCCGGGCTTCGCAACGCCACGGATCGTCTGCGATGTGCCCATGGTCGGCAAACGCTGGGTACATCAACCAGCCGACTACGACCGGATGCGCGGAATATCGTACTGGTCCAAGAACTATCGCACCGCGTCGGAAGCCGCTGACCCCGAGGCTTTGAGCCGGTTGTACGCCTACTACGACCCCGTACACACCCTTCCGCCGGAAGGACGGCAGTGGTGGGCAGACCGTGATCACGGCCGCCCGGCTTCCGGGCCGGCACGACAACTCGCGTCAGGATGACGACCCCCCGAATGGCAAGTCCCGAAACGGGACCACGACCGGTAGCATCGCCGCCCGTGACGCTGCACCTCTTCGACACCGCCACGCGGAGCCTGCGAGAATTCACTCCCCTGATTCCCGGTCGGGCGTCGATCTACCTATGTGGCGCCACCGTGCAAGGCGAGCCACACATCGGACACGTGCGCAGCGGCGTGGCGTTCGACGTGCTGCGGCGCTGGCTCCAGGCCAACGACCACGACGTGGCCTTCGTACGCAACGTCACCGACATCAACGACAAGATCCTGGACAAAGCCGCCGAGGCCGGCCGACCCTGGTGGGAATGGGCAGCCACCTATGAACGCGCTTTCGACCACGCCTACGACACCCTCGGCATATTGCCGCCGTCGGCGCAGCCCCGCGCGACCGAGCACATCACCCAGATCATCGAGCTGACGCAGCGGCTCATCGACACCGGCCACGCCTATGCCTCCGAAGGCAACGTGTACTTCGACGTGCACAGCTTCACAGCGTACGGCGCACTGGCACGCCACAACCCCGAGGACCTGCAGCAGGGCGAAAACCTCGGCGAAGGCAAACGTGACCCGCTGGATTTCACCCTCTGGAAAGCACACAAGCCTGGCGAGCCCACATGGCCGTCGCCGTGGGGACCCGGCCGGCCAGGATGGCATGTGGAATGCTCGGCGATGGCCACCTCCTATCTCGGTGCCGAGTTCGACATCCACTGCGGCGGAATGGATCTGCTGTTCCCGCATCACGAGAACGAAGCCGCCCAGTCACACGCCGCCGGTGACGGTTTCGCCCGCTACTGGTTGCACAACGGGTGGGTCAGCCTGGGCGGGGAAAAGATGTCCAAGTCACTGGGCAACGTGCTGTCCGTGCCGAACATGCTCAAAAAGGTTCGGGCCGTGGAACTTCGCTACTACCTGGGCAGTGCACACTACCGGTCGATGCTGGAATACTCCGAGCAAGCACTCGACGATGCCGCCGCCGCTTACCGGCGACTGGAAGCCTTCGTCCGCAAGGTCGACGATGCCGAAGGCGCCGTGTCACCGGGCAAGTGGACCTATGCGTTCGCCGCCGCATTGAACAACGATCTCGCCGTGCCCAAAGCGCTCGCCGAGATCCACAACTTGGTGACCGAAGGCAACAAGGCGCTCGCCGAAAAGGACACAGCCGCAGCCGCCGAGATCGCTGGGCAAGTGCGTGGAATGCTCGACATCCTCGGACTGGACCCGCTGAACCCGCACTGGGACCACCACGCAAACACTCCAGCCGCCCACCACGCACTCAACGTGCTGGTGGCCGCACAACTCGAACAACGCGCCTCAGCCCGCGCATCCGAAGACTGGCCCGCCGCCGATCGAGTACGCGATCGACTGGCCGCTGCCGGCATCGACGTGACCGACACCCCAGATGGTCCACAATGGACACTCCACCAGCAGTGACCCAGAGTCCTCCGATACTGCAACCTCGGACTCCTGCCACCCCATCACGCAGGGGACGTCCTCGGCAGACGAGACTGCCAGCGAGGTGCCAAAGCGAGAGAGGACGTACTACGGTGCAGCTACTCCAAGGCGACTCCGCCGACGATCCGTTTCGCAGGTGCCAGCGTAGTGCGTTCCACCTCGAGGTTCGTGATGCTTACGCCACGGCTACGGAATCCGAACCGTTGCGCCGCTTCCTGAACGGCGAACCGACACCAAGTGACTACGCCGAACGTCCCTGGGTCCAGTTCATGTGTGAAACCGTCGCTCGCGGTGTCACTGTCAGCCGGGTGCGCGTGGTGACGGAGCCGCATTCGGACTACCAGCGGTGGCTGCTGTCCATCACCGCCAGCAATGTCGCAGCCGGTGAGGACATCCGCTACGTACCGCGTCACCGGGCCGGAGACGTACCCCCTGATGATTGGTGGCTGTTCGACGAGGAGCAGGTGGCGTTCAACCTGGTCGACAAAGGCGGCCGACCCGCAGACATGGCCGTCACCACTGATCCGGGAATCGTCGGCTACTGCGTGTCAGTGCAGCGGCACTTATGGGACCTGGCAATTCCATTTGCCGAATACGCAGTTGCGCACGCGAAGCAGTGACCAACGAGGTTTACGACGCGAAGGAGGCACTCGGACAACAGCTCCGGGAAATTCGTCGCCGCGCGGGTCTGACCGGGCACCCCGCCCGCGACGCCGACACCCGGCTTACTCGCTGGCACGAAACCGGACTCATCCCGGGCCTGCTGCAAACACGCGATTACGCCACTGCCGTGCTACGCGCCTGTCAACAGGTCATCGACGGCCCTGACGACCTAGCTGCGGCGGTCGAGACTCGGATGCGCCGTCAAGACATCCTCGCCACCGGCGTGCACCGTTTCAACTTTCTGCTCGCCGAACAATGCCTCCATACCCGCGTCGGCGACACCACCGTCATGATCGAGCAGCTGACACGGCTGCTCGACCTGCATCACAACCCTCGCATAGCTCTGGCCATTACCCCGCGTGACAGTCAATTCCGTTATCCGACAACCAACTTCGGTATCTTCGACCGCACCACGGTTCAAGTTGAGACCGTCACCGCTGAGGTCACCGTCACCCAGCCCCGCGAAATCACCCTCTACGAAAGGGTCTTCGACTTCCTGCTCGCCACCGCCGTCATCGGCGAATCCGCCCGCTCACTGATTGAAGCGGCAATCAACCACTATCGACAGGAAAAACGGTAGTCTGCAGGTCTATCTCGCTAACCACCGTTAGATCGGCTCTGGTCCACATTCGGTGGTCACGGGTACCGCCCGACCTCCGACACCGGATCTGGTGTGGAAAAGCACACTGCCACAGTGGCATTCGCATGAACGGGATGCTCGCGGTCCGATCAGCACTTCACGACCACCGAATGTGAACCGGAGCCACCTGCAAGTGGCCGTTGACACCGCTTCGCGGTGCGCCACACCCGCTCTATTCGGTGGCATCAAGCCGACGATTCGGTGGCTATCGATGCTCGGCACCCACCCGTATGGTCGACGATCGAACTGCGCGGCGGCGGGAGGTGTGCCCGCGCCTGCCGGCTCATAACTCAGACGAGCCGCAGGTTGCCGACGTAGACCTTGCCGCCGACAGACACCGGCGTGTACTTGCTTTTGATCTCCCAGACCGAACCGGCGTCGCTCCACACTTCGAGTGTGTCTCCCAGACCCGCAGCGTCCGTGGCGACCGCGACCCGGCTGCCGTCGGTGCCGAGTTCGGTGCCTTCCGGGATGAAGCCGGGGATCACATAGTCACCGGTATAGGCGTCCACCACCCGGCCCGATTTCGACGTCAGGATCATATTTCCGATGCCGCGCAGCAGGAGTGGATCGTCACTGTCGTCAGCACTGTAGGACTGCTGCTCCCACAGGACGGTCCCGGTGCGCGGACTGATTCCCGCGTAGGTCGTCTTGTCGCCATCGGTGCGAATCGCCGTCGGAACCGACGTCTCCGAGGTCTCTGAACCGGTCGTGGTCGGATGCCGGCTGGGTGCCCATCCCTTCGGCAGCTCTGCGGTTCTGGTGCCGTTCCGGTCGTAGATCGCGGGCGGTCCCTGGCCGTCCGCGACAACGAATCCGTCGATGAAGACATTCCAGTCGCTGTCGCGGATCTCTTCGACGGAGTCGCGCCGGAACACCTCTTGTCCGTCTTCGAGCCGGATCACCCGGAACTCCCATTTCGACAACGGTTGTGACGGGTCCGGTGCGGACTTGACCACAGCCAGCCCGACCAGCTTGAAGGCATCGATCCAGTGTTGTGTATCCGAGGAGGAACTCGGTGGGGCGTCGGGCCAGCCGATCGCCGGAAGTTCCCGGCCGTCGGCACCGACCGATCGCAGTGACGGCGACGAATAGTGGCTCCGCCTGTCCATGAAAACGAAACGCTCACCCGCGGCCGTCAAGCCGGAGACATCGCCCGCGGCAGGCAGGGTGGCGCTGATCCGGCTCGTCGCGAAGTCGACGACGATCACGGTATCGGTCGGGCCGCCGTTGATCTGGCAGGCTGCCGCCGAGTGACTTTCGTTGACGACACAGCTCTCGGCGCTGAGAACGTTCGTCGTATCCATCACGATGGGTTGGGTGCCGGACCAGTGCTGCCCGGTGTTCGCATCGACAATTTCGAGGTAGTCGACGACGTTCGCGTCGTGCATGTAGACGGTGCGGCCGAAGACGACGACCTCGGAATCGCCGCCCAGCGCCGACGGGCCCCGGGGCTGGTCCCCGGGAAGCCCGGGGATATCTCCCAGCGTCCAGATCGGCGTGTCCGGCCGTTTGTCGAGCGACGGCAGAATCGGCGTCACGGGTCGGCGGGGCAGTTGCGCGGCTTCCTCCGCACCCGCGTCGCGCTGGTGGAGTGCCCGGATACCGAACACACCGGCGACAACCAGCACCGCTGCGGCAACCAGCACCCCGATGACGAGAGGTGTCCTGTGTCGAGTCGATCCAGGTCCCGTGTTCCGGGGAACCGGTGGCGGCTGCGGAACCGGATGAGGTGGGCGACGGTCGGTCCGGGCCGGGTTGACGACTGTGGCCGCGTAGCGATCGGCCGAGCCGGCCGACGATTGCGGAGGCGAGGCCGGCGCAGCGAGTGCCTGGCCGAGGGCGGCCGCGAATTCCTTGCTGGTGCGGAAGCGATTCTCCGGGGTCTTCGCCATGGCCCGCGCGAGCACCGAATCGACGTGCGGCGGGAGATCGGGCCGGCGTTCCCGCACGCTGGGGACCGGCTGCTGCGCATGCGCCATGATCACCGCGACGGGGTTGGTGCCGGTGAACGGCTGTGCACCGGTGAGAAGATGAAATACGGTGGCAGCCAGTGAATACTGGTCGGATCGCGGGTCGACCGCCAGCCCCCGCATCTGCTCCGGAGAGGCGTAGGCAACGGTACCGATGGTCAGCCCGGTGCCGGTGAGGTCCGAGTCCTCCGATCCCATCCTGGCGATCCCGAAATCGGTCAGCAGGTAGTGACCCGTCCCGGCAAGCAGGATATTGGCGGGTTTCACGTCCCGATGGACCAACCCGCGGGCGCCCGCGTAGTCGAGTGCATCGGCCACCTCGGTGGTCACCCGCACTACGTCGGCGGTAGGCAACCCGCGCGGCGAGGCGTTGAGCGACGCCGACACATCGACGCCGTCGATCAACTCCAATGCGATCCACAATCGCCCGTCGAATTCCCCACGGTCGTGGACACTGACGATGCCGGGATGCGACAGCGACGCAGCGAGATCGGCCTCACGCTCGAAGCGGCGCCGGTACGAGTCGTCGCGGGTGAACTGCGCGGCAAGCACTTTCAGCGCGTCGGAACGGGGGAGCCGCGGATGTCGAGCGGCGTATACCTCCCCCATACCACCAGCGCCGAGCAGACGTTCGATGGTGTACCCGGCGAAAACCGACCCAGGCTCCAATGCGACCAACGTCCGATACCTCCCATACGCGCTGGTGGCTAGATCACACCTCATCCCGAGTCCATGAGCAACTCCGCGAACCGGCGGACAGGGCCGAAGGTGCTGTTCGCCGACGAGTGGGACAGGGCACCGCCGATCGAGCCCCGGCAACGAACTGGACACCGAGGGACCGCACCATGCGGGCTACAGGACCGAAATGGTTCGGATTACTACATGAGTGGGGACTGTCTGATCGGGACTGTTTGATCTTCGGGGGAGTGTCTGATCTCCGGCTCTGGTGCACTTCCGGTGGCGGTCGATGCTAGGCGAGCAGGATGCGGTGCCGTAGGAGCGGGAATCCGGCGCGGCCATACATTGGCCGTTTGATCAGTTTGGTTTTCGTGTTCACGCCCTCGACCGGGCCGTTGCTGTAGGGCAGCGTGAGGCCGGCGATCGCGGCGTCGTGGTCCTGGTCGAGACCGCGCAGGAACGGATCGAGTTCCGGCAGCCGGACCTCGCGGACCTGCTTCATCCATGAGTCCAGGTCGCTGCCGCGGCGCTCGGTCATCAACTGCGCGAACTCGGCGACCAGCCGGGCCAGATCGGTCATCTCCGGGCAAGCGGCGAGCAGTTCGTCGAGGTGAGCGCGTCGCCCGTCGGACAGGTCGGCGGGTCGGGTCATGATCCAGGAGGTGAACCGCCGTGGTGACGGCGCGATCCGGTCGCTTTCGGCGCGGCCTTGGTTGAGGTATTTGTGCAGCAGGTTGATGCTGCCGGTGTAGCCGAGGGCTTTGATCTCGTGGAACAGGTGCAGCACAGGGACGCCGGGTTCGGCGGCCCGGCGAGCGCGCAGGTGATCACGATAGGGGTCGACCAGGCAGGCCCGATATTGCGGCGGCCGGCGCAGCTGATCGGGCTCGGTAGTGCGGGCGTAACGCTTGACGGTGTTGAGGCCCAGGCCGAGCCGGCGGGCGCAGTCGAGCAGTCCGACGCCTTGATCGAGCAGGTCGTGGATGGCGTGCCAGCGTTCGAGCGTGGTCTTCTCGCGGGTGAGTGTTTGTCGTTTCGGTCCGGCTTTGGCCCAGCATCCGCTGTGGGCGGCCACGGCTTTCTCCACTGCTCGCGCCAGCCCGTGCCACAGGTGCCACCGGTCGGAAGCTTGAATCACGGCAGGCAGAGCGCGGCGGACGGCCTCGGCATAGGCGGCCGATCCGTCGCGCACGACGATCTCGACGCCGGGGTGCTCACGCAGCCAGACCTCGAGGGTTTCGGACTTTCGGTCGGGTAGTACGTCGATCCGCTCGTGCGTTACCGCGTCGATCAAGACCGTGCCGTAACGGTTTCGGCGGCGCAGCGCGAAGTCGTCCACGCTCAAAACCGCCGGCACCGGCCGCTGCTGCGTCGGAATGCGCAGCAGGATCCGCACGGCGGTATGGCGGGACAACCGCACCGCCAGCCGCGACAGCAGCCGCGTGGCGGCCCGCCCGGCCAGTTCCCACACCACCGCACGCACCTGCCGGGTCAGGCGAACCGTCCGCCGCTGATAACGTTCCACCACGCCAGGGACCTGTTCACGAAACGTGGTGCAGCAGTTCAGTGTTGGGCAGACAAGCCGCCGAACACGCACCCGCACGACTGCTGCTCGGCCGTCGACAGGAACGTCTGCGAGGGTCCGTTCGTGGTAGCTGTGCACCCGGCCGGACTCGGCACCGCAGGCCGGGCAGGAAGCCGGCCCGTCCGGCGTTCGCGCCAGAACCGAGATCCGTTCGCCCTCATCCACCACATCCTCGACAACCAGCGGTGACAACCCCGAAAACGCCACGCTGACAGCAACATTCACCTCACGCACCAAAGAATCGTGCCGTCACCGACACCGATCCGCCACCGGAAGTGCACCAGAGCCGTTAGATCGACAGTCCCTTGAGCGGGTTGATCAGTCTGCCAACGCTGGATCACGAACGTCTCATGATCGGTGGCGTACACGGTCGGGCAGTCCCCCCGGAGTACTTGGTCTTCCTCAAACCGACCAGCGGACTCATAGAGTTGCCGCTGAACGAATGATTATCGACACCACCGTCGCGCCGGGTCGACCGTCGCGCTGGCAGGAGCACAGCGCCGATGAACCCGCTGATTACGGAGCGGACAGTCCCGCTGTCGGCCCGATCGGCGCCCCGTCCAGCGTCTTGGCCCGAGGTCACCGAGCGTGGGAACGGCGCTACGGCGGCCGCTGCCCGAATGGGTTGTCGGACAAGTGGTCAGAGACGATCAGCCGAGCGCACTGCGCGCGGTGTGAAGACACGTTTGACCCACCGCAGCCAT
The DNA here is from genome assembly GCF_000526215.1 of Nocardia sp. BMG51109. Classification (NCBI taxonomy): domain Bacteria; kingdom Bacillati; phylum Actinomycetota; class Actinomycetes; order Mycobacteriales; family Nocardiaceae; genus Nocardia; species Nocardia sp. BMG51109. The sequence goes on from NZ_JAFQ01000004.1 coordinate 7,457,658, forward strand.
CTCCGGCGTGGCCGGTCGTCGGACGCCAGTTGGACGATGATTCCACCGAGACGTGCCTCCTGCATGGTTGCGGGGTGTCCGTCGATGAAGCACATTCCGGTGCTCGTGACCTCGACGCATTCTTCTTTCCGGGAACCGGCGGCGCCAGAGGCGTCGAGTGTGTCGCTGTAGTAGGCGATCATTCCGCCGCTGAGATCGATGTTGAAACCGGTGACCCGGCGCCCGGCGCTGTCGGTGGTGCGAGGGCGGCAGTGGTCGCAGACCGCGCGGGGGTAGCGTTCCGCATAGACCGCCGGCCGCTCGCAGCGCGGGCAGGGTTGGGTGTAGCGACTCCCCGGGTCCGGATTTTGCAGCAGGAAATCGTTGCGGGCAAGGATATTACGCCCGGAGTATCCCGGGATGCCGTTGCGGCGCAGGATGATGAGAACGAACTCGGCGTAGTCGGCCGTCTCGGCATCGATCTTTGCGCGCCAGGACAATTCGTCGATGCGCGTGAGGCCGGCGTCATAGGCCTCCAGCGCCGCTCGGTGCGCCACCGACAGTTCGCTGTCGGGGATGTGCCTGTTGGCGTGTTCGGCCGCGGCCAGGTGTTCGGCGATCACCGTGTCGATGTCTCGGTCCGCCGTCAGCACCCCGCTGCCGTAAGCGGTCGTGGTCACCAGGACATAGTTGTTCCTGTCGCCGCCATCGGTTCCGATCGTCTCCACGAAGATGAAACCCTGGCCGTAGCGGGCGTTTTCGAGCCCCGGGTGGGCGTAGTGAACGAGGGTGTCGGGCTCCTGCGCCAGGTTGCGCGCGGCTCGTAACGCCTCATCATAGGTCGGTGGAGATCTCGGGTCCGGCCGTGTCACGCGGCCAGTCTATCGATAACACAGTCGCCGCTCCCGGACCGCGTAGGTCAGGTGGGTCACCCGCTGCGTCGGCTCCGCGCGGACCGGTTCCAGGGCCACGCGGGCCGCGTCCACACCCTCGAACAGGCGGATTCCGGAGCCGAACAGCACAGGTGAGAGTGCGACCGTGAACTCGTCGATCAGGCCGGCGTTCACGTACTCCAGGATCGTCGCGCCGCCTCCCGCGATGCGAACATCCCGGTCGCCGGCGGCCTCGCGGGCCCGGTCGAGTGCGGTCTCGATGCCGTCGTCGACGAAGTGGAAGGTGGTGCCGCCCAGCCGTTTCCAGGGGTCACGCTTCTCGTGCGTCACGACGAAGACCGGCGTGTGGAACGGCGCCTCCTCGGGCCACGCCTGCTCGCCGGCGTCGAACATGCGCTTGCCCATCACGCTCGCACCGGTGCGCTCGAACGTCTCCCGCACGATGTCGTTGTCGCGCCCTTCCTCGCCGCCCTCGCCGAGCTTCAGGTTCTCCCGGAAGTGCCGCTGCGGAAATATCCACTGCTGCAATTCCATCCACTGCTGCAATTCCATCCACTGCTGTCCCATCAAGTCCTCCGAGGACTCGGGCGCGATGAAACCGTCCAGCGACATCGATACGCTGAAGAACACCTTCCCGGCCATCAGCTCCCGGTTCCCTTCCGAACGATCTCGGTGACATAGGCAGCCAGGTTGTTCAGGGTCTGCCGGCCGCCCTCGATCGCGTGATACTTCTCGGCCGCCTCGTCGCGCAGTTCCTTGGTGGGGAACACCGTGCGCATCTCGATCCGGGTCGCCACACCGTCGGGCGCGAACGTCAGGACCGACTCGAAAGCGTTGGGGTCGCGGCGGGACTCACCGTGCAGCAACGTGATCCGCTCCGGCGGGACGATCTCGGTCCAGGTGATCCACTCCTGGTAGTCCGTCCCGTCCGGTCCGTGCATCACGAAATCCCACTCCCCGCCGACGCGGAACTCGAACGCCCGCGTGGTGGTGGTGAATCCCTCCGGCCCCCACCATTGCGACAGGTGCCACACCTCGGTGAACGCCTCGAACACCAAATCCCTTGGGGCACTGATGACTCGGGAGATCACGATCTCGCGGTCGGCCGTCGCGGACCGCACCGTTCCCTGTCCTGTCGTACTCATTCAGCCTCCTGCCTCTCCTGCTTCAGGTCCTGCACGTATGCGTCCAGCCGGTCGAAGCTCTCGTTCCAGAACCGCTCGAACCCTCCGGTCCACTCGTGGACCGGCCGCAGCCCGCGGGCGTCCAGGCCGTACAGGCGCTGCTTGCCCGCCTTGCGGTCCCGCACCAGCCCGACCTCCCGGAGCACCCGCAGGTGCTTGGACACCCCCGGCTGGGTCATCCCCAGTTCCCGGGCCACCTCGGTCACCGGCCGCTCCCCCGTCCGCAGCAGCACCAGGATCTCCCGGCGCTGCGGCTCGGCGATCGCATTGAAGACGTCCGATGTTGTCGCTGCGCGTGCCACAGTGCCATCATATTCCTATATGGGAATGCGTCAAGCAACAGGAATCAGACAGGACTCGTCAGCAGTCGGTGAAGCGGCCGTCGGCGACACGGAGGAGTGCCTACGGCTACTCGACCTGTCGATATGAACCCGTGAGATCCTCGTCAGTCGTTCTCGCCCAGGGGTGCGCCCGACGGAGCGGGCGCGGCCCCTGCGGCGGCGAACAAGGCCTCCACCTCGCTGCCCCACTCCGGATACATCTCGACCTTGCGCTTGTAGATCGCATAAATCTTCTCGGGCAGTTCAGGATTCGATTCGTCGGAGAATCGCACCGCGTACTGCTTGGCCAAACGCGGCAGGATGTAGTGGTCACCCTCTACATGCACCGGATCGTGCATGTAACGTTCCAGCGCGTCCAGGTCGGGAATCGCCGTCAGATACGCATGGGTGAAGCCCTCCGCCGGGTCGCCGAGGTCCGGCCCGACGGTCGAGAACACCGTCGACTCAACCGACGCGGTGCGTCGCATAGCGGCGAGCACCTGTTCCTGCTCCTGCCCGGTGACGCCGGGCTTGAAACTGAACCGCAGCAGATTGATGATCATCATACCTCCAATATTGCACTGACGAGTGCACATTAGCGCACTGGTTAGTACATTCGCTAGGGTTACATCGTGCCTCCACTGAAGCCGGAGCGCCCGACCGGGCGGATCGACAAGCGGCAGGCGATCCTGAACGCCGCATTCACCATCTTCTCCAGGGACGGCTACTACCGGGCAGGCGCCAAGCGGACGGCGCACTCGCCGGGGCGGTGGTGGCAGTGGATGTCTCGCAGTTCGTCGACTGCGCTGTGAGACGCCTTCACCGCCGGAGTGATCGAAGGCGGATCACCCCGCCCGCCGCGTAGGCCAGCCGACAAACCAGTCCGATATCGGCAGCCGAAAGGACCGGTGTCGACGATTTACTGATCACCCGCAAGCCAGCGGGGGCTCATCCGATTCGCGGCAGTTGAGACCGAATGCGGTCGAGACCTGCTGCGCATTTCGCAGCCAGTCCGCGCGTCCCGGACTCCCCGAGGTTGACTGTGCCGTTGCGGCATGGTGTTGAGTCGGGTTCGCGATGGGTTTCTGCTGGTCGGGGCTCATCGCCGGTGGGTTCGATGACGAACGCGCCGCCTGTCGATGCCCTGGATTGGAGCCTTCATGACCGCGGTAGAGAGTCGAGAGTCGTTGCCCGAGTTGATCGGCGTCGAGGAGTTCTTCGCGGATCCGGTGTTCTCCGGGGCGTCGATCTCCCCGGACGGGACGAGGATCGCCTATCTGGCCCCGAAGGACGGGCGGACGAACGTGTGGGTGCGCGGGATCGCCGAGGAGCACGACGACGCGGTGTGCGTCACGCACGACACCCGGCGCGGCATCAAGATCTACCACTGGACCGACGACCCGCGCTGGCTGCTGTACATGCAGGACACCGACGGCAATGAGGACTGGCACCTGTACCGGGTCGACCTCGACGCGCCCGGTGAACCGGCGGTCGACCTGACGCCGATGCCGCCGGGGTCGCGCGTCTTCGGTATCGAGCCGGTGAAGTCGGCCCCCGGCGAGGTGTTCGTCTGGATGAATCGGCGTCCCCTGTACGTCGACCTGTTCCGGATCGACGTGGCCACCGGCGCGACGACACCGCATCTGGAACGCGCCGAGCCGCTGGACACCTTCGTGGTCGATCGCCACGGCGAGGCGGCGTTCTACATATCGCAGGCCGACAACGGTGACTACGAGTTCTACGCGATCGACGCCGGATCCGGCGACAAGCGTCTCCTGTGCCGTAAAGGCGGCCCGGAACACCCGGTGGGCGTGCTCCCCACGATGGCGACACCGGACGGCACGGGCCTGCTGGTCGGCGCCTACCAGGACTCCGACGATCTGCGGCTCGTCCGCATCGACCGGGAGACCGGCGCCGAAACCGTCGTCGCGGCCGTGCCGGGAAGCAGCCTGTGCACGATGGGCATGATGGACCCGCACCTGCCGCCCACCCTGTTCCTCAGCAAGCGCACCGGGGAGGTCGTCGCGGTCCGCTTCGTCGGCGACCGGCCGACCATCGAGGTACTGGACCCGCACTTCGCCGAGGTGTACGCCGCGCTGTCGCGACTGTCCGACGGTGTGCTGCAGACGATTTCGTCGGACGAGACCGAACAGCGGTGGGTCGCGACCTTCGCCGGCGACCGCGAACCGGAAGTGACCTGGTTCTACGATCACGGCACGGGTGAGAGCCGGCTGCTGTTCCGCTCGCGCCCGGACCTGGCCCCCGCCGACCTGGCGCCCATGACCGCGGTCCACTTCCCGGCCCGTGACGGCCTGCCGCTGCACGCGTTCCTGACCCTGCCGGTCGGGGTCGCACCGGAGAAGCTTCCGCTGGTGCTGTTCGTCCACGGCGGGCCGTGGATGCACGATGCGTGGGGCTACAGCGCGGCGGCGCAGTTCCTGGCCAACCGCGGCTACGCGGTGCTGCGGGTCAACTTCCGCGGCTCCACCGGCTACGGCAAGCGGCACGTCACGAGCGCGATCGGCGAGTTCGCCGGGAAGATGCACGACGATCTGATCGACGCCGCCGACTGGGCGGTGGCGCAGGGGTACGCCGACCCGGCACGCATCGCCATCATCGGCGGCTCCTACGGCGGCTACGCGGCGCTCGTCGGCGTCACGGTCACCCCCGACTACTTCGCCGCCGCGGTCGACTACGTCGGCATCTCGGACCTGGCGAACTTCATGCGCACCCTGCCGCCCTTCACCAGGCCCGGCCTGATCAACAGCTGGTATGCCTACGTCGGCGACCCCGACGATCCCGCCCAGGAGGCCGACATGCTGGCCCGCTCCCCCATCACGATGGTCGACCGGATCCGCACCCCGCTGCTGGTTGCCCAGGGCGCCAACGACGTTCGCGTGGTCCAGGAGGAATCCGACAACATCGTCGGGCCGCTGCGGGAACGTGGTGTTCCCGTCGAGTACCTGGTCGCCGACGACGAGGGCCACGGATTCGAGAATCCCGAGAACCAGTTCCGGCTGTTCCGCGCCATCGAGCGGCATTTCGCCGAACATCTCGGCGGGCGGCGCGGCACCGCATAGCCGCCCGGTCCCGGCGCCCGCCGCACCGGCACCGCGGCGGGCGCCGGTTGCTAGTCGATGCTCTCGAACGTGACCGGCAGCGCGACGGGAGAACGGAACGGGTGGCCCTGGATACGGGTGTCGGGGCTGGGGAGCAGGGTGATGTTCGTCAGCCTGTCCAGCAGGCACTCGAGGGCGACCCGAGTTTCCATGCGGGCCAGCTGAAGTCCCAGGCACGTATGCGGACCGGCGGCGAAACTGATGTGGGGCAGTCGCTTTCGGGTGATGTCGAACTCGTCGGCGCGCTCCCAGCGATGCTCGTCGCGGTTCGCCCCGCCCAGGCAGACGTCCACCACCGAACCCGCCGGAATCCGCGTGCCCGCCACGTCGGCATCGGTGGTCGCGTGCCTGCGGATGGTGGTGAGGGGCGTCTCGAAGCGCAGCCCCTCCTCGACGGCGGCCGGGATCAGGGCGCGGTCGCGGCGCACCATCTCGAATTGGCCGGGCCGGGTGAGCAGATGGAACAGCAGGTTGCCCGACGAGCGATACGTGGTCTCGAGCCCGGCAAGCAGCAGCAGCCGCAGGAACGAGTAGATGGCCTCGTCGCTCAGGCGCTCGCCGTCGATCTCCGCCGCCACCAGATCGCCGATGATGTCCGGCGTGGGAGCGGTGCGGCGGCGCTCGATCTGGTCGAGGAAGTAATCCTGCAGTGCCGCCGAGGCTTTCGCGCCCCGCGCGTAGTCGGCGTTGAAGGTGAGCAGTTCGACCGCGCGGGCGCGGAAGAACGACAGGTCCTCCTCGGGCAGGCCCAGCAGCCGGGTGATCACCCGGGTCGGGAACTCGACGGTGAACTCGCGCACGAGATCGGCCCGCCCGGCGCCGGCGAACTCGTCGATCAGCGCGTTGCAGATCGGGCGGACGATGGCCGGCTCCCAGACCTCCAGCGACTGCGACTTGAATGCCGCGGCGACCAGACCGCGGTGGGCGCGATGCTTCGCTCCCTCCATCGCCAGAATCGTGGGGCCCATCAGCGGGCCGATGGTGGCGTCGTAGTTCTTCGAATTGAAGGCGGTGCCGTCGCGCAGCACGGCGGTGACCGCTTCGTACGATACGGCCAGGTAGGAGTTCATGGTCCGCGACGACTCCGGGAGCCGGGAGTGGTCCATGACCGTCCCTTCGCACAGGCCACCGGTGCGGCGCTTCTCGGCGAAGTACGGGTAGGGATCGTCGATGAGTTCGAGCATTGTGTCCATGGCGCCGAATCTCCTTGTCTCGCTGTCGGATCCGAGTGAATCACGACGGGGCGAGCGCCCGGCACACCCGAACGGGTGGGTAGTCGCCGCCCGATCACCCGCCGGGCGAGAAGTAGGTGCCGATCCCGGCCTCGGTAGAGAAGCTCAGAATCCGCGCGGTGACAGAATCGCTCGGGTTGTGCCGCGAGTGGATCCGGCCGGCGTCGAACAGAATGAAGTCGCCGCCGTCCAGTTCGTGCACCTCGTGCTCGATGCGGTACCGGACCGACCCCTCGAGCACGACCTCGTATCGGCGGCCCGAGCTCATGGTCAGGGGTTCGTCGGGGCCGAGACCCGGGGCGAGTGTTACGAGCACCCCGGCGATGCGGCCGGTGAAGCCGGGGACCAGAAGCTCCAGCTCGGGGTCGGCCGCACCCCTGCGGAGGGTGACGCGGTCGGTGCCCTTGACGACGGCGGCGTCCGCGGCGGAGGTCTCGAAGAACGCGTGCACGCCGGTGTCGAGCGCCCGGGCGATCGCCGTGAGCGCGGCGAACGACGGGTTCCCGACGCCGTTCTCCAATCGGCTCAGCAGCCCGACGCTGACGTTGGCGGCCTGCGCCAGCTGAACGAGTGTCAGCCGGCCCCGGCGCAATTCGCGAATCCGCTGCCCGATGAGACCGACGACTCGGGAACGGTCGAGTGCGGGTTTGGTGTTCTCGTCGTTCTCCCGGCCGTGCGCGACGTCGGCTCCGCCCGGACCGTCCGGCATCACTCGGCCTCCGGGCGGATCACGGCGAGATGCTCCACCGGCACCTCGCTCACCGCCGCGAGCCGATGCGGGAACGAGATGAGCAGCGAGTCGCCGGGGCCCACAGGGTATGTGACGCCGGCCTTCTCTACCTCGAGCTCACCGGCGAGCACGTAGTAGAGCACGTCGCCGTGCACCTGGGACTGGGCATCGCGGACCTCCCCCGGCCCCAGGACACCGGACACGACACCCAGCTCGTGCCGGAGCACCGGTGCGATCACCGCGATCTCGTGCCCGGTGGCGGGTTGCCGGTACGGGCGGCGTTCCGCGGCCCGCACCACGTGCGTCCGCTCGGCGGCCGGTTGTTCGACGAGATCGGTGAGTTCCAGGCTCAGGGCGTCGGCGATGCGGAGCAGCACCTCGACGGAGGGATTGCCGGTGCCGTTCTCGACCTGACTGAGCTGTCCCACGCTGACGTCGGCGCGCTTGGCCAGGCCCTCGAGGCTGAGCATGCCCCGGCGAATCTCCCGGATGCGACGGCCCAGCTCGCGCAGCTGCTCGGAATCCTGCACCGCCAAGGGTTTCTTGCGCATGGCCTCCTCGATCTCCGAGCCCGACAATCGGTCTCAGTAGCATACTTCACTCATCGGCAACGAATTTCCTTCACTCGTTGACAACAGAGTTCATCGGTGCTGTACTCGACTCGGGCTCGACGGTCACCTCCGTCACCGCCGAATCCGGACCACGCTCGGGCGCACAACCGTTGCGTGGCCCGGTAGTTCGCGCAAACGTCAGCGGAGAGGGCACCACTGTCGAGCCGGATGCAGGAATATTGTCAGCGAGGTCGTGGTGTCTGGCATCGGATTCGCCGGCGGGGCCCACGGTCCCCCGCACACACCGCATGCCGCGGACGAACCCGCGGCGCGCACCGCCCCGGGCACTGCCCGGCACCCGGAAGAATTTGTCCTGCAAGTGCTCTCGGCCGCCGGGCCCAAGGACGCCTCCCCTACTTGCGAGGCCGCACCCCAGGACCGCTCACGATGGACCGCCGAACTGACCGGAAGCGTGGGGGCCCTGCTGTCGGTGATCGGTTCCGGCGTAGCCGAACTCGTAGACAGCGCCGGCGACGACCCGGAACTGCGCGCCCGGCTCGTACGCTTGCAGCGTCACACCGAAAGCGCCTCGGGCGCACTGCGCGCCGCGGTGCAGCACGGCCACGGCCCGGAGGGTTCGCTCACCCGCGGCACGGATATCGTCACGCCGCGCGAGTACGACGTGCTGCGCCTGGTCGCCGAGGGCCACACGAATGCGGAAATCGGTGCGCGCCTGGGGCTGTCGAACAACACCGTCAAGTCGTACCTGGGTCAGGTCCGGCAGAAGCTCCAGGCGAGAAACCGCGCACAACTGGTCACCATCGCGCGACAACGCGGCCTACTCGGCTGATCGGCCCGCCGCGGGCGCGATAGCCGGTTCTGCCGAGACGGGTGCTGTGGCCGGTTCCGCCGAGCGGTATCGCAGGGGCACCCCGGTCGTCTCGAATGCCACGCTGCGCCACTCGTGGCGTCCGGTTCGGTCGCGGTGCCGCCGAAGGGCTTTCGAAGCGTGCACTGCGGGACCGGTACGCGTGCACGCGGAGTCGATCCGGAACGCTCGCACCCCGGTACGGTATGGCGAGTGGATGCCGCACTCGGGAGCCACCAGGGCGGCATCCACCCCGCCGGATGACGTCTCTTGGCCGGTGCTCTCCCGTCCGGCGTGCGGGTCACCGGCGAGACGGCGACCGGCCGCGCCGTTCATCGTCGCGTGCCGCACTCGTCGGCAACCCGCCGTGGGCGTTGAGCAGCAGCATGGCGAGCCCGGCCTCGCGGACCAGCCGGTCGATGTCGTCGACGGTTTGTGACACCGCGGTCCCGGCGTCGGCCCGGGGTGTCTCCCGGTCCTCTGGTGACGCACGGAGGTGGTGCAACTGCAGCCCGACATGGAACGCACTGCGTACCAGGCGGTCACCGGCGTCGGTGAGCGCACCGATGACGGCAGGGGGCAATCGAACGCAGTCGCAGGCCCGATCGGGTTCGAGCGTGCCGTAATGACCGATATCTGCCATGACCTACTCCGAGAGGCCAAGCGGTTATCACCGTGGGAGCCGCCAGGTTGTCTGTGCACGAATGCGACTCATTCTATGCCGACGGTCGCCCGGTACCGCTGCCGAAGAGAGAGTGCTTGACAAGGTTTCGCACGCCGCCTCCGGTGCGGTCACAGCTGAGCCGGCCGACGTGTCGCACCCGGAGCCGGACCCCGCCCGGCCTCATCGCGATATCGGATGTGATTGCGCCCCTGGCTTATTCGCCGCCTACCCCACCGCTCCGGAACCTCGCGGCGCGCCCGGCGGCCGCGCCGCGCAGGCCCGACGGCGCGCTGACCTAGCATCGAAGACGTGGCACCTCCAGACGATCCCTCGGGACCGACCACCGGGAATTCCCCCCGGCCGCAGTCGGAATCCGGTGCTCCCCCTCGCCGGTCGACGAAGGCCGAGGCCCAGCGCCGCGGCCGCTCGCCGCGCCTGTCCTACGACGACTGGGTCGACGGCGCCCTCGCCCTGCTCGCCCGCGAGGGCGTCTCGGCGATCAAGATCCCCCGGCTGTGCACCGAACTGGGCGTCACGAAGGGCAGCTTCTACTGGCACTTCGACGATCTGCAGCAGCTGATGGAGGCGATGGCCGACCGGTGGAGCGCGGTGCAGAGCGATGCCGTGCGCGCGCTCGGCGCCATCGATTCCATCCCCGTCGAGCAGCGCATAGAGAACATGGCCTCGCTGCTGGTCGACCAGAGCACCTGGATCGTCGAGGCCACGGTCCGCGAATGGGCCCGCCACGACCCGAAGGTGGCGGGCGCGGTGCAGGCGCTCGAGCGCAAGGTGTTCGACATCGTCGAGCAGACGATGCTGGAACTCGGATTCGACGACGGGCAGGCGCGGGTGCGCGCGGGTGCGATGGTCTACCTGGGCATCGGCCTGATCCACGGCCGCGACAGCATGCCCATCCCCACGGCCGAGGAGGCCCAGGCCGTCATCGACCTGCTCACGACGCCGGCCCGGACCGCGAAGTAGCCGACGCCGCCTTACCGACCGTATTTTCGCAGTTCACGGCTCGTTGCCGGTTGGTAACGAGGTAGAGTCTCGAACACCGGCCATGCCGGACCGCTCGTCGGCGGATCGCGCCGTAGTGCTGGTCCCCCGCGATCCACGGGTGCCGACGGCCCGGCCCGCCCGGCCTGATCGAGAACTCTACGACGGAGGTATCGCGATGAAGGCCCTGCAGTATCGAACCATCGGCGCCGCACCGGAATTGGTCACCGTGCCCGATCCGGAGCCGGGCCCCGGCCAGGTGTTGTTGAAGGTGTCGGCCGCGGGCGTATGCCATTCCGATATCGCGGTGATGTCCTGGCCCGCAGACGGATTCCCGTACCGGTTGCCGTTGACGCTCGGGCACGAGGGCGCCGGGACCGTCGCCGCCCTCGGCGACGGGGTCACGGGCCTCTCGGTGGGCGATGCGGTCGCCGTCTACGGCCCCTGGGGCTGCGGCATGTGCCGGCCGTGCGCGGAAGGTAAGGAGAACTACTGCCTGCGCGCCACCGAACTGGGCATCTTCCCACCGGGATTGGGCGCTCCCGGCGCCATCGCCGAGTACATGCTCGTGGACGATTCCCAGCACCTGGAGCCGCTCGACGGCCTCGACCCGGTGCGGACGGTTCCGCTGACCGACGCCGGCCTGACCCCGTACCACGCGGTCAAGCGGTCGCTGCCGAAGCTGGTGCCGGGTTCGACCGCCGTGGTCATCGGCGCGGGCGGGCTGGGCCACGTGGCCGTTCAGCTGCTGCGCGCGGTGAGCCCCGCCCGGGTGATCGCGATGGATGTCGCCGACGACAAGCTCGAGCTCGCACGCACCGTCGGCGCCCACGAGGCGGTGCTCTCCGACGAGCACGCCGCCGCCCGGGTGCGCGATCTGACCGGCGGCCGCGGCGCCACCGCGGTCTTCGATTTCGTCGGCGCCCCCGCGACCACCACCACCGCGGCCGGTTGTGTCGCGATGGAGGGCGACGTGACGATCGTCGGCATCGCCGGCGGTTCCCTGCCGGTCGGCCTGGGCACGGTTCCCTTCGAGGTCACGGTGACGGCGCCGTACTGGGGCAGCCGCGGCGAACTGCGCGAGGTCCTCGACCTCGCCCGCGCGGGCGCCGTCGAGGTGCACGTCGAGACCTTCGCCATGGACGAGGCGCCCCTCGCCTACGAGCGGCTGCACGCGGGAAAGATCAACGGTCGCGCGATGATCCTGCCCAACGCGAGCTGACGCGGCGGCGCCGTCCGTGCATCCCGGCCGAAACCACGCCCAGGACGACGGGCGAAAGTCGGCGCGCCGGGATCACGAGAGAAGGCCGGCGCGCCGAGATGACCGGGCGGCTCTCACGCCGGTTCACCGGCCACGCGCCGGAGTTCCGAGACGGCCTCGGCCAGATACTCCGGCAGGGGCCGGGTACCGGAATCGCCGATCCAGCGCTCGAAGCCGACGCGGAACACCGCCATCCCGGCGTCGGCCGCCAGGCTCGCCGCGGGTTCCGCCACGCCGCGCTCGCGCAGCGCACGGCCGACCGCCCCGGACAGCGACGCCATCTTGATCGACTCACGTTCCCGGAGGTCGGGATGAGCATCGATGATCGCCTGGCGCAACCGCGCGGGCCCGCGGCGCTCCTCGTCGAATACTGTCGCCGCGACGTGATCGAGCGCAGCGCCGACCGCCGCCAGCGGCGGAACCGACATCGGCACGGCCGCAACCTGTTTCACCAGCATGTCCTCCAGCAGGGCCGCACCACCGAACAGCACCTCGCGCTTGTCGGCGAAGTGCCGGAAGAAGGTGCGCTCCGTGAGCCCGGCGCGCCGGGCTATCTCCGCGACCGTGGTCGCCTCGAACCCACGTTCGCCGTACAGCTCCATGGCGGCCCGCTCCAGACGGCCGCGGGCATTGGGCTCCCACCGACTCACGCCCCACATCCTACGCTGATGACAGCGACTGACATGAAGCGTAGGCTGATGTCAGCGACTGACAACGTTGCTCTCGCGGACACCGTGCCGCGAGAAATACCCCACGCGGAAAGGTCTCTCCCATGCGCGTATTCGTCACCGGAGCGTCCGGGCACGTCGGTTCGGCGCTGGTCCCCGAGCTGCGCAAGGCCGGGCACGAGGTCGTCGGCCTGGCTCGCTCGCAGAAGTCCGCCGACGCGCTGGCCGCCGCGGACGCCGAGGTCTGGCGCGGCGACCTGGACGATCTCGACAACCTGGCGAAGGCGGCGGAATCCGCCGACGGCGTGATCCATCTGGCCTTCAAGCACGAGAGCATGCAGTCGGGCGACTTCGCCGGCGCGGCCGACACCGACCTGCGCGTCGCCGAAACGTTCGGGGACGCGCTCGCGGGCACCGGCAAACCGCTGGTGATCACGTGCGGAACGGGAATACTGGCCGGCCTCGGCCGGACCGGAACCGAGGACGACGCCCTGGAGAGCGGTCCCCGCATCGACGCCGAGAACGCGGTCGTCGGTTTCGCCGACCGCGATATCCGGTCCAGCGTGGTCCGGCTGCCGCCGACGGTGCACAGCTCCCTGGATCACCACGGGTTCGTCCCGATCCTCATCGGCGTCGCGCGGCAGAAGGGCGTCTCCGGATATGTCGGCGACGGCGCCAACCGCTGGCCCGCGGTGCACACCCTCGACGCGGCGCACCTCTACCGGCTGGCCCTGGAATCCGCGCCCGCCGGGTCCCGGCTGCACGCGGTCGGTGACGAGGGCGTGCCGCTGCGGGAGATCGCCGAGACCATCGGCCGTCACCTGGGCGTGCCCGTGGCGAGCATCCCGGCCGATTCCGCCGCCGAGCACTTCGGCTTCCTCGGCCCGATGGTCATGATCGACAACCCGGCCGCCAGCGCGCGAACCACGGAGCTGCTGGGCTGGAAGCCGACGCACCCCGGCCTGATCGCCGACCTCGACGAGGGCCACTACTTCCGTCCCGCCACATCCTGACCGCCCGTCGGCCGAGCCGGTGTCGGCTCAGTGTCCTTCTGCCGGAACGGCATTCGGATCTCGAGTACCTGCCCCGCATGGGTCGTGCGACCGGGCCGCCGGCGAATCACGCGATATTCCGTCGCGGTTCGGCTAATTTTCGGTTTCCGTCATCTCGGCACGAGGCCGCCCATCCCTCGGGATGGACGGCCTCGTCCGGACTGCTCGTCAGGATCCGCAGTGCGTCGGCTCGTTGGCCGTCCACTGGTTCTCGGCGCTACCGATGTAACCGCCCCAGTCGACACACTGGCCCTTCGCGGAGACGAACACCGGGCCCGCGTATTCCTGGAACTCCCCCTCGTTCTCGTACTTCTGGTTCCCGCTGCCGTCGAACACCCGCACGCCGGCGCCCATCTTCGTCGGGTCGCCGGCCTTGTCCCGCACGGTGACCACGCAGTTCTGGTCACCGTTGTAGGTGAGGAAGATGGTTCCGCCTTTCAGCTCGTGCGAGTCGATCACGTCGTATCCCGCACCGCACTGACCGCCGTAGCCCGCCGCGGATGCGGTGGCCGGGAAGATCGCAGCCCCAGCGGCGGCGATCCCCAGCGCACCCATGCACGCGACAACCGTCTTCTTCGCCTTGCCCATACAGAAGTCTCCTTTTTCTGTTTTCCTTGCGCGAGCTTTGTACCATTCATCACACATGTCGTGTCACGGTGCCATCCGAGGGGAGCACACGGCCGGCAATGCCGAGAAGAGGACACCCAGTACATTCCGCCGCCCTCAGAACCGCTCGTCCACCTTGTTTCTGGAGATCAGCTGTGCCGCAATGACATTGCGCTGGATCTCGTTGGTCCCCTCGCCGAGGATCATCAGCGGTGCGTCGCGGAAGTAGCGCTCGACGTCGTATTCCTTGGAGTATCCGTAACCGCCGTGCACCCGCATCGCGTCCAGCGCGACCTCCATGGCCGCCTCGGAGGCGAACAGTTTCGCCATGCCGGCCTCCATATCCGCCCGCGCCCCCTGGTCGATGCGGTCGGCGGCGTCGGCGGTCAGCAGCCGGGCCGCCTGCACCTTGGTGACCATATTCGCCAGGTGCGTTCCCACCGCCTGATGCTGCCAGATCGGCTTGCCGAACGACTCCCGCTGCTGGGCATAGACGATCGCGTCGGCAAGCGCCGCCTGCGCCACCCCGACCGCCCGGGCCGCCACCTGGACGCGCCCCACCTCGAGACCGCGCATCATCTGGTTCCACCCGGAACCCGCGACGCCGCCGAGGATCGCCGCCGCCGGTACCCGCATATCGTCGAACACCAGCTCGCATGCCTCCACACCCCGGTAGCCGAGCTTCGGCAGCTTCTTCGACACGACGAAGCCCGCACCGGGCTCGACGAGCAGCACACTCATCCCCCGATGCGCCGGCCGGACATCGCGGTCGGTCACACACAGCAGCCCGACCAGACCCGAATGCGCCGCATTCGAGATCCAGGTCTTGCTGCCGTTGATCACCAGCTCGCCGCCCTCCGCCCGGGCCGCGGTGCGCATGCCCTGAAGATCGCTGCCGCCACCGGGTTCGGTCAACGCCATCGTCGCCCGGATCTCGCCGGTCGCCATCCTCGGCAGATACGCCGCCCGCTGCTCGTCGGTCCCGAAGGTCCGCAACAGGTAGGAGATCACCGAATGCCCGCCGATCGCCCCGGCCAGGCTCATCCACCCGCGCGCCAGCTCCTCGGTGACCCGGGCGAAACATCCGGTGCTCACCTCGACACCGCCGTACTCCGCCGGAACCAGCAGGCCGAAACAGCCCAGCCGCTTCATCTCGTCGATCAGCTCGCCGGGATAGATGTCGTCGGGCTCGAACTCCCGCACCCGGGGCCGGACCTTCTCGTCCACGAATGTGCCGACCAGGTCCACGATCTCCTGCTCATCGGCGGAAAGGGTGCTCATCGTCCTCCTCCGTGCTCATCGACCGGGCCGTCCATGATCCGGGGCGGCTTCTCCGCCCCGGCCGGAAGCGCCCGTGCCATCAACAGTATCGATGACGGGCGACACCGCAGATCCCGACGGGCCGCGCCGGCGAGGTGAGCGAGACCGCCTCGGCGGCACTGTTTCTCGCCTCGGACCTGTCGGCCTGCACGACCGGCACCGTACCGGAGGGGACCGGCGGCAGGCTCACGTAGGGCGTGCCGCCGCTGTCGGCGGATCCCAGATCCCCTCGGCGGCGTAGCGGCGCAGCAGCGCGGTCGGTTCCGCCAGATCCCACCCGCGCGCCGCCACCCAGGCGTCGTCGTAGTAGGTGTCGGCGTAGGGCGTGCCCGAGTCGCCCTGCACGATGACCACGACGCCGGGCTGCCGGTTCTCGCGCAGGCGGGCGACGAGGTGAAACGCGCCGAACAGGCAGGCTCCGGTCGACGGCCCGGCCGTGCGCCCGGTGATGTCGCGCAGGTGGCGCATGGCGGCGACGCTGTGCGCATCGCGGACCGGAATCACGAGGTCGACCGCCTCCGGATCGAATGCGGGCTCGAGGCGTGGACGGCCGATTCCGCGCGGGACCACGGCGGTGAACGGCAATCCCAGCAACCGTGCGAAATACGCCTCGGCGACGGCGAGATTGCCGCTGGTGGCCTCGACCAGCGGCGTCCCGTCCGCGACGTCGCCGCGCCGGATCGCGTCGACGAGCAGGCTGCGCGCCGGACCGTATTTGAGACTGCCTGTCGGACGCGCGGATTCGTCCTTCACGAACAGTTCGACCGTCGAATCGCCGGGCAGCGGGTACTGCCGCAGTGGCGTCGGCGTATCGGTGTCACGGGTCGCCGCGAGCGTCGCCGATGCCGCGGCCGCCCAGTTGTCCGGAGCCACTGGCCGCCCTTTCGCTGCCCGTCCGTTACGTCGAGAGTGCGCAATCCCTCAGGCATCGTGGCATACGCGCCGTCCTCGGCCCGAGGCACGTCACCTTCCGACACTCAGGACCGGTCATTCCGGTCGGGCACACGCCGGAACGGCGGGAGGAGGTGCGCGGACACCGGTCTCAGCGCAGGTGCAGGGGCAGGGTGTTCAGGCCGTGGAAGGTCGTCGAGTCGCGCCAGTCGGGAACCTCGTGCACCAACCGCATGCCGGGGTATCCGTCGAACAGCGCCGGCAGGGCGATCGACGTCTCGAGGCGGGTCAGGGCGGCACCGAGGCAGAAGTGGGCGCCGCCGCCGAAGGCCACGTGCTGCACCGGTGTTCGGCTCAGATCCAGGCGTAGCGGATCGTCGAAGCGGCGAGGGTCGGCGTTGGCGCGCCGCAGTTCCATCACGACGACGCTGCCGGAGGGTATTTCGTGACCGGCGACGAGATGATCCGCGGTTGCCGTGCGGGACAACAACTTCACCGGCCCCTGCACGCGGAGCAGCTCCTCGATCGCCCGGCCCGGATCGGCCGACAGATGGTCGCGCTGGGCGGGATCGCTCAGGATGGCCTGCGTGCCGTTGCCGATCAGGTTCGCCGTCGTCTCGTGACCGGCGCCGAGGAGCAGGATGCATGTCGAGGCCACCTCGTCGACGGCCAGATCCTCCTGAGCGAGCAGGGCGGAGAGGAAGTCGTCGCCGGGATTCCGCTTGCGGTCGGCGATCACCGGCGCCAGATACAGCATGATCTCGAGCGAGGCATCCATTCCGGCGACGAGTTCTGCGGGCGAAGGGTCGATTTCGAGCAGCCGGGTGATCGCCGGGGTGTGCTCGCGGAACACCTCGGCGCCCTCGCTGCCGACATCCAGGAATTCCGCGATGACGGCGAGCGGTACGACGTAGGCGAATTCGGAGATCAGCTCCGCGTCGTCGTCGAGTTGGTCGAGCGCGGTGTCGACGATGTCGGCGACCCGGGGCCGCAGCGCGTTCATGCTCCGCGGCGTGAACGCCGGGCCGACGAGCCGGCGCAGGCGGGTGTGGTCGGGCGGATCCATGAACAGCAGCACCGAGGGCGGGGCCGCCTGAATCTCGGCCGGTATCAGCGGGTTTCGCCGCGGATCGCTGCTCCAGCCGGGCTCCCGCAGGATCGTCGAGATCTCGTCGAATCCCGAGACGACGTAGACGCCGTTGTTCTCGTCGAAGCGGACGTAGTCGAGTTCTGCAGTGGTCATGACTTCACTCCCCCGGGAAACCGGTATCTTGCCGGACGGGCGCGACCGCCGGCGTCCAGTTCTGTTCGAGCGCACGCCAATCGGCGGTGGATCCGAGCGTGCCGAGCACGGACGTGACGCCCAGATCGACCCGGATCAGCATCAGGTAGTCGGGATCGATGGACATCGAACGCAGCACACCCCCGTTCGCCCCGACGAAGGCGAACTTGCGTCGCACCACTTCGGCCGCATACGACTCGGTGAACGTGAACGGCTGCGGACCGGTGCTGTTCTCCCATCCGATCAGGAACCAGTCCATGATCTGCTGCTCGGAATACTCTCCGCCACTTCGTATTCCCATCGACGCCATCGCGTCGATGATCCTCGCCGGATCGCCGCTGTAGACCGCGTCGCCCATCGTGTGGATCACCTCGACCTGGTCCGGCGTGAATCGGCGCACGGTGCCGAAGTCGAGAAATGTGACGGTGCCGTCGTCGTGGAACAGATAGTTGCCCGGATGCGGGTCGGCATTGAACAGGCCGACCGTGTACAGGCTGCCGATGGCGAACTCGTAGATCGCCTCGCCCCAGCTGTCGCGCAACGCGGCCGGCGCGGACACCGCATCGGCGAATCGCCGGCCGTCCGCGAAGTCCATCGTCAGGACGCGGCCCGTGGACAGCTCCGGGACCACCTCCGGAATTCGGATCAGCGGATGATCGCGATAGGCCTCGGCGAACGCCGTCTGATTGGCCGCCTCCACGCGATAGTCGATCTCCTCGCCGATACGCACGCCGACCTCGGCGGCCAGCGCCTTCAGGTCGACATTGGTGAGGCCGGGCAGCACTCCGCGGGCCAGTTGGAAGAAGGTGGCCAGCAGTTCGGTATTCGCGAGGTCGGCCCGAATCGCCTCGTCCACTCCCGGATATTGCACCTTCACCGCCACCCGGCGCCCGTCGTGCATCGTCGCCGCGTGCACCTGGCCGATCGACGCGGCCGCAATGGGCTCGGGCCCGAATTCGGCGAACACCTCCTCCGGTGGCGCACCGAGTTCGGATTCGACCACGGCGGCGGCGACATCGGCCGGCATCGGCGGCGCGCCGTCCTGCAGGCGGGCCAGCGCGCGCCGGTAGATGTCCTGGTTCTCGTCACCGAGGAGGCCGCCGAGCGACGTGAACGACAGGATCTGTCCCGCCTTCATCAGCACGCCGCGAGAGTTGCCGAGATGTTCGGCGTACCGATCCGCCTGCCGCTCATGGAATTCCGCCGCGCCGGCACCCCTCGTGCGCCGGCGCAGCGACTGCACGACCGCCGCTCCCGCTGTCCTCCCCACCATTCCGGCCAGCGGCACTGACCGGGCCACCCGGCCGCGGCGCATCGCTCGTTTCCTGTCCCGCTCCCCCATCGACCCACTCCGATCAGTTGACGCTTTGCTTTCCTCAGTGTTCACTTAGGAGGTGACCGCGTCAACCCCCACCCGAGATCGAATCCTCGACGCCGCGATGGAACTGTTCAGCGAGAACGGCTTTCGCGGCACGAGCATCACGCAGATCGAGACCGCCGCGGGCCTCACGCCGGGCGCGGGCGGCATCTACCATCATTTCCGGACGAAGGAGGCCTTGCTCGAGGCCGGCATCGCCCGCAACCTGGAACGGCTCACCGCGCTGCGCGACATCGGCCGCCTGATGACGGACCTCGGCGACCTGCGCGCCGAACTCACCATCGTCGCCCGGTACGTGCTCACCGAACTCGACAACGAGCAGCCACTCATCCGCATCATGGCCAGCGAGGCGCGCACCCGCCCGCGCCTGATGGAGCGAGTACGCGAACAGCTTGTGCAGAAAAGCTTTTCGGGCTTCGCCCGCTGGCTCGAACGCGAGGCGGACATCACGCCGGAACGGGCGGCGGCGGTCACGGCGGTGGGCCTCGGGGCGCTGCTGTCGTCGCGGCTGATGCCGACGGTCTTCGGCGCCGACCCGACCGCCGTCGACGACGAGACATTCGTCCGGACCTGGGTCACCATGATGCTCGGCGCCCTCGCCGAATAGCCGGCCCCGCCGAGCGGGCCGTCGGGCGATGGCACAATGGGCCATTCGGCGGCGCCCGGGCTCACCGGGCCCGGCCGGCATCGAGCCGCGGCAGCACGGGGGAACATGTGGACATCGACTGGGTGCGCGAAATCGGCGACCAACTGGACTGGCACTGGCGAAAGCGGTTGCGCCCCAGGCTGGTCGACCTGACCGACGAGGAGTACTTCTGGGAGCCGGTACCCGGCTGCTGGACCGTGCGCCCGAGCCGCACCGAGAACGAAAGGGGCGGTGGGCGCTTCACGGTCGACTACGCCGCCGCCCCCACCCCGACGCCGGTCACCACCATCGCCTGGCGGCTGGCCCACATCACCGTGCATGTTCTCGCCAAACGCGCCGAACTGTATCTCGGTGGGCCACCGATCGACTACGACACCCACGTCTACGCCGGCACCGCAGCGGCTGCGCTCGACCAGCTCGACCGCGCCTACGACACCTGGTCCTCCGGTATCCGTGCGGCCACGGCAACCGAACTTGCACGCCGGTGCGAACCGGATTCGGGCCCCTTCACCGACCGCCCCGTGGCGGCGGTCGTGCTGCATGTCAATCGTGAGGTGATACATCACGGAGCCGAGATCGCCCTGCTGCGCGACCTGTATGTGCGGCATCGGCAATGGGATCCGGAGCGACCGCCGGGGACGGCCGGTCTCGGCCCTCCGGCCCCATGACCGATCTCACCGATAAGACGGCACCGGCGGAAGCCCGGCGCCGGGTAGCCGACCGGCGGGCACGTCCTACCAGGCGCGATCGAGCGGCACCGTGACGTAGCTGGGCGCGGCGGGGTCGAGTTGGACGTGCTGGGGTTTCAGGCCGCTGTCGATCAGGAAGGCCAGTGGCGGTGTGCCTTTGGGGAAATTCGACGCGAAGACATCGACGCGGAGATGATGGCCCGGTTGCAGGACCGCCTCGGTGGCGTTGAGCCCGATGTCGAGCGTGGTGGGTCGGCCGGGGACGATCGGCTGTCGGGTGCCGAGGTCGAGTGTGTAGTACGGCGCGACGATATCGCCGGCCGCCGAGCGTTCGGTGCCGCCGTCGTCGACCGCCCGCAGTGACGCGACGAGCTGGCCGGTGGTGAGCATGGTCGACCGGCCGTCGGGGGCGACGTCGTTGACCGTCGCGGTCCAGTAACCGTCGGCAGCGTCCAGCACGGTGTTGAGGTGCAGGTTGATCGGCCCCGACAGGAGAGTGGGTTCGGTGACCGGGGTGCTGGTGAAGGTGAGGCCGTTGAGCTCCTGCGGGCGGGCATCGGTCGTGCAGCCCACCAGAATCGAGGTGACGCCCATCGACGTTTCGGCGGTGTCGCGGGAACAGATGCTCAGCACGCCCGGCGCCACCGTGAGCCGCGCGGCGCCGGCGGGCACGGTGAAGGTCAGGCTGCCGTCGTGCACGCTGCCGCCGGTGGTGCCGCTCGCGGCGGCGGAAAGATACATCCGCCGGTGCGTGACCCCGGGTCGCGGGAATGCCGTTGCGGTGCTCCAGGTTCCGCCCTGCTCCTGGGTGACCACCGGGCCGTACTCGTCGATGCCGTTGTCGATTCCCTTGAGCCACTTGTCGAACCACGCCCGCTGCAGAACATCCAGTCGCGGCGGGGCGCCCGGCCGGCCGAACCCCGCGCCGGGATTGACATGGTAGGTATCGCCCATCAGCAGCTTCTTCTGTCCCGCAGGAAGTTTCAGCCCGTTGTACTCGCGTGGTTCCGACATGTTCCAGACGTCGTGCCAGCCGCCGACGATGAACGTAGGTGCCCGGATCGCACCCAGATCGTCGGTCCAGTCCCGGCGGAACGGGCTGGCGGCCTCGAAGGTCTGCCGCACCCGCGGCGGCAGCTGATCCATCGAGGGGGTGGTGAGCAGCGCAATCGTGTAGTCCTCGAAGGCCATCGGATCGGCCAGCCGGTCGGCCAGCCATCGCGTGTCGAACCGGCCGCGCAGGATCGACCGCAGGTCGGGGACGAACTTCAGCACGTTCACGATGAGGGGCAGTCCGGGTATCACCGGGCCCAGCGCGCCGCCCTGGGCGGCGTAGCCGCGCATCAGATCGGTGCCGCCCTCGATCGGGAAGATGGCCCGCAACGCCGGCGGATCGGCTTCGGCAGCATGGAACTGGTTGATGGCCGAGTAGGACACGCCGCTCATGCCGACCTTGCCGTCGTTCCACGGTTGCCGGCTGATCCAGTCGATCACCTCGCTGTCGTCCCGCCGCTCCCGGGCGCCGAACACCTGCCAAATCCCTTGGGAGAAGCCGGTTCCGCGCACGTCGACGACGACCTGGGTGTAACCGCCGCGTACCAGTGCGGGGTCGATGCCGAGGGTCCGGACGCCGCCACCGGACAGCGCACGGGTGAGATCCGTGACGCCTTCCAGGCCGGTCCCCCGGGCATCGAGACTGCCCAGCCAGTCCAGCAGGGGCCGCGAGACGCCCGGCACCGACTGCACCGAGTCGAGGACCATCCACAGCAGTTTCGTGTACGGCGTCATGGTGAGAATCGCCGGCATCGGATCCTCGACGACGCGGCCGGAGGCATCGGTCGGCCGATAGACGTTGGCCTTCAACACCGTTCCGTCGCTCATCGTGATCGGAACGTCCCAGTCGGTGTGCACGCCCGGGTACCGCGGGGGTTCGTCGTGCGCGGCCGTCCACCGGGCACCCCGATCGCCGCCGTCGGCGGGCAGCGGCGAAGCCACCATCGGATCACCTCCCGCGACCGGACCGAGCGCGGTCGGCATCGTCAGCGCGACGGCGGTGGCAACGAGGAGCGGGGCGCAGCGTGTGAGGGCCTTCATCACAGTCCTTACCGAGATCGGATGCCGGCCACCGTAACGCTAAATAAACATTTGCGTCTACAATTCGGGAAAAGACTCCCAGACCGGCCGGACGAGCTGCATGACCTGCCCGCGAAGCTCTCGGACCGCACCGAGATCACCGGCCACGATGCGGGTGGTCACCAGCGACACCACCGCGCCGACGAAGGCTTCGCATGCCAGCCGCTGGCCCGCCGTCGACGCGCCGAGACGGTCCGCCATCAACTCCGCACTCGCGCGATGCACGGCCGCGCGCCGCCGCGACAGCTCGGGACCGGCCGCGTACGAATCGACCAGAAACAGGCGGGCCAGGGCGGGTTCGTCGGCCAGCGCCTCCAGGTACGCGTCGAGCGCACGCTCGACCCGCTCCATCGGGTCGCCCCCGGCCGACAGCGCGGCACCGATCCGCACCGCCACCTCGCCCGCGACCAGGTCGTATGCCGCGACGACGCACGCCTCCTTGTTCGCGAAGTGCTCGTAGAACGACAGCCGGGACACCCGTGCCCGCTTCAGCGCATCGGCGACAGTCGTTGCGGCATACCCTTTCTCGACCACCACCTCGGCCATCGCCAGCATCAGCCGGCCCCGCTGCGAGGCGGCCACCTCTTCCCGCGACAGCCGGTGCACGCCCCGCGGCAGCGGCCCGGACGACATCCGTTGATCCACGAACCGATCGTATTCCGGCCGCCCGCCGCGACCCGGGCCCGCACGACCGGTCTCGGTACCCTGGCCGCATGGCCGATCCCACTGGAAGGACAGCACTGGTCACCGGCGGTTCGCGGGTCATCGGGCGGGCGATCGCGCAACGGCTCGCCGCCGACGGAGCCACGGTCGCGGTGCACTGCGGGAGCAACGAATCCGCGGCGGCGCAGACCGTGACGGCCATCGAGCGGGACGGCGGGCGCGCCTTCGCCGTGCGTGCCGAACTCGGCGTCGACGGGACGTGGACACATTGTTCGAGAGTCTGGAAAACCGGCTGCGCGAACGTCTCTCGACCACCGGCCTCGACATCCTGGTCAATAGTGCGGCAATCATCGGGCCCCGCTCGCCGGCCGGCACGACACCGGCCGAATTCGAGCGGGTCTTCGCCGTCAACGTCCGTGCGCCGTTCTTCATCGTTCAATGGGCGGCACTTCCGCTACTGCGGCGCGGTGGCCGGATCGTCGATATCTCGTCGCCGGTTACGCAAACCGCGCCGCCCGAGATGCCCTATGTCATGACCGAGGGCGCGATCGATGCCCTGGGCCGTACCCTCGCGCAGGAACTCGGCGGCCGGGAGATCACGGTCGACACCGTGAAACCGGGCATCACCGCGACCGACATGATGTCGTGGGTCGACAGCGACCCGCAGGCCCGTGCGGGCGCCGCCGCCGCGACCGCGCTCGGCCGGGCCCGCCGACGTCGCCGATGCCGTGGCCCTCCTCGTCCCCGGCGACGCCCGCTGGATCACCGGTCACATACTCGACGCCACCGGCGGCCTGTCCCTCCGCCCCCGCGCCCGACTGCACACGGTCGTGGGCCCATCGCAGGCGGGCGCGGCGCCTACTTCTTCCGCTTCTGGTATGCCTGGGCGATTTCGGCCGGGATGCGGCCGCGGCTGGATACCTCGTATCCCTGCGCCCGCGCCCATTCGCGGATCGCCGCCGTCTGTTCGGAGTTGGCCGCGGACCGCGTGCGGGTACCGCCCTTGCGGCCGGCGCGGCCGAGCTTGCGGGCATTCGCGGTCCAGGGCTCGAGCAATTCGCGCAGTTTACCGGCGTTCTTCACCGATAGGTCGATCTCGTAGTTCCGGCCATCGATCGAAAATTGCACGGTTTCGTCCGCCGAGGACTTTCCGTCGTAGTCGTCGACGAGTGTGACCGTAACCTTCTTCGCCATTGACAGGTCCCTCTCGGTCTGATTACTGCTCGTGGTCGGTGAACAAATGGTAAGCATTCACCGGATTCACAGACAAATGCGACGCACACGGATTCGGCGATGAGATAGGCACGATTTCCGGGACCGCTATCGTCTACCGGCGAACGGGAACGCTGTGATCGAATGGCACACAGGAGTTCTGGACACCTACGGGCCCCGGAACGCGCCGGTCGGGCTCAGGCCCGGGCGATCCGCTGCGGGTGTGCGGAGCCGGATACTCGATCCCTGTTATTCTTCGGGCACAGGCGCTGATCCGGCAATCACCGGGGAGCTTCCGGAAGAACGGGGACTCGCGGGTCTCCCAGTAGAACCGGACGTTCGTCGCACGTTACAGCGGCTCGACGAGTGGCACACGACAGGTGTGCAAGCGGGGTGGTACCGCGGGTTTCTCGGGCTCGGCGCCCGGGGGCTCGTCCCCGCACGGGATACACCACGGACCTGTGCGAGTACCGACCTTGGGAGTCGAATCATGAGCAGCGAAGATCGGCCCGTCTCACCTTTCCGCACCCTTCCGGTGCGGATCGATCTCCCCGCGAGCGAGGCGGGGATCATCGAGTGGTGGCGCGAGCGGAACATCTTCGCGCGCAGCCTCGAACGCACCGCGGGCGGCCCGAGGTGGGGCTTCTACGAGGGCCCGCCGACCGCCAACGGGTCACCGGGTGTTCATCACGTCGAGGCGCGGGTCTTCAAGGACGTCTTCCCGCGGTACAAGACGATGAAGGGGTATTCTGTTGCGCGCCAGGCCGGTTGGGACTGCCACGGCCTGCCCGTCGAGCTCGCG
This sequence comes from Nocardia sp. BMG51109, assembly GCF_000526215.1. Classification (NCBI taxonomy): domain Bacteria; kingdom Bacillati; phylum Actinomycetota; class Actinomycetes; order Mycobacteriales; family Nocardiaceae; genus Nocardia; species Nocardia sp. BMG51109. Next base: position 7,482,800 of record NZ_JAFQ01000004.1, read on the forward strand.
GTCGAGAAGGAACTGGGCCTGGACGGCAAGCCGGCGATCGAGGAATTCGGTGTGGCCGAGTTCAATTCCCGCTGCCGCGAGTCGGTCATGCGCCATGTCGGGGAGTTCGAACAGCTGACCCAGCGGATGGGCTACTGGATCGATCTCGACCACCCGTACACCACCATGTCGCCGGAATACATCGACAGCGTGTGGTGGTCGCTGAAGGAGGTGTTCGACCGCGGCCTGCTGACCGAGGACTTCCGGGTCGCCCCGTACTGTCCCCGGTGCGGCACAACGCTTTCCGATCACGAGCTGGCGCAGGGCTACGAGACGGTGACCGACCCGTCGGTGTACGTGCGGCTGCCGGTGCTACGACCGGTCGCCGGCGTCGACGGCGTCGAGCTGCTGATCTGGACCACCACTCCGTGGACCCTGCCCGCGAATACGGCCGTCGCCGCCAATCCCACGGTGGACTACGTCGTCGCGCGGACCGCGGCCGGCACGTTCCTGCTCGCCGAACCGCTGGTGACCACGGTGCTCGGCGACGAGGTCGAGCGGCTGGCCACCGTCGCCGGCGCGGAACTCGCCGGACTCCCCTACCGTCCGGCGTTCGACCTGGTCGATATCCCGGACGCGCACCGGATCGTCCCGGCGGACTACGTCACCACCGCCGACGGCACCGGCCTGGTACATCAGGCCCCGGCCTTCGGCGCCGACGACCTCGCGGTGTCCCGGGAGAACGGGCTGCCGCTGGTCAATCCGATCGAACCCGACGGGCGGTTCCGCGGCGGCCTCCGGCTGATCGGCGGCCTGTTCTTCAAGGATGCCGATCCGGTGCTGATCGAGGAGCTGGACGAGCGCGGATTGCTGTTGCGGCGCACCGATTTCGAGCACAGCTACCCGCACTGCTGGCGGTGCCACACCCCGCTGATGTACTACGCCCAGCCGTCCTGGTACATCCGCACGACCGCCGTCCGCGACGCCCTGCACCGCGAGAACGAGCGGACGAACTGGTTCCCCGAGACCGTCAAGCACGGCCGGTACGGCAACTGGCTCGACAACAACATCGACTGGGCGGTCTCGCGCAGCCGGTACTGGGGAACGCCACTCCCGTTGTGGCGCTGCGCGAACGGGCACGTCACCGCGGTCGGGTCCCGTGCCGAACTCGGCCGGCTGACCGGTACCGACGTCTCCGGGATCGACCCGCACCGGCCCTACATCGACGCGATCACCTTCGCCTGCCCCGACTGCGCCACGACGGCCACCCGCGTGCCGGAGGTCGTCGACGCCTGGTACGACTCCGGCTCGATGCCGTTCGCCGCCTTGGGATATCCGCACCTGCCGGGCAGCGTCGAGGCGTTCGAGCGGAGCTGTCCGGCGCAGTACATCTGCGAGGCCATCGACCAGACCCGCGGCTGGTTCTACACCCTGATGGCGGTCGGCACGCTGGTGTTCGACCGGTCGTCCTACGAGAACGTCGTCTGTCTCGGGCACATCCTCGCCGAGGACGGCCGCAAGATGAGCAAGCACCTCGGCAACGTCCTCGCGCCGATCCCGCTCATGGACGCCCACGGCGCGGACGCGCTGCGCTGGTTCATGGCCTGTTCGGGGTCGCCGTGGGCGGCCCGGCGGGTGGGTCCCGGTCCGCTGGACGAGATCTCGCGGCGGCTGCTGATGACCTACTGGAGCACGGTCTCCTTCTTCGCCCTCTATGCGAGCAATTCCGACTGGCATCCGGGCGACACCGCCGCGCCCGCCGACCGCCCGGTGCTGGACCGCTGGATACTCGGTGAACTGCACGCGCTGGCCGGGGAGGTCGATGCGCGGCTGGAGGCGTACGACACGGCCGGGGCGGGCCGGCTGCTGTCGGAGTTCGTCGACGCGCTGTCGAACTGGTATGTGCGGCGGTCCCGTCAGCGCTTCTGGGACGCCGACCAGGACGCGTTGTCGACGTTGTTCACCTGCGTCGAGGTCCTCACCCGGCTGCTGGCGCCGTTCGTTCCGTTCCTCACCGAGCGGGTGTGGCAGGACGTCGTCCGGCGCGGTGACCCGCACGCGCCGGAGTCGGTCCACCTGTCCGAATGGCCGGCTCCCGACCCGACATTGATCGATCCGGCGATAGCCGAGAACGTCCGGACGGCACAGGCGCTCGCGGAGGCCGGCCGCGCGGCGCGCAAGGCCGGCAAGGTGCGCGTCCGGCAGCCGCTCGCCCGCGCCTTCGTGGGACTGCCTCCCGGAGCGGAGCTTCCGCGGGATCTGCTGGCCGAGGTGGCCGACGAGCTCAACGTGAAGCGGTTCGAGCCGCTGCGGTCGGCGGCCGCCGTGATAGACGTCGGCGTCAAGGCGAACTTCCGCGCGCTGGGCAAGCGATTCGGTAGACGCACCCCGGCGGTGGCCGACGCCGTGCGCGCCGCCGACGCCGAGCGGCTGGTGGAACAGTTGCGCGACAACGGATCCGCCGTGCTCGAGTTCGAGGGGACCGATATCGTCCTCGGCCCGGACGAGGTCATCGTCTCGGAACTCCCCCGCAGCGGCTGGGTCGTCGAATCGCAGCGGGGTGTCACGATCGCGCTGGATATCGAGATCACGCCGGAGCTCGCGGCCGAAGGCATCGCCCGCGATGTCGTGCGGGTCGCGCAGAACGCCCGCCGGGACGCGGGGCTGAAGGTGTCCGACCGGATCTCGCTGACCATCGCCGCCCCGGACGACGTGCTGACGGCCATCGAACCGCACGCGGGCTTCATCGCGAACGAAACCCTGGCCGTCGCCACGACTCTCACGAACGCGGTGCCCGACGGCTTCACCGGGTCGGTCGGCGACGGGACCGAAATCACCGTGCGCACGGTGCAGGCCGAGCGAACGGTCAGCTCGCCGTCAGCGCCGTGACCAGGTCGTCCAGCCCGTCGAACCGCCCATCGAAGACGTCCGAACTCGTCAGCGGATCACCGACGGGCCGCCGGACGTAGACGGTCCGCATGCCCACCGCCTGGGCTCCGCGCAGATCCCAGGCGTGGGCCGCCATCCGGCCGGTGCCCCTCGGATTCAGTCCGGCACTGTGGCACCCGAGGTGGGCGTGCAATTGCCGAACGGATAACACGCCGGGGCCTGTTCCGGGACCTGCGTCGTGCTCACTCGGGTTGTGGGCGACGTGTGGTAGTTCTCCCCCGGGAACAGGGTGACGATGGCGATCATCGCCAGGACCGCGAAGGCGACCAGGACGGAGAAGGCGACGACCGCACGGGGCACCAATCCGGAAAAGTCCGGAACCAGCACCGGCACAACGACATCACGTTCGGTATTCATGCCGGCTCCCCCCGCTGCGAGCCGGTCCGGGTCGAAGCCGCGGCCGGCGGAAAAGGCCCTTGTGTTCATTCGGATGATCTCGTTTCTGACATCGCACGCGCGACGCGTGCTCGGAAATCTGCACTCCGGCAGCATGTCTCCGAAACACCCCCGGCCCCGAGCGCGGGCGACCCGGTTCACCGCCCGCGGCACGGTCCTGCACGCGGCACGGGAAACGCCGGTCACGGCGTCGACACCCCCGAAACGCGGGGATAAGCTGAGTTCCCAGTGTGACCGGACGGGGCGGGGCCCCGGGAGAACAAGTGGTTCGCATGACGAACGTTCCACACACAGCCAGATGTGCGCGTCGCGTCGCACGGGACATCAAGGACGCGAACGGTTCCGATTACGAGGCCGCGCTGGCGGTGCATCGCCATTGCGGCATGTCGCTGCTGCGGGGCCACCGTATCGCCCGCGGTTACACGCTGGTCGAGGCCGTCGAGGCGGTGAAGGAGGTGCTGGCAGCGCGCGGGACTCCCGGCGAGGGCCTGAGCCATCAGCGGATGTCGCAGTGGGAGCAGAGCCAGGACGTTCCCTCCCCTCGCTATCTGGATGCCCTGTGCTTTCTGTACCGGAGCAGACCGGACCGGCTCGGCTTCGGACACGATTACTCGGAGCCGGATTCGAATCCCCGAGACGAGTGGCAGGACGCCATGGATCGACGCCATTTCGTGAGTATCGCCGCGGCCGGCGCGATGTTCATGTCCGCATTACCCGGAACCGGTTCACCGGTCGAGGATTTCGATCCGCCGGGCGGGGGGCGGGCGATGACGGCCTATGTCGGCCTGCTCGAGGAACTCACCGAGCAGAACGGATATCAGCTCTACACCACGCTCCCGGCGGAGTTCATTCCCGCGCGCATGGTCGATCTGGCCCGCACCGAAGCCTGCCTGCTGACCGCCCAGACCGAGGATATCCGGCGCCGGCTGCACCGGGTGTTCGCCAAGAACGCCGGGCTCATCGCCACCCGGCTCAGCGATATCGCCGGTGCCGCAGACACATTCGAGTGGTTCGGCATCGCCCGCCGGGCGGCCCGCCTGGCCGAGGACACGACCGTCCAGGCATGGGTGGCCGGGTGGACGTGCGACGCCTGCGCCTGCCACGGACAGTACAAGTCCGGGCTGGCCGCCGCGCAGGCCGCGCAGTCGGCCGGCGCCGGACGGCCCGCGGCCGCGGCGGTGCTGGGCCATCTCGCCGAGGCGGGTGTGCAGGCCCGGCTCGGTCACCGCCGTGCGACCCTCGAGGCCGTCCGCACTGCCGATCGCCTGTTCGCGGCGCTTCCCGAGAGCGAAACGGCCGCCGACGGATTTCATCTCGGCGAGTACCTGCTGCGCTGGCACCAGGCCAATGCGCTGGCGCTGGTCGGCGCGCACGCCCACGCCGTGCCGCTGCGCGCCCGGGTGCTGGAATTCCCGCTCGCGCAGCATGATCGGGTCGGGCACGCGCTGCTGCACCTCGACGAGGCCGCCGCGCAGATCGACGCCGGCGAGCTGGAACTGGGCTGCCACACGATCACGACGACCTGGCAGCAGCTGCCGGCCGAGTTCCGGGCCGGGCAGGTGCCGGACCGGGTGCGGACGATCCTGCACACGCTCGACGTCGGCCGCCGGGCTCCCCGCTCGGCCGACGAGATCCGCCAGCTCCTCGAATCCTCCTCCGCCCCCGGGGAAATCCCCCGCGTGGCCGGCACGGGTGAACCGCACCGGCCCGGCCCGCTCATCGTGCCCGGCGGCCGTCGCGACGCAGATCGAGTGTGACGCAGTGCAATCCGCCACCCATCACGCGCGCATGCCGCAGGGTGTGCGGTGCCACATCGATCCCGCGGCGTTCCAGTGCCGCGATGAGATCGCGTTGCGCGCCGTCGACGACCGCCAGATCGGGCCGCACCATCAGCAGATTCATCCCGACCCACGGCGACGACAGCGGATACCGGGACCGGCAGGGCGAGGCGGCCATGGGCGGGCACCACAGGTGTTCCCAGGACCGCAGCGGTTCGGGCAACCGGTCGATGTCGCGGATCCGCTCCGGATTCAGCAGCACCAGGCCCTCCCGCAGCAGGCTGATCGTGGAATCGATGTGGGTGTAGGGATAGACGCCGCGGATCGGGTGCACGCGGTAGTCGCCGAGGGCCGCCAGCGTGGTCTGCAACCAGCGGTGGCCGAGTTCGTTGCCGCTGGCCGAGACCAGGTAGTACAGGTCGCGCCCGCAGCGCAGGACATTCGCGGCGTCGAAGACCGGTTCGGCCTCCCCCAGCGCGACCCGCCCGCGGCCGTCGTCGGGGAACAGTTCGTCCCGCAGCTGCGGTGGCGGCGCCGCGATCCACACCGAACCGCCCAGCATGCACTGCTGGAACAGCTCCCGCAGCCCGGCGAGCTCGAACAGCCTGGCGCGCACGGGGCTGGGTGTCGCGATGATGGTGGAACCCACGATCAGCGCGAGATCGCGCGGGCAGTAGGAGGAGAAGCCGCTGGTGCGCCAGTGCGGCGTGCCGAACGTCCGGTCGTGCGCCACCGGCGCCGGGCGATGCACCCGCACACCGAGGTCCTCCAGCAGGCCGGCGAGCCCGTCGAGATCGTCGGCGGCCTCCGCGAGGACCCGGCGCGGGAACCCGCCGACGGCGACGCGGGCCAGTTCGGCGGCGTCGAGTTCGGGATAGAGATTCAGCCACGCCGAACGGTCCAGCGGCGGTATCCGCGCGCCGGCGGACGTGCCGACCACCACGTCGAGCAGCGGGCTGAACTCGTCGTCCGAGTGGGCCGGAGCAAGCGGGGCGCGGGGCGGCGCCGGTGCGGTCTGGGGAATGGTCAGGTACGACATGGGATTGTCCTTTCCGGGAGTGGAGGATTCGCGGGCAGGTGTCCGGCGGGCGGGTCAGCCGAGCGCGCGGGTCGCCCCGCGGCGGCGGTGCGCCCGGATCGAGGAACAGGTCATCGCGCGCAGCAGCCACCGGTCGGTGCCGTCGTACCGCGGCTGGAAAATGCTGCGGCCGTGCACCGTTCGCCGGTTGTCGGCGATCAGCAGATCGCCCGGCCGCAGTTCGTGGCCGATCGCCGCCCGGTCCAGCGCGGCGGTCAGCGCCGTCAGCGCGGCGGCCGCCGGGAGATCCGCGGGATCCGCGGGCCGCACGTCGCCTTCGCCGAAACAGATCTCCGGATCGGTTGCGGGCCCGGTCAATACCGGGACCGCGGGCAGGTCGATATGCCGGGTCAGCTGGTGGGCGGCGTCCGGGGCGATGACGAATCTCGGCTCGCGCAAGACGGTTTCGGCCTCCACGGCCAGATCCAGATCCCGCGCCGACGCCAACATGGTGACCGCTCCGGGATGGCCGCGCAGGCACAGCAGGCCGAAGTAGTCGCAGCGGTCGTCGGTGAACCCGTCCTCGACGTGCCACTCCAGCGCCGCCACGCTGCCGGCGCCGGTCTGTGTCTCCTCCCGGCCCGGGACCGGGGTGACATGCTGCACCAGCCGGCCGCCGTGCAGCGACCGGAACGTGAACGGTTCGCCCAGGGGCAGCGACACCGCCAGCAGCAGCAGGGCGGCGGCCTCGACGACCGGCATCGGCTCCTCCGGTGTCACGGTGGCCGGGGTGGCGGGCAGATCGGTCAGATCCGGGCAGACGCCCCGCAGCAGGAGCGCGTTGTGCTCCGAGCCCACGGCCCGGAAACGATGCAGCGCCACGACCATTCGCCGCGGCAGGCTGGGGATCAGGCCGGCGGCGAGGTCGACCGGATCCCGGCCCGCACGTGTGCCCCGGGCCGCCCGCGACGCCGCCGCCCACACAGCGGCGGCCGCCCGCTCGGTCACGGTCACCACCTCGTCGGGAGCCAGCCGTGCCGAGTCCTTCCGGTGGCGGGTGCAGTGCCCGGAGAATTCGCCGTCCGATGCGCCGTGCAATTCGGCGCCGCGCCGCACCTTTTCGTCGCCTACCCGGCGGCCGCGCAGTTCGTTTTCCGCGGCCACGGAATCGTATTCGCGAATCGAGTTCGTCGACCCGTTGTCCGCATTCATGATGGCTGCCCTTCGTATTCGATCGCGACCTCCGTGGTCGCTGCGAACAGCTCACTCCGGCAGCTCCGGCGTCCGACATCGCACCGGACAAATCACCCGCTGCTCATGGCCTTTCGCGGGTGTCCGGCGGACATCGAGCCGACGGTGCCGGACAATTGTCGACGGGCGGCGACCGGGTTGCCGACGAGCGGGGAGGCAGTCAGTGACAGTTCCGAATCGAGCGGTGACCCGCGAAGATCTCGCGGCCGTGTCCGGGCCGGAAGAATTCGGCGGCGCCCTGCGGCGAGCCCGGGAAGCGGCGGGACTCGCCATTCGGCCGCTCGAGCGTAAGGCGATGGACCGCAGGAACGGCGGCCCGCCCAGATTCGTCGACCTGACGAAGAACCTCATCGAGGACATGGAGAAGGGACGACGGCTCGAAGGCAGGCGGCTCGAAGGCAATCGGGTCGCCCAGGGCAGCGACAACCGGCTCGAGATCTACCTGTGGTGCTGCGACGTCCCCAAGGAAGACCTGTCGGCCTGGCTGGAAACCCGGCACCGGGTGCTCCGGGAGCCGGCGCCGCCGGCAACCACATCCGCACGGCCCACATCCGCACGGCCCACATCCGCGGCGCCCACATCCCCGCCGCCGACCGAGCCCGAGTCGCCGGACAGCCGGGACAAGCTGCCGGACGGGCCGCCGCCCGCGGTGAAGACCGCACTGCCCCAGGACGTGCACACCTTCATCGGCCGCGACGCCGAACTGGGCCATCTGCTGGCCACCGCCGATACCGAGGACACGGCACCGATCTACACCATCGACGGCATGCCCGGTGTCGGTAAGACCGCCTTGGCGACGCGCGCCGCGCACCTGCTGTCCGACCGTTTCCCGGACGGCCGCTACTTCATCGAGTTGCACGCGCACACTCCCGGCCGCACGGCGGCCGATCCCTCGGATGTGCTGGCGGGCATGCTGATCGGCCTCGGCGTCGACATGCGCTACATTCCCGACACCCTGGAGGGACGGCGCGATCTGTGGCGCGACCGGCTGACCGGCAAGCGGGTGCTGCTGGTGCTCGACGATGTGCGGGACGCCGCCCAGATCGAGCCGCTGCTGCCCGCCTCCCCCGAATGCCTGACCCTGGTCACCAGCCGCCGGCGGCTGATCGCCCTCGGCAACGCGATGCCGTTGCCGCTGAACATCCTCGACTCCGCGCATGCCGCACAGCTGTTCACCACCCTGGCCCACCGCGGCACCGACGACGACGCGGACCGCACGGCCGTCACCCGGATCGTGCGATCGTGCGGGTATCTGCCGCTGGCGATCACGCTGCTGGCCGGCCGCCTGACCCACCACCCGGCCTGGACCATCGCCGAGTTCGCCGACCGGTTCAGCGCCGCGACCGACCGGCTGGGCGAGCTGGATGCCGACGCCCGGGTCGTGCGTGCCGCTTTCGAGCTGTCCTATCGCGAGCTGTCGCCGCAGAAGCAGCTGCTGTTCCGCCGCGTGGGGCTGCATCCGGGCGCCGACCTGGACGCCGGCGCCGCCGCGGCGCTGGCCGATATCGACGTCGCGACGGCCCGGCGCGAACTCGAATCGCTCTACACCGACCACCTTCTCGACGAGCCCGCCCCCCGCCGCTACCGCCTGCACGACCTGTTGCGCGAGTACAGCCGCGCCCTCGTCGACGCGGAACCCGGCGACGACCGCATCCGGGCACGGCACCGGCTGCTGGACTACTACCAGCACACCGCCGCCGCGGCCGATCGCCGGCTCGCGCGCTGGTCGCATCCGGCCGCGAACGCCGGCGAGCCGTCGACCGCGGAGATACCGGCAGCGGAGACTTCGGCGACGGAGACTTCGGCAGCGGGGACATCGGCGACGGGATTCGGCACCGAGATTCAGGCCCTGGGATGGATGCGGCTGGAACGGGAGAACATGCTGGCCTGCCTCGACGATCTGGCGGACGGCGACCCGGCCCGGACGGTCGCCCTGACCGGCCTGCTGGCGGGGCTGCTGGACAGCGACGGACCGTGGCCGCTCGCGCGCCAACTGCACCAGCGCGCCGTCACCGCCGCGCAGCGGCTCGGCGACCGGCTCGGTGAGGCCGACTCGCTCAACAATCTCGGCGCCGTGCACTGGCGGGCCGGGAACTACAGCGCCGCCGTCGAACGATTCGAGATGGCGCTCGACCTGTATCGCCGGCTCGGCAACCAGCTCGGAGAGGCCAACGCGCTCAACAACATCGGCCACGTGCGCGAGGAGACCGGGGACTACGCCGAGGCCGCGGAGCTGCACCGGCAGGCACTGACCCTCTACCACCGGCTGGGTGATCTGCTCGGGGAGGCCAACGCGCTCAACAACATCGGCAATGTGCGCGAGGAGATCGGGGACTACCTGGAGGCCGTCGACCTGCACCGGCACGCCCTGGCCCTCTACCACCAGCTCGGCAACCGACTCGGTAAAGCGAACGCGCTCAACAACCTCGGCATCGTCCGCACCCGCACCGGCCTCTACGCCGAAGCCGTCGAACTCCACCGCCAAGCCCTCGCCCTCTACCACCAACTCGGCAACCGACTCGGCGAAGCGAACGCGCTCAACAACCTCGGCATCGTCCGCACCCGCACCGGCCTCTACGCCGAAGCCGTCGAACTCCACCGCCAAGCCCTCGCCCTCTACCACCAACTCGGCAACCGACTCGGCGAAGCCAGCGCGCTCAACAACCTCGGCATCGTCCGCACCCGCACCGGCCTCTACGCCGAAGCCGTCGGCCTGCACCAGCAGGCGCTGGCGCTCTATCACCAGCTCGGCAACCGGCTCAGCGAGGCGAACGTCCTGACCAACCTCGCCACCGTCCGCGCCCGCACCGGTTTTCCCACCGAGGCCGCCGACCTCTATCGCCGCGCACAGGAGCTGTTCCTCCGGCTCGGCAACCGGCGCGGTGCGGCCGAGGTGCTCCTCGACAGGGGAAGGCTGGAACTCGACACCGAGGGTCCCGCCGTGGCGTGGCCCCTGTTCACCGAGGCGCTCGGGATCGCCCGCGCGCTGGAGAGCCTGCTCGGCCAGGCCCGCGCGCTGGAGGGCATCGGACGCTGCCGGGCCCGGTCGACGGATCACGAGGGGGACGGCATCGCGGAACTGCGCGAAGCCGTCGAGATCTACCGGCGCATCGGCGCACCCGAAACCGATTCCGCCGCAGCATATCTCGCCATGCTGGAAGCCGAGCGGCCACCCGGGTGAGGGGCTACGAGGAGTGCACCGGCGTCGGCCGGCCGAGATACGCCTCCATATCCGGCGTGGGCCGGCGGATCGCCAGGCCGTCCTCGACGAATGCGGGAACGATCGTGAATCCGCAGCCGCCCAGTCCGCCGAGATGCAGGACGCCGGTGCGCCCGGTGCTGCTGCGCGGCACCCATTCCGCGATCGTCCGCTCGGCGGCGGGCCGGACGCCGTACCAATACGGTCCCTTGGGCGTGAGGGCCGGGCCGAACATCGGAAGCCGTTCGAACACCCTGGTCCGGATCTCCTCGACGGCCTCGGTGACGTATCGGGGGGCCTGCGCCGGATCGAGGACGCCGCGGGCGAGCTCGTCGTATTCGCCGGGTTCGGTCACCAGCCGCCCGGATGCCCCGCCCAGGCAGATGTGCCCGCAGGCCCGGTGCGGGATGCTGTAGGTCAGCTCGTAGTCGCGGTCCTCGTCCCGGAGGACTATCCGGTGGAACTGGTCGGGCACCTTGCTCCGGTCGACGAGCAGCAGGACACCGAGATCGCCTTCGATCCGCTTGTCGTCCAACAGGAACTGCGCCCGGTCGCCGGCGGCGACGCAGGCGACCTCGGCACCGAATTCCGTGGTGAGGGACAGCAACTCGCCGATGCCGTCGAGATGGCGCTCCACCGGGGTGACCCCGGGAAGTTTGCCGATCACGGTGTGCAGGCGAGGCATCAGGGTGCAGGTGGAGATGATGGATCCGTCGTCGACCAGCGTGGCCCGGCTGTAGTAGGGCGCGCGGAAGTCGACCGGGTCCACCGCGACCGCGGTGCCCGGATATCCCGCCGGGAGCCTGCGGTGGCGGTTGCGGGTGAGGAATACGCTCGCGGCGGGCGCGATGTAGTTGTCGAAACCCAAGTCCGACAGCATCCGCCAGCGCCGGAACGAGCGCTGCGCCCACGACTCGACCCGGGGGTCGGCGTTCAGGAAGGGCATGTGCCAGCCGCAGCAGCCGAAGCTGGCGATCCGGCGGTCGTGCCGATCGGCGACCCAGAGGATCCGAATCCGCCGTGCCGCCCGGTGTCCGGCCGAGAACAGTTCGTACACGACCTGGTGTCCGGTGATTCCGTGACCTACCACGACCGCCCGCCCCGTACGCAACGCGGTCTCGACGAAGGTCTCCGGCTCGAGGTTGTCCATCGCAGGCTCCCACCGCATGGGGAGCCTCTCGCAGACCGGGCCCCCACGATTCGAGCCTTGTCCGCGGGTGCGGTGTTGTCAAACACCGTTTCGGCCACGGGATCCGAATGCACGCCGTGCGGGCAACGCCGGGTCGCACCGCCCGGATTCGGCCGACCGCGGCCCGGCGAATCACGCTCCAGCCGGTCGCCGGAGTTCTCGCCGACCCGGTCACCGCGATGTTCGAGGACTCCCGACGGCTGCGCGGCGGCCGCGCCGCCGGCGAACTCACCGCTTTCCTCACCGACGAGACCGCGATCGGCATATGCCGCCCGCTGGTCGAGAACCACCTGGAGCGCTGGCAGGCCACCGGCCGACTGGCCCCGACCTCGCCATCATCGGCGAAATGATCGCGCGGCTGATGATGTCACTGATCGAGACCCCCGCCTCGGTCATCCCCTTGCAGGACACCGACAAGGCCCGCGAGTTCGCCCGCATCCACCTCGTGCCGCTGCAGCAGACCGGGCGCATCGCGCCGTTGGCCCGATAAGGCTCTTCCATTCGGCACGGCGCGTCTCGGCGGATCCTCGTCGCGACGCTGCCTCCGGAGATATTCTGTGCCGGACAACCTGGGGCACACCGTTCTGTGCCGCGGCGGTACTCACCGCCGAGCAGCTGTCGACTGTGGAGGTGACGGAGCCTGATGACTGCCGCTGCGACGCTCGACCGGCTGCGGGACGATCTGCGGGAGTACGCGCGTCTCTCGGAGGCCCACTACGAACCGTCGCGGGTGGAACCGGTTCTCGATGTGCTGGGTGAGATGGCGCCCGATGCGCTGATCTCCGTGCGTACCACCACCGAGCCCGTTGGTGAGCGCGAGGTCAACGTCCGGTTCGTACATCTTCCCGACGACGCCGACCCGGTCGCACGTTTCCGCGATGCCGGGCTGCTCAGCTTTTCGAAGCATCCGATGGAGCAGGCGCTGGCCGCCGTCGCCGACTCGGTGCCGGTGCAGTACGGCGTCGACGTCGCGGTGGGCACCGGAATTCAGAAGATCTGGCTCTCCTTTCCGCAGTTGATGAGCCTGCGAGACATGTTGGCGTTTCCCGGAATTCCCGATTCGGCGCGGGCGCACGCCGAGCATCTCGCCCGCTGGGGCGGCGACCATCTGGCCTTGGCGGCCTTCGATTTCGTCAGCCACACGATGAACCTGTACTCGCAGCTGCTCATGCCCGGTCAGCTTGCGCCCGAGGATATCTCGACGATCCTGGCCGAACTCGACTTCGTCCCGGCCACCGGCGAGGAGCTGGCCGCGCTCGGCTCGCACGCCTACACCATCTACCGGACGTTCTCCTGGTCCGCACCGGACGTTCAGCGGATCTGCTTCCCCCGCAGGTTCACTCCGGAGAACTTCCCGGTCCACCTGGATCCGTTGCTGGAGCGGTTCGTGCGGGAGGCGCCGCTGGCCGGCGGCGGTGAGCACGCGTTCACCTTCTACGTCGCCTACGGCCCGCGCGGGCGGTATTACAAGGTGCAGGCCGATTACAACCCGCGCGGTAGTGATGTGCGGCTGCCGGGTAATGCGGCGGTTCCGCCATCGCACTGACGCCCGATCCGACTGGCCCAGGCTGATTTTCGTATTATCCCGCTGTTGCGACCTGCTCGGTGCACCGCTACGGTTCGAGGGCATGGTGGGGCGCCGCACCGATTCCGCCGTCGCCGTCTCGGTTGTCCGGGGGGGCTTCGGTCGAGGTTCGCCAAGGCGATCGCGGCCTTGACTACAGATGTCATCATGCCCTGCGGGACAGACGTTTTCACTTGTCAACCCGCCGTCGCGCAAAATCCAGGCTAAGGTAATGTGTGGATCGACAACGGGCCTCAGCGATCGTGATCAGATCCTCCGAAATCCTTGGCCTCGGACCTGCTGAAAGAGGGGCAAGATACAGTGGACCTTCGTGACGTCCCGTGCGGGCCCGGACGTTTGCCGGTCCTCGGACACGGTTGGAGAATGTGGCGTGATCCAGTCCAGTTCATGGTGGATCTGGCCAGCGTCGGGAAAATAGCACGTGTCGATATCGGCAATCTCGCTGTCTATGTCATTACCGATTTCGAACTACTCCACAGGGTGTTGGTAGAGAACTCCGACGCCTACGAGCGAGGGCTCCTCTTCGAACGCATCCGTCTCATATTCGGGGAATCGCTGATCGTCGCGGATGGTCAGCAACATAGGGATCTTCGTCGTCTGCTGCAACCAGCGTTCCATCGAACAGAGTTGGAAAGCTACGCGCACGTCATAAAGCGTAACGCGGATGCGTTGGCGAGTTCGTGGCGGCCGGGCCAGATTGTCGAGGCCCGTTCCGCAGTGTTGGAGGTGGTGATCGCCAACCTGCTCGGGTCCATGTTCTCGCACGAACCCGATACCGGGGAGCTGCAATTCATCTCGGGTCTGATCCAGGACATTGGCGCAGGTGCCATAGTCGGCAGTGTGCTGCCCAAGAAGCTGGCGAGCCTGCCGTTGCCGGTGAACCGCAAATTCCTGTCGGCTGGAACGCAACTGCGAGACTACTGCCGGGAGCTGCTCGTCGCGCGCCGGGTCAGCGGTGAGCGCCGGAACGACCTGATCGACATCCTGCTGAATCCGTCAGATGATGAACACCGTAGTGACAAGCTCCTGGCAGAGCAGGCCGTGACCGTTCTCTTCGGCGGGATCGACGCCTCGACCGCCACGCTGACCTGGGCTCTGCACGAGTTGTCCCAGCGTCCGGAGGTGGCTTCGAAACTGCAGCAAGAGATCTCCGCCGCAGGAGAACTCGGCCCCCGAAGCCTCGACCAACTCGGCTACCTGAACCGGTTCCTGAACGAGGTCACGCGGACCCATTCGCCACTACTGCAGACGAGACGCACCGTCACCACGGTCGAACTCGACGGTTTCACATTTCCCGCTGGAACCGATATCGGCTACAGTATCGCCGCTATTCACCGCAACCCGCACATTTTCGCCGAGCCGAACACTTTCGACCCCGATCGGTGGTCGACCTCGAACTCCGGGTCGAAATGCCGGAGCTTCGTTCCGTTCAGCATGGGCAATCAGATGTGTATCGGCAACAATTATGCCTGGATGGCACTGCAAACGACGCTTCATAGTTTGCTGTCGAAGTGGGAGTTTCAGCCGGTCGCAACCAAGAAGTTCCCGCGAGCCATGGGTCCGATCCCTGGGATCGGAAGGCTCCCGCTCGAGGTTCGTCCGGTCTCTGGGTAATCGCGCGGCCGAAAACCGTGACGACCTCGCAGCGGATTCCCGGACTTCGGTGCCGTCGACAGGCTCGTTCATCGCCGCGCTGCGCACCCTCGGGCGAACAATCGGCACCATACGCACCGGGCTCGTAGGGCTTGGCTCAAGCTGTGCCTGATTTGGTGAGCGTCGCTCTGCGATATCCGGACATCCGGCGAATGAGGATGGGGAGGACGGCTGTGGTGACGAAGAGAATGACGGCGACAAGAATGAAGTAGAGCAGAGATCCGGTGCGGCCGAAGCGAGGGAGGAAGGCGACTTCCTGGCCGGTTGCGGCGACGGCGTTGAGGAACGGGGCGTAGGCCTGCAAGGTGTACCCATGGGGTAGCAGATTGAGGGAGTTCTCGGCCACATAGACCCAGAACAGGAGGACGGCGACGGCGGCGGACGGAGTGCGAATCAGTGATCCGACCGCGACACCCACTCCACATGCAGCGAACGCGTAGCTCGGGACGGTCCAGAGGAACCGGATACCGGCGGAGTCCGTGATGTCCACAGCCCCATAGATTTGAGGGAACAGGTGTGGCAGCGTGATCATGACGACGACGAGCAGGACAACTGTCGATATCGCCGTGATGGCGCCGTAGTAGATCCACCGGGCCAACGCGACCGTCCAGGACCGGGGAAACAGGAAGGCATTGAGATCGCTTGTCTGACCGCGCCATTGGGTGGCGTGGGCGTAGGCGGTGGTGACCATCATGACCGACACGGACAAGGTGATCACCCAGTACACGGAGTTGGTGGTGGAGACCGTGGCCACGTAACTCTGTCCGGGGAGGGTCGCGAGTCGTTCTGCGACAGCAGCGATTCCGAAGGTGACGACCAGCGGCAGCACGAAGGTGAGGGGGACCGCGGCGGTCCACAGGAAGCTGCGCCCGGTGGTGCGGGTCCATTCGGCGGCGACGCCGCGGCGGATGAGGGTTGCTGGACCGGGGCTGTTCATGGGGCCACGCCGGACGTGAGGTGGGTCGGTGGGCCGGCGATTCGCAGGTAGGCGTCTTCGAGGCTGGTCTCGCCAGGCTCCAGGGTGTCCATGAGGTGGGCGAACGGCTGGTCGGCCAGAATGCGCCGGTCTCCGAGGATGACGATGTGGTCGGCGTTGCGTTCGACCTCATCGAGCAGGTGCGTGGCAACCAGGACACAGGTCCCGGCATCGGCGAGGTGGCGCAGCAGTTCGCGTATCCAGCGGATGCCCGCGATGTCGAGGCCGTTGAGAGGTTCGTCGAGCAGCAGGGTCCGAGGCTCGGAGAGCAACGCGGCGGCGATGCCGACACGTTGGAGCATGCCGAGCGAATAGTGCCCCAGCCGGCGATCGGCGACCCGGACGAGGTCGACGATCTCGAGGACGTCGCCGACCCGGCCGGTGGGTAGTCCACGAGCGCGGGCGATCCAGCGTAGGTGCCGGCGTGCGGTGTGGCGTGGGTCGATAGCTCGGTAGTTGAGGTGCATTCCGAGAGTTGCCGGTGTGGTGTGATGGGCCCGGATGAGGGTGCCGTCGACCCGGACGGTGCCGGCGGCAGGCGCGATGACGCCGCAGATACACCGCAGCAGCGTGGTTTTGCCGGTGCCGTTGAGGCCGATCAGGTAGGTGAGTGCCCCGTCGGCCACAGTCAGTTCGGGGACCTCGAGTACGGTCACGCCTGGGTAACTCAGGGTGAGGTCACGGATTTCGATCACGGTGCTCGCAGCCGGTCAGAAATCGCAGGCCATCGCCAGCCCCACGGCCTTGACGCCCTCGCACACCGAGCTGTTGGACAGCTTCCAGACACCATCGATACGCTTCCAGACCACGCGCGCAATCAGATCCGGTTGTCCCGCTGTCTTGCTGCGCAGCATGGCGGTGTGCACGTTGCCGTCGTGGGTTTCGGGACCGGTGATCTCGTTCGACCCGCGCGGAGCTCGGTACATGCCGATGTTGTAGAGGGTGCGCGCAACCACGACCGCCCTCGTGCCGCCTTCCATATTGGCCGCCTTGGCCTCGTCGGAGGCGGGTGTTTCGATCAGGAACGCGACCTGGGCGTCGAGGTCGTCCAGGGTGGGGACCTCCTTGGTGATGAGGAACTCGCCGGGAGCGGCGGAGGCGACGGGAGCATTGACAACCGAGGCGCCGGTAGCGACAGTTGCGATCGTCGACACGACACCAGCGATAATTTTGAGGGTCTTCATTTTTTCATCCTCTGATCGACTGGGACAGCACCTGATGCACGCTCGAATGTGCAGTCGGCCAACAAATTGGCGTGTCCGAGACTACTCCTGTCCTATCGGATCCTCAGGGTTTGCGGCCGATCGCACCGAGCATGACCATTCGAGTGTCCGGCAGGTCGGGGCGGAGCCACTCCTGTACCGGCACCACACCCGGTTCGAGCAACTCGAAGCCGGCAAGGAATGCCTCCGTCTGCGCTGTGGACCGAAAGGCGACCTGGGCCGAGGTATCGTTGGTGCCGGCGAGCACCTGGAGTATCTCCGGGGCGGAATCACTGCAGCCATGAGTGACCGCCATGTAACTGCCCGGTGCCAACCGATCGCGGAAGGCGGCGATGATCTCGGCGGGGTGTTCGTCGTCCATCACGTAATGCAGCACGCTGACCAGCGTGATGGCTACTGGCTCGTCGAAGTCGATCAGGGCGCGGTCGGTCAGCTGATCGAGGATGTCATGGGGACGACGAACGTCTCCCAGCAGTGCTGCGACACCCGGTGGTTCGGCCAGCAGCGCGACGCAATGAGAGACTACGAGCGGGTCGTAGTCGATATACACCACCCGCGCCGACGGCTCGATCCCCCGAGCCACCTCATGCACATTGGGCGAACTCGGGATACCCGAGCCGAGATCGATGAACTGACGGATGCCGGCGTCAGCGGCCATCTCGACCGCTCTGCGCATGAAACACCGGGTGAACCAGGCCAAGGTCTTGAGTTCGGGTGCGCGAGAGAGCATTTGACAGGCCAAGTCTCGGTCGATCTCGTAATTGTCCTTTCCGCCCAACAAGTAGTCGTACACCCGGGCGGAGCTCAGCTCACCGAAGTCGAACACGTGCGGCACCCGGTCGCTCTCCGGCGTAGGCCCTTCAATTCCTTCGACCACGGTGTAACCCTAGCCGACCGCCACCTCAGGTGTGTGCTCCCCCAGAGATCTGTCGTCGCCCGGATGTGGTGGAGTATGCGTTACCCGAACGAGGCGCTGCTCCGCCCGACCGAACCGGCCCCTCGATCCGAGCCATCGACGAACCATGCTCCGACACAACACGATCCGACACTCGACGAGCGGAGGCCGAGGCATCGGCGACGTTGCCGGCGCACGGTCGGCTCCGAGACGGCCCGGACCGACGACGCCGGACGGCGGCGGTCGCCGTGACCACCGGCCGTTTCACAGATCGGTTTCAGCCAAGGCGACTGCGTGTGCTACCGCGGACCGCGCCCGGTCGACGGTCGTATAGCGGCCTAGGCCACATGGGGCCGCGACGTCCAACAGGCCGCCGTAGGCCGACTCCGCCGCCGCCAGCCCCTGTCGTGCTTGCGCGAGCGGCTGCGTCGGATGCGCAAGCCCGGCGATAGCACGCGTAGTGGCAGGCAATTCGAGGCGTGCCAGGGGCGCGTAGTACCGCGGCCGAACCGGCGCCTGTCTGCCGTCGCCGATGGGGAAGTGGACGAAATCGAGATGTCTCCCCGCAGGCCAGTATCGCGCTATCGCATTGGCCAGCGCGACGACCGGGGCCGTCGATCTCGGCGCCACGACCGGCTTGTCGTCGAGGCTCCCATAGCACAGGTGCACACCGAAACGGGAATCATGGGGCGCCCGTGCGACGAGGCGTGCGATCGCTCGACCTGCCGCGGTGGCCGGGCCCTGCCGCAGGCCCGCAGGTATCCCCGCGCAGAGGAGCGTCTCCGCAGCCAGTTCGAGTTGGAATACGACGTTGCCCCGCAACGCCTCATGGATACGGACGATCTCCCTGACAGTGGCGTCGACAATCGGGCGGTAATAGGGGAAGCCTCGGTCACCACGACCGGCCGAGCCTCGACGCCACACGAGCATCCGCGCCTCGAAAGCGATGAAACCGATGACAAAGGGCGTCGGTATACCTACCTGCAAGCGAAGTCCGGGATCGGTGCGGCGCATGTCGACCAACGCTTCGATGGCACGCCCGGTCTCCTCCGCGTAACCGAGCGCGGCATCGATATCGGCTTCGCCCAGCGATCGGCCTGCCCGAAGCCGAAAAGTGTTGCGGGAACGCAGCGTCGACCAATCACCGCGCCGCACGGGCTCCAGCGCCGGGATGCTGTCGAGCCGGTCGATGATGGGTCTGATGTACCACTGGGCACGATATGGATCCGCTTCACCGCCAGGAACCACGCCGTCCAGGAATTCACCGGCTGTGTCGACAGCGAACGCCATCGCCTTCTCTGGACTGTCCAACTGTGCGGGCAAGCTGCCCACGAAGTGAACCCTACGCTTCGGCTGCACGGCGTCAGTGTCGCATACGGCTGTCCCGGGAGGACCGTCAGAGTGTCATCCAGGTATTCGATGACGTTGTGCAGCACGACAACATCGAATCGCCGGCCGGGTCAGCGGGGCCCGATCAGCACGCCTCGCTCAGCACCGCGGAACCGATCCGGTCATCGACACCGATCATGTACCGAGTTCGGGAGTGGCGCGCCGGCCGATCTGTCATGACGCCCGAGCGGGTGTGCCGAAGGACTCCAGGATGGTGTCGATTCGCTCCCGTGCTGCTACCGCCATCGTCGGGTGGGTGGTTTCGTAGAGTTTCCCGGATTCGACCGCGTCCAGAATGATCTCCGCTGCCCGAGCGGTGGGCAGTGCCTCCTCGGCCATCTCGGTGATCGCCTCCATCATCGGCGCCAGTTTGGCCATTACCTCCGCCGGCAACGGTGATTCCGCCGCCGCGCCCTCCGGCGGCGCGGCGAGCTCGGCCAGACCACGGAACATTCGGGTGTCCACCGGCCCCGGGCAGATCGCGCTGACACCCACCTCCGGAGCGACCAGATCCAGTTCTCCCCGTAGCGATTCCGAGATCGAGATGATCGCCGCCTTGCTCGCCGCGTACGGCGCCCCGAACAGGCCGACCGTCAGCCCCGCCAGCGAGGCGACATTGACGATATGGCCGCGCCCGGCGGCGATCAGATGCGGTACGAAGACGCGGATACCGTTCACGACACCGCCGACATTCACCGACCAGACCCGGTCCCAATCGGCCGGTGCGACCTCCCAGCTGGGTCCGCCCGCACTCGTCCCCGCATTGTTGACCACCAGGTCCAGGCGGCCGAATTCGGCGAGCGCCCGGTCCGCGAGGGCGCGCACCTGGTCGATATCGGCCACATCGGTGGGTACGGCGATCACCTGGTCGCCGAGGTCGGAGGCGGTTTTGGTCAGCGCCGCGGTGTCGACATCGGCCATTGCCACCCGCACACCCCGCCCCGCCAGCGCCGCGGCCAGTGCCACGCCGATCCCGTTGGCGGCACCGGTGACGACGGCGACCTGCCCGGCTTCCAGTTTCATAACCCCTCCGCTCCGACCGGCCCACCCGAATGGTGAGGCGAACTCCCCCGATCCTCCCGTCCCGGCTGCGCGACCGCATCGCCCTTCGGTGTGACCGCAGCATCGCTCTCGAGTATCACAGGGCGGGACGGGATGAATTTCGCCGCCCGGCTTCGTCGGTATGGGTACGCGGTGAAAGGAGTGAGGCGATGAACGCTTCCACGGACGATGCGGCACGCAAACAATTGGAAGTTCTCGTCGGCGAGTGGACGATGCAAGCAGGGCCGCCCGAGGGGCCGCCATGGCCGGGCGCGGGGCGGGTGCGATTCGAATGGCTCGGGACGGCTCCGCTATTGGTGCAGCGGTGGCAGGTCGACATGCCCGAGGCGCCCGACGGGACAGCGGTGATCGGATGCGACGGGAAAAGCGGCTCCTACTATCAGCTCTACACCGACGAGCGCGACGTCCAGCGCATCTACAAGATGGGCCTGGATGCAGGCGTATGGACACTACAACGCCACGGCGAACCGTTCTCCCAACGGTTCACCGGCCGCTTCTCCGAGGACGGCGGAACGATCACCGGCAGGTGGGAACTGGCGGAGGACGGCGAATCCTGGCGCACGGACTTCGACCTGACCTACACGCGAACCGGGTAGGCCCGCACCGGAATCGGCGATTCGTCCGCGAGGCGCTCGGGCTATTCGCCGCCGAACGAACACAGTTCTTCGTCGAGGAACGCTTGCACGGCATCGCCGGGGTCACCGCCACCCCAGGTCAGTGAGACGGTGACATGTTTCCGTGTCGTTCCGAACGACCAGGTCGAATAGCCCGGGGCGTCGCCGTCCTTACCGTAGGCGGTGACGCCGCACGACAACGGTAAGGCGACCAGCCCCGCACCGTATTGTGAGCCGAGCACGGTGGTCCGCATCTCCGTCAGCAACAGCGCGGGGAGCAGGCGACCGCCCAGCAGCGCACCGAAGAAACGGTTCACATCGGTTGTGGTGGAGATCAATCCGCCGGCCGAACCCATGACCGACGGGTCGAGTTCGGTGATATCGACCAGTCGATCCCGCCCGATAGGCAGGTATCCGTGGGCATGTGGGCCGGGAACGGTCGGGTCGGTGCCCGGAAAGCTGGTACCGGTGAGCGCCAGCGGCCCGATGAGGCGATCGTGAAGCGTTGCCGCGTAGGGCTTTCCGGTGAGGCGTTCGGTGATCATGCCGATCAGGAGATAGTTCGTGTTCGAGTAGCCGGTCGTCGTGCCCGGATCGAACGACAGCGGTTCGCCGGCCACCCGGGCGACCAACTCGGCATCGGTCCACGTGCGCCAACGCAGGTCGAGAAACTCCTCGGAACGCGGCGACGGGAAGGTCTCCAGGTACTCCGGGACCCCGCTGGTGTGATCGAGCAACTGGCGGATCGTGACGCGGTCGGCGTACGGCAGGACGCCGGGAAGCACGCTGCCGACCGGGTCGTCGAGCCCGAGCCGGTTCTCGGCCACCAGGTGCAGCACGACGGTTGCCGCGAATGCCTTTGTGACACTACCGATCCGGAATCGCCCGTCGAGCGGCACCGGCGCGGTGGACCCCGCCTCGGCGGCACCGGCGGACGCGCGTATCCGGTCCCCACCGGTGTCGACCTCGGCGGCAGCTCCGGTCGCCCCAGCAGCCACTATCGAATCCAGCCCCTGCTGCAATCGGGTCATCCGGGAGCCTTCGGCAACGGCGGCCGCCGAGGACACCATCAGCACCAGCACGATCGCGCCCGCAACCAATCCGGATCCTCGCCTCCAGCCGACCATATCGACCAGCCTGACGAACCCGGTACCCGACGAAAATCGGGAATCACCCCGATCTTCACCCGGAAATCTGCCCGCCACACGACCCGCGCATCCCCGTCGAGCGTGCACGCAATGCGGAAAACTTCGGCGTGTCGCACTACCGTCACACGATTCGGGTTGTTGTCGTGCGGGAATGCGACTCTACCGATCCGACGTCCCAGCAAGATCATTCGTGTCCGGGGTGATCCGCCCTCACCGACTACCGCGCCGCCCAGACAGCCAATTCGCCGCCGGGCAAGGAGACCACGAGGTAGCCGGAGGGTCCGAACAGTGTCCATGCCTCGTGCTCGGGATCTGCCGGCACGACGACCACCGCACCGGATTCGAAGGTCACCCGCAGGACCGCGTCGTCATCCACGCCGGCAGCGCCGATCCGGTCGAATCGATACTCGGCGAGAGCGGTGTCCCAGGACGCGGTGGTGGGGTCGAAGTGTACGAGTCGCCCGTCGTCGTCGACCGAGAACGCCCCCTCGATGCGGAAGCCGAAACCTTCTTCCGTGTCGAGAACGAGGGCGTACTCGCCGGCCCTCCGCCGGACTTCGTGGCCGACCACGGGTAACCGCATGCCCGGGATCGTAGCGGGATAAAGGTGGATGCCGACGAGCACGACCGCGACGAGCGGCAGCCACTCTGGTGGGTGAACGCGACCGTCGTGACGACTCCGATTGTGCTCGAGGGGATTCGACAGCGGTTGTTCATGCCCCGTCATTCATCAACCGGGGCGAGGCGGTCCCAGGCCGGCGACGAGGCCCCGGCCTGGGACTGGGCGACCAGCCGGGTCCGCCACCGGACGCGCCTCCGACCGGCTGTGGCGGCCGGCGAACCAGGTGCGGGCTCACCAACCACTCTCACCCGGGCCGTTCGGCGCGGACGGCCGCTCCGAACGCATGCAGCTCCGCGCGGAATTCCTCGTCCGGTTCGAGCATGGCGGCGGCGGAGACCCATGCCTCGGCCTCGGCCGGTACCGCGTTCACGGACCAGGTGTCGAGTACCGTCAGCGCTTGTCGGCGCAAACGCAGCCCGTAGCCGCTCAGCGCGGCCCGGATCAGCGGCATGCCGGTTCCCGGGGCGGCGCGGCGCAGGACGGGGAGCACGATCTCGAGGGTGATGTCGTCGGCGAATCCTCGGCCTCGCCGCCAACCGCCCGTGCCTGGGCCGCAAGCGATTTCGTCCAACGGCAGCAGTTGTTCGGCGAGAGCCACGAGATCGGCGATGCAGTCGTCCGGTACTCGCCCGGCCACCCATTGCCAGACGTAGCCGTTGCGCGGATCACGCGGGAGGTAAGCAACGGCGTACGGGTAGGCGTCGATGCCGACTGCCTCGGCACAGGCGAGTGCCCGGTTGAAACCGAATTCGCCGACCGGTTCGGCCAGCTGCCGACGAACCAGACCGGGCCATTCGGGGCGCCCGAGAAGGTCCGAATAGCGCTGGGCCGCATGGTTGATCACGTCCTCAGGCCAGTCGAGCCGGTCGGCTCGATCGGTCAGCAGAACGGCGATGTCACGGACGCTGTTCAGTCGCGCGATCGTCGGATCCGCGGCGACCAACTCGGCGAACCGATCCAGCACGGCCGGCGCATCCTCATAGTCTCGGATATCCGGCGCGGGTCCGCCGATCGCCGCCAGCGCCTCGAGGATTCCGGCCGCGCCGTCGAGTAGTTCGGCGTCGACATCGGGTGCGAGGAGCGCCGAGTAGAGATCCCCCGTGGTAGCGGCGATGTGGGCTAGGTATTCGTCCATCACGCCATTGCAGAAACCCGTCCGCACCAACCACCCCTGGATCTCGGGATCCCGGCATCCCTGCAACCGCTCCACGGCATGGATGCGCCCCCACCCGTCGACACGCCGAGCCAGTTCGTACACCGCGCGATAGCGATCACTTGATGTATTAGCCAGCGCGACAACGGAATACAGCGTGAGATCGCCCAATGTGCCGAGCAGCACCAGCAACTCCCGATCGCGTTCGTCGCCGCTCACCTCCAGCAGCACGATGCCCAGTGCCACGGCATTGCGCCGAGTGCCACGCTCGACCAGATACCGTGCCACCGAACGCATCCGATCCCTCGGCAGGTCGAGCGCACGCAGCTCTCGCACCAGGCCGTCGGCCAGGTTCAGCGCGGTCCGGTCGGCCAGACGGTCGTGTAGCGCCGCGATGGCCCGCGCAACGGGTTCCACCGCGACGACTTCGGCTATGGCAGAGGCCAATTCGGCAGCATCGGCATCGGGCGGGGCCGCCCCGTGATGAGTCCGCACACCATCGCTGACGGTTGAACTGAGAACCGGCACCTGCGCCGACGGTTGCTCGTCCGGTAGCGGATGCCCCTCGTCAGGCCAAGGGCCGGGGCCGTGCAAGGATTCGAGACGCAGGGCGTGAGCAAGGTAAGTGGCCTGGTCATCGGCATCGCCGGAGTCCAACTGCCACTCGCCGGTAATCACCGGCTGGGGCGCACCGCGCCCTTTCCGTAGAAGGAGATCATGGCCCGATCATGACATACCGCTCCGAGCGGAGTCCATCCCTCATCCGCGGGCGGTCCCGGCATCCGCGCAGCGGAGATCGCGCACCGGCATATCGCACACAACCTGGGCACCACTCACAAACACCCGGTATTCATGCAGCGGGTCGGCGGGTACACCCCGTCGACCTGCGTCAGCCGCTTCAGCCGAATGCTGCCCGATCAAGGCTGCGTACAGGCACGGAGACACCGGAGTTTCGATGGGCGACGTTGCGCGAGAAGCAAACTCCCTCAGATCCAGTTTCCACCGTTTCAGATTCGGGGTGGATCGGGGCCAGGTGGTCGGGCATATTGGGGCGTCATGAAGTATGTGTTGCTGATCTGCGACGACGAGACATGTTCGCCGTCCATGGAGGAGATCGCGGCGGACCCGGCCTATCGGGCATTCGCGGCGGAGGTGGATCGGCGCGGCGCCAGCCTCGGCGGCGCGCGGTTGCGTCCGGTGGCGGACGCGACGACGGTCCGCGTCCGCGACGGAGAGACGCTGGTGTCCGACGGCCCCTTCGCGGAGACCAAGGACTTCATCGGCGGCATCGACATCATCGACTGTGCCGACCTCGATGAGGCGATCGCGATCGCGGCGTGCCATCCGTACGCGAATAGGGGTTGCGTCGAGGTCCGGCCCGTGTGGGAATGACTGCGCCGCAAGAGGTTCGAGCTGCGATAGACACGGCGTATCGCAACGAGTGGGGGCAGGTGGTCGCCACCCTGATCGGAGCGACCGGGGACTGGGATCTGGCGGAGGACTGCGCGCAGGACGCGTTCGCCGCGGCGCTGTCGACCTGGCCTCGCGACGGCGTTCCCGATCGTCCGGGCGCGTGGCTCACCACGACGGCGCGTAACCGCGCGATGGATCGACTGCGCCGGAACGCGGCCGCGAGCACGAAACTTCGGCAGCTCGCCGTACTGAGCCGCGGTCCCGTCGAGCCACCGGTGGATGCGATTCCCGACGAGCGGTTGCGACTGATCTTCACGTGTTGCCATCCGGCACTGCCGTTTCCGGCCAGGGTCGCGCTCACGTTGCGCACGTTGGCGGGCCTTACCACCGCCGAGATCGCGAAGGCGTTCCTCACGGCCGAATCCACCATGGCGCAGCGCCTGGTCCGCGCCAAGCGCAAGATCGTCGAGGCCGGCATCCCGTATCGGGTGCCGCCGCCGGAGTTGTTGCCGCAGCGGCTGTCCGCGGTCGCGGCGGTGCTCTACCTGATCTACAACCAGGGCTACGACGACGAGAGCGGAGCCAGAGGGCTTGCGGCCGAGGGCATTCACCTCGCCCGGGTGCTGACCCGGTTGCTGCCCACCGAACCCGAGGCGCGTGGTCTGCTGGCGCTGATGTTACTGATCGAGGCGCGCCGCGAATCTCGTATCACCAACGGTGTTCTGGTCACGCTCGAGGATCAGGACCGGTCCCGGTGGGATCGCGCGATGATCGCAGAGGGCGTCCGGACGCTGGATGATGCCTTGGCCATGCGGCGCCCCGGCCCCTATCAGGTGCAGGCCGCGATCGCCGCCTGCCACGCCACCGCGCCCGACGCGGCGGCCACCGACTGGCCGCAGATCGCCGCGCTCTACCGCGAACTCGCGCGGCTGTCGCCGTCACCGGTGATCGATCTCAACCGCGCCGTAGCGGTGGCGATGGCCGACGGCATTCCGGCGGGCCTCGCCCTCGTCGACGAACTCGACAAGTCCGGCCGCCTCAACAACTACTACCTGCTGCCCGCGACCCGAGCCGACCTGCTCCGCCGCGAAGGCCGCGTCTCCGAGGCCGCCGCGGCATACGAGGCGGCGCTGGAACTGGCACCGACCGACGCCGAGCGCCGCTACCTGACCGGTCGCCTGCACAGCCTCTGACCTGCGCCCGCGAAAATTTCTACAACTTCTTCGGCGTCGTTGTCGATCCCGGGCGGCCTCCTTCGTCGGTGGGGCACAACCACCCGAAGAGAGGCAAGACCATGTCGAATACCGAACATCTCACCGCCACCATGTCCGTCGACCGGACACCGGACGAGGTCTTCGCGGCCGTCACCAACGTGCGCGCCTGGTGGAACGAGAACATCATCGGCGAAACCGCCACGGTAGGAGACGAATTCGTCTTCACCGACGACTTCCACTACGCCGGTGAAACCGCCAAGTCCAAGAAGGGAATCCGCTTCTGCCGGTTCCGGATCACCGAGGCCGTCCCGGGCCGCCGAGTCGTCTGGCACGTCCTCGACTCCTACCTCACCTTCGTCGCCGACCACGACGAATGGACCGACACCAACGTCATCTTCGACCTCACCGCAACACCACAGGGCACGACCCTGCACTTCACCCACAAGGGCCTGAGCGCCGCAGAATCCGAATGCTTCGAGGCCTGCTCACGCGGCTGGACTTTCTACATCACCCGGAGCCTGCCGCAGTTGATCACAACCGGCACCGGACAGCCCATCGAGAAATACGACCACTGAAACCCGGTGGGCTGGAAGCAAATCGGACATATCGCTTGTCGGCACGGGCGCCGGGCCCGTGCCGACAGCGGCCCTGACGACGAATCCGGCCTCGATCGCCGCCATGGATCACGACATTCACCAGATAGGGCTCGCAAAATCGCGCGTGTCCGACCAACCCGGTACATTGCCGACATCACCACGCTCATCGACAACTCGACAACGAAACCGCCCTGCGAGCGGTCAAGTACCCCGCGACACGCCCACACCGCTCGCACGCAGGTCACAGCAGATTTCCGGCTCCACCGACACCGCCATCCCCGGGCGTGTCGGATACCGATCAGACCACCGCTCGCAACCCGACACATCGACGCAGGTCAGGGCACCCGAAAACGGAAGCCGTGCTTCCGGCCGTACCCGCCGGACTCCATTGCGGCGCAAAACTCCAGCCTTCTCCGGTTTTGGGAAGGTACTGCTTCCGGCCGTTCCGGCCGGACTCCATTGCAGCGCGCGCATCTACCACCAGTTCTGGCGTCCGCGCACCGCTGCTTCCGGCCGTTCCGGCTGGACTCCATTACGGCGACGAACTCACCCCTACCGCGTTGCCTACAGCCCCTGTACTTCTGGCGTGTTCCCTACGCCGGACCCCCATTGAGGTTTTTCCAGCAAAGTGGTCGCAACAGTCACCTTGCGGGAGGTCGTTCCGGCCGGACCCATTCCTGCCAGCGACCTGTCGGCAGACAGCTCACTGACATATCCGTAACGGCCCGCACGCAGCCAGCGACGAGAAACTGGCACTTGGCTCGACGTGTCGGTGTCGGCGCGTAGCCTTCCAGCGTCGAGAGTTGCAGGGGGTTATATGTCTTTCGAGGATTTCGTCGCTTCGGCGACCGACGGTGCGGTCCGGCCGTACGAGTACCAACGGCAGATGGCCGAGTCCGGTCTGCCGGAGATCCTGCGTGCACCAACAGGTTCGGGCAAGACGTTGGCGGCTGTGCTGCCGTGGTTGTATCGGCGTGTGGCACACCCGGATTCGGTGGTGCGCACATCGACTCCCAGGTGGCTGGTGGTCGTCCTGCCGCAGCGGACTCTGGTGGACCAAACCGTCGGCAAGGTGCGTGACTGGGTACAAGCGCTCGGTCTACCGGTCGGCGTACACGTGCTGATGGGTGGCGCCGATGATGACGATCGGGAATGGAAGAAATACCCGGACCGCGAACGCATCTTCGTCGGCACGCAGGACATGGTGCTGTCGCGCCTGTTGATGCGCGGCTTCGCGGAATCCCGCAGCGCGTGGCCGATGAGTTTCGGCCTGCTGCATACCGGTGTGCAGTTCGTGTTCGACGAGGTGCAGCTGATGGGGCCAGCCGTGCCGACCTCGCTCCAGTTGCAGGGTCTGCGGGAAGCTTTCGGGACGGCCGCACCGTGCCGGTCGATGTGGATGTCGGCGACGATCGACGAATCCGAGCTTTCCACCGTGGATTTCCACCGCCCCTTGACCATCCTGGACGTCACGGCCTCCGACGGCGAACTGGCACTCCGCGTGGGTGCGACCAGGACGATCCAGCAGCTCGAGATGGATGCCGATGCCAAGACCTACGCAGAGGTACTCGCTGCACGAGCCGTTACCGAGCATCGAACCGCCACGCGGACTCTCGTCGTGGTCAACACCGTCGATCGCGCCGTATCCGTATATGAAGCGTTGACGAAGCTCACGCCGAATGCCCGAATTGTCTTGCTGCATTCGCGGTTTCGACCGGATGACCGTGCCCGGCACACCGACGCCGCCTTGGCGGTCCCCGGCACCGAGGGAGTCATCGTGATCTCGACGCAAGTGCTGGAGGCGGGAGTCGACGTAACCTCGGAGACGCTGATCACCGAGACCGCACCGTGGTCGTCCATCGTCCAACGGGCCGGGCGCTGCAACCGGGACGGCCGTGCCGCGCACGCGCGGCTGCTGTGGGTGACACCGCCCGGCGCGAAGGCGCATCTTCCTTACGAGGCAGCCGATCTCGCCGCGAGTGCCGAAGCGCTGACCCGCCTGGAAGGCCGGCCGATGACGGGAAAGGCCCTCGCCGAGATGGATGTGGTGATGGAACGACCGCTGCATCCGGTGCTCCGGCGTCGAGATCTGCTGGACTTGTTCGACACCACGCCCGACCTGGCCGGAAACGACATCGACGTGAGCCCGTTCGTCCGCGATGCGACCGATCGCACCGTTTCTATCGCCTGGCGGGTATTCGGCCCGGATATGCCTGCCGTGCAGCGCATCGAGCTGTGCCCCGCCCCGCTCGGCGAGGTGCAGAAGATGGCCGCAGCCGGTAAAGCCATGGTCTGGGACCAGGCCGACGGGTGCTGGCGAGCGGCCCGCACCCGCGACGTTCGGCCCACTGCGGCCATCGTGGTTGATGCCGCCAAGGGCGGATACCTACCTGATCGGGGATTCGCCCCCGCCAGCAAGCGGCCGGTAGAGCCCGTAATGGCGTCGGGACAGAAGCCGGAAGGATTCGGCCACGACCCACTCTCGGGCGGTTATGGCACATGGTTGCCGCTGGCCGATCACCTTCTGGCGACCGAGCAGGCCGCCACAGAACTACTGTCCAAATTCGACAAAGCACTGGAATTGACTGCGTCGCAGCGACATGCGATCACACGCGCGGCGCTCCTTCACGATCTGGGCAAGGCCAGCCCATCGTTCGCGACGGCTCTCGTCGAGGCGAATCCGGAATCGCCCCCACCTGATTCGGAGACCGTCTGGGGTAAGTCGCCCGGCCACGGCCGACTGGTGTACGACCCACCGCATTTCCGACACGAACTGCTGAGCGCTCTGTGGCTGTTGGACGAATCCACCGAACTGCTCGAGGGGGCCGAGGAGCCGGACCTGGTTGTCTATCTTGTCGTGGCCCACCACGGGAAGGTGCGGGTGACGGTACGGGGGCGGCCCGACGAGTCGGAAGGCGTGATCCTCGGCGTCCGAGATGGCACGAACACGATCGGCTTCGACCTCGACGGGCAACCGGTGAAGTCGGTCGCCGTCTCGCTCCGACACACGACGCACGGGAACGGGGCTCTGACCAGCCGGGCACTGGCATTGCGCGACCGTCCGGACATAGGTCCGTTCCGATTGGCGTTCTGTGAGGCACTGGTTCGAGCCGCGGACTGGCAGGCCAGCACTGACGAGGACCGATGACCGATGACCGACCTGAACTTGACCGGATGCCGAACCACGCCGCTCTCCGGATACCTGTCGGCACTGGGCGTCCATCGCGCCATGCACCGGCTACTGGACCCGTCGGCAACCGGCTACTGGAAGGCCGACGCATACCGGCTGCACAGCACGCACACCGCGATCGACGAGCTGGCGGCCGATCTACATCCGACATTCCGGCCGGAATCGATTGTCTCCCCATGGAATTCCGGATCCGGATTCGTCGGCAACGGAAAAAGCGCTTCGGCGGAGCGAATCCTGCAATGGGTACGTGACAGTACCGACGACAGAATGGAGGACCTCAGGCAGACTGTTGCCGCCGCCGACCGGGTGCTCACTCTCGCGCACCGGCGTGGCATAGACGACCCTTGGGACAAGAAACGCAAGCCCGAGGTACTTCGGCTGTGCCGCAACGAACTTCCGGATGCGGCGGTCTCGTGGATGGATGCCGCGGTCGCTCTCACCACCGACGACCTATCGTATTCACGCCTGCTCGGTACGGGCGGAAACCTCGGCCGGCAGGATCTCTCGGCGACCTACCTGCAACAGGTACGACTCGTGCTAGAACACCGGCACAGCCAAGCATGGCTCGCCTCGGCACTGGACGGCCGGCCACGGATGCCCCTGCCGAAAGATACTCCCGGTCAATATGATCCAGGCGGCGTCGGAGCCCCCGAGGAGCCCAATCCGGTCGGCAATCCGTGGACGTTTCTGTTCGTATTGGAAGGAGCGTTACTGTTCGCCACGGCTGTGGTGCGTCGCCACGGCGCCGACTACGCCAGAGCCGCACTTCCTTTCCAAGTAGCAGCGACAACGGCCGGGTTCGCGTCGACGGCATCGGGTGAACGGCCGCTGGCCGAACTCTGGGCACCGGAATGGTCGCAGCCCATGCAGATTCCCGAGATCAAGCACCTGTTCGGCGAGGGGCGCGCCGACTGGAATTCCAGCGCGGCGCGGTCGGGCCTGGATATGGCCCGTGCCGCCGCGACTCTCGGAGTCGACCGAGGAATCACCGCCTTCGAGCGCCACGTGTTCGTGGACCGACTCGGGCAGAACCCGATCGCGGTGCCGGCCGGACGCATCGACGTCGGCATCCGCGGGGGGACAGACCTGCTGGCACCGTTGGACCGATGGCGTGATCGGCTACGGCAGGCGGATCCACCCACGATGGTCACGGCACGACTGCGGGCCCTCGACCAAGCTTTGTACGACCAAGCGAATCTCGGGACCGCCCGTGCGCTGATCGACGTGTTCGCCGCACTCGGGCGGTGCCGATCGGCCGTCGAGCGGTCCGGAGCCGTCCGAGACGTCGGGCGGCCCAACCTGCCCGCCGGTGAGCGTCTGTTCCCATTGCTCTTGCCGGAGTTGGGTTCCGACCGAGACCTGCGCATCGCGTTGGCATTGGCGACTTCACGAGATCACCGAAACGCCTTCGCCGACTGGCTGGTTGCGTCCTCGGCCACCGACCGACTGCCGCAATGTCTGGCCGAGATCGCGCGCCGACGCGGGTTTCCCGGCGCCACCGCGGAGACGGCCAACAGCATGCCGGCAGTACGCGGCGTACGGATCGCATTCGAACGCGGAATGAGACTGCGGTCCGGCGACATCCGTGCGTTCGTCGCCGGAGCCGTCGATGACTCACGAATCATGGCCGTACTGCTCGGCCTGTCGTGCGTGAACTGGCGCGACACCCCCGACGCGACGTTGACCGGCGACCGCGCACACGATCCGGCGCTGAACCTGCTGCTCCCGTTTTCCGGAGCAAAACCTTTCCCCTACACCACTATTGACGGAGTCGGAAAGACCCTGCTGGTCCGCCCCGGGCACGACTGGGTTGCCCAACTAACCGCCGGGCATACCGACCGAGTACTGCGTGACGCATCTCGGCGGCTGCGCATCGCCCGTCTACGCCAAGTCGTCACCCTGCCATCGACCGAACTCGATGGCTCCCGGCTTGCCGCCGCACTGTTGTTCACGTCCCCACCCGCGGATCGTCGCGCCGGGTTGGCGCGCGTCGCCGTTATCGGAACCCCCCACCCGTTGTCACCTACGAAGGAACCCGCATGACCAGTCGCTTCATTTACGATGTCGAGTTGGAACCGGCATTCGGAAGCACATTCCAGCCCACCGGTTTTCCCGACATCGGAGCCGCCACCTTCACCCGCTACGACAAGGGCCGCGCAGTCGACGCCCTACTGGTGGAATCCGTACAGTCCATGGCGAATCGCCTGGAGGCCACCGCCTGGGACTCGACCGCCAACCGTCCCTCCCCCACACTCACCGGGCTCCCCTGGGTGCGGGTGGTCAGGGCGAAGTCCGGTGATTTCCTCACCTCCAGCCGACTGGAAGCACACCGCCTGGCATCACCGTTCGTACGCGAGGCAACTCTCGACGGCACGAAGATGCTCGACGTCATCCGCACCCGCCTCGGCCTGGCCGAC
This sequence comes from Nocardia sp. BMG51109, assembly GCF_000526215.1. Lineage (NCBI taxonomy): Bacteria > Bacillati > Actinomycetota > Actinomycetes > Mycobacteriales > Nocardiaceae > Nocardia > Nocardia sp. BMG51109. Next base: position 7,515,709 of record NZ_JAFQ01000004.1, read on the forward strand.
GACACCCCGTTGGACTACCGCGCCATGGCGGCGGCCGTCGCACGCCTGGATCCGCTCTGCCTTCTTCACGGCGTGTTCTTCTCGCGCAAAGAGTGGATCGGGCAGCCGAGATTCATGCGCGCGACATCTGCCGTCATCGAGGCCCACGACGTGCAGCCGGCGGTCAGCGGCGGCCGCAAGTCGGACCGCGTCCGGCACGGACTCAACTCGGAGGACGGGTCTGGTGGCACCTCGGAAGGCTACGGATCCGTGCCGTTCACTCGTATCGAATGGACGGCCAAGACGATCATCGCGTCGTTCGTCGTCGATTTGGAACTGCTGAATTCCTACGGACTTCCGGACACGGCCACATCCGCATTGCAGACACTGGCCCTATGGGAGATCCGCCACCTGCTCGATGGCGGACTGCGCCTGCGAACCGCCTGCGACCTCCAACAGACCTCACCCGTCACCGCTCGCCGCGGGCCGGAGCTGCCCACTGCCGAAGAACTCACCACCGAACTCGAGTCGCTGATCCGAAGCAGCAGCGACGTTTTCGGCGACGTCGACGCATACACCGTCGAATGGTCTGGAAAGAAGAGCTGACCGTGCCCACCACACTGGTGTTGACCTTCCCCCTCGGCCGATATCACGCCACCCCGTGGGACCGTCACGTCAACGAAGGCGCCGTGGAGCTCCCGCCTTCACCGTGGCGGGTACTGCGAGCCCTGTACGCGGTGTGGCGGACCCGATGCGACGACCTACCCGCCACCGTCGTGCTCGAGCTCCTGAGCAAGCTGGCCGCGCCACCGACGTTCTACGTTCCCGCGCACACCCTCGCCCACACCCGCCACTACTATCCCGACACCGCTGCGGGCACCGATCGCATCCTCGATGCCTTCGCCGTATTCGGTTCCGGAGCACCGCTCGCTGTGCAGTGGCCGATAGAACTGACGTCCGAACAACGAAATGCCTTGCGGCGCATAGCAGAATCGATGCCGTATCTCGGACGCGCTGACAGCATCTGCGAAGCAGCCGTCGACGACGACTGGAAGCCTACCGATTCGGCGCAATGGTCCCCGGTGGACGACACCGGAAATACCGACGGCGACGACACCGCACTGCTGGCACCGGAGACGCCGCTACAGGTCGAGCAACTCCTCACCCGCCCCGCCGATATCCGGCGCGCCGGCCGACGCTTTCCTCTCGGCACACGCATGATCACCTATCGATCGACGGGTGCGGCATTACCGGCGGCGTCCTCGATCCTATCCCAACCGTCTCGGACCGTGACGGCCGTGCGATTCGACATTCTCAAGTCCGCCCTACCACCCGACACGCACACCGCCATCTACACCGACCTACTCCGCCGATCCGCCATCGACAAACTCGGGCGAAACCCACAGGGCACCATGCTCGGCGGCCGCACCTCCGACAACCGGAAGATGCACGATGCCGGCCACGCCCACTATCTGCCGATCATCCGGAACCGCCGACTGAGCGCCCTGGTCGTCTGGATTCCCGGCGGCCTACCGGACAAAGAACTCGACGCACTCTGCGACGTCACCGCCCTCTACGACCACAAAAGGCATACACCAGTTCGGGTTTCCGGCGTCGGCGACATCCGACACATCGCCCCCGAACTCACCGGACAAGCTACGAAATGGCGAGGTATCACCCCGTTCACCCCTTCTCGGTACCCGAAGAAGAACCGCGACCAGTGGCACAGCTTCGTCCAACGAGAAATCGCACGGGAACTTGCCCAAGACCAGCCACCTACGAGTGTCGAATTCCTCGGCCTACCGTGGACCAGCTTCGTACGCCACCGCCCGAGCGCCCGGCTACGGGGCAACCACGCCCAAGGCCAAGCCCACCTCCCCGCCGAATTCCTGCGCCTGCACTTCGACGAACCCGCAAGGGGCCCAATAGCCCTCGGCCGCCTCAACCACTTCGGCCTCGGCCTGTTCGTCCCCGACGACTGACCCGACCGACACACTCCCACTCCCCAAGACCCAGCCCTTTGACAACTCCACAACGAACCCTTGCGAGCGGTCCAGTGACACCACGACACGCCTTCACCGCTCGCACGCAGCTCACAGCACCTTTCCGAGGAAACCACCACCGAATTCCCGGGCGTGTCGGACACCAACCAGACCACCGCTCGCAACACCCCACATCGATGCAGGTCAGACCCGCCAAATTTCGGGAGCGGTGCTTCCGGCCGTTCCGGCCGGACTCCATTGCGGGCGGGGGTCGATGGGTGTTTCGCGACCGTGCGGGCGCGCGTGCTTCCGGCCGTTCCGGCCGGACTCCATTGCGGGGGCGAGAGCTTCGGGTGTCAGCACGGGCAGCTCTCCGGTGCTTCCGGCCGTTCCGGCCGGACTCCATTGCGGGCGGCTCTCGCTGTAGTTGGCGTGCTTGCGGACTTCGTGCTTCCGGCCGTTCCGGCCGGACTCCATTGCGGGGGGTGGATCTCCTTGCGGTAGTTGGCGGTTCAGTCTTCGGGTGCTTCCGGCCGTTCCGGCCGGACTCCATTGCGGGCCGCAGCCAGCCCAAATAGCGGGTGGCAGTAGCGATGTGCTTCCGGCCGTTCCGGCCGGACTCCATTGCGGGGAGATCGGCGGGCCGGAGTTCCGGCTGTGCGCCGCGCGTGCTTCCGGCCGTTCCGGCCGGACTCCATTGCGGGCTGTGCCAGTCGAGATCTTCGGGCCAATGGATCGGTTCGGTGCTTCCGGCCGTTCCGGCCGGACTCCATTGCGGGGACGGATTGAGCCGTCACCGATCCGGAGGAGCCGGACGTGCTTCCGGCCGTTCCGGCCGGACTCCATTGCGGGATGCCACACGTCTGCGTGGTGCAGTTGTAGTGAAGGTGCTTCCGGCCGTTCCGGCCGGACTCCATTGCGGGGTCCACGGCGTCGTTACATGCTGGCTATTGGTGATCGTGCTTCCGGCCGTTCCGGCCGGACTCCATTGCGGGGTGATGGACACGCAGGCGGCGCGGGATGCTGCGGCCGCCTGTGCTTCCGGCCGTTCCGGCCGGACTCCATTGCGGCCAGTCGCGTGGTGTGTCGTCGGCGAGCAGGCGCAGGATGGGCGTGCTTCCGGGTGCCTCCGGCCGGACACCATTGAGACCTGAACGGGATCGACTGCTGCGGCCGCCGTACATCGGTGCGGGCGCCGCCGACCCGCTCTGCACCCAAGTTTTGAAATATGCCGCGAATCTGAGTCGTTCGGGCCACCATCGAGTCATGACCGCCGAGGATTTGCTGCCTGCACGGATGCTGAACGAGTACGTGTACTGCCCTCGGCTGTTCCACCTGGAATGGGTTCAAGGCCGATTCGCCGATAACGACGACACTCGGCTCGGACGGCAGATTCATCAGCGAGTCGATCAGGAGGGTGGCGGGGTCCCGCTTCCGGAAGACGGCGAGATTCGGAATGCGCGGTCGGTGACACTGAGTTCCGAGCAACTCGGAGTAATCGCCAAGATCGACGTCATCGAGGGCGACGGCGGTTCGGTAGTGCCCATCGATTACAAGAAAGGCTCACCACAACCTGATGGAACACCCTGGCCCAGCGACGAGATACAGGCATGTCTACAAGCGATAGTACTGCGCGACAATGGCTTCCATTGTGACCGTGCCGAGCTGTACTATGCCGAAACGCGCCGACGCGTGACGGTAGAGTTGACCGAGGACAAACTCCAGTGGACTCATGCGACCGTACGTGAAGCCCGCGCCGCAGCGGACCAGATCTCCGCACCACTCCCCTTGGTCGACAGCCCGAAATGCATCCGCTGCTCGCTGGCCGGACTCTGCCTCCCCGACGAAACCAACGCACTGCTGGCTCGCCGCGAACAACCACCGCGCAGGATCGTTCCTCGGGACAAGGATCAGCGGCCGGTATACGTCACCGAACCGGGTTCCTTTGTCGGCGTTCGCAGCCAACGTCTCGAAATAACCCGCAACAAGGAGAAACTCGCGACGTTCCGGCTCATCGACGTCGCTCAGCTGGTCGTCTTCGGTCGCGTACAGGTCAGCACACAAGCCCTCCACGAATGTTTCGCCCGCGAAATCCCCGTGCTCTGGATGAGCACGGGCGGCTAGCTGATGGGGTTCGCCACCGGCCAGGCTCCCCGATATGCCGAACTCCGACGGCGCCAGACCGCCGCCCATGCGCAAGGAGGCGACGGCCTGGCACAGCGCATGATCGCCGGGAAGATCATCAACAGCCGAACCTTGCTGCGCCGCAACGCCCGCACCGACGTCACCGCACCGCTCGCCACACTCGATCGCCTCACTCGATCGCCTCACCGGCACAGCCCGTACCTGTGACAGCTTCATCACCCTGCTCGGCATCGAGGGCACTGCCGCGAGAATGTATTTCGACTCCTTCACGACCATGCTGTCACCACACGCAGCCGAATTCGCGGCCGAGTTCTCCGCCAACGGCCGCAACCGGCGACCACCCCGCGACCCGATCAACGCGTTGCTGTCATTCTGCTACGCGATGCTCACCAAGGATCTTGTCGCAGTCGCGCTCGGAGTAGGACTCGACGCATACCTCGGTATCTTTCACCGCTCACGCCACGGACGCCCGGCACTGGCACTCGATCTCGCCGAAGAGTTCCGGCCGTTGATTGCGGATTCGACAGTCGTCGGATTGATCAACAACCAGGAAATCGGCCCCAACGACTTCATCCGGCGCGGCGGTGGAGTCGCCTTGACTCCAGCCGGCCGCCGGACAGTCCTTCAAGCCTACGAACGTCGCCTCGACGTCGAGGTGCGCCACCCCACATTCGGGTACCGGATAAGCTACCGCCGCGTCCTCGATGTCCAAGCGCGAATACTTGCCGCCGTGCTCATCGGTGAACTCCTCGAATACATTCCGATGACAACGAGATAGCCGATGCCCCGCCGCCGCTACCTCATCGCCTACGACATCGCCGACCCGCGGCGCCTACGGCATGTCTGCACCCTCATGGAGGACCACGGACGCCGACTGCAGTACTCCGTTTTCGTCTGCGACCTCTCCCCCGCCGAACTCGCCGAACTCGAAGCGGCCGTCACCCGCACCATCGACCTCACCGCCGACAGCATCGTCCGCATCGACCTCGGCGACACCACAAGCCCGGCCACGATCACCACTATCGGATCCCGCCGCCGGTTCCCACCCACCGGACCACAAATCGTATGAACAACCCGGACCGGTACATTGCCAGTACCGCCACGCTCATTCACAACTCCACAACGGAACCGCCCTGCGAGCGGTCCAGTGACACCACGACACGCCTTCACCACTCGCACGCAGCTCACAGCACCTTTCCGCGAAAAACAACACCGAATTCCCGGGCGTGTCGAACACAACTCAGACCACCGCTCGCAACACCCCGCATCAACGCAGGTCAGACCCAACGAATTTCGGGAGCCGCGTGCTTCCGGCCGTCCCGGCCGGACTCCATTGCGCGGCGCAGGGTGTCGCCGTCCACTTTCGCCACCGGCGCGTGCTTCCGGCCGTCCCGGCCGGACTCCATTGCGGCCCCGCCTGTCTGCCCATGCATCGGGCGATGCCGCCCGTGCTTCCGGCCGTCCCGGCCGGACTCCATTGCGGCGTGCAGTTGATGTGCATCTGCATGACGGCCTGCGCCGTGCTTCCGGCCGTCCCGGCCGGACTCCATTGCGGCCGTATTGAGCGCTGGTGCACGCTGACGGATGCCGCGTGCGTGCTTCCGGCCGTCCCGGCCGGACTCCATTGCGGCCTGCGCTGGTACGCGTTGTCGACCGGGCTGGAGATCGTGCTTCCGGCCGTTCCGGCCGGACCCCATTTCGACCGGCAGCAGGAAGCGGCGCTTCTGATCACGGCACTCCGCCTGCCCCTGGGGGACTCCGGTGCAGAATCCCGTCACCGGCTATCGGGATCCGTCACGCGCTATCGCAATTGAAGTCCTGTCCAGCCGGCGCACCTACCAAACGGCGTCCAACCAACACCTTGTCCGCGTCGCTGCGGTCGACGACCAGGGTGTATTCCTCTCCACGGCAAGCATGAGAATCCAGACCCAGCACCCGGATCCGCGCACCACTATCGGCATCGACCAGAACCGAACCAGCACCTACGCTGCCAGCCACCAAGTGGCCGGTGACCAACAACGCATCGCGCCCCGGCAGATTCCAGACCCAGGTCACCATGAAATCGACATTGCCCGTCATTCCCCTCCTCGAAACGCACACCACGACAGAACAGGTCACCGTAGCCAGGTTCTCCAGCGGGCGAAGTGAGCTGCGCGGGAAATCGAACTCCGCGTATCCCGTTCTCAGTGCCGCTTGTCGATCGGATGTTGCCGGATCAGTGAATCTTTGATGCTGGGCGGTCTATAACGATCAACCAGATACCGTCTTCCTCGGCCGTAACACCCACCAGACCACTTCCGTCGTTTGCTGAGGTAAGAAATTCTGGTTCGCCTGGATCGGGCGCCAGATTCTCGGCGAGTTTTACCGTTCGGCCCATTCGGACCTGGTACCACGGATCGCCCCAAGCTCCTGTGCCGGATGGACTGATCAAGAATGTAGAGTCCTCGGCGACAATACCGGCGCTCCTGGCTAGATCCAACCATTTTGTGTTGACTTCATCGAGATATCCCTCCTTTTCGTCATCAATTACCATATCTGGAACGACACCGCCCCTTATGATAAGCTGCCATGCTTCCATTGTTTGAACTTCGCCAGCCTTGTCAACAGTTCCTATTACGGTCAACCCTGCTATCGTGAGCTTTTCCGCTGCATCTGACGTCACTGGTCGGATCTCCTGTCAGCCTCCGGGGTAATAGTAGTGACGCTTTCCGCTCACAGGGCGGTTACGTTCATTTTCGGTCCTGCTGTCTGCTTCTGAAGGGCGAATACCATTCCTTAGGTAGACCTTCAATCTTGGCAAGCTCAGCAATGTCGTCGTTTATTATGCCAAAGCACTTGAATGTCGGCGAATAATTCACTGCAGACATTGCGCTCTCACGAGTGAAAATGTGCAGTCTCCCGGCCGTGTCAGAAGATATCTTTAGCACAGCCCGGAAACCAATATCGTCGTCATTGTAAACCTCAGTCTCGAGCGATTCCTGAGGCGTGGAGAACTCGAGGTGCCATATAGTTTCCCAAGATTCATCATCGAGTTCTCGGAAGCCTCCCCAGGAGGTCTTGCGTAGATTCGCTACGGAGTACTCAATCGACTCGTTGTTCATGGGGTCACCTTCGCTATCCACTCCATCTCGCGATTGAGTATTTCAAATGATCTGGGATGGAAGATGGTTTCGTCCGGAACGCCTTCGCCGATTCCTCGGATTTCGATCAAACCTCCTTCTCGTAGGGACTGGTAGGTTGCTTCAGGGAGTCTTCCTACTATAACTGTAGAAGGCGAATTTGGGTCGACCCGGAGACCCCACTCGTATGCCGACTGGAAACCAGGGGATTGTCCACCTGCAACCTCATGCGTGAAGAAGGACCCGGGTCTGCTCATAGATCCTCCGTGGGTAGCCGCTTGGCCAGCTTCTGCGCTGATTCCATTATTCATGATATTCTCTGCATGTCCGAGCGAGGTGCCGTGGGCGAAATCTCGATGCCCGCAACTCTCAGGCATAAGGCCAAGTGGATCGGTCCATGTAGTGGGGTTGTGGGGATAGCTTATCGGATTGGGAGCAGCTGCGAGACCGAGAGGATCTTGAGTCAGGTACCGTGCAGTGGACGGATCATAGAAGCGGTGAAGGTTGTAGTGGAGATCGGTTTCCGGGTCGTGTACTTGGCCTGCGAATCGCAGCGGTGAGCCGTCTGTGCTCCACCATGCTGCGCGCCCCCACAGGCCGATGACGGCGAAGTCAGAGGACTCCGCAGTGCTGGGCAGAATCAACTCCGTCGGTGCTCCAGCCAAATCAGTAATAATACAGTGAAGTTCGACTTCGGTCGCGCCCTGGTGTAATGACTGGGCGATCGGTATGGAGGTTCCGGGCCAATATGACCAGCGTATTGCATAATCTGCGGCGGACTGCTCGACTAACTGAGTGCCGTCCCATGTGTAATCGGTCCGCTGAAGAGCGGAGTGGTCCGGCCGGAGGAGTTGTTTCGTAACCCGCCGCCCCATGGCGTCATAGGTATACCTCCACCACTGCCGATCGGGTGTGTAGACGTCGGTGAGTTGGTCGAAGGCGTTGTAGCGGTAGTGCCAGATGTCGGGTTTGTGGGAGAGGCGGGTTGTTTCTTTGCGGGTCAGGCGGCCGGATTCGTCGTAGTGGTAGCGGGTGCGGCCGTTTCGGATGAGGAGGTTGTTGTGGTATTCGCGGTGGGCTGTTGGTGTGGGGTCGGGTGATGCCGGGGTGGGGTGGTCGGGGAGGCTGCTGGTGATGTTGCTGAGTGGGTCGTAGGTGTATGCCTCGGTGAGGGTGCCGTTGCGGGTGATTGCGGTGACTCGGCCGATCTGGTCGAGGGTGTAGTCGCGGTGTTCGGGTGGGGTGGCTGCTCGGGTGACTGTGTGGCTGCTGAGGTAACCGTCTGGGCGGTAGGCGAATTCGTCGTGGCGGAGGTTCTGGGGGGCCGGGCGGTCGGAGCGGCCGAAGTTCAGTGCCTTGGGTGGGTGGGCGGTTACCGTTTGTTCGGTGATGCGGCCGATGCTGGTGAGGGTGCGGTGGACCGCTATCTCGCCGATTTTCCAGCCTGTTGGGCGGCCTGCTCGGTCGTAGGTGAAATCGACGGTGTGGCCGTCGGCGGATAGGCTCTGGATGCGGTTGGTGTAGTCCCATTCCCAGGTGGTTGTCGCTCCGGAGGGGGTTGTTCGCTGTGTGCGGCGGCCGTGTTGATCGTAGACGTGCCGCATCGGGGGCTGGTCGTCGAGCTGCTGGCTCGCGATATTGCCTGCCGGCGTGTAGGTGAATTCGAGCTTGTGCGTGGGCTCTTCGCCGGTTCCCGTGACGGCTGTCAGGACCCGGCCCGCCGAGTCATGGGTGTATCGGATGTATTCGCCTGTGTCGGCGGTGATGCCGGTGAGGCGGCCGAGGATGTCGTGGGTGTGGTGGCGGGTGACGCCGGTCGCGGGGGTGACGGTGGCGACTCGGTCGGTGTTGTCGTAGGTGTATCGGGTTGTGGCGCCGGTGTAGTCGGTTTCGGCGATCAGCCGCCCTGCCGGGTCGTATTCGTAGGTCCAGCGTTGAGCCAGTGGGTTGGTGACCGAGGTGAGTCGGCGTTGGGCATCCCACGTGTAGCGGGTGACCGATCCATCCGGTTCGGTGCGGGATGCCAGGAGATCGAAAGCGCCGTAGGCGAATCGGGTGACGCCGCCGGCGCGGTCGGTGTGGGTGAGGACGTTGCCTTCACCGTCGTAGGTCCATGTTTCGACATGACCGTCCGCGTCGGTGCGGCGCACCAGCTTGCCCGTGGCCGACCACTCGTGCCGTGTTGTCGCGCCGAGCGGGTCCGTGACCGCCAGTGGGCGGCCGAACCCGTCGCGGTCGATGTGCGTCACGGCGCCGTTCGGGTCCGCGACCCGGATGGGAAGCCCGGCGGCGTCCGTCTCGACAGACGTTCGGGCACCCGTGGATTCGGTGATCAGGGCGACTGCGCCGTTGGGGTGATGGGTGTACTCGGTCCGGGCGCCGGCGGCGTCGATCGTGGCGGCGAGGTCGCCGTCGTTGTTCCATTCCTGTTGCCGGACACTGCCGTCGGCGTCGAGGATCCTGGTGGGGCGGTTGCGGAACGTGTATTCGAGCGAGATCGTGTGTCCGTCGGGACGGGTGACTTTCGCGATGTCGCCTTCGCCGGTGTAGGTGTAGTGGGTGACGGCGCCGTCGGGGGCGGCGACTCGTAGCGGGCGGCGGTCGTCGTTGTAGTCGATGTGTGTGCGGCCGCCGGCGGGGTCGACGAGGTCGCGCAGTTGCAGGTCGTGGTCGAAGCCGTGTTGCGTTGTCGCGCCGAGGGAGTCGGTGACGGTGGTGAGGCTGCCGGTGTGGTCGGGGAATTCGAGGTAGTCGAAATCCGTGTCGAGGACGCCTGCGGTGCCGCGCTGGAACAGGACGCGGCCGGATTCGTCGTAGGTGTTGACCATCTGGTTGCCGTTGGAGTCGGTCCAGGTGGTCATGCGGTGGTCGTCGTAGGTGTAGCGGGTGGTCGCGGCGACGCCGTTGGTGACCGAGATCAATTCACCGGCGTTGTAGGCGAACTCGCGGACACGGACGAGGACGTCGCGGTCGAGGACGGAAAGGCCGGTGACGCGGCCGGATTCGGTGTCGACGAGCACGCGGTAGCCGCCGGAGTGGGAGACCTCGGTGGGGGCGCCGGTGGTGTCGTAGTGAAAGCGGATGCGGTTGCGGTGGCGGTCGGTGACCGCGGAGAGGGCGTAGTTGCCGAGGCGGGATTCGATGCCGCCGAGGCCGGGTTCGGGGGCGAAGTGCCAGATGAGTTCGCGTTGCTGGTCCCACACCCGGTAGCCGCCGGTGTCGGTGCGGGTCAGCGTCCAGCGCTGCCCGCCGGTGACCGGTGGGACGGCGAGGCCGGGTTCGGTGTGGGGGTAGGCGAGCATGATGCCGTCCTCGCCGAGGAAGGTGACGCCTTCGTGCTCGACCACCAGGCGCATGTCGAGGGTGGCCGACCAGGACGGCCCGAACCAGCGGCCGTAGCGGTAGTTGGAGCGATGCGTGCGGCGCAGCACCAGCCTGAGCACGCCCGGGAGGTCGGCATCGGTTTCCGGGAGCAGGAATTCGCCGGTGGCGATGTCGACCGGGTCCTCGGAGCAGGTCTTCTGGTTTTCGGTGCGGTCGTGTTCGGGTCCGGATTCGGTGGCGGTGTCGTGGGCGCCGTGGTCGGCGTCGGCGCGTTGCTCCGGTGTCCGGTTGGCGTGCTGGTCCGGGCCGGGGTGATGGTCGCCGACGCCGTCGTGGGGGCCGGTGCTGTCGGCCGGGTGTGACGGGTCGGGATGAGCCGGGTCGGGCTGCGTCGAATCCGGGTGCGAGGGCGTCGAATCCGGGTGCGGTTGGTCGTTGGTGGTTGGGTGCGGGTGGGTGTCGGCCGGTGTCGCTGATTCCGGCTGGTGTGGCGTGCTTCCCTCGCCCGGGTGTGCGGATTCGCGTGGTTCCGGGTGCGTGGCAGGGGTTTCCGGTCGCGGCGGGCCGTGACCGTCGGACGGCCCGGGTGATCGGCCGTCGGGAGTTTCCGGTGAGGCGTGCTGGCCGGGAGGTGTTCGGTCGGGTCGTGGGCTGCCCGAATCGGGGGCGGCCGTGTCGCTGTGTGGTGCCGGTTCCGCGTGCGGTCCGGCATCCGGATGCGCTGGGGCCGTGTCGTGTGGTCGTGTGGGCCCGCCCGGCTCGGTGCGCGGCGATGACTGGGGCTCCGGCGCGGCGTGCTGGCCGGGTTGGGTTCCGTCCGGGCGAGGGTTTCCGGACTCGGGTGCGGGTGTATCGGCGTGTGGTGCCGGGTCGTTCCGGTGTGTGTTGCCGCCGCTGTCCGGTGTGCCGGTATTCGATTCGGGTGCGGTGGGCTGGCTGGGTGTTTCGCCGGTGCGCGGGCTCGGGGTCGTGTCGCCCGCGTGCCCGGCAGGCCCGGTGTCGGCGGGCCCGTCCGGGCGGGTCGTGCCGGACGGCGACGGTCCGGGTTCGTGTGGCGCGGTGGATGTTTCGGCCGGGCGCGGGCCCGAGGGGCCGGGGGATGTCGAGGTGGTGTGGGTGCCGGGGTCGTGTGGTGTTGTCCCGGCCGGGGTTTCGGGCGCGCGTGGTGTGCTGGTGGGTGTTTCGGGCGCGCGTGGTGCGGTCCCGGTAGGGGGTTCGGGTGCGTGCGGTGTTGTCCCAGTGGGTGTTTCGGGTGCGTGTGGCACCCCTCGGCCAGGTGCGTGTTCGGCGATGTTGGTGGCGGCGTGGGTGACCCGGGAGACCTCGCTGACCTCCCGCACCGCGGACAGGGCCGGTTTGGCCGCGCCCGCGCCGCCGGTGCCGACGGTGGTGACCAGGTCACCGGTCAACGCGCCGGCGAACTCGGCCGGGTTCTTGCGCGCGTCCGACACGAGCGCCGAGACGGTGGCGCCGGGATCGGCGGCGGCGACGACCATACCGGTGCCCAGATCGGACATGCCCTGCATATACGCCGCCGGATGGGTCAGGTTGTAGGTGTCCATCGGCGACACCTGCCGCACGAACTGCACGATCCCGGTCGCGCTGGTCAGCAGGCCCTTGGTGAAATTCAGTTTCGCGTGTTCCCCGGCGGCGTTCAGGTCGGAGAAGTTCGCGGCCATCCGCTCGGTGAACGGCGGCTCGGTCGGTGCCGACTCCGTCGCCCCCGACAACCGACCGACCGCGGCGGTAGCAGCGTTGTCACGTTGCATCCTGGCCCCGCGCAGGGTTTCGCGCGCCGCGTCCCGCAGTACGGTCCAGGTGTCCACCAAAGGCGTGGTGGTCTTCTGCTCGCCGGTCAGCGCGTTCCACGCGGTCTTCTTCGCCCGCTCCTCCGCCTCGGCCTGTTTCCACTGCGCGATCGCGTCGGCGGCCTTGGTCTGGGCGGCGGTGACCTCGTGGAACCAGGCGTCGAGCACCCCCGCGGCGGCGTGCATGGCGTCCGAGCCGTCCCACCACAACTTCGGCTGCTCGGCGAACTCGGTGCGGAACGCGTCCGCGGTCTGCCCGCTCCAGTTCGCGATATCGACCTTGCGCAGCGCGTCCCCGGTCCGGCTGATCGAATCCCCCATCTGCTTCAACTGCTCGGCAGCACGGCTGATCGCCGCCGGATCCCCTCGCACCAGCTCTCGCGGGTCCTCGCTGTCACCCAGCTCGCGTTCGTCGACCTCACCCCCGGTCAGATCGACCAGGCGGTCACCGAGGTCGTCGAGGGTCTCCGCGACACCGCCGGCGCCGGCCCACCGCGACACCGCCGCCGCCTTGTCCAGGCCGGTGTCGGCCAGGTCCCCGGCCTTCTCGGTGACCGATTCGACCGCGCCCTCGACCGCGTCCCCGATCCCGTCGAAAACCCCCACAACTACTCGTGTCCCCCTTCACCGTTCATGATCCGCGCCGCCTCCTCCGCCGCGCCGGTGTTCCATCGGCGCGGATACCCGGTATTGGCCAGCATCTCCGGAGTGACCGCCTGGATCGCCTGCACGTTACGGCCGGCATGCTGATACGCGTCCTCGAACGACTGCCCGCTGTAGTCGGCGTGCCGGATCTGGTTGAACCCGTTGTCCGACAACGTATCTCCCCACGACCTGGCGTCGATCTGCTCGGCCGTCAGGTGCGCGTCACCCGCGATATGCGAATACATCTCCTTGAACGTGTCCGAGAACGTCTCGTCCATCTCATGAAACCGGCCCGCCGCCAGACCGAGGGTTTGCGCGATCGCGTTGCCGGCCTGCACCAGTGCCCGCACACCCCACGACCACCGCTGCGTGAACGTCTCCAGCGCCTTCTGCACCGAACCCTTCCCCGCCTCCAGTGGCGACAACGCCAGCAGCGAAAACCCCCGCCCCACCGCGCCGGTCTCACCCGTCCCCATCTCCGACAACTCCCCGACGATGCCGTTGATACCGTCCGCGGCCTGCCGCAACACCGCCGGATCCACCGTCACGTCCCCGGCCATCACCGCACCCCCACAGCGGTCGCCGCGTCCTCACCGACCCCGGGCGGAAACGCCACCGGCGCCGCCCCGCCCGCATCCACCATCACCCCCGCCGGCTCCGGCAGCGCCGCCGCGTAACCGGTCAGCCGCCACCCCCACAGCCTGTGATACCGATACTCCCCCTCCGGACCGACACCACGCCGAGCCAGCCACCCGGCCAACTCCCCGACCCCGGTGAACCCGGCAATCCACCGCACCCCACCCACCGTGTACGTGCAGACCCGATCGTCCTCGGTCACCGGCACCAGCAACACCGCCTCCCGCAACGCCGCCACCAGCAACCCAGGCTGCCCGAACCCCGCATAAAACGCCTGAACCTCCGACCGCAAGGCCGAACCGTCATCGTCGGACATGCCCGGTAGCCCCCTCCCTGGTCAGAAGCCGTGCACACCGCACTCGCAGCATACTGAATCGATACCGACCGAGGGGCCGTGCCCATTGCTCATCTGTCGGCCGACTTCACCCGAACCGGTACATTGCCAGTAGCCCTACGCTCATTCACAACTCCACAACGAACTCCTGCGAGCGGTCCAGTGACACGCCTGCACCGCTCGCACGCAGGTCACGGTGCCTTTCCGCGAAAACATCCACCGAACTCCCGGGCGTGTCGGACACCAATTGGGCCACCGCTCGCAACACCCTGCATCTACGCAGGTCAGACCCGACGAATTTCGGGAGCCGTGCTTCCGGCCGTTCCGGCCGGACTCCATTGCGGCCTGGAGTTCGCGCGGGACTCGCAGCCCAGCAAGGACGTGCTTCCGGCCGTTCCGGCCGGACTCCATTGCGGCGTGCGGGTCGGGATGTCGGCGATCATCTTCGCCGAGTACCAGTCGAGCGTGCTTCCGGCCGTTCCGGCCGGACTCCATTGCGGCGTGCGGGTCGGGGGTTCCGATGGCCGTGCGTGAGCGCGTGCTTCCGGCCGTTCCGGCCGGACTCCATTGCGGCGACCAGATGGTCCGGGCGCTCACGGGCTGCCCGATGTGCTTCCGGCCGTTCCGGCCGGACTCCATTGCGGCAAGAACAGAGTCGAGATCGAGACCGCTCGCGCGTACGTGTGCTTCCGGCCGTTCCGGCCGGACTCCATTGCGGCTTCGTCTCGTCGATGTTCTTCGCGGTGTGGTCGATGACGTGCTTCCGGCCGTTCCGGCCGGACTCCATTGCGCGAATGCCGAAGCGGCACATGCGGCAGACGCTCGCCCCGGCAGCAATAGAGCAGCCCTCCTCCGGGTGCCCGGAGGAGGGCTGCTACCAATCTGCTATTACAGCGACGAGTCGAATTCTCCGCTCGCCACGCCTGCGCTGAAAGCGTCCCACTCGCCGGGTGTGAAGACCAGCGCCGGGCCTGTCAGGTTCTTCGAGTCACGGAGGCCGACCATGCCCTCGTCGAGAAAAGCGACCTCGACACAGTCTTGGCTACCTCCGCTATGGCTGCTCTTGAACCACTGGGCCGTGGACAGATCAACGCTCACCTTGCGAACTCCCTTGCTTGCTCACGCAGCAGACGCCTGCTGTCTTGCACGCCCAACGCTACCTCCCGCAGGCCGACGTGCGCGCTCCGATACCGCTCCACGAGTTCGGGGTCATCGAAATACATGGCACCCGTGTACCCTTCGGCGTACACCACAGGCGGTTCGATCGGCTCTCCGTCTGCGGAACGGGGGAAGTCCAGGATGGTGAACGGTCCAGTCAGATCGCCCATCGGTACACCGGCCTTGAACGGCAGTATGCGGATCGTGATGTTCGACCGGGCACTCACGTCCGCCAGGTGCCTGAGCTGCGCCTCCATTATCCGTCGACTCCCGATCATCCTGTGCAGCGCCGACTCATCCAGGATCACCTCGATCGGCACAGGGTCTGCCTTCTTTGTCAGCATGACCTGGCGACGTATACGCATCTCGACACGTCGCGCGATCTCGCCATCCGATTCGGATGGATGCGCAAGCCGGGTCAGCGTTCGAGCATAGTCCGGCGTTTGCAGCAGACCGGGCACCAGTTCCTGGAAGGAGGTCAGTCTGACGGCTCCGGCCTCCAGACCCATGTACACGTCGAAGTTCAACGGGATCAGATCCCCGTACTGGTGCCACCAGTTCTTGTTATTCCCTTGCTGCGCAAGCCCTTTCAACGCCTCGGTAGTCGTGGCGTCGGCTCCGCAGACTCGGCAGATGGCCTCGATGTCCCAGAGCCTGATGCGGTCGGCGGTGCCCGTTTCGAGACGCTGCACAGTGGTAGCGCCGCGCTCGATACGACGTGCCAGTTCGGCGATCGTGAACCCCGCCGCCTGGCGCAATTCCCGCAAGTACCGTCCGAGCTGGCGACGAGGGAGTGTCGGACCGATATCCACCATGACGACCTGCTTTCTCTGGATGCGGCCACCCGGATCCGTGGATGGCCGCTCGAGGACCTATGGACGACGTGCTCGGACTTCTGATGAATCTCAATGGATTATCCATTTTCCGTCGTCCCCTGTCAGCCGATCCGCTGTGCTGGGCGATAGCAGCCAGAATGCCGTCGAGCTGGAAAGTCTCAGCAGCAGACGGTCTTCTGCCCCCAGGACAGGCCACGCAGGCCGCGCGGAACAGCTTGCACATCTGCGTAGCTCGTCGATGACAGCGGGGTTGCCGGACTTTTCTGGCGGCTGCTCAGAACCCACATCCATCGACTGGGAGCCGAACGATGACAGCCGATCAAGCAACACAGCCGGACAAGCCGGCGGGACAAGACAACAACCGGCCGGCGGCAGTCGGCTTCGTGCGCAACGACGTGTCCGGACTGGATTCACCCCGTCATGCGCTCGCATTGCGCCGCCATTCCGAGCAGTTGGGATACCGGTATCTGTACACGATCAGGCCGCCCGAGTATGCCGATCCGATCGAGTACGCCCTGAACTTCGTGGTCGGCATGAAGCTGGCCGCCGTAGTGGTATTCGACCTGGCGACGGTCGACCACTCCCCCGCGCGAGTGTGCGAGGTGTGCGACCTCGAAACCGTGTGCCCGCCGGAGACATGGGCTCGGGTCGCGCTGGGTGACCCGGACGCGCACGGGTTCCCGGACCGTCCCCTGTCGGTAGAGGAAGCGGTCCGGACCATGCAGCTGCACCTCGACTGCTCCGCTCAGCGGTGCCCGCGCAAGTCGACCGCATTCAATCGGCTGGTGGCCGCCGGGCGGCTGACACCACCGGCCACGACCGCTGCCGAACGTGCCCGAGAGCGTGGGGCTCCCCTGTCCGTGCCGGGTGCCGTCACGGCGTCACCGGCCACGTAATCCACTTGCGGCCAATGGAATCCGCCGGGGATGGCGAGCACAGGACGGAGATCGACGGATTGCGGGCCGTATGGCGTCCCACCCACGACATCGGCAGAGAGATCGAGGTCATGGCCGTGCACGACACCGGCGAGAACCCGGTGATCGACGTGACATTCGCGCCGGACACCGATCTGGCCGACGCCCGTGAACATCGGCCGAACTGGAATCGCCTGTGGGACAAGGTGAGGCGTGAGTTCTGGACCGAGTGCACCCTACCTACCGGAGCGCGAAGCGAAGGGGCACAACCGGACCCCGGAAGCTACATGCAGTGGGCGATCGTGACCACGGTCGGCTCCTGCGGCAACCACGACGGTCCGTGCCCGACCGGTGTCTGGGGTCCGTACAACAGCTTGACCGAGGCGGAATCGGCCGCCACGTGCATGTCGGCGGGCCACAGCCCGCACATCGTTCCGCACTGGCCGCGCCGCTATCAGCGGTAGAGGTCCCGCCTCTACCGCCCAGCCCAGGCCCGCCGGCTGAGCTTCGCACACCGAAGCCGTCGGCGGAGTTCGACAGTTTCTCAACAACGAATCCAAAGGTACTGAACCGCCTCATGGAACAAGTGACAGCGATCCGATATCCGAGCGTGGGTACGATCCGCTCCCTGTTGATCACGATGCTCGCGGCGCGCGCTCAGGACGTATCGCCGATACATACCGTGCACGTGTGGGGCTTCGCGTGCTCCGACCTCGACGCCGGCGAGGGCCGCGAGGTCGGCCGAATCGTGCTCGTACCCGAGCAGATCGGTCGCACCACACCCGTGCTGGACTGGGGCGAACAGTTGTGCCGGCGGATGCCCGGCACGTGGGGATTCGGGTTCGCTTACTTCGGATGGGTCGAAGCGTTCGACCCCGAGCACCCGATACCTGAAGATTTGCGGCGCGCATTCGACGAGGGCCGGATGACGGAGCGACCGGAGGCCGAACAGGTATACGCAGCACACGTTTTCGATGCTCGTGGGATGTCGTACGCCTCGTACCTTCCGGCGCACTCGTCGGGACTGGATGTCGTGACCGATGACGACGACACCCGAGACCGCGTGGACGATATGGTGGCGCTGTTTCGCGATGGGTCATTGTGTGCGGAAGTATGGGCGACCGCACTCACCTTGGACTCCGCCGGAAACGCCGACGTTCTCGAGCGGCTCCTCACCATCGAGTGAAACACACCTGACAACAAGGCATTTTCGCCATACGACGTTGTCTGGCGACACTACCAACCGGTTCTGGGCGCCGCGGCGGATCGTGTCGCAGCCGCATCCCGGGCCGGTACATTGGCAACACTGCCTCCACTCCGTGCGGCCTCCACGATGTCTCGCATGCTGAGGTCAGCCCGCCCGCCCGTGCTCATTGACAACTCGACAGCGGAACCGTTCTTGCGAGCGGTCAAGTGACATCTCGACACGCTTGCACCACTCGCATACAGGTCACAGGCACTCTCGGTCGAAACTCCCAAAGTATTTCCGGGCGTGTCGGATACCAATCTGCCCACCGCTCGCAACAGACCGTATCGGCAGGTCAAGCCTGCCAAAATTCGGGAGCCGTGCTTCCGGTCATCCCGGCCGGACTCCATTGAGGACAGCCGACCATGGTGAACGAGGAAGGTCCACCAGACGTGCTTCCGGCCGGACTCCATTGCGGGGTCCAGCACCTCGAAAACGTGATAGAGGTCGGCACCGTGCTTCCGGCCGTCCCGGCCGGACCCCATTGCGGGACGCATGTCGGCGGAGACGGTGACACGGGCACACTCGTGCTTCCGGCCGTTCCGGCCGGACTCTATTGCAGCACCTCGTCGCCAGTACCCTCGGGCGCCTCCGGCACACCGTACTTCTGGCCGTTCCGGCCGGACTCCATTGCGGCATCCGGTATCGGTGCATGAATCCGTGGTGTCGAGACCAACACGCCGACACGACACGCCGATACCTGGCTGGACCATTGACCGTCAGGAAATACGGGCGGCGTTGTGCGAGAAGCGAAATGCATTACTTCCCGGTCGGCGTTGTTTCGCATCTTCGATCTCGGATCGGCGGTTGGGCCATGTCCGTGTTGCTCGAGTTCGTTGTGGGGCGGGGCGTCGCTCAGCGGAGTCCGGCGAAGAGGTCGGTTTCCTGGGCGGGGGCCGCCGCGACACGGTTGTAGTGGCGGACGAAGGTTTCGGTGGCGAAGATCATCTGTTGCAGTTCGGAAGGCATCCGCAAGAACGGCACGCTGTCACTCTGGCTGCCGTGCGCCTCCAGCGCCTTGACCTTGCGCTGGGTGTAGGAGGCCACGTCCACGACCGTGGTGATCTGATCCATCGGCGTGCCGAAGTTCTCCGGCGGATCGAAGTCGATAATGCCCTGTGCTCGTAGAGCTTTGAACATCTCGAGGGAGCTTTCGCGCGGAATCGCGGTGTAGTAGAGCTTGTCCGGGATATCGGTTGCCGCTGCCGCGGCCAGCGCGACGCGGTTGGCCTGGATATGGTCGGGGTGGCCGTAGTTGCCGTTTTCGTCATACGTGACGACCACCTGGGGGCGGTACTGCCGCATGAGGTCCGCGAGCCGTGCGGCCGCCTGCTCGACGGGGATGTTCCAGAAGGCATCGGGGTCGTGGTTGGCGTCCCAGCCGTCCATTCCCGAGTCGCGATAGCCGAGCAGCTCGACGTGCTCGATGCCCAGTAGTGCCGCCGACTCCTGGAGTTCCGAAAGCCGTTGTGCCCGTACCGCATTCACGTCATGGCCAGGCTCGCCGGGCTTGATCCCGCCGGGCGCATCGCCCTGCTCGCCGTTGGTGCAGGTCACCAGGACCGTCCGGATACCGTCGGCGGCGTACCGCGCGAGAACCCCACCGGTGCCGAGAACTTCGTCGTCCGGATGGGCGTGTACGGCCATGATCGTCAGTCGGTCGGCCATCGGACCCCACTTGTCTGCGCTCGGCAATTCGATGCTCTCACTCTACGGATGAACACCGACACCCCAGCGGTGATTCCGCCTGCCGCAGAATCCAACAGCCGGCGCACCCTGCGCGCGAAATCTGCTCCTGCGGAGAGTGGGCGGGCCGATCTCGGGACGTGTGACACCGGCGGCAACCGTACCCGGCCGACTAGTTGACCAATTTTCAAATTTGGTCATATAGTCATATTCATGTCTCCCGGAGCCCGTGCCCACACCGATGCGGCCCGTCATCGCCGGGCCGAGCACCTGCTCGACGTCGCTGCGGAGTTGCTGCTACGGCTCGGCTACCGGCGCGTGACCGTCGACGACATCGCCGGCCGGGCGGGGGTCGGGAAGGGCACCGTCTACCTGCATTACAAGACGAGAGACGAGCTGTTGCTCGCAGTTCTGCACCGTGAGGTCGTGCGCTCCATGGACCAACTCGTCACGGCGCTGCGCGAGGACATGACGACGATCGCGCTGCATCGGCTGACCGAGGTCCATTTCCTCGGCGTGATGCGGCGGCCACTGCTGCGGGCGCTGTACACCAGCGACCCGGACGTGCTCGGCAAGCTCGCCACCGAGTTGCATGACAGCCAGGGCTTTCGCCACCACGACATATTCG
Source organism: Nocardia sp. BMG51109 (assembly GCF_000526215.1). Classification (NCBI taxonomy): domain Bacteria; kingdom Bacillati; phylum Actinomycetota; class Actinomycetes; order Mycobacteriales; family Nocardiaceae; genus Nocardia; species Nocardia sp. BMG51109. The sequence goes on from NZ_JAFQ01000004.1 coordinate 7,536,149, forward strand.
ACGACTACTTGCATCTGCTGGCCGATCACGGGCTGTTACGTGATGACCTCTCGATCGACGAGATCTCCTACGGCTATCACGCGGTCCTGCACGGCTACCTGAGCGAAGACGCCTACGACCGTGGCGCACACGACATTTCGCTGGAGCACAAGGCGCGATTGCTGGCCACCACCGTGCATCGGACCTTCGAACCTCCGAGGGTGTCGCCCGAGGCCATTCAGAAGATCGGCGAGCGAGCGGTCTGCTTGTTCGCCGAGGCAGCCGACCGAGGCCGCGAACACCTCCACCCGACGACCACCTGAAGGAACAGCATGTACATCGGAACCCTGATCTACGAGCAGGGCGCCACCGTGACCGATCTGGTGGAACGCGCTCGCACCGCGGCCGGCACGGGGATGCGCAGCGTCTGGCTGGGCCAGGACTCCGGCTGGGACGCGCTCACCGCGGCCGCCGTGATCGGCCGGGAGGTCCCGGCGGTCGACGTGGGAACGGCGGTCGTTCCCACCTATCCACGGCACCCGCTGATGCTGGCCGGCCAAGCCCTGACGGCGCAATCCGCCATCGGCTCCCGGTTGACTGTGGGCATCGGTGTCAGCCATCCGCACATCGTCGAGGGGCGATTCGGTTACTCGTTCGAGCGTCCGGCGCGGCATCTGCGGGAGTATCTGCAGGTGTTGATGCCACTGCTACACGGCGACAGTGTGTCCTTCACCAGTGAGCGCCTCACGGCCGCAGGGAAGATCGACGTCCCGCGGCCACCGACCCCCTCGGTGCTGATCGGCGCCCTGGGGCCGACAATGCTGAGCATCGCCGGGGAGCTGGCCGATGGCACGGTGACCACATGGATCGGGCCGTCGGCCTTGGACAGTCACGTCGTTCCGCATATCACCCGCTCCGCCGAAGCCGCGGGCCGCCCGGCACCCAGAGTGGTGGCATGCCTGTTCGTCGGTGTCACCGACGACGAGGCCGCCCTCAGAACCTCGCTCGCCGACCGCTACCGGGCGGTGAGCACGATCGCCAGCTATCGCACCGCGATGGACCGCGAGGGTGTGAGCGGACCGGAACACACCGCGATTCTCGGCGATGACAACACCGTCGAACGGCAGATTCGAAGCCTCTTCGACGCGGGAGCGACGGAACTGGTCGCGATGCCCGTCGGCACCGAAGCGGAGCAAGCACGCACGGCGGACCTGCTGGGCACCCTCACGAGCCGCAGGCGACCGGGCGGGCGGTAATGGAGCCGGCATGGTGGATCCGAAGAATCCGCCTCCAGTTCACCCGCGCGGCAGACCCAGCACTCGCTCGGCGATGATGTTGCGCTGGATTTCCGAGGTGCCGCCGGCGATGGTGTGGGCGAAGCTGCGGGCGTAGCGGTCGAACCAGCCCGGGGCCGTGAGTTCCGGGTTCAGCGGGCTGAACTCGCCGGTGACGGTGGCATGGTCGAGACCGTCGATTCCTGCTGCGTCGAGTGCGTGTTCGGAGGCGGTCTGCACGGCTTCCGAGCCGAGGAGTTTCAGTACCGAGAGCCCGGCGGCGTCGGCGTTGCCCCGGGCCGCTCGGGCCAGGGCGGCCGAGCCGAGAAGACGCAGGGCGTAGCTGTCGAGGACGAGAGTGGCGTAGTGGTCGGCGTCCAGAGGGGTGGTGGGGCGGAAATGGTCGACCAGGTGGTCGAGGCGGTCGGAGTAGCTGAGCCACAACAGGTTTCGTTCATGGCCGAGTGATCCGTTCGCAACCTTCCAGCCCCCGTTCAACTCACCGACCAGATTCTCCTTGGGGACGACAACGTCGCGGAAGAAGACTTCGTTGAAGTCCAAGTCGTCCGGATCGGGGAGGGAGGCGAACGGGCGGCGTTCGATACCGGGAAGGTCGGTGGGGATCAGAAGGGCCGAGATTCCGCGGTGTTTGGCGGCATCCGGGTCGGTACGGACGAAGGTCAGGATCACGTCGGCGTCGTGGGCGCCGGAGGTCCAGATCTTCTGGCCGTTGACCACGAAATGGTCGCCGTCGAGGACCGCGCGGGTGCGTAGGGCGGCCAGGTCGGAGCCGGCGTCCGGCTCGCTCATACCCATTGCCGCCGTGCGCTCGCCGCGCAGGATGGAGCGCGCCCACTCGTGTTGTTCGGGTGTGCCGAACGTGATGAGTGAGGCGGCGACGATGCCGAGGCCCTGGGGGTTGTAGGACTGGTAGATGCGGCGGCGGGCCAGTTCCTCGCTGTGCACGTACTGCTCCAGGACCCCCGCGTTGCGGCCGCCGAACTCCGGCGCGTAGCCCGGGACCAGCCAGCCGTGGTCGAACTGGACGCGCTGCCACCGCCGGGCCCAGTCCGGGACGTGGCCGGTCGAGCGCGGGCGTTCCACCGCATCGGCCTCGGGCGGAAGATGCTCGTCGAGGAACGCCACGAACTCGGCGCGGAACTGCTCGACGTCGGCGTCGAAGGTCAATTTCACGGCTGCGCTCCCCGCTCGTCACCGGCGTCGAAAGTCGATCTTACGACGCTACGTTCGTTCGTCATCTGCCTCGGAAGTCGATTCACGATCCTCCGCCCGATTCGCCGGCGGGAGACGACGTCGAAGAGCGCCGTGCCGCACCGCTATCGGGAGTCGCCGCAGGTGCGATGGAGATCGACTTGACGTCGAGGAATCCCTCCATGCCCTCGCGGCCGAACTCACGGCCGATGCCGCTGGACTTCACGCCGCCGAAGGGGGCGGCCGGGTCCATGCTGTAGGGCTGGTTGATTCCCAGTGTGCCGCTGCGGATTCGGTGGGCCACGTTCAGGCCGCGGTCGATGTCGGGGGTCCACACCGAGCCGGAGAGGCCGTATTCACTGGCATTCGCGAGGTGGACGGCTTCGTCGTCATCGCTGTACGGAACGACGCTGAGAACGGGGCCGAAGATCTCCTCCTGGGCGATGCGCATCGAGTTGTCTGCGTCGACGAACAATGTCGGGCGGATGTACCAGCCGCGATCGAGGCCGTCGGGAAGTCCGGGCCCGCCGACCAGCAGGCGGGCGCCTTCTGCTTTCCCCTGGTCGATGTAGGACGACACCCGTTGCTGCTGCCGGAATGTCACCATCGGGCCGATCCTGGTCGCGGGGTCGAACGGATCGCCCACGGCCAAACCCTCGACGACGCTCGCCAATGCGTCGACGAACTCGCCGTACCGTTTGCGTGGCAACAGGATCCGCGTCTGGGCGACACAAGCCTGGCCGCTGTTCATCAGGCCCGCCACCGTCATTCCGGTCGCGACCGCCTCAGGATCGGCGTCGTCGAGCACGACCGCCGCCGACTTGCCGCCGAGTTCGAGGCTGACCTTGCGCAACGCGGATCCGCACGCGGCGGCCACCTCGCGACCGGCTGCGGTGGAACCGGTGAAGGAAACCTTGTCCACGCCGGGATGCGACACCAGATACCGACCGACGTCGCGACCGCCGGGAAGGATACTGACTACGCCCGGCGGCAGGCCGAGTTCGGCGAGCAACTCGGCCATCACCGCGGCGTCCAGCGGCGTCTCCGGCGACGGCTTGAGCACGATCGTGCATCCCGCCAACAGGGCCGGGACCAGCTTCGCGACCGTCAGGAACATCGGCATGTTCCACGGAATGATGGCGGCAACCACGCCGACCGGCTCGCGGTGAACGCCGACATCCGCACCCAAGGCCCCGGATCTCGTTTCGTGCCAGGGGTATTCGGCCGCAACATCAGTGAGAGCGCTGATCATGAATCCCGGCAACCGCGCCTGGGCGGACCGGGAGAAGGTGATCGGCGCGCCCATCTCGCTGGTGACCAGCTGCGCGATCTCCTCACGTCGTGGCTCGTACCGCTCGGCCAGCTTCCGCACGATCGCGACGCGTTCCTTCGGATCCAGCCGCGGCCACGGACCGTGGTCGAAGGCTTCCCGCGCCGCCGCCACCGCGCGGTCGACGTCGGCCGGCGCCGCCGCGGGCACCCGCGCGATCGGTTGCTCGCTGTGCGGAGAGATCACGTCGATCGTGTCGGTGGTGCTGGGGGCAACCCAATCACCACCGATGAACAAATGTTCCTGTGTCTGCATGGTCACCTCGGACTGGTCGGCTGTCGGAGGACAGTACTGATCACTATGGCGCGCCGACCGCATTTCCGACCGGGCACAGGTAATCAACGGTTGGCACAGGGTATAGGGTGTGCCAGGCTCAGAAGGACTGTGCCCGAAGGTTTGTCGGGCTGCGGTATCAGCACGGCAACATCTTCAGCGCGGCACATCACCACCTCCGAACTCATCGACTGCGCGGCGCCCATCAGTTCACGCTGTGTGCGTAGCGATTTCGCGGTAGAAGCGGACGGTGGGCGGTTTATCGGTGCGCAGGCCGACCGGCGCGGAGAATCGGCCGGACTTCGTGGCCTCGGCAAGTCGGGCCTCCACGGCCGCTACGTCATCCGCCTCGATCTCGTAGACGGCGACGAAGGCGCCCTCACCGGTCAGAGGTGCGAATCTGCGTGCCGAGACCAAGCCGTCGATGCCGAGCATCTCCTTCATGTGCGTACTGTCGTACCACTCATGGTAGGCGGCGGCCTCCTCGGCGGAGTTCGGCTCGGACTCGACGTAGAGTATTCCTCTGGCCATCTGCTGTCTCCGTGCGTTGTGCGAATCGGGCTGGGGTCAAACCTGTTTGGCGATGCGGCCGTCCTTCATGACGAACCGCACGTCCTCCAGGACCGTGATGTCGTCGGTGGGATCCCCTGGTACGGCGATGATGTCGGCGAGCAGGCCGGGTTCGAGCCGGCCGCGGTCGTCGACGCCGATGAGTTCGGCGCTGGTGACGGTCGCGGCGCGCAACGCCTCGACCGGCGTCATGCCCCGATCGACCAGGGCCCACAGTTCCTTGGCGTTGTCGCCGTGCGGCACCGCGGGTGCATCTGTGCCACAGGCGATCTTGACTCCGGCCTTGATGGCCTTGCGCAGCGTTTCCCGTGCCTGGGGAAAGACTTCCGCGGCCTTCTTCTGTAGGGCGGGAGCGGCTTTGGAGACGTCCAGTCCTTCGGACAGGTAGCTGGTGGGCACCAGGAAGGTGCCGTTCTCGACCATCATGGCGATGGTGTCGTCACTGGCCAGCGACCCGTGCTCGATGCAGTCGACGCCGGCGCGGATGCAGGCGCGAATTCCGGCGTCACCGTGGGCATGTGCGGCGACCGGGATGCCGGCGCGGTGTGCCTCGTCGACGATCGCCTCGAGTTCCTCGTCGGAGTACTGCTGCGCGCCGGCGACGGTGCCGTGCGACATCACGCCGCCCGACGCCGAGATCTTGATGACCCCGGCCCCGTATTTGATCTGGTAGCGCACGCATTCGCGCACCTGCGGCACACCGTTGGCCCGGCCCTCCTCCACGCTCAGCGGCATGATGTGCGGGGCGAGCCGCTGGAACATCGTCGGGTCGAGATGGCCGCCGGTCGGGGTGATGGCGTGCCCGGCACCGACGATGCGCGGGCCTTCGACCCACCCCTGGTCGATGGCCCGGCCCAGATCGACGTCCAGGAGATAGCCGCCCGTCTTCACCATCAGGCCGAGATTGCGGACGGTGGTGAACCCGGCGTGCAGGGTCGTGCGGGCGTTGAGGGTGGCCCGCAGCGTCCGGTACACCGGATCGTCCTGCACCCCGTGCATCGCATTCGGCAGCCCCGACGGATTGTCCGGCCCGCCGATGAGCAGGTTGATCTCCATATCCATCAGCCCGGGCAGCAGCGTGACATCACCCAGATCGATGACTTCCGCGCCCTCGGGCAGCTGCGGCGGATCGACGGCGGCAATCAGGTTGTCCTCCACCACGATTACCGCCGGCGAGTGCACCCGCCCCGTATCGATGTCGACACGCCGGGCCGCGCGGAGCGCGACGGTAACGCTACCTTCTGTCATGGTCCGGACCTCCCGGAAACGCTCGTCTTGTTGTCCTTCGAGTGCTACCACAGGACGGCTGCGCCGGAAGCTTCACCGTACCGGGCGATCCCGGTGACGGCCGATCCGATACTCGTGCTCCGGTAACGCCTCTGCACCGGTACCGCGGCCGGCCGTGACCTGCCCGCCTGCTCATGGCACCGGCTCGATGACGCAGTTCAGCGTCGTCCGACTGGCATCCGGCACGGCCGGCTGGCTCCACACCTCCACCGGGAACGACACGATGATCATCGAATACAGCAGATACATCAGGTTCTGCACCTCGTCGGGCAGATCGTCGAGCGGGAACTTGTCGCAGTAGGCGATCGCGTCCTCGGCGCGCGGGGTGATCGCCTCGTAGAACCGCTCCATATCCTGCATCGTGCTCGCCAGACGCTGGGCATAGCGCTCATGTTCGGTCGCCAGACACCACGTCTGCGCGAACTGCTCCAGATCGGCGAACTCACTGGGCAACAGAGTCATCGCTGTGCCACCTCCTCGCGCTCGCGCCGATATTCGTCGACCCAATCCCCGGCGACCTTGTGCAGATGCCGCAGCAGGATCTCCTGGTCGTTCAGCGGGAATGTCGTCACCGCACGGGATTCCAGCATGATCTGGGTCGCTTCCAGGGTGCTGGCGTCCTGCAACCCGTATTCCTTGAACGTCACCGCGGTCATCTCGTGTGCGACGCGGTCGCGCGCGGTGCGGGCGGGCGGGAAGTACAGGTTTCCCTCGAAGATGTGGGTGTTGTGGGAAGTGGGCCAGTAGTGATAGGTCAGATACCAGCCGCTGGACCAGACCAGAATTGTCCAATTGGGCCACAATTGGAACGAGTCGAGGCCCCACGGATTGCAACGCGCGGGGTTGAGTCCGGTCGGCATCTCACCGAGATCCGGTGTGTCCCAAGGACCGAACAATCCGCCGCGGGTGATGTCCTCCATGGGCTTGCGCATGGTGGGATCGAGTTCCCAGGTGACCACGCCGGAGGTGCTGACCAGCCGGTGCGGGCCGTCGAGCCGGTAGTGCGGCGCCTCGAATCCGGCCTGCTGCGCGGCGATCGAGTAGTTGTCCGGCGTCTGTTTCCCGTGCAGCACGGGCGCGTGATAGAACTCCTGGAACGCGTCCATGTACAGTTTCCAGTTGGCGCCGACCTCGGACCGGTAGGAGAACCGCTCGGTGAGCTGGTCGAAGGGATAGCCCTCCAGGCCGGTGATCATGGGGCCGAGGAATTCCCGCAGCGTCTGCCGGGGCTGCGGGGCCAGGTTGATGAAGATGAACCCCGCCCACACCTCGCAGTGCACCCGGGCGAGCCCGAACTGGTCCTTGTCCAGATCGAAGAATTCCTCTTCCTGCTGAACGAAACTCAGCGCACCGTCCAGCCCGTACCGCCAGCCGTGGTACTTACAGGTGAACTGGCGGCAGGTCCCGGACACCTCCTCGCGCGGAATCTCGTTCCACACCAGCTTGTTTCCTCGATGGCGGCAGATGTTGTGGAACGCGTTGACATTCCCCTCCTTGTCGCGCACGACGATCACCGAGGTGTGCGCCGCGTGGATCTCCTTGGTGAAGTAGCTCCCGGTGCGGGGTAGCTGTTCCACGCGACCGACATTGAGCCAGGCGCGCTTGAAGATCGCGTCGCGTTCCAGTTCGAAGAACTCCGGGGAGATGGAGTCCTCGTAGGACATCGGCGCGGTGCCGAGTTCCGAATAGTGCTGTGTCCAGCTGCCTTCGGCGGGCTTGGGCCAACGAGGCATGGTGTTCTCCTGAGTGACGGGTGCGGCGTTATTGGATCGGTTCGTCGCCGAGCACGGTGGTGCGCAACATTTCTCGTGGCGAGCCGGGGTCGTAGGGGGCCGCGCGGTGGATGACGCCGCGGTTGTCCCAGATGACGGTGTCGCCGAGGGACCATTCGTGGCGGTAGACGCGTTCCGGGGCGGTGCAGCGCCGCAGCAGGTCGTCCAGCAGCGCCCGGCTCTCGCCGGATTCCATGCCCACGACATGGTCCGTCGACGCGCCGAGCACCAGCGACCGGCGCCCCGACTTGTGCGTCCACACCAGCGGATGCTCCTTGCTGGGCCGGCCGCGCCACACGGCCAGCTGTTCGGGCGTGGGATTCTCGGTGACCAGCCGCTGCGAAGCCTCCAGGGAATGCACCACGCGCAATGACGCAAGCTGTGCACGTTCCGATTCGCTCAGAGTGTCGTAAGCGCCATAGGTGGAGGCGAATTCGGTTTCCCCACCGCTGGCGGCCACGGCCTTGGCGGTGAGCATGGTGGCCTTCTGCGGATAGGCGTCGTCCTGGGGCGTGCAGCCGTCGATATGCCAGTCGAACGTCGCGCGCAGGTAGCTCGCCGAGGAATTCTTGCTGGTGTCCAGGCTGACCCGGTAGATGCCCTCGACCGGATGGTGGCCGGGTTCGGTGTCGATATCCCCCAGCTTGCGGCAGAACGCCACCTGGGTCTCCGGATCCAGGTGCAGATCGCGAAATACCAGCACGCCATGGGTTTCCAGGGCGTCCAGCACCGCGTCGACGACAGCGTTCTCGGTCAGCAGGCTCGCGCTGTCGATCCCGGTGACTTCCGCACCGACGGCGTGATTGAGCTTCTTGATGGTGATGGTCATGAGAGTGTCCTTCCGGCCCGGCGTCGAATGCGGCTGCGGGGCTGGGTGATCAGGGAACCGGCTCGGCGATGCGGTCCAGCACGGCGTCGGCGCTGTCGGTGGGTTTGAGCTGCTGGAAGATCTCGACCGCCATGGCGACCATCACCAGCGAATACACCAGATACAGCAGGTTCAGCGCGTCCTCGGGCAGATCGTCGAGGGGGAATTTGTCGCAGTAGGCGATGGCTTCGTCCAGCCGGGGCAGGAACGCGTCGTGGAAGGTGACCAGCTCCGGCATGGAACTGGCCAGCCGCCGCGCCCATCGCTCGGCTTCGGTAGGCAGACACCAGGTCTCGGCGTACTGCTCGAATTCGGCGAATTCGTTCGGCAACAGGCTCATCTCGATCACCCCTTCGCGAGGTCGTGCCGGTACTCGTCGACCCAGTCGGCCACCGCCTTGTGGAAGTGCCGGACCAGGATCTCCTGATCGTTGACCGGGAACTTGGTCAATCCCGCTGTGCGGTAAGCCGATTCGAGGGCGGTCTGGGTGCCGGTCAGCATGCCCGCGTCCTGCAGCGCGAACTCCTTGAACACCACCGACGCCACCTCGTGCTCCACTCGTTCCCGGACGGTGCGCGCCGGCTGGAAGCACAGCATGCCCTCGAACCGGTGGGTGTTGTAGGAGGTCGGCCAGTAGCGGTAGAGCAGATACCAGCCGCGGTAGATGAGGATCTCGATATTGGGGAAGATCTGGAAGTTGTCGATACCCCACGGTTCGACGTTCCCGGGATTCAGTCCGGTCGGCATCTCACCGAGATCCGGCGACTCCCACGGCCCGACGAGACCGCTGCGCGTGATCCGCTCGATCGGGTACATGTATTCCTCCGGCAGCGTCCAGCGGCGGGCGCCGCCGGTGGACACCATCCGGTGCGGGCCGTCGACCTGGAAGTGCGCGCACTCGAAGCCTTTTCCGGTCCGAACGGGATTGGGGATCTGCTGCGGATGCAGCCCGGGAACGTGGTAGTACTCCTGGAACGCGTCGGCGAACAGCTTCCAGTTGCTCTGGTTGTCGGCCTTGAACTCGTACCATTCGGTCATCGCCTCGAACGGATAACCGTCCAGTCCGGTGACCATGGGCCCGAGGAATTCCCGCAGCGATTGCCGCGGCTCCGGGTCGAGATTGACGAAGATGAATCCCGCCCACACGTCGCAGGGCACCGAGGCCAGCCCGAACTCCTTCTTGTCCAGCTCGAAGAACTCGCCCTCCTGCTGCACGAAGTTCAGCCCGCCGTCGAGGCCGTACCGCCACCCGTGATACTTGCAGGTGAACTGGCGGCAGACGCCGGAGACCTCCTCGCGCGGAATCTCGTTCCACATCAACTTGTTTCCGCGATGGCGGCACACGTTGTGGAAGGCGTTGATGTTTCCGTCGCCGTCGCGCACGACGATGACCGAGGTGCGCGCGGCGTCGATCTCCTTGGTGAAATAGCTGCCGGTGCGGGGCAGCTGTTCGATCCGGCCGACGTTGAGCCAGGCGCGCTTGAAGATCGCCTCCCGCTCCAGTTCGAAGAATTCCGGCGATACCGAATCCTCGAACGAGATCGCCCCGGTACCGAGTTCGGGATAATGCTGGGTCCAGCTGCCCTCCGCGGGCTTGGGCCACTGTCGCACGGGCGTTTGAGTCACGGTCGTTCCTCCGTATCCGGTTGCGCGGGAACCGTTTCCCGCTCCATCTCGGGGTCGAGTTCCAGATCGACGCTGTTGAATACCAGGGCCAGGCAGAGATAGGAGCCGGCCACGAACAGGACCTCGATCAGCTGACGGGTGTCGAGATGCCGCGCGAGCCCCGCCCAGGTGTCGTCACCGACGCGCTGCCGATCGAGCAGTTCGTCGACGGCCGTCAGCAGCAACCGCTCGAGCGGCGACCAGACCGGGGCGCCGGGGCCGACGGCGACGGCCTCGATCTGCTCTTCGGTCAAGCCGCATCCGGCGCCGAGCCGCGCGTGCTGCGCCCACTCGTAGGTCGACCCGCTCAGCCGGGCCACCCGCAGAATCAGCAGTTCGCGGTGGCGGGGGTCGAGCGCGGAGCGCTCCAGCAGCACGCCGTTGTAGGCCAGCCACGCGCCGCCGAGCTCGGCGTGATGGCCCAGTATTCCGAGGATATTCGGCATGCGCGGGGCATCGGGCGCGCCGGACAGGTAGCGGTCGGCGAGTTTCACCTTGCCGCGCAACATGTTTCGCGCTGACTCGTCCCACTGCTGCGGGGGCAGCGGCGCCAGCCGGGGCGCCGGGGTCATATGACGGCACCGCCGTTCACGCCGAGCACCTGTCCGGTGATGTAGCCGGCCTGCTCCGAGCACAGGAACAGGCACGCCGCGGCGATATCGTCGCCGGTGCCCAGGTGTCCGACGGGGATCGCCCTGGCCATGATCTCGTTGTCCGGAAGGTTTCCCTCCGACTGCGACTTGCGCGACATCGGCGTATCGATTCCCGACGGCGGGATGCTGTTGACGGTGATACCGCATGTCGCGTATTCGCGGGCCAGCCCCTTGGTCATCGCGATGACGGCGCCCTTGGACGCGGTGTAGTGCACCATTCCCGGCGAGCCGCGCTGCGCGCTGGACGACGAGATCGTCACGATGCGCCCCCATCCGCCCGTCACCATGTCGGGGATCGCGGCCTGGACGCAGTGGAATGTTCCGTTCAGATTGACCTCGATCACGCGGTTCCATTCGTCCTGCGAGATCTCGGTGAACGGGGCGAACGCGACCAGCCCGGCGCTGGTGACCAGGATTTCTACGGGACCGAATTCGGCGCGCACCTTCCGCAGGGCCTCGTCGACGGCGCGGCGATTCGTGACGTCGACTTCGCAGGCCATCGCCTCGCCGCCGCGGGCACGCAGCTGTTCGGCGGCGCGCTGGGCCGCCGCGCCGTCGATATCGAGGACCGCCGTGCGGTGACCGTAATCGGCGAAGGACCGGCAGACGGACAAACCCATTCCGGAGGCGCCGCCGGTCACGACGGCCACCCGGCCGGAGGGTCCGGCGGATCGGCCGTGGTCGGCCTTGGGGCTGTTCATATTTCGAGCCGCTCCTTCTCCTCGTCGACCACACGACAGGGCGGACCGCTCGGCGAGACGCGGCCGCCCACCCGGGATCCGGCACGCGTGCGCGCCGTCCCCGCTACCGCCGGAGGGCCGTCCGACGGGGGTTAAGCGAGTGCCTAATTAGGCGAGTGATTAAGGTATACGGCAGGCGGTTGACCACTGTCAATGGTTCTCCGAAGAACCTTTCCGGCCGGGCGCGCGGACATCGGCCGACCGATCGGCCGTACACTGGGCAAACGGCCGGCCCGGCGGATTGCGGTGAGCGTCACCGTGTCCCGTGCACCGGCAGTCGACGGCGCCAGGCACCGCCGCGCGGAAACCCTCCCCGCGCCCCATCGAAGGCGCCCCGCGCCCCGAAGGAGACCAGATGAAACCGGACCGCGGCACGGACCCCGAGAACTCCCCGACCCGCACCGCACTCCTCGACGCGGCGGAGCAGATCATGCTCGAGGAGGGCTACGCCGCGGTCACCACCCGGCGCCTGGGCACGCGGGCCGGCGCCAACTCCGCACTCGTCTACTACTACTTCGGCAATATGGACAACCTGTTCATCGAGCTGTTCCGGCGCGGCGCCGACCGCAGCTACCAGCGCCAGATCGACGCGTTGTCCTCGCCGCAGCCACTGTGGGCGCTGTGGGAGTCCGTCCACGACCAGACCCAGACGGCGCTGACCATGGAATTCGTCGCGCTGGCCAACCACCGCAAGACCATCCGCGCCGAGATCGCGAACTCCTCCAAGCGCTTTCGCAAGCTCCAGCTCGATACGGTCGCCAAGGTCCTGGCCGACTACGGCTACGAATCCGGCACCTACACCCCCGGCGCCGTGGTGTTGCTGATGTCCAGCATCTCCCGCTTCCTGCGGATGGAGGAGGCGTTCGATGTCGACACCGGCCACAACGAGGCGATCGGCATCGTCGAGGGATTCCTGCGGGAACTGGAGGGCGAGCGCCGCCCGGCCACCACGGAGCAATCGACAGACGGGCAGTGAACCGGCCGGGAAGTCGCGCCGCTGCGGCGCGCGGCGCCCATTGAGCTAATTTGGCCGAAACTGTCGATTTTCTGGCCTCGGCTGTATGTCCTTCGGGCAGGTTCACAACCTACCGTGCAACCATGAGCACCCCTTCGATCGTCATCATCGGCACCGGCTTCGGCGGGCTCGGGATGGCGATGGAACTCCAGCGCGCGGGCGTGCGCGACTTCACCATCCTGGAGCGGGCCGGCGAGGTCGGCGGCGTCTGGCGGGAGAACACCTATCCGGGCGCGGGCTGCGACATCCCCTCGCCCCTGTACTCCTACTCCTATGCCCCGCGCCTCGACTGGCCGAAGCGGTTCGCCCGGCAGCCCGACATCCTCGAGTACCTGCGCGGCCTCGCCCGCGAGCACGATCTGCTGCCCAAGATCCGCTTCCGCACCGAGGTGACCGCCGCCGACTTCGACGACACCAGTGGCCGGTGGACCGTGCACACCGCCGACGGCGCCGAATTGACCTGCGACGTACTGATTTCGGCCGTCGGGCAGCTCTCCCGGCCGGCGCTGCCGAACATCCCCGGCGTGGAGACGTTCCGCGGCACGGCCTTTCACTCCGCCGAATGGGACCACGAGGCCGACCTGGCCGGCAAGCGGGTCGCGGTGATCGGCACCGGCGCCAGCGCCGTGCAGTTCGTCCCCGAAATCGCGCCCGCGGTAGGTCATCTGACGCTGTTCCAGCGCTCGGCCGCATGGGTCATGCCGAAGCCGGATCTCGAGTACAAGACCTGGCATTACCGCGCCTTCCGGCTGCTGCCGATCACCCGGCTCGGCGAGCGCTTCGCGTTCTGGCTGCTGTGCGAATTCCTGGCGCTCGCCTTCGTCGATGTGACGGTCATCCGCCGGCTGGTGAACTTGATCGGCAAGCGGCACTTGAAGAACCAGGTGCCGGATCCGCAGTTGCGGGCGACGGTTACGCCCGACTATCCGGCCGGGTGCAAGCGCGCGTTGTTCTCCAACGACTATCTGCCCGCGCTCACGCGGCCCAACGTGACCGTGCAGACCACGGCGATCGGCGAGATCACCCCCGAAGGTGTGCGCACCACCGACGGCGTCCTGCACGAGGTGGACGCGATCGTCTACGGCACGGGCTTCAAGGGCACCGAATTCCTCTGGCCCATGCGGATTTCCGGCCGCGGCGGGCGCAAGCTGCAGGACGAGTGGGCGCAGGGCGCGCGGGCCTACCAGGGCATGACGGTGCCGGGCTTCCCCAACCTGTTCCTGATGTACGGGCCGAACACCAATCTCGGGGTCGGGTCGATCGTCTACATGATCGAGTCGCAGGCCCGGTACGTCCGGCAGGCGATCCGGCGGCTCGGCGAGCGTCCTGGCCACGTGCTGGAGGTGCGGCCCGGCGTCGAGACCGAGTTCGACCGTAAGCTCCAGCGGCGCCTGGACCGGACGCCGTGGAACTTCTGCGCCAGCTGGTACCGCAATGCGGCCGGGCGGATCACCAACAACTGGCCGGGCACCACCGTCAGCTACCGGTGGACCACCCGCCGGCTCGATCCCGAGGACTTCGAGCTGCGCCCGGTCGCCTGACAGTATTTGCCGCACAACACCTTCGATGAGTGGAGATCAGATGACGTTCGACTACGACGTGGTGGTCGTCGGTTCCGGATTCGGCGGCAGCGTCACCGCACTGCGCCTGACCGAGAAGGGCTACCGGGTCGGCGTGCTCGAGGCGGGCCGCCGCTTCGCCGACGACGAATTCGCCGACACCTCCTGGGACGCACGCAAATACCTGTGGGCGCCGGCGCTGGGCTGCTTCGGCATCCAGCGGCTGACGCTGCTGAAGGACACCTTCATCATGGCGGGCGCGGGCGTCGGCGGCGGGTCGCTGGTCTACGCGAACACCCTCTACGAACCGACGGACAAGTTCTTCTCCGACGGCCACTGGGCGCACATCACCGACTGGAAGGACGAGCTGGCCCCGCACTACGACCAGGCCGAGCGGATGCTGGGCGTGACGGCCAATCCGGCGACCACGCCGTCGGACCGGGTGCTGTCCGAGGTGGCCGAGGAGATGGGCGTCGGCTCGACGTATCGCAGCACACCCGTCGGAGTCCTGTTCGGCGGCAACGGAGTCCGCCCCGGACAGGAGCTACCCGATCCGTTCTTCGGCGGCGTCGGGCCTGCGCGCAACACCTGCACGCATTGCGGTGAGTGCATGACCGGTTGCCGGCACAACGCCAAGAACACCCTGGTCAAGAACTATCTCTATCTCGCCGAGCAGGCCGGGGCGACGGTGCACGCGCTCACCACGGTCACCGATGTGCGGCCACTCCCCCGAGGCGGCTACGAGATCTCCACCGTGCGCACCGGACGGTGGGCGCGCAAGTCCCGCCGGACGTTCACCGCCGAGCACGTCGTGTTCGCCGCGGCCGCGCTCGGCACCCAGAAACTGTTGCACCGCCTGCGCGATCGCGGTTCGCTGCCGAACATCTCGCCGCGCCTGGGCGAACTGGCCCGCACCAATTCCGAGGAGCTGCTGTCGGTGCGCAGCCGCCGCAAGGACTCCGACTTCACCAAGGGCGTCGCGATCACCTCCTCGATCCACCCCAACGACGACACCCATATCGAGCCGGTGCGATACGGCAAGGGCAGCAACGCGATCGCCCTGATCGGCACCGCGATGATCGACCCCGACGGCCGGACGTCGAAGGTGCGCCAGTGGTTCCGGCAGCTGCGCCGCAACCGCCGCGACCTGTTCACCACGCACAATCCGCGGCGCTGGTCGGAGCAGATGATCGGCCTGCTCGTCATGCAGTCGGTGGACAACTCGATCACCACCTACACCAAGCGCGGGCTGTTCGGCCGGAAGATGACCACGAGACAGGGTGTGGGCGAACCGAATCCGACCTGGATCCCGGCCGGGCACGAGGTGGCGCACCGGGTGGCCGACAAGATCGACGGCATCCCGACCGGCGGCTGGACCAGCCTGTTCGACATCCCGATGACCGGGCATTTCATCGGCGGCTGCGTGATCGGCGACTCCCCCGACACCGGTGTCATCGACCCCTATCACCGGATGTACGGGTACGCGGGCCTGCACATCATCGACGGCTCCACCATCTCGGCCAACCTCGGCGTGAACCCCTCGCTCACCATCACCGCGCAGGCCGAACGCGCGGTGGCGCTGTGGCCCAACAAGGGTGAGGCCGACGAGCGGCCGGAGCTGGGCGCGCCCTACCGGCGCATCGCCCCGGTACCGCCGCGCAACCCGGTGGTCCCGGCGAGCGCCCCCGCGGCGCTCCGCCTCCCCATCGTCGACATCACCGGTCCCGCAACGAAATCCGAGCCATCGGCCGAGACAGCCAACTGACCGGGCTATGTGCTGCCGCGGACCGACGCCCGGCCGACCACCGGACCCCTCTGCGCACGCTCTACTTCCATCATCCCGGCACGCTATCCCCGCCATCCCGGCACGCTTTCGGCCGGGATCCATCGTCAGGAACTGCGGGATTCCGGCCGAAAGCACGCCGGAATGACGGGGCGGAGCACGCCGGAAAATGGGGGGCGAGCACGCCGCATTGCCGGACGGTCGAAGTACCGCATGGTGATGCCGCGGGCCTGGTCGACCTGCTCCGTGCCGAGGCTGGTGTAGACGGCGAGGCCGCCGAGCGCGCCCGGCCGCTACACCCCCTTGACCGCCGCCCGCTCCATGAAACCGAACAGGTAACCGGCGACCCGGCGCATCTGGATCTCCTCGGCGCCCTCGGTGATGCGGTAGCGGCGGTGGTGGCGGTAGATATGCTCGAACGGCTTGTAGCGGGAGTAGCCGAGGCCGCCGTGTACCTGCATGGCGCGGTCGGCGGCCGCACAGCACAGCCGGTTGGCCCAGTAATTGCACATCGACACCTGTTCGGAGGCAGCGAAAGTGCCGTAGGTGTCCATCGACCACGCCGTCTTGTGCACCAGCGCGCGCAGCATCTCGCACTGGGTGTGCAGCTCCACCAGCGGGAACTGGATCGCCTGGTTGGCGGCCAGCGGCTTGCCGAAGGGCTTGCGCTCCTTGGCATAGGCGACGGCCTGATCGATACAGTATTGCGCCGCACCGAGACTCGACGCGGCCTGGCGAATCCTGTTCTCGTTGAAGAAGTGCTGGACGACGCCGAGGCCGCGGCCCTCCTCGCCGAAGATCGCCGACCGCGGCACCCGCACGTCGGTCAGCGAGACGCGGGCGTGGTCGGTCGGCATGTTGAACGTCCACAGGTATTCCTCGACCACGAATCCGGGGGCGTCGGTGGGGACGAGGAATGCGGTGATGCCCCGGCCGTCCCCGGCCTGGCCGGAGGTGCGGGCGAAGATCAGGTCGGCGTCGGCGATGTGCACGCCGGTGTTCCAGGTCTTGGTGCCGTTGATGACCCAGTCGTCGCCGTCGCGGACGGCGGTGGTCTCCATATGGGTGGCGTCCGAGCCGTGCTCGGGTTCGGTGATGCCGAAGGCGAAGAACTTCGTGCCCTCGGCCAAGCCGTCCACCCACCGGGACTTCTGTTCGGGCGAGCCGTATTCGAGCATCAGCAGCAGGCCGACATTGTTGGCCACGATGGCGTGTTCGTTCTGCAGATCGCAGTGCAGGCCCAGGCCGCGGCGGGCCAGATGCTCGCGGATCACCGCCATGCCGAGGTTGGTGCCGTCGCGGCCGCCGAACTCCCTCGGGAAGGCGTAGCGGTAGTGACCGGCGGCGTCGGCGACGCGGCGCGATTCGGCCAGCAGCGCTTCCCATTCCGCGCTGGGCAGGCCGTCGCGCTCCCAGTCGGTGCGGGCGTCCTCGCGGCGGTGGTCGAAGAACCGGATGTTGTCGCCGGCCTGTTCGAGCGGGACGATCTCCTTATCGATGAAGTTGTCCAGCTCCACCAGGTAGGCGGCCAGCTCCTCGGGTAGTTCGAAATCCACGCTGTCTCCTAAACGTTCGCGCCGGGCCGGATCTGCATGAGCAGGTCCCATTCGATTTCCGACACCCGGCGGCCGCTGGCCGCCATGACGATGTCGCGGACGGTGCCGTCCAGGTGCGCGGCGGCCTGACCGGCCAGCCCGACGCCCCAGGCGAGCGTCCCCATCACCTTCCACCAGCGGAAGCGGTCGAGGTCGAAGCGGCCGCCCGCCGCCTCGTAGCCGCGCACGAAGGCGTCGCGATCGGCGAAACCGCCGAACTCCCGGGCGTCTTCGCGGAACCGCCACATGCGCAAGGCGGGCCAGGCGACATCGCGCATCGGATCACCGAAGCGCTGGGAGCCCTCCCAGTCGAGCACGGCGCGCAGGCCGTCGGTCCCGACGATGATGTTGCCGTTGCGCGTATCGGTGTGCAGCAACGCCTTACGCTCCGGCGGCCCGGGCAGCCTCCGCTCCAGCCAGCGCAGCGCCATGGCGAAGACCGGGCGATCGGCCAGCAGGGCGCGCACACCCCGCTCGGCCTGGGCCAGCTGATCGGCCGCCGGATCGGCGCCGGAGGCGGGTACGGCCTCGGGGGCGTCGTCCGGGTCGACGGTGTGTAGACGGCCCATCGCCTCGCCCCATCGGCGGGTCACGGTTTCGGCGTTGCCGGCGGCCTCGATCAGCCGTAACACCTTGCGCGGCACGGTTTCTCCGTCCACGTGGGCGGAGATCACGAACGGTTCGCCGATCCGCGCCGTGTCGGTGCACGTGGCCACCACCTCGGGGACCGGAACACCGTTGGCGCGGGCCAACTCTCGCACCGCCGCCTCGGCGGCCACCGGCATCAGTTCGACCGCGGGCGGGACGATGGTGGCCACCAGTCGGCGCGGGCCCTCGCCCTCGATGTCGGCGGTGAAGGCAACATTGCGGCGGCGCGCGCCGCCGGACAGGAGTTCGAGGCCCGCCACCTCGACCGGCCGGCCGAACGTCTCCGCCAGGACCTCGGCCAGGCCCGCGGCGGGATCGGCGCTCACTCACCCTCCCAGCTGTCGTAGCCCGGCTTGGCTATGGCGAGATCGGCGCGCACCATCTCGGCGAGCGCCTGCCACAGCGCCTCCTCGTCCCCCTCGGGCACGGCGGCCGGCAATTCGCTTTCGCGGTCCGCGGCGGCCGGGCCCAGCTCGACCTCGCGGCGCAGGATCCGGGCCAGATTGGCGCCGACCCGCGCGCGATGCTGCAGGCCAGGGGGCAGCTCCGGCAGGAGCGTGTCCTCCAGCAGCTCGGCCAGCGAATCCAGCAGCTCGGCTGCCGTCGGTCGATTCTGCACAGACGACTCCCTCGGTGGACGACCAGCTCGGCATGGCACGGCGGTCGGCCCCGCGCGCCCGAATGCCGTTGCAGCACAGCGCCGACCGCACCCACGATAAGACCTCCTCGTCGCCGCGATGATGCAATGCAACGAAAGATATCTGATCGTTGCACCGGTTCATCAGGGGCCACCTCACCGCGTCTCGTGAATACTCTGGACCACCGCCCTCACCTCCTGCCTTTCGATTCGCATCGTCGATTGTGAAATACCAACGCGCAGAACAACCTTCACGAGTTATGATCGAAGAGGCGAACCCGGTGAGTCGTGCGAGACGGCCCGGGGCAGGTTACGCGAGCCGGGGAGGTCGTCGTGCTGCTTCTCATCAACAACCCGTCGTCGCTGTCGCCGGCCGAGGAGCGGCTGGCGGAGTGGATCACCTGGAGCCCCGCGCAACCCGGTGTCGCACTGCTGAACATCCAGGTTCCCGATCGCGGCTCCAGCCGGCAACTGGACGCCTTGATCTGGTCGCCGCAGCGCTGCGTGGCGGTGGAGGTCAAGGGTTTTCGCACCCGCCAGGACGGTGCGCTCGTGGTGCCTCCCAACGGACCGTGGCTGATGGACGACGGGCGGACGGCCGACATCTACGGCAACGACGACACGCACGACCCGACGAGCCAGGTGCGCGACAGCACGATGGCCGCCAAGCACTGGGTCGAGAAGGCCACCGGCCTCCGCTCGCTGATCCACGGACTGGTGCTGGTCATGCTGCTACCGGATCAGGACGTTCCCTCGCTGGACGCCCCGCAGCGACCTCCCAAGACCGACATCATCATCGAGGATTTCGACGTCTTCCGCTATTACTTCCACCGGATCTCCCACGAGGAACCGGCATGGACCTCCACCCGCATCGCCCGGGTCGTCGACAGCCTCGGCCTGGCCCACCTCTACGGCGGCCACCCCGACGCCTTGGCCGCCGCCCTCGGCGAAACCACCGGCCCGAACAGGACTTCGATTCGGCATGAACTCGTGCCGTTACATCGTCTTTCCAGGCGCACGCTCGCCGGCAACGGTCGCGCGCAGGGTCTCGATCCACCAGTCGAGCATGCGGTCCCCCTCGGCCGCGTCCAGGCCGGCACTGCGGCGGAACTCATCGCCGAACAACGGCTCCATCGCCACGGCTTGGTGCAGTGCGGTCACCATCAGCTGGATCGTCTTGCGGGACGGCGGTGTTCGCCCGGTCTCCGCGCACACCTGGCACGCGTGGTCGTGCAGCCGGTCCACCACCTCTCCGAGTAGTCCACTGCCCGTATCGCGCCAACCGGACCGGTGCAGCGCGAGCGCCAGCTCGGCGTAACCGTCGGCGTACAGTGCCGACAGCGCGCGCACCAACTCGGCCGGATCGATCGGCCCCTCGGTCCACGCGCCCAGAACGGTGCGCAGTTCGGTCTTCAGTGTGGTTCCGCCGAATCGCAGCAACGCCTCCAGTAGCTGGTCACGCGTGCCGAAGTGATGGTTGACCGCCGCATCGGACACCCCGATCTCGGCGGCGACAGCGCGCACCTGCACCGCGGCCGGTCCGCCCGCCGCCAGTAGCCTGCCCGCCGCCTCCAGGATCATCCGCCGGGCCTCATCGGGTTTGCGTCGCACTCGGGTAGCCACGCCGCCAACTCTACCTTGACTGGCCAAGGTTAACGCCTTACCTTGAGTTCTCGAGGTAGGAAGGGTGGCGTCGTGCACGAACAATCCACGATCCCCGCGATGACCGAGCCGGCGGCCGCGCTGGGCGTTGCGATCCACGATCCGGCGCCGCCCCGCGACATCCACCTGTCTCATGCCGGTTGCCGGCTGCACGGATTCGACTGGGGCGGAACACGATCCCCGGTACTACTGCTGCACGGGGGCCGATTGACCGCGCACACATGGGATTTCGTCTGCCTCGGCCTGCGCGGCGATGCCCGGCTGGTCGCGCTGGATCTGCGCGGGCACGGTGACAGCGACTGGTCCGACGACTACAGCATCGACACCCTGGCGGCCGATGTCCTCGCCGCGGCCGACCATCTCGGCTTCGATCGCGTTGGGCTGGTCGGGATGTCGCTCGGCGGCGTGGTCGCCGCCCGCGTCGCCGATGCCCGGCCCGACCGGGTCGACCGCCTGGCGCTGATCGATGTCGCCCCCGGCGTGGACTTCGACAGCACCCGGCGGATGCGGGAGTTCGTCACCGGGCTCGGCCCGGTGCGGGAACTCCGGACCGTGGTGGATGCCGCGATGCGGGTCAATCCGCGCGCCAACCGCGCGGTGGTCGCCTACCGCATGAGCACATTGTTTCGCCGCGCCCCCGAGGGTAATTGGGTGCCGAAGGCCGATCCGAGTCCACCCGACTTCCCCGCCATCCTCGCCGCCACCGATCGCCTCGCCGATCAGCTGAGCGGTACACCGGTGCTGCTGGTGCGCGGCGAACGCAGCAGGGCACTCCCCCACCTTGCCGCCGAACGGCTGGTCGAACGCATCCCGGACGGGCATCTCGTCGTTGTCCCCGACGCCGGGCACAACGTCCAGGAGGACAATCCGGCCGCACTGATCACAGCACTACGAGCCTTCCTGATGCGTCGGCCGTAACGAAACGCCCAGTGCCGCTGGCGAGTCATGAAACACCAACGCGCAGAACGAACTTCGCCGGTCGTTCTCGAAGATGCCGCGAAACGCGAGATGGCACCCGACGGCGAGAGGCAGCGACCGGATCGGCGCACTGCCGAATGGAAGCATCGCCATTTTCTGCTCATTCGCCTGAGACCGGCCGAGTGTAGGTCGATAATCGCTGGTGGTGAGCCAACCGGCTGCCACGGTAGGCCCGGATGGATCGGCGGACGAGCACAGTGGACGAGATTTCGCTCGATGACCTGTTGGCTCGGCAGAACAGCGCCGGTCGGTCTTTGCGCGTCACGGTGGAGGCCGTGGACGATGATCCCGAAAGGGTCAAGGTCACGCCGTTTCCGGCAGGGGCCGGATGCCGATGCCCGCAGTCGCTGACCATTCCCAAAGCTCAGATCCGGCGCTTGGCGGACACGTCCGAGGTGCATATGTGCTGCGGGAAACAGCTCGTCGTCGTAGAGATCGAGTTCTCCGAACCCGTGCTCACCGACGTGTTCGAGCAGCTGTCGAGCCGCGCTGCGCCCGCTCTCGATCCATTCGCCCCGCCGGTCGACCACCCCGGTGGCAATCGGTGGGCCGGCCCGCCGCCGGTAGCTCGATACATCGGGAACTTCGAGCCCCGGTTTCCAGGGTCGGCACGCATACGCGGGGACCTCGGCACGCCAGGTTTCGGCGGTCCCGGTGGCGGATCATTGCCGGATCTCAGCTGCTCGATCCACTATGCCGAATGTGTGCAGTACGGATGCGATCCGCGTGATTCGCGCTGCAAATGTGAATGCGCCAGCGCGTATTCCAGCTGTAGGGGTTGGGGACCGTTCAGGTGCGATATGTACCCGCCTTTCCCCCCGGCATGGTGACCCGGCAAATACCCCTGGACGGCTGACTACCAGGAAGTCCGGGGCGGAGTTGTGCGAGAAGCGAATCCCTCAGTTCCTGGGCGGCGTCGTTTCGGATCCCCGGCCTACCCCTGCTGGTAGGCGCGGCGGGCGTGGTCGGCGGCGGCGTCGAGGGCAGCGGCGTCGATGTATGCCTCCGCCGCGATGTCGAGCAGTCGCCTCCACCGGTCGACACGGGCAGCCTGCCGCGCGACGTCGGCGTGCCCCGGATCGGCCACGGATTCTGCTGCCGGTACTCCGGTTTGCGCGGCCGCGAGGTCGTGTTCGGCACGTGCCAGATGCGACCGGCAGTAGTCGGGCTCGTGGACTTCTGCTCGCAGCGCTTCCGCGGCGTCGCGGAGATCGCGGATATGCCGTCGTTGCTCGTCGGTGAGGGTGTCTTCCGGGGCAGCCGGGATCGTGTCGAACCCCGCCAGGGAATGCGTGGCCGGATCGGGGGTGTCGGATTCGAGGTCGCGCTCCAGGCGGCGACGTTCGTCGTCGAGGACCGACCGGGTCCACGCGATCAGCTCGTCGGCGACCTCCTCCTCGGTGATCGGCCGGTGATACAGCGTCCCGGTCAAGTTCGCCATCTCGGTCCCGCCGCTGTCGTAGACGACGACCGCGATCGCGGTGACCGCGACGGGCTCGGCGACACCGTCCAGACGCGCGTCCAGCACCGCGAACCGATAGTTCTCGGTCACCTCGTCACAGACATCGTCGAACACCGCCGCCCCGACGGCGGTGTAACTGTCGTAGGCCCGCCCGGTGCGCGGATCCGCGCTGCCGAACCAGCCGGCCTCGGACTCGACAGGCCGACGGCCTTCCGGCCCGACGTAGAAGATCGTCCACCGGTAGCCGATACGCTCCTCCGCCTCGGCTGCTGGTTCGGCATTGCTGTTCATCGGCACCCCGTCGTCGGTCGACATCCCTCGGTACCCGTCGGAGTCTGGCACGACCACCGGACGAATGGGGGCGCACGACCGCTTCCACGACCAGTCGTACCGACCGCCACACCTCGTCGTACCGACAATGGTGACCATGACTGCTATCGAACCGTTCCGGATCGACGTTCCCGACGATGTACTCGCCGACCTCCGCCGACGCCTGGCCGGCACGCGCTGGCCCGAGACCGAATGCGTCGACGACTGGAGTCAGGGCATCCCGCTGGCCTACACCCGCGAGCTGGCCGAATACTGGGCCACCGAATACGACTGGCGGACAAGGGAAGCCGCGCTGAACCGGTTCGACCAGTTCGTCACCGAGATCGACGGCCTGCCGATCCATTTCGTGCATCAGCGATCGCCGCACCCGGACGCGTTTCCGCTGATCATCACGCACGGCTGGCCCGGCTCGATCGTCGAGTTCGGCAAGATCATCGCTCCGCTCACCGACCCCACCGCGCACGGCGGCCGCGCCGAGGACGCCTTCCACGTCGTCTGCCCGTCGCTGCCCGGCTACGGGTTCTCCGGCAAGCCGCAGGCCACCGGGTGGAACACCGGCAGGATCGCCGCGGCATGGGAAACGCTGATGACCCGGCTGGGCTACGAGCGGTACGGTGCGCAGGGCGGCGACTGGGGCGCCGCGGTCACCGCCGCCATCGGCCGCAATGTCGGCCACTGCGTAGGCATCCACACGAATATGCCGATCGCCACCCCGACGGAGGAAGCGCGGAAGAACCCCACCGACGCCGAGCGCGACGCGCTGGCCGCCGTGCAGTACTACCGGCGGTGGGATTCGGGCTACGCCAAGCAGCAGTCCAGCCGGCCGCAGACGGTCGGGTACGGGCTGGTCGACTCGCCGGTCGCGCTGCTGGCCTGGATCGTGGAGAAGTTCTGGTCGTGGACCGACTGCGACGGCCACCCCGAGAACGCGCTGACCCGCGACGAGATCCTCGACAACGTGACGGTGTACTGGGCCACCGGCACCGGCGCCTCGTCGGCCCGGCTGTACTGGGAGAGCATGGCGGCGTTCGGGCGCGGCGGCCGGATCGAACTCCCCACCGGCGTGGCGTCCTTCCCCAAGGAGATCGGTCGCGCACCGCGGTCGTGGTGCGAGGCGAACTACAACATCACGCACTGGACCACGATGCCCCGGGGCGGCCACTTCGCCGCCTTCGAACAGCCGGACCTGTTCGTCGACGATCTCCGCACCTTCTTCTCGACGGTCCGCTAGACCATCCCGCGGCCGCCGATCTGCCGCCCGGCGCCGAGGCGGCGACGGGCGACTCGAACCGACCCGAGACCCTCGCCGACGCATTGGCGGGAACCGTGCGCTCTCACGGAAAAGACCGGGCCACAAGGGCTTCGGGATTACCCGCCCTCGTCGAAACACTCGCGAGCGCGCTCGACGGCGGGGAGTGTGGCGGTGGCCCAGTCGAGGAGGGCGTCGATCAGGTCCTGCAATGTCCGGCCGAGTTCGGAGACGCGGTACTCGACGGCGACCGGGCGCGTATTCGTGACGATGCGCTCGACCATCCCGTTGCGCTCCAGGCGGCGCAGCGCCGTGGTCAGCGACTTCTGCGTCACGACCGGGATGGCCCGGCGGAGTTCGTTGAAGCGCAGCGGGCGCTCGCACAGGGCGTCGAGGATCTGTAGCGACCATTTGTCGAGCACCTGGTCGAGCAGTTCGCGGTGCTGTTCGGTGAGCTGCGGGCTGGGTGGGGCGGTTTCCGGCATGACACCTAGTCTCGTTGAAGTTCCCTTCGAACACCAGGTATATATCGGATACCTACTCCGGCAACGAAGGGACCACCCATGGCCGTGCAGCTGCTGACCCCCGAGGGCATGTTCGCACCCGTTCCGTACCACCATGTTTCGATCGGCACGGGAACCCGCCACGTCCACGTCGCCGGGCAGATCGCGCGGGACGCCGAGGGGAACGCCGTCGCGCCGGGCGACCTCACCGGCCAGCTCGCGCACGCGTTGCGCAGCACCGCACGCGGCCTGGCCGGCGCCGGCGCGAGCTTCGCCGACGTCGTGCGCCTGCGGTTCTTCGTCACGCAGTGGACCCCGGACAAGTACGACGACTTCCTAGCGGGCATCGAGCGGGTCGCCGACGAGCTCGGCATACCGCGGCCGCTGCCGCCCGTCTCGGCGATCGGCGTCGACTACCTGTTCGAGCCCGACGTGCTCGTCGAGGTGGAGGCGTACGCCGTGCTCGACTGATCTCCGAAACCGGCAAGCGTTGCGGCGCAACCCGACCGGTCAGTGGTGCTCGGCGCCGATCCGGTGCGGCCTATCGTGCACGGCCTGGCCGGCGCGGCGGTGGGTGACCGACGCCCGGCCCGTTCGGAGTCGATGTAGTCGTCCCGCCGCAGCGCCTGGCGGACGGAGCGGGGCGACCGCCTCGCGACAACAGCGGACGATCTCAGACCCCGGTACGATGCGCTGCCGTGCTCGTCGCGCTAACGTGCAGAAATGAAGACCAGTCTGCACTGGGCGGCCATTCACGGGCTGCCGCGGGCGTACCTGAAGACGCAGGCCCGCCGGGGCGATCCGTTCGCACGGATCATGACCGATCGCCGCGCGCAGGCGAATCCGTACCTGCTCGCCGACCGCATCCGGGAGCAGGGCCGGGTGGTCCGCACTCCCTACACGTGGGTGACGGCCGACCACGGCGTGGTCCGGGATGTGCTGCGGTCCACCGACTTCGGCGTCATCGTTCCCGCCGAGCTGGACGTGCCGAGGCCGATGCGCGCCCTGATCCGCGCCACCGACCCGCGGTTGCCGAACCCGATCGAGCCACCGGCCATGCTCTCGCTGGACCCGCCGGCGCACACCCGGTATCGCAAGCTCGTCGCCCAGGAGTTCACCCCGCGTGCCGTCCGGCGGCTGACCGACCGGATCGACGAGGTCACCGGCGAGCTGCTCGCGGCGCTGGGGACCCGGCAGCGCGCCGACCTCATCACCGATTTCGCGGTCGAGCTGCCGGCGGCGATCATCTCCGAAATGCTGGGCATCCCCCGGGATGTGCGCCGGCGCATGCTCGCCGCGGGCGAGGCCGGCGCCGCCCTGCTCGACACCGGAATATCCTGGCGCGCCTACCGCCGCGCCCAGGCGGCGCTGCTGGACGCCCGCGAGTTCCTCGACGAACATCTCGACCTGCTGCGCGCCGAACCGGGCGACAACATCCTCAGCGCGCTGGTCGCCGGCGGGCAGCTGACCAAGCGCGAGCTCATGTACACCACGGCCCTGCTCGCCGGCGCCGGGTTCGAGACCACCGTCAACCTCATCGGCAACGGCGTCGTCGCGCTGCACGAGCACCCCGACCAGCTCGACCTGCTCACCGCGGAGCCCGGCCTGTGGCCCGGCGCGATCGAGGAGATACTCCGCTACGACAGCCCGGTCCAGTGGACGGCCCGAAAAGCATTGCGCGACATCGAGGTCGGCGGCCGCCGCATCTCCCGCGGCGCGGTGATCACGCTCCTGCTCGGCGGCGCGAACCGGGACCCGGAGATCTTCACCGACCCGAACACCTTCGACATCACGCGATCCAATGCCCGGGAGCACGTGTCGTTCTCCAGCGGCGTCCACGCGTGCCTGGGCGCCACCCTCGCCCGCACGGAAGGCACGATCGCGCTCCGCGCGCTCCACGAGCAATTCCCCACGCTGCGCATCGAATCCGCCCCGCCGCGCCGCGAACTCGTCAACCTCCGCGGCTACGCCCACATTCCGGCGCTCCTCGGCTCACGCACCCGCTCGATGGTATGAGTTCGCGCACCCGCTCGTTGGTGTGAACTCGCGAACCACTCGGCGATGTGAACTCGCGAACCACTCGGCGATATGAAACCGCAGACCCGCTCGGCGATATGAAACCGCAGACCCGCTCGGCGATATGAAACCGCAGACCCGCTCGGCGATGTGAACTCCCGGACCCGCTCGGCGATGTGGCCCGGCTCAGCCGACCGTCATCGGCAGGTGCTCCCAGCCACGCACGGTCGAGGTGGACGACAATGTCAGTGCCTCCCAGTCGATTTCCCAGCGCGGGTAGCGCTTCAGGAACTCCTCGAGGGCGATCCGCGCCTCCAGCCGCGCCAGCGACGCCCCCAGGCAGAAGTGCACGCCCCGGCCGAAGGTCCGCAGGTTGCCCACGTCGCGGTGGATGTCGAACCGGTCCGGATCGGGCCAGCGTTCCTCGTCGCGGTTGGACGAGGCGACCAGCAGCATCATCGCGCTGCCCGCGGGCACGACGGTGTCGTGCAGCTCCACGTCGGTGGTGACGTAACGCGCGATCGCGTGGCCGGTCGGCTCGAATCGCAGCGTCTCCTCGATCGCGTTCGGGATCAGCTGCGGATCGCCGGCCAGTGCGGCGCGCTGCTCGGGGTGGCGGGCCAGCAGCGATCCCAGCCAGCCCAGCAGCCGGGCGGTGGTCTCGTTGCCGGCGCCCGCCACCACCGAGACATAGGTGAGGATCTCCTGCCGGGTCAGCGTGCGCCGCACGCCCTCGCTGTCGTCGAACTCCGCGCGCAGCAGCTCGGTCATCAGGTCGTCGGAGGGGTGTTCGGCACGCCAGTCGATGTAATCGGCGAAGAACTCCACATTCGGAATCGCCGCGTCCGACACCTGCATCTGCTGCCCCGGCTCGGTGCGCAGGCCCGCATCCGCGTGATCGCGCGCCGCCTGCTGATCGGCCTCCGGAATCCCCAGCAGCGTGCCGATCACCCGCATCGGCAGCTCGTTCGCGAACGAGGACATGAAATCGAACCGATCGGCGCCGGCCAGGCGGTCCAGCGACCGAGTACACATGTCGCGAATCTGCGGCTCCAGCGCCAGGACCCGCCGCGGCGTGAACACCCGCGCCAGCAGCCCGCGGTTGACGTCGTGCGTCGGCGGATCCTCCATCAGCAACGTCCCCGGCGGAATCTCCACCCCCGCCTTGATGATCTCCAGGATCGGCCCCCGCGACGACGAGAACGTCTGCCAATCCAGCAGTGCCCGATCGACATCCTCGGCCCGGCTCAGCGCGTAGAACTCATGCTTGTCGTTGTAGTACAGCGGCGCTTCCCGCCGCAGCCGCCGATAGACCGGATAGGGATCCCCGGCGATCTCACGATCGAAGGGATCCCAGTAGACCGCATCATCATTACTCACGAACAGAACTCCTTCGCCGGGTGCGGCGAGCCCGGTACGCACCGGGCGCGGCCGGTCGCGCTCGAGGACGGCGGCCCGCAGGTCACCTCGGCGCGCTCGGTCACCCGGTCGGCTCCTCCAGCACCGTTGAAATCGCGGTATGCGATTTTCGATAACCAGGTTACCGATTCAGCGCTATGCGGTAGGGCAAGTTCGACAATCTTGCTATCCCTGCGCGGCGGACCCGGCCTACCACCATTCGAGAAGCGGTTGCAGTGCGCGGCCGAGGGGCCTGGCCAGGGAGCGGGAGTAGCTGGCGCTGAGGTGATGTTCGTCGTGGTAGATGAGGATGTTTCCCGCGGCGACGGGGCAGACGTCGGGTTCGCAGACGGCCTCGGTGAGGTCGACCGGGAATACGTTCGGGAACCGCGAGGCCGGTTCGAGTTCGGGGTCGACGGCGTCGAGGGCGTCGGCGCGGGACATACCGCAGCCGATGCGGTCGCCGCCCGCGGCAAGACAGTCCGAGGCCTTGTACGGCACCCCGCCGTCGCGGCGCAGCCAGGGAGTATCGCGCATCGCGATCATGTTCAGGCCGCGGTCGGCCAGCGCCACCCACACGTCCAGGTAGTCGGGAGGTGTTTCGTCGCCGACGTCCAGACGAGGATGGGTGCCGACGGTGAACACCCAATCCGGGCGGTCGGTGCCGAGGCGGTCGATCACCTCGCGGGACCAGTCGCGGCAGTCCGGATTCGCCTCGCCGTTGTAGGTGGCGTCCTCGGCCAGGGTCAGCGGACATCCCATCTTCAGGTACACCTGGATCCGGAAGGAGTACCGCTCGGCCAGCGCCTGCAGCGCGGGCAGCCAGTGCTCGGCATGTGAGCTGCCGGCCAGGGCCAGCGTGCGGGACGCGCCGGTGTTGCCGTAGGTGCAGGTGACGACGTCGCGCGTGGTCCAATCCGCGATACAGCCGTCCAGGGTCGGGGGCGGCAGGTCCGCCTCCGCCTCCAGCGGTGTGGGCCGCATCCGCGCCTGCGGGACCGGCGCCGCGGCCGCGAGCGCTTCCGCGCCCGGATACCGGGCGGGGTCGAGCGGACCGACCGGCGAGGAAGACTGCCCGCCGACGACCACGACCTGCCAGAGCAGGGTGGCCCCCGCCAACGCCACCGCCACCGCCGACACCGCCGCTCCGGCCACCCGACGAGGCACCCGCACCCCACGGGCGGGTACCGCGGTCCGGCGCGTGCGCAGCCGCAGCGGTTCCTCGATCCAGCGATGCGTCATCCACGCGAGCAACACCGACACCCCGACGATCACGAGCCCGTCCGCGAGTCCGGCGTGGGGCTGGTCGCGTTCGGCGAGGTAGCAGATCAGGATCGGCCAGTGCCACAGATACAGCGGATAGGCGATATCCCCGAACCACCGCGCCACCCGCGTGGCCAGTACCCGGTTCGGCCACGGCCGCGCCTCCGGGGCCAGATTGTTGCCGGACAGGATCAGTGCCGCGGCCGCGCACACGGGCAGCAGCGCGGCGGGGCCGGGAAAACGGTTGGCGCCGTCGAGAATCAGCCACCCGCAGCCGACGACCATGGCGAGCCCGCACCACGCCAGCACCTGCCGCACCACCCGCGGCGGCGACGGCGCGGCGAGCACCAGAGCCGC
The DNA here is from genome assembly GCF_000526215.1 of Nocardia sp. BMG51109. Lineage (NCBI taxonomy): Bacteria > Bacillati > Actinomycetota > Actinomycetes > Mycobacteriales > Nocardiaceae > Nocardia > Nocardia sp. BMG51109. The sequence continues at coordinate 7,566,227 of NZ_JAFQ01000004.1, forward strand.
GCCGGCCAGCAACTCCCAGGCGCGAGCGAAGCTGTCGTAGTAGTTCCAGCCCTGATGCATGGCGGTCCCGTACATCGCGTGCGCGAACGACGTCACCGCCACGGCGGTCACGACCACCGCCAGCACGACACGCAACCGGCCGCCGGCCACCCGCCGGCACAGCCACGCCAGGGCGGCCACGACCAGCAGGGCGACGAGGTAGTACTGGCCTTGCACCGACATCGACCACAGGTGCTGCAGCGGGCTCACCGACGGGTCGGCGGCCAGATAGTCCGACCACGTCCACGCGAGCTGCCAGTTCTGGTAGTAGAACAACGACGCCAACGTCTGGGCGGCGACCTCCGACCACTGCGTGTACGGCCGCATCACCGCCGCCGCGACGACGACGGCCGCGAGCACCACGATCATCGCCGGCAGCAGCCGCCGCCCGGTGCGGCGCACCGTGAACCACACCCCCACCGACCCGGACGACTCGGCGCGGCGCAGCAGCAGGCCGGTGAAGAAGAACCCGGACAGCACCAGGAAGACGTCCACACCGCCGGACACCCGGCCCAGCCACACGTGGAACACCACGACCAGCGCGATCGCCACCCCCCGCAGCCCGTCCAGGTCCGCGCGGTATCCCGCCCGCGCCGGCGACTCGGCGACGGGCCTGGCCGGGGTATGTGCGTCGGCAGATGTCGTCGTGCTGCCGGATGTCTCGCCGGTCACCGCGCCGGGCCGGCTCCACCGCCGAGGACGGCACCCGCCCGATGCCCGCGGGGTGGAGAGGGAGAAGCAAGACGGGGCCGAGACACGCCCATTCTCTTATCACGGCCTCGAAGCCGCGGTCGACTTCACGCAACCATGCGGCATCCGCGGTGTCCGGGTGCCGAAACGCAGGGCGACGAGCGGTGACCGGATGGCGTCCGGTCGGGTTCCGGCCGTCCCGGGTGTGAGCAGGATCTCGGCGGCGTCACGATCGGTCGCTCGTGGCCTCTCCGGCGAGTCGGGGTTTGACGGCGACGACGAGGACGTTCTTGCCGAACAGCTTGCCCGTGACGATCTGCAATACCTTGCTGACCGGAAACACCGCGCGGTCGTACAGCTTCAGGGCACGGCAGTTGATGGTGCCGTCGCTGCGGCCCAGGAACTTGTAGGCCAGCGTCGCGAAGAACCCGATCGGATCGCAGTAGCGCGACTCGACAACCCGCAGGCCCGCCTCGCGGAGCATCGCATCGAGCCGACGCCTGCGATACCGCCGATGGTGGCCGACCTTGGCATCCATCGACGTGTAGAGCATCTCGAACGCGGGTACGTACACGACCAGCGTGCCGCCGGACCGCAGGCACGAGGCCAGCCGCCGCGCGGCCGCCCGGTCGTCCTTGATGTGCTCGAGCACGTTGAACGAGTAGACGACCTCGTACTGCCCGGTGCCGGACGGTTCGGTGTCGAGATCGACGACCCGATACCCTTTCGAGCGCAACGCCTTCCGCAGATCGTGGTCCGGTTCGACGCAATCGGGCACGATGTGCCGCTCGGACAGCAGGTCGGCATACGTGCCCGCGCCCGCCCCGAAGTCGAGCACACGCACATCCGGCGACATCACCCGCCTGCCGACGATATCGACGAGAAACCGGTTGTAGTTGACCGCGCCGGCCATGACCTCCAGGTTGTCGCACCCGGTATACGCGAACTCGGCCTTCGTCACGATCTCGCCCCTATGCAGATCGGAGGGATGGTGCCTTGCTCCGCAGGGCCATGCTGCCACGCCGACCGGCACGTCGGCGGGATTTGCCGAAGGTATGCCGAACCGAGACGCTACGGCGGGCTGCGCTCACGGCGCGGCGGAGTTTCCGGCCATGTGGCCGGGTCCAGCCGTTCCCGGCGGCCATCACGCGTGCGCGCCGCCCGGCGTGTGCGCGGAACTCACGCATCACCGGCGCAGCCGCTCACCGTCGGGCAATCCGCGTCAACGAGAGAACCTGGCCTTCGGCGCGCCCCGGGCTCAGCGAACCGTCACCAGGATCGGTTCCGACAACCAGGTTCGCGTCGCGGCAGCCGCCGGGAAATGCCGGCCCGCGCATACCGCAGATGTATGTCGTGAATACTGCTGCTGGGTCGGCGGCTACCGATACCCGAAAACCCGGGCATGGCCCGGGTTTTCGGAGAGTGTATTCGTCTGGGCCCGGCTCAGCGGGTGGCGATGATGGCCGAGCCGTGGCCGAACAGGCCCTGGTTCACCGCGATACCAGCGAGGGCATCGTCCACCTGGCGGCCCTCGGCCCGGCCGCGCAGCTGCCAGGTGAGTTCGCAGATCTGGGCGATCGCCTGGGCGGGGATCGCCTCGCCGAAGCAGGACAGTCCGCCGCTGGGGTTCACCGGGACGCGGCCGCCCAATGTCGTTGCGCCGCTACGCAACAGGTCTTCCGCGCCGCCCGTTTCGCAGAGGCCGATGTCCTCGTACCAGTCCAGTTCCAGCGCGGTGGAGAGGTCGTAGACTTCCGCGAAAGACAGGTCGGCGGGCCCGATTCCGGCCTCTTCGTAGGCAGCGTGGGCGATGGCGGAACGGAACGTGCGCGGCGGGGGTTCGACGGCCACGGCGGAGTCGGTCGCGAAATCCGGCAGATCGAGCACGGTTTTCGGGAACGTCGGCGTGACCGTCGACAGCGCCCGGACACGCACCGGGTCGGCGATGCCGTGGCGGCGCGCGTACTCCATCGACGTCAGCACCAGTGCGGCGCCGCCGTCGCTGGTCGCGCAGATGTCGAGCAGCCGCAGCGGGTCGGAGACGACCGCCGAGGCGGCGACCTCCTCGGCCGAAACCTCCTTGCGGTAGCGGGCGTACGGGTTGTTCAGGCCGTGCTTGGCGTTCTTCACCTTGACCGCGGCGAAATCGTCCAGCGTGGCACCGTGCAGCGCCATCCGCCGGCGCGCATACAGCGCGAAATAGATGGGGTTGGTGGCGCCGAGCAGATGGAAGCGCAGCCAGTCCGGATCGTCGCGGCGTTCACCGCCGACCGGCTGGAAGAAGCCCTTCGGGGCGGCGTCCGCGCCGACGACCAGCGCCACATCGGTCAGCCCGGCGAGGATCTGGGCGCGCGCGTTGGCGATGGCCTGGGCACCGGAGGCGCAGGCGGCGTAGCTGCTCGAGATCCGCGCGCCCGACCAGCCCAGCGCCTGGGCGAACGTCGCGCCCGAGACGAAACCGGGGTATCCGTTGCGGATCGTGTCCGCACCGGCGATGTAGCCGACGTCGCGGTGGTCCACGCCGGCGTCGGCCAGCGCCGCCCGCGCCGCGACCAGCCCGTACTCGACGAAATTGCGCCCCCACTTGCCCCACTGGTGCATGCCCGCACCGAGGACGGCGATGTCGCGATCGTTCGTGTCAGGCATCGACCGGCCTCCACATCCACACCGTGTGCTCCGCTTCCTCGTCCTCGTACAGCACGCCGAGGGCCAGTTCGACCGGCATGCCGACGGCCAGGTCGTCCACGGTGAATCCGCGCACGACCTGCCCGAGGATCACCATCTGCTCGACCTCGAGCTCCACCGCCGCGACGACGTAGGGCTCGAACGGATCGGACGAGACATAGGGCGGTGGCGGCTTGTACCGGGCATCCGCGTACGACCAGATCCGGCCGCGCGTGGAGAACAGGTATTCGGCCAGTTCGGAGCCGTCCTTCGGACTTGCACACTGCGGGTTCCGGCAGGCCAGCGTGTTCCGCGGAAAATACGGCGTGCCGCACGTATCGCAGCGGCTTCCCACGAGGCGTACCGCACCGTCCTCCGCAGTGAACCACTCTGCCACGGCGGGGCGTTGTTCTTTCTGCACGAAACCGACGGTATAGGAACACGTTCTACTTTGGCGAGGGGATCCACTCCCCCGATGCGCCGGCGGAGGTGCCGTGCGTGTGGAGCGAGGACGCGACAGCGAAGCGACCGGCACGGAGGCCGGTCGCTTCACCAGCCGCTACGGCTACCCGTTCGCACCGCCACGCCCGCCCCCCGCGGACCATCCGGCCGTCCCGGGCGGGCGGACAGATCACGAGGCCGGGCCGCGTACGGGTTTCAGTCCTCCGCCACGAGGACCTGGACGTCGATGTTGCCGCGCGTCGCGTTGGAGTACGGGCACACCTCGTGTGCCTTGTCCGCCAGCTGCTGCGCGGCCTCCCGGTCCACGTGCGGCAGCGTCACCTCGAGCGTGACGGCCAGGCCGAAGCCGCCGCTGCCGTTCGGGCCGATGCCGACCCGCGCGCCGACCGCCGAGTCCTCGATGTTCGCGTCGGCGGACTTGGCGACCAGGCGCAGCGCGGAATGGAAGCACGCCGCGTAGCCGGCGGCGAACAGCTGCTCGGGGTTGGTGCCCTCACCGCTGCCGCCCATGGCCTTCGGCATCGCCAGATCCACGTCGACCCGGCCGTCGGTGGTGCGCGCGTGGCCGTTGCGGCCGTCGCCGGTGGCCAGTGCCTCGGCGGTGTACAGAATGTCCATCTCGTTCTCCCTCGGATCAGGTGTGCGACTTCAAGGTTCGGGTCAGGTTGTGCAAGGTTTCCCGCAGTGCGACCAGAGAGTCCATCGACATGCCCGTGGCCGCGAACGTGTGCGCCGGGATGTCGCACGCGGACGCGCGCAGTTCGCGCCCACGCTCGGTCAAGGTGACCTCGACCCGCCGCTCGTCGGATCCCGACCGGCGCCGCTCGACCAGGCCCGCACTCTGCAACCGCTTCAACAGCGGCGACAGCGTGCCCACGTCCAGGTCGAGCGCGGCGCTCAGGTCACCGACACCGCGACCGTCTCGTTCCCACAGCGCGAGGAGCACCAGGTATTGCGGATAGGTCAGGCCCAGAGCATCGAGCTTCGGGCGGTACATCGCCGTCATGGCCCGGGATGCCGAATACAGCGCGAAACACAACTGCTCGTCCAGCGCCATCGGTTCATCCACACACAACAAGCTAGCAGGCAAATAGATTGTGCGCAATCATTTTGTGTGCAAAATACCACGTCGGACCGGTCCGATAGGGCCACACGAAACCTTCGGCGGAATCGACCACCCCAGCAGGCACCGTCGACCGTGACGGCCCGCCCGATCTGCCAGATACCGCGGCCCCGAGGGCCCCGGTGGCCCGGCCGACTACGTCAGGGCAGAACCTGCGGAACCACACCCGGATTCGTCGCGCCGACCAGGGCGCCGATCGCGGCGCCGAGGGCAGAACCGGCGGAACTGGTCGCCGAGCCGGTCGCCAAGCCGACCGCCGATCCGACGGCCGAACCGATCGAGGCCCCCGCGGAGGCGCCGTTCAGCACCGGATCGGGGATCAGGGCGTGGGGGTTGGTGGCGGCGTCTTCGCTCTCCAGCGGGATCCCGGCGACGGGTTCAGCGGCCCGGCCGGCATCGGCGGAGGCGCCCCCGGCGAACACGGCCGCCGCGGCCAACGGCAGCGCCCCGACCGCCACCACACGCCCCACCTTGATCAGGATGTCTCGGCACATATTTCCCCTGCCTTTCCAGCCCACTGCGCAACCGGGTGCAGAACGCACGCGGCGTGACCACACCCTCGCTCCCCGGGAGGCAGCAAGAACGTAGCCGCTGCCAAGGCTCCCCACAAATGATACTGCGGGACAAGCGAACTCATATCCACATCACCCATAAACGGTGGCGCAGAAAAGATTACAATTCGGATTCGGCGATCTTCGTCGATGCGACCCGGACACGGCCGTCGTCGTCACGCCGACGGTTCCGCAACACCAGCCGATCTCACACGGCCACAATAGGTTTCATTGTGCACGAAAGCCGGCGAACACCAGCGGGTTCACCACCGCCGGCCGAGCGGCAGGCATCGTCTCCCACGCCACGCCCTCCGGCGGCATCGAACGATCCGGCAGGGCACGACCGGCGACCGCCGAGCGCACCGGCGAGGACAAGGAGCGGTCACCGGTGATGTTCGCCGAGGCTCTCCGCACAGATCCGTGCCGGTGGAAAAATGGCCGAGATGGGAGTGTCCCCGTCCGGCCATTACCGTTGTCCGCGGCGTGCAACGTCGAATGCGATCTCCGCGCTCCGGTGACGGCGCGGGTAACAGCCCCCGTCGCGGGGGAGGTCGGTAGGCGGGCGGATTCCGGATCCAGAGGGCAGGAGAGCATGAAGGCAGACCGGGTACGGGACGCGGAACCGGCGCATCAGGTGGTGTCCCGGGAACTGCGCGATGGTATTGCCGCGGGTAACTATCGCGACGGCGGCAAGCTGCCGACCGAAGCCGAACTCGCCCAGCGATATCGGGTCAGCCGCCAGACCGTGCGCCGCGCCTTCCAGGATCTCGTCGCCGACGGCACGGTCTACCGCGTACCGGGCCGCGGCACGTTCGTCACCGAATCCGAGGGCCACTACCTGCGTCATCACGGCTCGATCGAGGACCTGATGAACCTGTCCTCCGACACCACCATGGAGGTGCTCACACCGCTGCACCGCCGCGTCGACATCGATGCCGCCGGCCGGCTCCGGCTCGATACCGACATCGTCTACACCGTCGCCTTCCGCCGCATCCACGAAGGTGTCCCGTTCGTCCTGACCACGGTGTACCTGCCCGAGCACATCGGCAAGCACATCGTCGGCCTCGCCGAGGTGGCCGCCGGCGGGGTGAGCTCCCATACCGTGATCGGGTTGCTCGAACCCCGCCTCGACAACCCGATCGTCGAAGCCGCGCAGTCGATCACGGTCGCCGGCGCCGATGCCGAGGTCGCGGCCGGGCTCGGCTGCGCACCAGGCCATCCGATGCTCCGTGTCGACCGGCTCTACTCGGACGCCGCCGGTCGGCCCGTCGACCTGTCGGTCAGCTACTTCCTGCCCGAGCACTACACCTACCGGGTGACGCTGCGCCGCAGCACATCCTGACGTTCCTCCGCCGACCCGCCCGGCAGGGCGCTTCATTTGTACGTATATCGGTCATATTTGTACGTACTTATGATAGAAATTACCGGACTTGGTGGTATTCACGACCGAGCCCGCGGCAGGCCGCCCGGCGCGCGGTCGAGATCGCGCGCGAGGCACGGTCACGGAACGAGGAGAACGCGGTATGGGTCGGCTGTGCAGCACCGACGGATTGACCGAGGTCCAGACCGAGATCATCGAAACGGTCCGCGCATACGTGGAGAAGAAGATCCTCCCGGTGGCGACCGAGCTCGAGCACGCCGACGAGTACCCGCAGGAAATCGTCGACGGGCTCAAGGAGCTGGGCATCTTCGGGCTGATGATCCCCGAGGAGTACGGCGGACTGGGTGAGTCGCTGCTGACCTACGCGTTGTGCGTCGAGGAGATCGCGCGCGGCTGGATGAGCGTGTCGGGGGTGATCAACACGCACTTCATCGTGGCCTACATGCTCATGCGGCACGGCACCGACGAGCAGAAGCGGAAGTATCTGCCGAAGATGGCCACCGGCGAGGTGCGGGGGTCGTTTTCGATGTCGGAGCCCGGCCTGGGCTCGGACGTGGCGGCGATCAAGACCAGGGCCGTCCGGGGCGAGGACGGCTGGTACACGATCGACGGCCAGAAGATGTGGCTGACCAACGGCGGCACGTCGAATCTCATTGCGGTGCTGGCGAAGAGCGACGAGGGCGCCGGCAGCGTCTACAAGAACATGACGACGTTCCTGGTCGAGAAGGAGGCCGGCTTCGGCGAGACCGCCCCGGGCCTCACCATCCCCGGCAAGATCGACAAGATGGGGTACAAGGGCGTCGACACCACCGAGGCCGTCTTCACGGGCCACCGGGTTCCGGCCGACCGGGTTCTCGGTGGGGTCCCGGGCAGGGGCTTCTACCACATGATGGACGGTGTCGAGGTCGGCCGCGTCAATGTCGCCGCCCGTGCCTGCGGCATCGCGCTGCGGGCCTTCGAGTTGGCGATCGCCTACGCCCAGCAGCGCGAAACCTTCGGCAAGCCGATCGCCGATCACCAGGCGATCCTGTTCCGCCTGGCGGAGATGGCCACCAAGGTCGAGGCCGGCCACGCGATGATGGTCAAGGCCGCCCGGCTCAAGGACACCGGCGAACGCAACGACGTCGGCGCCGGTATGGCGAAGATGCTCGCCGCCGAGTACTGCAGCGAGGTCGTCCAGGACTCCTTCCGTATCCACGGCGGTTACGGCTACTCCAAGGAGTACGAGATCGAGCGCCTCTACCGCGAGGCCGCCTTCATGCTGATCGGTGAGGGCACCTCCGACATTCAGAAGATGATCATCGGCCGCGCCCTGCTCGCGGACTACGGGCTCTGACCCGATCGAGCCCGAAACTCCTTCGTGCAGTGGACAGTCCGGATATGTCGGCCCGGCGCGGGTACCGCGCCCGGACCGCCTCGGCAGCTGTGTGCGGAGCCCTCGGGCGTCGGCGGCCGTGCGCCCGTTCAGGACGGTCTCACGACCTCTCGACAGATACAGGGCCATACTATATTTTCTATAGATTATGACCTCCGAGACAGCTCAGGTACCCGTTCATCAGGAGCACCCGGGCCCCGGGGTCACCGTCCTGAGGCTCGACCGTCCGCACCGCCGCAACGCACTCGACGCGCAGACCGCGGAGTTGCTGAGGGCCGGCCTCGCCGGCGCCGCCCGCCGCCGGGACGCGGCCGTGGTCATCACCGGGGGCGACGACTTCTTCTCGTCCGGGGGCGATGTGGAGTCGATGCCCGGACCGGACGGAGGAGTCTTCGGCCCCGCGGAACGGTTGACCCTGATTCACGATCTGGTACTGGCCATGATCGGTGCCGACCAGGTGATCATCGCGGCCGTCGAGCGGTACGCGATCGGCGCCGCCTGGGGCCTCGTGCTCGCCTGCGACCTCGTCGTCGTCGGGGAAAACGCCTACTTCAAGGCCCCGTTCGCCGCCCGCGGCATGACGGCCGACGCCGGTACGGCCTACCACCTCCCGCGCCGGCTGGGGCAGCAGCGTGCCGCGGCCCATCTCTTCCTCGGCGAGCCCCTCACGGCCCGGGACGCACGGACGGCGGGCCTGGTCACCGAGACCGTGGCGCCCGGGAGCGCGACCTCGCGGGCCGTCGAACTCGCCACCACGCTGGCGGCCGGCCCGACCCAGTCGAACGCCATCACCAAGTCGCTGCTCGCCCGGGACCGCGCGGACCTCGCCCAGTTCCTGGCCAGCGAACGCACCGCGATGGCCCTGGCCGGCCACGGGCCGAATGCACGCGAGGGCCGCAACGCCTTCCTGGAACGACGGGAGCCACACTTCTCATGAACACCACGCCCCTGGCGCATCTCCAGGTGGTCGAGTGCGCCACCTTCATCGCCGGGCCCTCGTGCGGTTTGAGCCTCACCCAGCTGGGGGCCGAGGTCATCCGGGTCGATCTCCCCGGCGGCGGCAGCGACCAGTTGCGCTGGCCGCTCGCCCACACCGGCGCCAGCCTCTACTGGGCCAACCTCAACAAGGGAAAGCGGTCGGTCGTGCTGGATTACCGCACACCGGAGGGACGAGAGCTGCTGCTGGCGCTCTGCACCAGGCCGGGGCCGGGTGCGGGCATCTTCGTCGACAACATGGTCGGGCGGCACCGGGTGACCCACGAGAACCTCACCGATCGCCGGCCCGACGCGATCTCGGTGCACGTGCTCGGCTTCCCCGACGGGCGTCCCGGGGTCGACTACACGGTGAACGCGGCGGTCGGGGTTCCGAATATGACGGGGCCGGGCAGCTCCGCGGAACCGGTCAACCATGTGCTGCCCGCCTGGGATCTGCTGGCGGGCGCTTCCGCCGCGCTCGGCGTGCTGGCCGCGGTGAGCCGGCGCGAGCAGACCGGTGCGGGCTCGCGCCTCGATATCGCGCTGGCCGATGTGGCCCTGTCCGCGGTGGGATCGATGGGCTGGCTGGCCGAGGCCGAGCAGCACGGGGACCGTCCGGCGCACGGCAATCACCTCTTCGGCAGCTTCGGCACCGACTTCGCCGCCGCCGACGGGCGGCGCGTCATGGTCGTCGCCCTGACCGAGGGGCAGTGGCGGGCACTGTGCGAGGTCACCGGGACCGCGCCGGTCTTCGCGGCGCTCGAGACCGCACTCGAGACCGACCTGCGGCACGAGTCCGAGCGCTACCGGTTCCGCGACACCATCGCCTCGATCCTGCGTCCCTGGTTCGCGGCGCGCACCCTCGACGAGCTGACCACACAACTGGACGGTGCCCGGGTGCTGTGGGGCCCGTACCGGTCGATGTCCGAGGCCGCCGCGACGGCCCGCGCGGATCCGGGTTCGGTGGCGCGGCCGGTCGATCAACCCGGGATCGGTGAGATGCTCGCCACCGGATATCCGCTCCGGTGGGAAGACCACACATCGGCTCCCGTGCCCGCCCCGCGCCTCGGCGCCGACACCGAGGAGGTGCTCGCGCAGTCGCTGGGGCTCACCGGCAACGAGATCGGCCGCCTGCACGACCTGGGGGTGGTGGCATGCGACCCGGCGCGCACGTCCGGCTGACGTAGTCGACCGGAGCTGCCGTCGGGCGCACCCTCCGCTCTTCCCCTCGCCCCACCGCACCCTCGAACGAGATCACCAGGAAGGCTTCCCATGACCGCACTCCTCGCCGACAAGACCACCGTCGTCACCGGCGGCGCCCAAGGCATCGGCCTGGCCATCGCCAGGCTGTACATCGAGCACGGCGCCCGGGTCGTCATCGGCGACCTGAACGAGGCCGCCGCGCAGGCGGCGGTGCGGGAGCTCGGCAGCGACCGGGCCCGCGCCGTGCGGTGCGACGTCGTCGACGCCGCACAGGTGCAGACCCTGATAGACACGGCCGTGGCCGAATTCGGCTCCCTCGACGTCTTCGTCAACAACGCCGGCGTCACCCGGGACGCGACCATGCGCACCATGACCGAGGACGACTTCGACCTCGTCGTCCGGGTGCACCTGAAGGGCACGTGGAACGGCACCCGGCTGGCCGCGGCACGGATGCGCGAGCAGAAGTCGGGCGCGATCGTCAACATCTCCTCGCTGTCCGGGAAGGTCGGCATGGTCGGCCAGACCAACTACTCGGCCGCCAAGGCCGGGATCGTGGGGCTCACCAAGGCGGCGGCCAAGGAGATGGCCCACCACGGGGTGCGCGTCAACGCGATCCAGCCGGGGCTGATCCGGTCCGCGATGACCGAGGCGATGCCGCAGAAGGCATGGGACGGGAAGATGGCCGAGATTCCGATGCAGCGGCCGGGCGAGCCGCACGAGGTCGCGGGCGCCGCCCTGTTCTACGCCTCGTCCCTGTCCTCCTATATGACCGGCACCGTGGCCGAGGTGACCGGCGGGCGGTTCATGTGAGCGCGCCCCGGGAGAGCATCGTCGAGCGCGTCGTCGACCCGGTCGCGGTGGCAGGCCTCGCCGGGCTGCTCGGGGCGACGGACTTGGACCTGCGGGCCGGTGCCGCGCTGCCACCCCTGTGGCACTGGGCCACGCTCGCCCGGTGGCCCGCCCCGCACACACTGGGGCCGGACGGGCACCCCCTGCGGGGGACCGGCATCATGCCGGACGTCGCCCTGCCGCGCCGGATGTTCGGCGGGGGCAGCCTCACCTTCCATGCCCCGATACCGGTGGGCGACGAGGTCACCGTGACCTCGCGCGCCTCGGAGCCGCGGGAGCGCGACGGCCGCACCGGCCCCCTCGTCCTGGTCGACCTGACCGTTCAGGTGCACGACCGCGCCGGCACCCTGCTCCTGGAGGAGATCCAGAACATCGTCTACACGAGCGCGCGGACACAATCCGCCACGGTCGAGCCCTCCCCCGCACCGCTCGCCGAGCAGCTGATCGGCCCGCCCCGGACCACCGAGGCGGGCGAGACGAGGCGGGACCTGCGCACCGATCCGGTGCACCTGGCCCGGTTCAGCGCGCTCACCGCCAATTCCCACCGGATCCACATCGACTGGCCCTATGCGACCGGAGTCGAGGGCTACCCCGGCCTCGTCGTTCACGGCCCGCTCATGGCGGTGGCCCTGGCCGAGACGGCCCGGCGCGCCGGCGCGCCCACTCCCGGGACACTGCGGCACCGCGGTCTGGCACCGCTGTTCTGCGGAGAGCGTGCGGAGCTGGTGGCGAGGCAGGGCACGGGCCCGGTGCTGGAGGTCGTCTCCCCCGCCGCCGAGGGCGAGGAGCCGCGCGTCCACGCGCGGCTCGAGCTCGACCCCGCACCGAGTACCGGCGCACGGCCGCACCGACCCAGCTGAGCAACGACCCGGCTGCACAACGACAGAGGAGAGCCATGACCGACGCTGTCATCTGCGAGCCGCTGCGCACCCCCATCGGGGGGTACGGTGGCGTCTTCCGCCCGCTGACCGCGGTGGATCTGGGGGTCACGGTGCTGCGCGAACTGATCGCGCGCGGCCTGCCGGCCGATGCCGTCGACGACGTGATCCTGGGGCACTGCAATCCCAACAGCGAGGCTCCGGCGATCGGCCGGGTGGTCGCCCTCACGGCCGGCCTCCCGGTCGAGGTGCCGGGCCAGCAGATCGACCGCCGCTGCGGCTCCGGCCTCCAGGCGATCCTCAACGCGGCGATGGCGGTGCAGACCGGAGCGGCCCGGGTCGTGGTCGCGGGCGGCACCGAAAGCATGAGCAACGTGCCGTTCTACACCACCGACGCCCGCTGGGGCGCGGCCCGCGGCGGCATGACGATGCACGACGCGCTGGCCCGCGCCCGCACCACGGCCGGCGGACCCGGCTACCCCGTGCCCGGCGGGATGATCGAGACGGCGGAGAACGTCCGGCGCGACTACGGCATCACCCGCGAGGCGCAGGACACCCTGGCCGTGGAGTCCCACCGCCGCGCCGTGGCCGCCCAGGCGTCCGGGGCGTTCGCGGAGGAGATCGTGCCCGTCACGGTGCCCGCCCGGCGCGGCGAGACGGTCGTCGACACCGACGAGCACCCGCGCGCCGATACCGACCTGGAAACCCTGGCCGCGCTCCGGCCGATCATGGGACGCACCCTCGACGACGCCACGGTGACCGCCGGCAACGCCAGCGGACAGAACGATGCCGCGGCGATGTGTGTGGTCACCACGCCGGAGCGGGCGGCCGAACTGGGTCTGCGCCCATTGGTCCGGCTGGTCTCCTGGGCCGTGGCGGGTGTGCCCCCACGCACCATGGGCATGGGTCCGGTGCCGGCCGCCGCGGCCGCCCTGGAGCGGGCCGGGCGCACGCTGGCCGAGATGGATCTGATCGAACTCAACGAGGCCTTCGCGGCCCAGGCGCTCGCGGTGATGCGGGAGTGGAAGCTGGGCGAGCGCGACCTCGAGCGGGTGAACGTGCACGGCTCCGGCATCTCCCTGGGCCATCCCGTGGGCGCCACCGGGGCCCGGCTGGTCGGCACCCTGGCGCGCCAGCTCACCCGCACCGGCGGCCGCTACGGCCTGGCCACCCTGTGTATCGGCGGCGGCCAGGGCCTGGCGGCCGTGGTCGAGCGGGTCGAGGAGTGAGCGCGGCCGGCCCCGCGGTCGTAGGCACCCGGGAGGAGCTGGCGGCGCTCGTGGGCGTCGAACTCGGCCCCGGCCCGTGGCTCACCGTCGACCAGGAGCGCATCGACCTCTTCGCCCGCACGACGGGTGACCACCAGTGGATCCACGTCGACACCGAGCGCGCCGCCCGCGGCCCGTACGGCCGGACGATCGCGCACGGCTACCTGACGCTCTCCCTCATTTCCGCTCTCGCCGAGGATCTCTACCGGTTCGAGCTCGGGACGGCACGGCTCAACTACGGCCTGGACACAGTGCGCTTCCCCACCCCTGTTCCGGTCGGCGGCAAGGTGCGGCTGCGCTGCACCATCGCCGAGGTGGTCCCACGGGGAGACGCGCTCCTGGTGCCCATCGACTTCACCGTGGACCTGGCCGGGAGCGAGCGTCCGGCCTGCGTGGCCCGCAAGATGTCGCTGGTGCTGCTCACCTGACGGCACGCACTCCCGCCCACGACGGAAGGACCGGCCCCTCATGGCCGGCCCTTCCGTCGTGCTGACCGTGAGTGTCAGCCGCTGAAGGCGCGTGGATGTCAGCCGCTGAAGGCGAACGTCTTGTTCCAGCGCGCCACGATGTCGCGGCCGCGGGTCCTGGCGTCCTCCGGGGTGTAGACCAGGAAGCCCTTGTCGTCGGCCTTCGGCAGCTGGTATTGACCGGTCGGGACCTGGTCGATGTCGGTGCGGGAACTCACGAAACCCTGTGCCGCCGCGAACTCCTGGCCGGAGCGGGACATGGTCCAGTTCATGAAGAGCCGCGCGGCCGGGCTGTTCGCACCCGTTTCGGTCAGCCCCTGCATGTTGAAGGTGCCCGAGATCCCCTTCTCCGGGATCACCAGCTCGACGGGGGCTCCCGCCTGTTCGGCGCCGTAGGTGCTGTTGAAGCCGATCGTGGCCACCTCGATCTCACCGCGGGCCAGCGCGTCGAGCTGAACCGAGGTGGTGTCGAAGATCCGCGGCTTCTGGGCGGACAGACCGCTCCAGTAGTCCTCGCCCAGGACGCGCTCCTGAAAGTCGGCCAGGCCCTGCACGGTGCCGCCGGCGCCGGCGTTGACCACCCCCAGCTTGCCCTTCCACTTCGAGTCGAGCAGATCCTCCCAGGTGGTGGGGGCGTCGTTCTTCTCGACCGCCAGGTCGTTGTAGGCGAACGCGTAGGCCGAGTAGTAGACGGTGTAGTACTCACCGTCTTTCCAGACCACGTTCCCCCTGTCGACCAGCTTGTCGTAGGTGGGCGTCCGGTACGGGGCGAAGACACCCGCCGCCGCGAAACCCTCGGCGAGAATCGGGTCGGTGATGGTGACCACGCCGGCCGACAGGCGCCCGGCGCCGTGTTCGCTGAGCACCCGCTCGTTGAGCTTGCCCGACGGCAGGCGCGTCATGTCGACTTTCACCCCGGTCTCGGCCTCGAACCGGGCGGCGGTCAGCCCGGCACTCTCCGCCCCCGACGCCGTGTACCAGTCGAGCGACTCCCCGCGGGCCGCCGCCAGGAGTTCGGCGTCGGCGATCTTCTCGCCGTGGATGACGAGCCCGTCGGAGTCGTCGATCGCGGGCATCGGCAGCATCGCCGCGGCGACGGCCACATCGTCCGGCCTGCCCGCGCCGCCGCCGCACGCGACGAGCGACGCGCTCAGGAGCAGGGCGGCAGCGGCGACGCCCCATCGGGTGAGCTTCATGGTTCCGGCTCCTTCTCGAGCGGTTCCGCCGGATCCGTCACTGACGGGCCAGTCGGCGAGGAATGTAGGACAGGACGAACATGAAGGCGGTGTAGAGCACGCCCATCGCCGCCGCCTGCCGCAACGCGCCGCCGTTCTCGAACGCGTCGTAGATGGCGATCGAGAGAATCTCGGTATCGCTGGTGTAGAGGAACAGCGGAACGGTGAGTTCACGCATGCTGAGCATCAGGAGCAGCAGGAACGTGGACAGCAGGCCCACCTTCATCAGTGGCACCGTGATGCGGGTGACGGCCGTGGTGCGGCGCGCGCCGAGCATCACCGCACTGTCCTCGAGGTCCCGGTCGGTGGCCATGATGGACGCGGCCACGCCGCGGAATCCCTGCGGCGCCTGAACCGCCAGGAACGCGACGACCAGGACGGCGAGTGTCCCGTACAGCGGCACCGGCAGTACCAGCCAGGTCCACAGCAGGCCCATGCCCAGAACCACCGCGGGAATGGCCAGCGGCATCATCGTGACGGTTTCGACCAGCGACCGTCCGGACGCCTTCGACCGGTAGACGACGTAGCCGCAGAGGAAGGCCAGGACCGTGCCTGCCACGGCGGCGAAGAGGCCGACCACCACGCTGTTGAACGCGGCCCCGCGGAACCCGGACGACCCCAGGACCTCACCGAAGGAGCTGAAGTCCAGCCCCCCGGACTCGGTCAGCTGACTCATGGACCTCAGATAGGGCGAGGTCTGGCCGGCGGCGACCACCAGCGCCAGGATCGGCAGCACGATGGAGACGACGAAGAAGCCGAGGGTCAGCAGGAAGACCGGGATGCGCGCCTTACCCAGGCCGAACTTCTTCTGCCGCACGCCCTTTCCGGTGACGGTCGTGAAGGAGCGCTTGCGCAGCGCCCGGTTCTGCAGCCATGTCACGAGGACGACGATCGCGACCAGGACCACCGCGATGGCGGCGCTCTCGTTGCCCCGCGACGGCGTGGCGTTGAGCAACCGGAAGATGAAGGTGGGCAGCGTGTCGACCCCGGCGGGCGTCCCCAGCACCTGGGCGACCGGGAAATTCTCGAAGATCAGCGTGAAGGTGAGGATCGCCGAGCCGATCATCGCCGGGAGGGCGAGCGGAAAAGAGACCCGGCCCAGCATGCGCCGAGGCGTCGCACCGTGGACGCGCGCCGCCTCCTCGAGGTCCGGGCTCATCATCGACATCGCGCCGTGGACCAGCAGGAACGTGTACGGCGAGTAGTACACGGCGAAGACGAAGATCATCCCGGGCAGGGAGTAGATGTCCAGCGGCACCGACCACCCGAGGTCGCGCTGGGTGATATTGAGCAGGCCGGCGGTCGGGCTTGCGAGGATGGACCAGGCCAGTGCGCCCACGTAGGACGGCAGGAACAGCGGCATCAGGCCGATCAGATAGACGAACTTCGGCATCGGAATGTCCGAGCGGGCCGCCAGGAAGGCCAGGCCGCCCCCGATCAGGCAGGCGAGCACGGTGGCACTCACGGCCAGCACGAGCGAGTTGACGAAGGCGTCCTGCACCTCGGGTGCGGAGAAGATGCGGAAGTTGTCCAGGGTCAGGTCGAAGCTGATATTGCCCGGACGCGGCACGCTCGTGCTCAGGGCGGCGAGCAGGACCAGCGCGGCGGGCAGCAGGATCAGCACCGCGAGAACCACCAGCAGCGTGCCGGAGGGCAGCCACCTCTTGCGCCACGGAAGGGTGGAGCGCCCCGGGGACGGCGGCTTCGGCCGCGCCTCGGGGACCGGGGTCATGGTGGCCATATCAGGATTCCTCTCCGGAGGCGGGAACCTCGCCGGGCAGCACCCGGACGTACTTGGGATCGACCTCGACCGCGACGCGATCGTCCTTGCGGAGCAGGCCGGCCGCCTCCTCGTGGCTCTGCACCTCGATCACCGGACCGGCGTCCAGACGGACCGAACACCGGGCGAACGAGCCCTGGAAGACGCTGATCTCGACCGTGCCGAGCCACATGTTCGGCCGCTCCGGCGTCGAGCCCTGACCGTCGGCCGCGCCGAGGCGCACGTGCTCGGGCCGGACGCAGACACTCAGATCGCTCGTATCGTCCGGAAGTTCGGTGCCGAAGGCCATCTCCAGGTCGTGCTCCCGAAGCCGGAGCCGGTCGGAGCGCTCGGCCGGCGGCCGGACCGGGAAGATGTTGGAGACGCCGAGGAATGCCGCGATGGAGGCCGACGCGGGCGCCCGGTAGGTGTCCCACGGATCCGCCAGCTGGGAGATCCTGCCGTCCTGCATGATGGCGATCCGGTCCGCCAGTGCCAGCGCCTCGCCCTGGTCGTGGGTGACGTAAATGCAGGTGAGGCCGAGTTCGAGCTGGAGTCGGCGCAATTCGACCCGCAGGTCCTCACGCAACCGGGCGTCCAGGTTGGAGAGGGGTTCGTCGAGGAGCATCACCGCCGGCTCCATCGCGAGGCTGCGGGCCAGGGCGACGCGCTGCATCTGCCCGCCGGACAGCATGCTCGCGCCGCGCGAGGCGAGGTGCGCCAGTCCGACCAGTTCCAGGGTCTCCAGCGCCTTGGCCCGCGCGTCGGCCTTCGGCCGCTTCTTCATCTTCAGCGGGAAGGCGACATTGTCCAGCACGGTCATGTGGGGCCACACGGCGTAGGACTGGAAGACCAGGCCGACGTTGCGCCTGTTCGGCGCGATGTTGACCGTCCGCCCGGCGTCGAAGACCGTCGTGCCCCCGATGGTGATCGATCCGCCGCTCGGATCTTCCAGGCCGGCCACGCAACGCATGGTGCTGGTCTTGCCGCACCCGGACTGTCCCAGCAGCACGAGGGACTCGCCGTGCCGAATGTGGAGGTCGAGGTGTCTGACGGCGGTGAACTCACCGAAGGTGAGCGAGAGGTCGTCGATGCGCACGTCCATGGGGATCACTGGCTCCTGCGGGGGTGGAATCTCGGGCAGAGTCGCCGGCCGGCTGTCGGTCGGGGGCGGGGTGGGGACTGAGGCAACGGCGGTCTCACCTCTCCTGGGACAGGCGGACGAGCGCGTCGAGCGCGACCACGCCCCGGCCGCGGGCCTGCACCGCCACGGGATTGGCCTCCGCCTCCACCACATCGGGTCGTTCCAGCGCCAGCCGCGAGACGGACACCACGGCGTCGGCCAGGGCGTCGAGGTCGCCGTGGGGCCCGCCGCGGAAACCGCGCGCGATCGCCGTCGCCTTGACCTCCTCGACCATCTCCCGGGCCTGGTCCCGGGTGACCGGCGCCAGCCTCAGCGACGAGTCCTCGTAGATCTCGGTGTAGACGCCGCCCGCGGCCAGCAGGACCAGCGGCCCGACGGTCGGGCTCACGCGGTAGCCGACCAGTGCTTCGAACACCGTCTCCCGGATCATCTCCTGCACGAGGAACCGGGCGACCGTCACCGTGGCGTCGTAGGCGGCGACGCCGGCCACGATGGTGGATATCGCCTCCCGCAGCCCGGCCCGGTCCTCGACGCCCAAGACCACGGCCCCGGCGTCGGACTTGTGGGGCAACCGGTCGGAGAGCGCCTTGACCACGACCGGAAACCGCGGCTCGGCCTCGGGCACGCCGTCCACGCCGCATGTCGTCGTGGCCGGGAAGCGGATGCCGAGGGCGGCGAGGACCTCGGCGGACGAGACCTCGTCGAGGGCGCGGCTGCGCGGCGGGAGCCCGGTCCGCCGGCCACGGAAAATCGCCGGGTCCACGGGCCGGCGTCCCAGGGTCGCGGCCACGGCCTGGGCGCACGCCTCCGCGGTGCGGAACGCGGGAACGCCCGCCTCGTGCAGCCGGCAGACCGACTCCAGCGCGTCCGGGAGGGCCCAGGCGGCCACCGGGACCGGGCCCTCGGCATGCTCGGCGATCGCGCTCACGGCCAGCTCCGGGTTGAGCCGCGCCGACGAGCCGATCACGAAGAGCACGAGGTCGAACTCGTCGCTCGCCCGGAGCACCTGCAGTGCCCCGTCGACCAGCTCGTGCCGGGTGCCGGCGAGGGTGAGGTCGACGATCAGGCTCTCGGCCACCTCGAGTCCCAGCTCCGCGAGCTGGTCGAAGACCGTGCGGCTCGGCCGGGTCACCGCGACGCCCAGCGGCTCCAGCTGATCCACCAGGATCGCCGCACCACCCCCGGTGGAGGTGATGACGGCGACACGGCCGCCGCCCGCCGCGGTGGGCGGGCCGACGCGGCGCTGGAGCGCCTCGGTCTCGATCAGCGCCTCGAAGTTGTCGACCCGGGCGAACCCGCAGGCCCGGAAGTACGCTTCGGCCTCGTCGTCCTCGCCGGACAGCGCGCCCGTATGGGAGGCGGCGAGCGCCGCGGCGGCGTCGCTGCGGCCGAGCTTGTAGACGGTGACGGGTTTCCGCCGGGCCGCCGCCTCGACCGCGAAGGCGCCCAGGGCCGCCGCATTCTCCAGCGACTCCATGAACAGGGTGTACGAGCCGACCTCGGGATCGTCGAGTGTCGCCGCGCAGATCTCGCCGAGCGTCAGGTCGACCTCGGAACCGGTGGAGACGAAACCCGAGAAACCCAGTCCGCGGGCCTTGGCCCGGGTCATCAGCGCGCCGATGACGCTGCCGGACTGGGAGGCCACGAACGACGAGCCGGCCGGGATGTCCTCCTCGGCGAAGGCCGCGTTGGCCGTGAGCATCAGCCCGTTGCGCGGGTTGACGACGCCGATGCTGTTGGGGCCGACGACGCGGACGCCGTACTCGGCCGCCACCGCCAGCAGCTCCCGCAGCCGCTCGGCGCCCTCCGCGGATTCGCCGAAGCCGCCGGACAGCACGGTGACGAGCGGGACACCCGCCCGGCCGCAGTCCCGCACGGCCGCGACGACCAGCCGGGTGTCGGCCACGATGAAGACGTGGTCCGGCACCTCCGGGAGGGAGGCGATATCGGGCCAGGCCCGCTCCCCCAGCACCGTCTCCCGGCGCGGGTTGACCGGATAGACGGTGCCGGAGAAGCCCTGCCGACGCAGGAACCGCAGGGGTCGTGCGGTGGTCTTGCGGGGGTCGTCGGACGCGCCGATGATCGCCACGGAACGGGGGGCGAGCAGCGCCCGGCCCAGGTCCGCCCGATCCGGCGTCCGCACCTCGACGGCCCGGTCGGTCAGCTCTGTCATGCCTGTCCCCTCACGTGCCGGTCGACGCGGGCGATGACGTCGAGCGATGCGAACGCCCACAGGTCGGCGGCCAGCCCCTCGGCGGCCTCGGTCCCGAGGACGGGCGCGGCGAGCCGGACGAACTTGGCCGTCATCTCGTCGTCAGTAACCGGGTTACCGGGCTCGCCGTAGGGCAGCTCCACCCGGTGCGACACGACCCGCCCGTCGCGCAGCCGCAGCTCCACCGAGGCGGGACGCAGCCGCGGGTACTCCGAGTCCGATTGCTCGTCGGCCAAGACCTCGACCCGCGTGGCGAATTCGCGGACCCGAGGGTCCCGGCGCGCCTGTTCGCCGAACTCGGTCAGGCCGACCTCGTCGTGGGCCAGGGCGGTGGCGAGCGCGAACGGAATGCTCATCTGGGCATCGAGGAGGGAGTCCACGGCGGTCGCCGCGTGGTGGGAGGCGACCGTGTAGGTCCGCACGGTCGCGCCGGCGGCGTCGTCCAGGCCGATCCCGTGCTCGGCGCGCAGCGCCAGTACCGCATCGAGCGGACCGTGCAGGTGCCGGCACGACGGGTAGGGCTTGACGTAGGAGTTCAGGACCGCCCAGTCCCGGCCCAGCCCGTCGAGCAGGACGCCCGCGTCGAAGCCGCCGGCGGCGAACGCGTCCACGTAGCCGTGCGGCGTCTCCAGGATGGAGCGCGGGCCGGTCACACCGGCCACCGCCAGCTCGACGCTGGCCACCGCGTCCCGCGCGGCCTTGCCCGGGTGGACCCGCTTCACCTCGGCCGACTTGCCGAGGAAGGCGAACAGCCCGCCGGCGTGCGACGCGGCGACACCGAGGGCGTCGTGGAGGCGGTCGGCGTCCAGCCCGTGCAGCACGGCGACCCCGCAGGTGGCTCCGAGGACCCCCGCCAGCGGTGTGTTGTGGAAGTGGTTGCGCCAGGTCGTCGGGTGACCCGCCGCGGCGAGTCGCGACGTCACCTCGAGCGCGACCGCCAGGGCCCGCGTCGTGGTCGCGGTGTCGCGGCCCAGCGCCTCCGCCGCCGCGAGCACCGCCGGGAAGCCGACGCTGCTGGGGTGGACGGAGCCCGGCGTGTAGCCGTCGTCCACCTCGAGGCTGTGGCAGCTGGTCCCGTTGAGCAGGGCGGCGCCCGGTGCGGAGACCCGGCCGAGGCCGACCGCGGTGGCGCGTGCCCCGCCGTAGGTCGCGGCGACGTGGCCGGCGACCGCGCGGGCAACGCCCGTGGCCGACCCGGGCACCACGGCCGCCATGTAGTCGACCAGGAGGCGCCGGACGTGGTGGTCGACCTCCGCGGGCAGTGCGGCGGTGGCGGCATCGACCACCCAGGTGACGAGAGTGTCGGTGGCGCCGTCCAGGGACGTGGCCGTTCGTGCCGCGGTGCTCATCGGGCCACCGCCCCGGCACGCTGGTCGAAGCGGCGCCCGAAGATCGACTGGGCGATGGTGTTCTTCAGGATCTCGACCGAGCCTCCCGCGATCATCCAGCCGCGGGTACGCCGGACGATGTACTCCAACGGGAACTCCTGGGAGTAGCCGCTCGCGCCGAAGACCTGCATGGCGTCGTTGGCGACGGCGAAGGCGGTGCGGTTGGCGTGCAGCTTCGCGATCGCCGCCTCGGTCGAGTCCGGGGTGCCGGCGTCGGCGTTGGCCACGGCGCGCAGCAGCAGCATCTCGGCGGCATCCAGCTCGACCCGCATATCGGCGAACTTCCATTGCAGGCCCTGGAACTCGCAGAGGTTCTTCCCGAACTGCGTACGCGCCGAGGCGTGCTCGACCGCCATGTCGTAGGCCTTCTCCGCCAGCGAGAGCGCCCGCGACGCGTTGCCCATCCGCTCCACACCGAAGATGGAGAGCATCTTCTTCAGTGCTCCGCTGTCGGCCAGCACGTACTCCTTCGCCACCGTGCACTCGTCGAAGAAGAGCTGGCAGTGCGACTCCCCGGACATGTGGTACTCCCGCTTGCCCCGCGTGAATCCCGGCGAGTCGAACGGGACCAGCACGGCCCCGATGTCCCGGGAGCTCGGGCCGAATCGGCACCAGACCACGGAATGTGTGGCATCCGGCCCGTGCGAGTTCCAGCATTTCTGGCCGTTGAGGACGACGTGGTCGCCCTCGAACCGCGCGGTGGTCCGCAGATCGGTGAGCGCGCTGCCGGCCTCCGGCTCGCTCATCCCGGCCGTCACCAGCGCCTTCCCGGCCAGGAACAGCGGGAGCACCTCGGACTTCACGTAGTCGGAGCCGAAGTTGGCCACCTGGCGGATCGCACCGAAGTTGCTCGCCTGCAACGCATCCGCGCTGTGCGGGCACACCTTCGTGATCGCCATCATGACGAGGACGGCGTCCAGCAGCGAGGCGCCCTGGCCCCCGAGCTCGACGGGCAGCGTGAGACCGGTGAGGCCGTTCTCGGCCAGAACTTCGAGGCTGTCCCAGGCGAATTCGGTGCGGGTGAACGCGCGTTCGCCGAACTCACGCTGGGCGAGCTTGGTTACCGACTCGACGAGGATGGTCTGTTCGGGAGTGAGGCTGAAATCCATCTAGGGTTCCTATCGTCTCTCGTTACGGTCGGAGTGAAGTCGTGCAGCGGCCGAGGGCGGCGGCCAGCGCGGGCGCGTCCAGCTCGGGCAGCCGACCGGCCAGCTGCCGGAGTTCGGCGGACGCGCGGGCGGGATCGTCGTGCGCGGCGACCCGCAGGCAGGAGTCGGCCTTGCGGACGAGTGCCTGCCAGGTCGTGCCCTCGGCGCCGGGCATCGGCGCCTCGGCGGCGGCGAGGGCGCCGCCGGTCGTCCGGACCTCGACGCGGGCGCCGGTCATCACCGAACTCTCCGGCAGGTCCTGTTCGACGGTGATCCGGGCGGCCGCCGCGGCGATGTCGGGGTTGCCGAGGCCGTCGCCGTGCAGGGTGGTCAGGTCGTAGCGTCCGGTGACCCACAGCGCCGCGAGTTGCCACGGGATGGAGAACTGCGCGTCCACCAGCGGGGCGCCGCGGTCCTCGTAGGGCCGTGCGACCAGCGAATACGCCGATCCCTCCGGCACGTGCACCCGCACCCGCTCGACCTCGCCCCAGCGCGGGTGCCGGTCGCGCAGGCTCTCCGCTGCCGCGAGCGCCGCGTGCGTGTAGCGGCAGGCGGGGTAGGGCTTCAGGGCGACCCAGCGGCCTTCGAAGTCGCCGTCGAAGAGCTCGGCGAAGCTCACCCCGGAGCCGGGCGCCAGCCCGAAATCGCCGGACAGCCACCCGCTCGGCCCCTCGACACCCTGGGCGGCCAGGGCGGCGGCGGTGATACCGAACTGCGCCGAGAGGCCCGGCTGGACCCGCTTGGCGACCGAACCGTCCACCACGGCCTGGCGGGTGCCGGGCGCCAGCGCCGCACCGAGGGAGAGCGCCATGGCGTGCTCGATCGTGTCGTCGGGCAGCCCCCAGACGGTGGCGGCGGCAGCGGCCGCCGCGAGAGAGCCGAGGCCCGCGGTGCGGATCACACCGGGGCGGGGACCGGTCACCCGGGCCAGACGGGACAGCAGATGGACGCCGGTGACCAGGCCGTCCGCGACGCGCTCGCCGTTCGCCCCGGCGGTGGCGGCGGTCGCCAGCACGGTGGGCACCACCACGCTCGCGGTGTGCACGACCGCCTCGTCGTGCGTGTCGTCGAAATCCCAGGCATGGATGAGCGTGGAGGTCGCCACCACGGCCGCCGGGGCGGACAGGTGCAGGTCGGTCCACGGAACCCGGACGTCGCCGCCGCCCACCGCACGGAGACCGGCGAGGACGCGCCGGGCATCCGGCGACGCCGTACCCGCCGCGGCGAGCGCGAGGGCGTCGACGAGGAGCAGGCGGAGATGTTCGCGGTCGCGTTCCGCCAGACCCGTCCATCGCCGGTTGTGAACTTCGGCCACCGGGTGCCTCCTGATGCGGTCGCGAATGTTATCGAGTGAGCCCAGTCACGTGAGCCAGGTCATAACCCTGGCAGAGAGGTCCGACCTCGTCAATATGTTCTATAGAATCTTTTTTCTGATCTATTGAATATGGCGTGTTACCCTGAGACTCCCCAGTCGGCGATCCGCCGTGCGCTGGGCGCGAGACGACCGAGTCCGACCAGGAGCCGACCGCATTGACCCAGACAAACGCACCCCTGCCGCAGAGCCGAACGGCCTACGTGCTGGAGCGCCTGAGGGCCGACATGGACTCAGGCGTCATCAACCCCGGCGACCAGCTCCGCCAGACCGCCATCGCCAAGCGGTACGGCGTGAGCCCCACCCCCGTCCGCGAGGCGCTCAGGATCCTCGCCGCCGACGGCGCCATCGAATACACCAGCCACCGGGGCGCCACCGTGCGTGACTTCACGCCGCAGATGGCCCAGGATCTCTACCGGATGCGCGCCGAACTCGAGGGCCTGGCCTGCGAGATCGCCGCCGAGCGCATGACCGACGACGACTTCCGGGCGGTCCGGCGAGCCAACGAGGCGCTGGTGAGCGCGACGGCCGCCGGGGAGGATCCGGCCCGGCTCTCCGTACTCAACCGCGAACTGCACTTCGCGATCTACGCCGGCACCTCGGCCGCGGTCATCGACTCGGTGCGGCACCTGTGGCAGCGGTTCACCCCCTCGGTCACCCTGTGGGGCGTCCAGTCCTTCTGCCAGGCACTGGACCAGGATCACGACCTGATCCTGGCGGCGCTCGAGAGACGAGACGCGGCCGCTGCCCGCGCCGCCATGCGCGACCACGTCCTGCACGCCTGGGAGCTGCGCCAGACCGACACGAATCTCCGGGCCGACGGAGCCCCGGTCGCCGGCGAGACCGGACGCTGACCCGGTCTTGAGACGCCCGACCTGGTTCCTCGCGATCACGGCCGTCTCGCTCCTGTCGCACACCGTGCTCAGCGGCGTCCGCACGCTGATCTCCTACCGGGTGCTGGCGCTGGGCGGGGACGGCCTCGCCGTGGGTGTCGTCACCGCGGCCTTCGCGCTCCTGCCGCTCGTCGTCGCCCTGCGGATCGGACGTGCCGTCGACCGCGGGCTGGCCGTGCCGGCACTGCGACTGGGCCTGGGGCTCACCGTGGTCGCGGTGGTACTCGCGGCCGGGAGCTCCCATCTGATCGTGCTGGGGGCGGCCAGCGCGCTGCTGGGGCTCGCCCAGATGCTGCACACCGTGGCCTGCCAGAGCATGGTGGCGCTCTGGTCCCCGCCCGAACTCATGGACGGCCGCTTCGGTCACCTCACCCTCAGCGTCTCCGTCGGGCAGCTGCTCGGCTTCCCGATCGCGGGTCTGGTGGCCACCCTGACCACCCAGGATTCCGGCTCGGTCAGCACCGGCCCGGCGCTGCTGGTGATGGCCGCGATCGCATTCACGGCCGTGCCGCTCGCCTTCCTGTTCGCGCCCGGGGACGCCACGCGGGTCAGCCGGTCCGACGCGGCCGGCGGGCAGCAGTCCACGTTCCGCCTGCTCGCCACGCCGGGGATGAAGCCGGCCATCTACTCCAGCCTGACCGTGCTCACGGCCATGGATCTCCTGATGGCCTATCTACCCGTCCTGGGACAGGAGATGGGACTCAGCGTCGCCACGGTCACCGCCCTGCTCACCGCGCGGACCGTCACCTCCGTCCTCTCCCGCGCGACCATGCCGATGCTGCTGCGGCGGGTGCCGCGGCGGTGGCTCCTCGTCTCCGCCACCCTCGCCTCGGGGGTGCCGATGGCGCTCGTGCCGTTCACCTCGGCGGTCGTCCCGCTGATGCTCGCCATGTTGCTGATGGGGTTCTTCTGGGGTATCGGCCAGCCGCTCACCATGTCCTGGGTGACGCTGATCGCCGACTCCCGCAACCGGGCCGCCGCACTGGCCGTCAGGCTGGCCGGCAACCGGATCGGCCAGGTCGCGGTACCGGTGCTGGCGGGCAGCCTCTCCGGCCTGGCCGGGGTCGGCGCCACCTTCCATGCCAGTGGCCTGCTGTTGATCTCGTCCGGACTACTCACCCACTCGGTCACCCGTCGCCTACGGCCCGACAGCGCCTGAACGGCCCGCACCTATCTGTCGACCCGAAGGACATGCCCGTGCACCAGCGCTCCCCCGGCGGCGACGGCATCGAGGATGTTGTACGGGATGCTGCTGATCATGCAGTCGAGCGACGGTGCGGCGATCGGTGTCGACGACACTCTCGAACTTCTCGCTCGTCACCGGGCCGCGCTCTCGGCGTAGTCGCGAAACGTGCGGACCGCCGGTGCCAGCGGGCGCTCCGCGGACCAGGCCAGGCCGATCTCGCGAAATGCGGACGGATGCAGCGGGATCTCCACCGTGCCGGGGTTGGGCACCGGCTCGGATTCCGGGAGGATCGCGACGCCCAGTCGCGCGGCCACCATTCCGCGCAGTGTGTCCGCTTCCTCACCCTCGAACGAGACCCGCGGGGTGCAGCCCGCCCGGGCGAGCAGGTCGTCGACGATGCGGCGCAGACCGAACCCGGGTTTCAGCGACACGAACTCCGAGTGCGCGAGGTCGGTGAGCGCGATACGCGTGCGGGATGCCAGCGCATGCCCCGCCGGGACGACGGCCACCAGCGGCTGTTTCGCGAGAGCGGAGGTCTCGAAGCGGGGATCACCGGCGGGCAGCGGCGCCGTCAGGACCAGATCCGCTTCCCCCGCACTCAACCGCTGCAACATCTCTTCGCTCGCACCCTGCACCAGGGTGAACCGGATGCCGGGATGTACGGCGCGGAACCCGGCCAGCAGTTCGGGAACGCGAACGCCTCCCATGGTGTGCAGGAAGGCCAACGAGACGTGCCCTCGTTCCGGGTCGGCTTCGGAGAGGGCGGCGCGGAAGCCCAGCCGGAGCTCGCCCGCGGCCCGGCGTGCGGACTCGGCCAGCTGCTGTCCCGCGTGTGTCAGCCGGATGCCTCGCCCGGCGCGGGCGACCACGGGAGTGCCCAGGGTCTCGGCCAGCTCGGTCAGCCATCGGCTCGCGGTCGGCTGGGGAACGCCGGCCAGCGCGGCCGCGCGCGTGAGGTTGCTCTCCTCGGCCAGCGCGTCCAGCAGGGCGACGCGGGGCGCAAGCGACGAAAGGTGCGTGGTCAGCGGGTCGTCCGTCAAAGTAATCCACCGATGGATGATTGGAGGGGCTTTCGTGTATTGGACGAATAATATGCCGCTGCTTACGGTCAGTACACGTGACAGCCGCGACGACACAGGACACACCGCTTCGGCACCTGCAGGGAACCCCCGGTTTCCGCCGCATCACCTCGGCGCTGTTCGCGTCCGGACTGGCGACCTTCACCACTCTCTACTGCGTGCAGGCGCTCCTGCCGGCGTTGAGCACGAGGTTCGGGGTGACGCCGGCCGAGTCGAGTCTCGCCGTATCGGTCGCCACGGCCGGGCTGGCGCTGGGCGTGATCCCGTTGACGGCGTTGTCGGGAGTCGTCGGGCGGACGTCCATGATGACAACCGCCCTGTTCGCCGCCGCACTGCTGGGGATCGCCCAGGCCCTCAGCCCGACCTTCGCGGTGCTGCTCGTGCTGCGCGCGCTCCAGGGCATCGCGCTCGCGGGACTGCAGGCCACCGCCATGTCCTACCTGGCCGAGGAAATCGACCGCCGCTCACTGGGATACGCCATGGGCCTCTTTATCGCGGGCAACGGCATCGGCGGGATGGCGGGCCGGCTGATCGGCAGCCTGGTGCTGGACCTGACGAACTGGCGGTGGGCGCTGGCAGTCGTCGGCTTCGTCGCTCTCCTCTGTGCGGTCGTGTTCCGCGTCAACATCGTGCCGTCGGCCAATTTCGTCCCGAGCCCGCCGCGGGTCCGGCATCTGGCCGGCGCCGTGGGGCGATCGTTCACCGATTCCGGCCTCGTCCGCCTTTTCGCCTGCGGCTTCCTGCTGATGGGCTGCTTCGTGACGGTCTACAACTACCTGGGTTTCCGGCTGCTGAACCCGCCGTTCGCGCTGGCCCCGGTCGTCGTCGGGCTGATCTTCGTGGTGTATCTCGCCGGCTCCGTGTCCTCCACCGTCGCCGGCCGCCTGGTCGACGTGCTCGGCCGGCCGAGGATGCTGCCCGCCGCCGCCGCGATCACGCTTGCCGGCATTGCCCTGATGCTGCCGTCGAACATCGTGGTCGTCGTGATCGGTCTCGTCGTCACCACGGCGGGCTTCTTCGCCGCACATTCCGTAGCGAGCGGCTGGGTCGGCCCGCGGGCGGCGACCCTGCGGGTGCAGGGGGCGGCGGTCTACCTGTTCTGCTACTACCTCGGCTCCAGCGTGGGCGGTACGGTCGGCGGGCTCGCCTACAGCGCGGGCGGCTGGCCGGGCGTCTCGCTGTACGCCGGGACACTCGTGGCGGGAGTGCTGGTCCTGGCGTTCACACTGCGCAAGCTGCCGCAGGCGAAGCCTCGGTGAGCGCTCACTTCGCCAGCGAGCGGCTGATGACCAGGCGCTGAATCTGGTTGGTGCCCTCGAAGATCTGGGTGATCTTCGCTTCACGCATGTACCGCTCGACGCGAAAGTCACGGGTGTAGCCGTAGCCCCCGAAGACCTGTACGGCGTCGGTGGTCACCTTCATCGCGGCGTCCGTGGCCACGAGCTTGGCAACCGCGGCCTGCCGCGAGTAGGGCAGCCCCGCGTCGCGACGTCGCGCGGCGTCGATGTAGGTGGCACGGGCCGAGTCGACCGCGGCGGCCATATCGGCGAGGAGAAAGCCCAGGCCCTGATGGTCGATGATCTTCCTGCCGAAGGTGCTGCGTTCTTTCGCATAGCCGACCGCCTCGTCGAGCGCGGCCTGAGCCAAGCCCGTCGCCACCGCCGCGATCCCGAGACGCCCGGAATCCAATGCGCTCAAAGCGATTTGCAGACCTTGGCCCTCGGCACCGATCCGCCGCTCCGCGGGCAGGTAGGCGTTGTCGAAATGCGCGGTGGTCGTCGGCACCGCATGCAGGCCCATCTTTTCCTCGGGCTTGCCGAAATGCAAACCTTCGAGCTCCTTGGGAACCAGAAAGCACGAGATTCCGCGCGATCCCGCTCCGGTGCGCGCGAACACGTTGTAGAAATCGGCGATACCGCCGTGCGTGATCCACGCCTTGGTACCGCTGAGCCGATAACCGCCCTCGGCGGGCGCCGCCTTGCATGCCACTGCCGCCGCGTCGGAGCCCGCCTGCGGTTCGGACAGACTGTACGCACCGATCGTGTTGCCGCCCAGCATCTCCGGCAGCCACCGGTGCCGCTGTTCCTCGGTCCCGAAAACCATCAGCGGATGACAGGCGAGGCTGTGCACGCTCACGGCCACCGCCACCGCGGCCCATCGCGCGGCGATTTCCTCGAGCACCTGCAGATAGACCTCATAGGGCTGGCCGCCGCCGCCCCACTCCTGCGGGTACGGCAAACTCAGCAGCCCCGCGGCGCCGAGCGTGGCGAAGACATCACCCGGATACGACTCCGACCGCTCGTGCTCATCGACGATCGGCGCAAGCGCCTTGTCCGCGATATCACGCGCGAGCCGAATCAGCTCCCGAGCCTCATCGGTAGGCAGCAGCCGATCGACAGCCACGGATTCCTCCCTCTCGACTACTGTAGACAGTACTCAGTTACCGACTAGAGTACTGTCCGTGACACAGTACTGCAAGACTGGTTTCAGTACTATCCAGGGATGACTCAGAGGGCTCGTAGCGGTTTCGGAACCCGCCGGCGCACCGAATTGTTCGACGCGATGGTCGGGCTCTTCCTGGCCGAGGGGTTCGCCCATCTGACCCTCGACGACATCGCGTCCCGGCTGCGGTGTTCGAAGACCACGCTGTACACCCTGGCCGGCAGCAAAGAGCAGCTGGTCCGGGCCGCCACCGTGCACTTCTTCCGGCGCGCCACCGAGGATGTCGAGCAGCGCATCGCCACGGCCACCGGAGCACGCGAACGCATCATCGCGTATTTGTCCGCCGTCGGAACGGTCCTCGGCGCCGCATCGGATCAATTCATGACCGACCTGGACGCATTCATCCCCGCCCGAGAGGTGTACGAGCAGAACACGCGCCTCGCGGCGAGAAGAGTGCGAGAATTCGTCGACGCCGGCGTCGCGGCCGGCGAATTCCGGGAAGTACACGCCGCATTCGCCGCCGACCTGGCCGCGACCATGATGGTCCGAATACAGCAGGGCGGCGTCCGCACCGAAACCGGCCTGGACGATGCCGACGCCTATCGCGAACTCGCCACCATCCTCACCACCGGACTGCGCGCGTGAGCGAACACCGGAGGGCATCGACCGCACCTCGACCTACCTACGACAGAACGTGAGCAGACCAGGCCCCGCCCGACACCGGCAGGACCAACAGCGCTTACCCTCGACTCATCGCCGCCGAGAGCCAGTCAGGAAGCGGCCGAAGGGCTTTCGCAAAATTCTATGCCGGCCCATTCATCGTCGAACAGCCCCTCGCCGTCACCGGAACCGGTCGCCCATTGCCGGGCGGGCAACGGATGACCGATCGTGTGCCGGGTCAGGCGGTGTGGTGGAGCGGGGGCGCGGATTCGCCGATCGTGGCGGCGGTGTCGCCGATGAGGCGGCGCAGGAACTCTTCCTGTTCGCGGCGGCCGCGGACGGCGGCGCGGTCGCGGCCGCCGGGCGCCAGGCGGGTGGCGGCGGTGCGGGCGAGGTTGACCGGGATGCGCAACGCGGGATACCAGGGCGGCACATAGGGCAGGCCGAGGATCTTCATGGCCTTGGGACCGAGGAAGGCGCTGGTGACCGACAGGTGCTGGGCACGCGCGAGGCGGCCACGCAGGACGGGGA
This sequence comes from Nocardia sp. BMG51109, assembly GCF_000526215.1. NCBI lineage: Bacteria > Bacillati > Actinomycetota > Actinomycetes > Mycobacteriales > Nocardiaceae > Nocardia > Nocardia sp. BMG51109. Next base: position 7,597,201 of record NZ_JAFQ01000004.1, read on the forward strand.
GGTTGGGGTAGGACCAGTTCAGCGGGTCGTCGCCCATCGGCAGCGCGAGCTGACGGCTGGTGTCGTCGGGATTGGTGATGGCGTTGAGGCAGTGCTGCAGGATGGCGACGCCATCGCGGAATCCGGTGGGCAGCCAGCGCTCCTCCACACCGATCAGCCAGCCGACATAGCGGGTGAGGTGCGCGGCGGCGACCGTATCGGCGCGCGACGGCACGACGCCCAGGGCCAGGGCGCCGACGAACGGCGCCAGCAGGGCCCCGACCAGGGTGGCGGCCATATCGGTCTGGTTGATCGGCACGCCCCACTGGTCGGCTTCCCAGTCCGGCATCGCGGCGACGTGGCGGCGCACCATCGAGTGGATGAACCGCACATGCAGGGTGGAGCGGTAGCCGACGCCGAAACGCTGCATCCCGTTCTCCGCCGACACGTCCATCGCCCACTGCAGCGTCTCGGCGAACCGGCGCGCCGGGCCCTTCTCCAGCGCACCGGTACGCAACAGCGTCTTGTTGAATCCCGAGGCCAGGTAGCCACCGAGGAACGACACGTCCCGGGCGAAGTACAGGCCGTCGGTGCCGCCGGAACGAAACACCCGCTCGCCGTGGCGCAGCAGTTGCTGATCGACCCAGGACGGGGTGTCCTCGACCGCGGTGAAGAACGTCCGCAACGGCTGCGGCGCATCGGGAACACTGTCGATACCGCCGCGCAGGGCTTGGTCGAACATCGGGCGGGTGGTGGCCATCCCCTCCGCATACATCCACTCCACCAGCGCATCCATGGGCTCGTCACCCACCAGGAGCGATTCGCCGAGCAGCCGCCACCGTTCCGGGGAGGGCGCACCGATGCCCAGCGCCAGGGTGAACGGCCGCACTCCGGGTGCCTTACGAGGCCGGTCGGGATGCCGGGCGGGAATGGGTGTCGTCATCGTCATGAGCGAGTTCCTCATCGTCGGTGGTGATGCCGCGTTTCATCAGCGGCACGATCGTGGTGCGGACGAAGGTGCGGGCAGCGTCGGGGTCGGTGAACTCGACACTGCCGCCGTCCGGAGTCAGCATCAGCGAATGAGCAAGGCGGGCAACGAGTTCGGCCACCGGACGCGGGTCGTAACCGGCGATCAGGCCGGCGGACTGGGCATGGGTGAGCATGCCGACGATGTAGTCGATACCGAGCGCGACCAGACGCCCACCCTGCACGGTGTAGAAGCCCAGCGCCTCCTCCGGCGCCACCCGCAACAGCTCGGCCACCAACCGGTGGATCCGGGTCTGCAGCAAGACGTACAGCACCGTCTCCTCGATCTGCGCGTCCACCCCGGGGGCGGCCGCGGCGATCGCGGTCACCTCGACCTGCATCCGTTGCGTCTCGCGCTCCAGCACCGCCTCGACCAGATTGTCCTTGCCGGCGAACCGGCGATGGATGGTGATCCTGTTGATCCCGGCCCGCCGGGCGATGTCCTCCAGGCTGGCCCGCCGGATCCCGACCTGCAGGATCCGCTCCAGCGCGGCATCCATGATCGCCTCGTCGGCCTCGTCGTACCCGTCCGCCATGTAACCAAGATACTAATTTTGTTACATTGAGTCTACGGCTGAGACGGGGTGTCAACCGCTCGTACGGTCGATCGGTGTTGCGGGCCCTGGTGTCTGCCGGCGATGTGGGTGTCGATCTCCCCCCTGCTCGATCAAGCCGCCACCATCTGCCTCTTGCGACTCGTACAGATTCGCGGCGTCAGCCGGCTTCGCCGACGATTCAGTCGCCGGTGACTCGGATCCGTAGCGATCGAAGCCCAACGTCCTGGGGGGTGCAGGACTTTCGGCAGCGTCGCCGACGAGGCGCGGATTCCTACCGTTGAGGCGAGCTCCCGCAGCACTGCCGGGAGATCTTCGGTGAGAGGAGTGTCCGATGGCACGCGAGTACGGCGATAACGCTCACCACCTGGCTTCCGCGCCCGTCGTGGTCGGAGTGGACGGGTCCGCTGCGGCGGATTCGGCGCTGACCTGGGCGGCCGAGGTGGCCAGGCAGCGCGGCCGAGAGTTGCGCATTGTGCACGGACTGGACCTCAACGGCATGCGGGACGTGTTCGGCCGCTACGACGTCTGGGTGCCACCGGTACTGGACACGGTCCGAAGCGAGGGGGAGGCAATCGTGCAACGGGCCGAACACCAGGTCCGCGCGGCGGCACACGAGCTCGGAGTATCTACGGAGGTGTCGGACGAGAGCCCCGCCGAGTTGCTGCTGCGCCACAGCGCCACCGCATACCTGGTGGTACTCGGCGCCTCCGGAACCAGTGGTCTGCTCGCGCATATGGGTTCGATACTGCTATCGGTGATCAGCCATGCCGAGGGCGCGGTCGTCGTGGTGCGGACGGACCCGGATGCGGACAACGGGGTGCGCTCCGACGGCCCGGTGGTCGTCGGCGTAGATGGCAGTCCCGTCAGCGAGAATGCGCTCGCCGCGGCGTTCGAGGAGGCCTCGCAACGGAGAGCGGAGCTGGTGGCGATGCACGCGTGGAACGACCTGAACATCGGCCGGTTCGCCGCCGATCCGTACCTGCTGTTCCCGGTGAACGAGATCGAGACCGACGAACGGGCGGCGCTGGCCGAACGGCTGGCGGGATGGCAGGAGAAGTTCCCCGACGTGCCGGTTCGGCGCGAGGTCGGTCCGGCCGCACCGGCAACGGAACTGCTGCACTGGTCGAAGACGGCGCAGCTGGTCGTGGTGGGTAGCCGGGGGCGGGGCGGGTTCCGGAGTCTGTTGCTCGGGTCCACTTCGAATTCCCTTGTACAGCACGCCCATTGCCCCGTGATGGTCGTCCATCCGGCCAAGTAGGAAGGGCGAGAACGCATGACAGACATGCTGACACGGCAAGCCGACGAGAGCGTCACCACAGCGTCCGGACTGGATGCCTGGTGGCGCGCGGCGAACTATCTGTCGGTGGGCCAGATCTATCTGATGGATAATCCGCTGCTGACCGAACCGCTTGCGCCGCACCACATCAAACCGCGTCTGATCGGGCATTGGGGCAGCGTGCCGGGTATCACCCTCACCTACGCCCACCTCGACCGGATCATCGCCGACCGGCAGCAGCCGATGCTGTTCGTCTGCGGACCCGGGCACGGCGCGGCCGGGCTCAATGCCGCGGCGTGGCTGGAGGGCACCTACAGCGAGCGACATCCGGCGGTCGCACAGGATGCGGTCGGTATGGGGGAACTGTTCCGGCAGTTCTCCTTTCCTGGCGGTGTGCCCAGTCATGCATCGCCCCACCTGCCCGGTTCGATCCATGAGGGCGGCGAGCTCGGATATTCGCTGGCACACGCCACCGGTGCCGCTTTCGATAACCCGGGACTCGTGGTGGCGTGCGTGATCGGCGACGGCGAGGCCGAGACCGGCGCCCTGGCCACGAGCTGGCACGCCCCGCAGTTTCTCGACCCGGTCACGGACGGGATCGTGCTACCGATCCTGCATCTCAACGGATACAAGATCGCCAATCCCGCACTGCTGGCACGGATTCCGCGCGCGGATCTCGATGCGATGCTCATCGGGCACGGGTGGGAACCGCGGCACGTCGAAGGCAGCAATCCGACCGAGGTACACGAGCGCTACATTCAGGTGCTCGACGAGGTCTTCGATCGGATCGCCGAGATCCGGGACGACACCCGCCGCGGCAGCGGACCGATCGATCCCCGGCTGCCGATGATCGTGTTGTCCACTCCGAAGGGCTGGACCGGCCCGGTGACCGTCGACGGCCTGCCTGTCGAGGGCACCTTCCGCGCCCACCAGGTGCCGTTGCCCAGCGTGCGCGAGAACCCGGAACACCTTGCGCAGCTGGAGCACTGGCTGCGCTCCTACCGCCCCGACGAACTCTTCACCACCGACGGGGCACCGGCGCCGGCACTGCGGTCGGTGAACCCGCCCGACAGCCTGCGCATGAGCGCGAACCCGATCGCGCACGGCCGAACCCAGATCGATCTTCGACTGCCCGAGGTGGCCGAACACGCCCTGGAGGTTCCGCGGCCAGCCGAGATCACCGGCGAGGCCACCCGTGTGCTCGCAGGGTATCTGCGCGACGCCCTGCGGGCGAATCCCCATGACCTGTTGTTCTTTTCACCCGACGAGCACACCTCCAATCGCCTCGACGCGGTACTGGAAGCAACCGGCCGCCGCTGGCGCGCGGCGCGGCGGCCCGGTGACGACCGCCTCACCCCGGACGGCCGGGTGTTCGAGGTGTTATCCGAACACCTGTGCCAGGGCTGGCTGGAGGGCTACACGCTGACCGGCCGCCACGGTATGTTCTCCACGTACGAAGCCTTCGCGCACGTAGTCGACTCGATGGTGGTACAGCACGCGAAGTGGCTGCACCTGGCCGCTGAATACCCCTGGCGCGAACCGATTCCCAGCCTGAACTATCTGGTTACCTCGCATGTGTGGCGGCAGGATCACAATGGCGCATCCCATCAAGATCCGGGATTCATCGACCACGTGCTCAGCAAACGTCCCGAGGTGGCGCGGGTCTATCTGCCCCCGGACGCGAACTGTCTACTGCAGGTATTCGACCACTGCTTACGTAGCCGCGGATACGTGAATGTGGTTGTCGCAGGCAAACAACCAGCCCTGCAATACCTCGGCATCGCGGAAGCGCGACAGCATTGCGCGCAGGGATTGAGCGTGTGGCCTTGGGCCAGTTCGGATCTCGGCGGCGGCACCGAAGTCGTGCTGGCATGCGCCGGTGATGTTCCCACCCAGGAGACCCTGGCCGCCGCGGCGTTGCTTCGGGAACTGGTGCCGGACTTGGCTGTTCGTGTCGTCAATGTCGTAGACCTGGCGCGACTGTTCCCCGCCGACCGGCACCCTCACGGAATTTCCGACCACACCTACACCGACATCTTCACCCCGTTCGCTCCCGTGATCTTCGCCTTCCACGGATATCCCTGGCTGATCCACCAGCTCACCTACCGCCGCCACGGCCACGACCGCCTGCACGTCCACGGATTCCACGACAACGGCACCACCACAACACCGTTCCAGATGTGCGCGATGAACGGCATCGACCGCTACCACCTCGCCCTCGCCGCGATCGAACGGGTACCACGCCTCGACGACCGCATCGGCCACCTGCGCGAACATCTGCTCGGACTGCTCGAGCGAGCCCACGAGCATGCCTGCCGATTCGGCGAGGACCCACCGGAGATCGCGAACTGGGCCTGGGGCAAAAGCATCCGAACCTGAACAGCGGCGCCGGACGCGACGAGCGCCCGGCCCGCTGCGGTTTCCCGCATCCGGACCGGGCTTTCGGCTATTCGCCGGACTCGACCTCGACCTTCTGGTGAGATGCCCGCTGTGCAGGTATACCGTGCGGACGACGGGCACGTCCGGGTATTTCTCCTGCCACCCGGCGAGCCGTTCGGCGAGGATGGCCCGCTCGGCCGTTTCCAGGCCGGCGTCGGGAAGCAAGGGTCGTGCGTGCCGGCGAACGCTCGTAGTCCCAGTCGATCCACACGTGGACGGCGACGAGGTCGGCGCGCCGCTCGGCAGCCTCCGCGATCGCCGCCTCACCGACCGGGCTGCCGTCGATACCCACCACGACCGGACCGGAAGTGCGAATTACATTGCCCTGCTTCGTATCCCCACGCACAACCAGGACGGTGCCGTGACCGTGCGCAGTCACCGCGAGCAAAATCGACCCCGGATGGGCGAACATTCTCCCGGTGCCCACCGCACCGAGCACCGTGATGTACGCGGTGGCGCTGTGCGCGGCGAGCAGCCGAGCCGGCGCGGCCTCCGACAGCTCGGTCGTCACCCGCAGCGACGGTGCGACCGTGCGAGCGATGTGCGCGGCCCGAGCGATCAGGGATTCGCCGTGTGCGCGAACGGTATCGACGACGGGCGGCACGACCGCGTCATAGGTGCCGGGCACCCGGCGCATCCCCACCAGATCCATGGCGTGCGTGCACAATCCGCAGCACCCGGCCGCATTGCTCCGCGAGCCCCGCTGCCCAGCGCAGGGCACGCTCGGAATCCCCCCGGCCCATCCACACCGACCGCTACGGCCGCGGATGTCAACTGACGGAAGTCGTTGTCGTGCTGATGCGCCACGTCGATCTCCGTTCGTACGCGATTTCCGCGATCTACGCACCCACAGAACCTGCTACCGGCGCAGTGCTGGTAGCCCGTGCGGCACTGCTGGGCGCGACGATCGTCGGGCAATGGGCCAGGTGCAGCAATGCGGTACTGGTCGAGCCCAGGACCATCCCGGGGAGACCACCGCGTCCGTGGCTGCCGACTATCAGCAACTGCGCGTCCTCGGATCGGGCCAGCAGCGCGCGAGTGGGGCTGTCACACACCACGACTCGTTCGATCGCGACGTCCGGATACCGCTCGAACCAGCCGGCCAGGCTCTCCGCGAGAAGTACCTGTTCGGTTTCCCGGATGCCCTCCCAGCCGACCACGGGCAGGTCGTAGCCGCTCATATCGCTCCAGGCGTGGACCGCGACGAGCCCTGCCTTCCGCTGCGACGCCTCGTCGAAGGCGATCTCGATCGCCGGGACGCTGTTGGCGGTGCCGTCGACGCCGACCACCACCGGTTTGCCCGCCCGTCCGGCGTCGATGGCGGCGTCGCCGTGCACGACCGCAACCGGGCAGCGCGCGTGCCGACTCGTCGCGGTGCTGACGGATCCGAGCAATGTGCGCCGGATGGCGCCCCGGCCGCGGCTGCCGACCACGATCATCCGCGCCTGCATCGATCGTTCGAGCAGCGTGGGAATGATCATGTCGAACGTCAGCTCGGTGGTGATCACCACCTCGGTGCCGGGAACGGCATGCCGGGCGATCGAGGCCGCCTCGGCCAGGATGCGTTCCCCGTCCTCGCGCAGCCACTGCTGTTCGCTCGCGGACAATATCGCGCCCAGCCCGGGCTTCGGGACCACCCCGAAGGACGTGATGATATGCAGCGCGCAACGATACGATGCCGCCTCGACCGCGGCCCAGACCACGGCCTGCAGCGCAACCTCCGATCCATCGGCACCGACCACGATGGTCGCTCGCGTAGCGCTCGTCCCTGCACCTGCCATGACAGCCTCCTCTACCCGTTACCCGCTCAGCGTCCCGCTCGCAGTACGGCTCCGGACAGAGACCAAGGTCGATCTCTGTCCGGGTCTTCGGCCACCCGCCACCCTTGGCGGTCCCGAGTGAATGTCATCTTCAGCCTGTCCGGCACGTCGACAGCCCCCTTCGTCCGGATGAGTGGGTGTCGAGCGGCACGGTTGCACGGCAGGCGGCGAGGGCATCGGCGTTCGCAACGGATGGACTCCGAGAGCCGACCGCTCCGGCTGCCGTATTCGCCCGGCCGGACCAGCGGAGCAGCGGGTCGGTACCCGACGTCGCGTCGGCGGCTCTCCCACCGTCAGGCCGTGTGCCAGACCTACCCCGACCCGCGCAGCGCCGCAAGGCGGCTCGTGTATTCCTCCTCGTCGATCTCGCCGCGCGCGAAACGCTCCGCGAGCAACCGTTCAACGCACGGAGGTGCGGTGCGATACTGCGAGCCGCGATCGGCCGCGGCGACATACTTCACAAGGGCGTGGTGACCAGCCCGAACACCCCGAGTCCCGCGACCCCGCCGGCCGCATTCGCCCGAACCCACAGCGCGGCGCGATGGGTCCAGTACTGCAGTACGAACCACTGCGCGGCCCGATCGTGTGGCATCACGGGTCTTTCGTCTCTCGACGCGGTCTTATCGCCGGAGCATTCTCGGTTTCAGGACCGCGAAGGAGGGTGCGATGGACTATCGAGTGGACGTCTGCGAGGTCACGCCGCAGGCCGTGCTGCGGCTGCCACGCGAGATCGGTGCGGACCGGCTCGGCGAGGACATCGCCGCGGGCATACGCGAACTGACGGCGACCGTGCAGCGGGCCGGGCTGACCGCCAACGGCGCACCCACCATCACGTTCTCCGAGGAGTCGGCCACCGGCGACACGTCCCTGGTGGGCTTCGGGGTGCCGGTCGAACCGGCACCCATGCTGAGCCTGCGGTCCGGCGCGGAGGTGATCGTCGTCCCCGGCATGCTCGTGGCACGGACTTCCCATCGCGGCGGCTACGCCGGGCTCGACGGCGCCTACCGCGCCCTGCAGCGCTGGGTACACGAAGCCGGGTACCGGCCGAGCGGCCCGCCGACCGAGGTCTATCTCGTCGGTCCCGACGAGGTGAGCGACCCGCGCCGGCTGGTCACCGAGATCCGCGTTCCGGTGCTGCCATCACCGGCGATCGCAGTCGTCGTCGACGCGCCGTTCGCCGACGCCGTGGAGATGACGCGAGAAGCGTTACAGCAGCAGGGATTCGGTGTACTCACCGAGATCGACGTGCAGGCCACGTTGCGAGAGAGGCTCGGCGAGCAGATCGAGCCGTACCTGATCCTCGGCGTGTGCAATCCCCGGCTCGCCTCCCTGGCACTCGCCGCGAACCGCCAAGCCGGGCTCATGCTGCCCTGCAACGTCGTAGTGCGCGGTGCCGACTCCGGCACGCTGGTGGAAGCCGCCGATCCCGACGTCCTGGTCCGTGCCGCCGGCCACGACGGTCTGCAATCGATCGCCGACGAGGCCCGCGGTCTGCTCACCGCCGCGATCGAGGCATTGCGCACGGTCCCGGTTTCCGCGCAGCACGGAAAGTGACCATCGACCGGCCGCCGCGGACACAAGACCCCTACCAGGTCACCGAACCCATCCGGAGGCTGGAACCATGACCTCTCCGAACACCCCCGATATCCGCACCGGACCGGACAACGACACGGTCCTGACAGTGCTGCGGCTGGCACAGCGGGCACCGTCGGTACACAACACTCAGCCATGGCACTGGACGTTCGACGGTATCCGGCTGCACCTGCACACCGATCCCGACCGCATGCTGCCCGCCACCGACCCGCACGGCCGCCAGCAGGTGATCAGCTGCGGCGCCGTGCTGCACCACGCACGCACCGCCTTCGCCGCGCACGGCTGGCACACCGATACCACCCGCATGCCCGACCCGCACCGGCCCAACTATCTGGCGGCCATCGAGTTCCGGCCGTGGCCCAACCCGCCGGCGGGGGTTGCGACACGCGCGGAGATGATCGCGCGGCGGCGCACCGACCGGTTACCTCTGCTCCCGCCGCAGGGCTGGAACGGCCTCCTGCACTCGCTGCGGAAACTGGCGTCACCGCACGAGACCACCCTCGACGTGCTCGATAAAAGTACCCGCGCGCGGTTGGCCGGCCTGTCTGCGCAGGCCGCGGCCGCACGCAAGCACGACGACATGTATCAGATGGAATTACATTGGTGGGCAGGACATTCCGGCGTTCCAGAAGGAGTCCCGCGCAGCGCGCTGGTCTCGGATGCCGAATTCGCCCGCGTCGACGTGGGGCGCGTGTTCCCCTCCGCACCGCACTCCGTGCGCCGGGCCGAACTCACCGACCAGGCCGAGGTGGTGGCACTCGGCTCCACCGGTGAGTCGGTGCCGCACTGGCTGCACACCGGCGAGGCGCTGTCGGCGATATTGCTCGAATGCACCACCGCGGGCCTGGCGACCTGCGCGGTCACCCACGTCACCGAATTGGCGGCCGGTCGGCGGGCGATCGCGGACCTGCTCCCCCACCACGCGGTGCCGCAGGCCGTGATCCGCATCGGCACCGCCCCCTCCGACGAACCGGAGCTGCCGCCGACACCCCGGCGCCCGCTCGCCGACGTCCTGACGATCCGCCGCCCGTAACAGCGATCGGGGAGACACCGGTCTCCCCGATCGGCGTACTGCCCGTGTCCGACACGGCCTAAAGGCCGGCGCCACGTAATTCAGCCCCCGCCCACGTCGAAACCGAGGCAGGCCAGGGCCGCTTCGGCGGCTTCTCGGTCCTGCTCGTGCCTACCGCCGGCGACGCCGAGGCCACCGATGCACCGGCCGTCCTCGGTGATCGGATAACCACCGCCGACCGCGACCAGACGCGGGTGATGTGCCAGGGGAGCGACCTTCGGATTCGCCACGTACTCGTTCAACACATGCGTGGCGACATGGAAGGACGCTGCGGTCCATGCCTTGCCGACGGCGGTCTCGGCCGCGAGGAAAGGCGTTGTGTCAGCACGGTCGAACGCCTTCAGGTGACCGCCGGCATCGGTAACGGCGACAACGGCCTCGAAGCCGATGCCGGCCGCCGCCTCGTGCACCGCCGAGATGAGCGAGCCGGCCGCGGCCCGCGTGATCGACGGCATGCGGAACGACTTCGCCGGATATGTGTCAGTGTTCATGGGAGGTCTCCTCGAGGGTGCCATCTCGGGTCGTAGGCGCACGGGTCGCGGCCGCCTCCAGGACGGATACCCGGCGGAGAATGCCGTCTCGGTGCACGACGCCTGTCGTCTCCGGGTCGACAATGTGTTTCGAGCCGGTTTTCAGACACAGCTCCGTCATGTTCGCCGGCGCGATGGTGAACGCCGCAGTCCGATCGTCGGCCACGCTCCGGCGCCGACGGATTCGGGGAGCGAAATTCGGCGGGAACGAAAATACTCGTTCCAGTTCGATCCGACGGATACCGTCCGATACCGAAACAACGTTCTCGTACCGCTCCCCGATCGACCACAGCCCGCGGTATGTGGTCCTTGTCGAGGCGCCGTCGTGGCTCGCACGCACCGACCCGGTCTCGCGGCCGGGAGACCGCACCGAACTCGGTCGAAGGGCCGAGGCCGGAGCACCGAGACGAAGTAACGCATCGACGCAGTAGGTGCCGAGGTCCGCGACGGCGCCGCCGTGCTCGGCAGCCCATCGAAAATCTTCGGCGGGGCGCTCCGGTATGCGGAAAGACGCCGTGATCGCCACCTGCGGCGCCCGCGCGAGGAGCGCCGCTTCCTCGACGAATGCCCCCCAGGCCGGGTGGTACGGATAGGAGAGGCATTCGAAGACGGTGCGGCCTTGCTCGTGCGCCAGGGCGTCGAGTTCTCGTACCTCGTCGGCACGCAGACAGATCGGCTTCTCCACCAGAATGTTTTTCCCTGCCGTCAGCGCGGCGCGGCAGTCATCGAAATGCCGTCCGGTCGCACTGGATATGTATACGCAGTCGATGCCGGTATCGTTCAGAACCTCCGTTCGGGTCATCGTGTCCAGGGGTATGGAATCATCGGCGGGCGAAAGGTCCCGCGGATACCCGGTTCCCACCGTAACCGGACCGGCAGACCCGTTCATCTCGTGAATAATGGGAGCAACTCGCCGACGAAGATATTCCGAATATCCTATTGCAGAAATCATGCTTCCTCAACACGCTTCGAGTTCGAGTCCCGGGTCCGCGGTAATGATGGCCTCGTGCAACTGCCGGACCGATTGAGCCGGTTCGAGGCCGAGTTCTTCGTTGAGCGTCTTGCGTAATTGCTGAAAAGTCGCCAGCGCCCGAGCTTGGCGGCCCGAGCGGTAGAGAGCCAGCATGTACTGCTCCTGAATATGTTCGTTGAACGGATATTCTGCGGCCGCCGCGTTCAGCTCGCCCAGAATGGTGCGGTGCCGCCCCAGTCCGAGCTCGGCGTCGTACAGTTGCTCCATCAGCGAGATCTGCTCTTCCTCCAGACGTTCGATCTGGGGGCGCAGGCACGGACCGGGCTCGATGTCCGAGAGGGCCCTGCCCCGTCGCAACATCAATGCCTGCCGCAGAATATCGGCAATCTTCACCCGGTCGTGATGACATGCCGCGTCGCGCGCGGCGCGGGTCAGTCGTTCGAACTCGATCAGGTCGAGCGAATCATCGCCCACCACCAGGCGATAGCCGCCCTTGCAGGTCACCAGGGTCTCGTGCGCGGCGGCCAGTGAACCGACACTCGGCGACTCGGCGAGTCGGCGGCGAAGCTGTAGCGCATAGGTGTGCAGCGTGGGAATCACCGTCCGGGGCGGAGCGTCGTCCCACAGCTCTTTGATGCACTTTTCGGTCGGCACGAATCTGTTGGCGTTGAGCAGCAGCAGAGCAAGCAGTTGCCGTTGTTTCTGTGCCGTCGGCAGGTAGCAAATTCCATTATGGTCCATGGACAAGGATCCAAGAACACCGAAGTTCATCAATCTTCTCTCACTAACATAACGTCACGGACAACATGACGAGGACCGCCGTTCATGATTCGTAAGATACATCGCCGACCGTTCGAACGAGCGTACGATCTGACGACATGAATATTCGGCGAATCGCTCTCAATCGAAAACTGCAACTTGCAGAAATCTGCGTCGAATCACGGGGCCGTACTCGCGACAAGGCCGCTCATCGGGAATTCTTGCCAATTCCATCGGCGCAATCAGACATCCCACGAATCGCCCCCCGGCCGACCTGAAATCCGGACACCCCTGCCGTGTCCCTCCCGTTACGCTCCGAAGGCTACCCCGAGCCCCCGTCACCCCCTTATGAATTATCATCGCCATCCCTCGCGACTACATTGTCGCCCTATCACGATAATTTAACATCAACGATACTGCACGGTCTAAATGCTGTCAAGATGTCACATTTTATGTTTCGTCAAGTCTCATTAGATACGAGCCGACCTCCGGGAATGTTTTCAGCACCTCGACGCGGCCCCGCACGTCGGCTTCGACAAGGGTGCGCGAACCCATTTCGACGGTACCGAATACCGCTGCCCTCGCCCGTCCACGCCCCATACGACGCGAGAAGGGCGCCGGGTCGGCGGCCACACGGCCGCCGACCCGGCGCCCTCTTCATCTCCCGACCCGATCGGCGACGTCGCCGCGGACAGGAGTATCCCTTCGGCAGGTGTCAAAGCTCCAACTCGACGCCGTAGGCGCTCATCCAGGAGTTGAACTCCACAAGCCGCTCGAGCACGGCACGGGCGCTCCAGGGACCACCCACGACATAGGAGCCCGCCGGCCGATCCAGCAATGCCCTGATACCCGCTTCGGGCACCAGTTGCAGTACCGGCGCACCGCTCGCCAATAATTTCTGCACATATTCCCGCAGCGCTACCTCGTATTTACGATCCTGGGTCGCGGGGTACGGATTCTTCTTACGATCGAGTACCGAATCCGGCAGGATGCCACGCATCGCCGCGCGCAGCAAACTCTTCTCCCGACCGTCGAAGTTCTTCATCGACCAGGGCGCGTTGAACACATATTCGACGAGCCGGTGATCACAGAAGGGCACCCGGACCTCGAGTCCGGTGGCCATGCTGACCCGATCCTTGCGGTCCAGCAGGAACGTCTCCCACCGGGTCAGGTTGAGGTAGCCGATCTCGCGCATCCGTGCCTCGAGGCCGGTTTCGCCGTCCAACCGCGGCACCTCGGCCAGGGCCTCCCGGTACCGCTGCTCGATGTAGGGCCCCAGCTCCAGCTGGTCCCACAGGCCGACCTCCCGAAGGGCATCGACGCCACCGAGTTTCGTGAACGGATCGTGCCACGGGAACGTATCGCCGTACACCGCAACCGGATCGTGGAACCAGGTGTAACCACCGAACAACTCGTCGGCAGCCTCGCCCGACAGCGCCACCGTGACCCGCCTGCGTAACCTGTGGCACAGCAGATACAGCGAGTACTCCATATCGCCGGTGGAGATCGGCAGATCCTGTGCCCGCAGAACGGCCTCGCGCACGGACGGGTCGAGGACGTCCTCGTTGTCCAGCTCGATGGTGACGTGCTCGGCGCCCACGTGCCGCGCCACCTCGATGGCGTACGGCGTATCCGAGTCGGCCCATTGCATATTGGTGGAGAAGCGATCGGCATGACCGCTGAAGTCCACCGAGAACGCGGGAAGCCGCTCGGTCGCGCCACGCTCCGCCATGGCCCGGCACGCGAAAGCCGTGACCGCGCTCGAGTCCAGCCCGCCCGACAACAGGGTGCCCACCGGGACGTCGGCGAACAACTGCCCCGTCACCGCCTCGTCGAGCAGCTCGCGCACCGTCCGAATGGTCGTGTCGAGGTCATCGGTGTGCTCCCGGGCGGTCAACCGCCAGTACCGGTGATGCTGAATCTTGTTGCGCGACAAGGTGACAATGGTTCCGGGCAGCACCTCACGCAGGCCCTTGAAGACGGCGTGTCCCGGGGTGTGCACCATGCTGAACATCTCCCGCAGACCGTCCCGGTCCACCGCGGCGCGGGCCTCGGGATGAGTCAGAATCCCCTTCGGCTCGGAGGCATACAGCATTCCGTCGCGAGTCGGGTAGTAGTAGAGCGGCTTGACTCCCATCCGGTCGCGAGCCAGGACCAGGGTCTCGGTCCGGATATCCCAGATGGCGAAGGCGAACATGCCGACGAGCCGCTCCGCGCACCCCTCGCCCCACTCGAGATAGGCGCGCAGGACCACCTCGGTATCGCTGCGTGTCTCGAATTCGTGTCCGCGGCCGCGCAATTCGGAACGGAGCTCGCGGAAGTTGTACACCTCACCGGTGTAGGTGAGCACGGCCTCGGGCGCCCGGGCCGAAACCATCGGCTGACGACCGTATTCCCGATCGATGATGGACAACCGACGATGGCCGAGGATGGCGTGGCTACTCGCCCAGACCCCTTCGTCGTCCGGCCCCCGGCAGACCATCGTCTCCGTCATCGCCTCGACGACACCGCGGTGCCCGAGCAGATCGCGGTCGTAACCGACCCAGCCGACCATCCCGCACATATGCGTTCCTCCTCTAACTCACGACCAGGTTTTCCACTGCCCCGAGCACGTCGACGACGCTCGGCAACGCCTTGATCTCGGCCGCCAACTCCCTCGACCGCGCGGCGTAGGAAGGATCGGTCAGCAGTTCCTCGCAGGCGGCGACCACTCGATCCGGGGTGTCCTCACCCGGCATCAGCACCTGGGCCGCACCGAAGTCGGCGAGGCGCCGGGCCGGGGCGTACGAACGTGGCATATTCGGCTGCAACAGTTGCGGCACACCGGCACTCATGGCGGTCATCGAGGTGACGCCGCCCGCATGGTGCACGACCAGATCGCAGGTGCGAATCGCCACGTCCATCGGCAGCCAGCCGGCCCGCACGCCCAGCTCCGCGCGCAGATCGGCTCCGACCTCGTCCGGTGCCGCGATCACGAGCTCGACATCCAGCGGCTTCACCTTCGCGGCCAGATCGCGCAGATAGTCCAGGTACTGCGACCGCGAGACCCGGGAGCCGGCGGTCACGCAGATGCGGCGGCGGTCGCCGCGGGTATACATCCACGGTTCGAGTTCGCGCTGCGCGGTGAACGGCACGAAGCGCATGAACTGCGCCTCGGGGGCGTCCTTCGCGCGCACGCTCGGCGGGCAGACCTCGATCAGCATGTCCGGCGTGGGCAGGTCGGTCAGCCCGAACTCGGCCAGCTCCGGCCCGAGCACCTCGGCGGCACCCCGATCGGCCTCCGGCGGTTCGCCGGAGTCCCACATCTGCCTGACGTAGGGAACACCGAGCCTGCGGGCGAGGAGTGCCGCCGCGAACGACAGCGTTCCGCCGACCACCGCGTCCGGCTTCCAGTCCCGGACGAGCTCGAGCAGCGGCGGCATGCTGGTCGCGGCCAGCCGGCCGAACCCGCGCCCGATGAACATCATGTGCTCGACCGGATCCGTCGGCCAGCTCAGCTCGTTGCCCTGACGATCCGTGACGAAGAAGTCGAGCATGGTGCGCTCGGTGACCGAGACGGGTGGAATACCGACCGACGCCGCGACGGGCATCATGCCATCGTTGGAGGCCAGCAGTATCTCGTGCCCGGCATTACGCGCCGTGGTGGCGAACGGGGACATCGAGAAAATCGTTGCCGAACTACATCCTGCGATGAATAAAAATTTCACGAGATCGACCATTCCAGACTCGCATGGTGACCCGATGGAGTCGACATAGAGTTACTGGCCATGCGCCTTCCGGGCTACGTGACGAGCGGCTGCAACACGTAACCCCGGCCCCACGCCGTCCGAATCATCAAGCCGAGCGGAGTTATCCGGCGCCGTAACCGCATGATGTGGAGGTCCAGCGTATTCCGGGTGGCCCGGTTCCTGTTGATCCGAGTTATCCGTACGGTCAGCGCATGGCGCGGGACGACATTATCGAAATTCTTCACGAGTTCATCCAGAATTTGTACCTGCGTCATGGACAGGGCGACGGAGCGCCCGCCGTACCGAAGGCAGCCGTTGCGGTCCAGTCGCGGCACGGCGGCAGCGCGCACCCGCTCGCGCAGGGTGGCCAGCCGATTCTCGAGATCGGCGCGTGAAATCGAGGTCCGGACCCAGTCTTCGTGAATATCGCACGACAGCGGCGGGGCGGCGCCACCCTCGACCACGACCAGGCGGGTCTGACCCGTTGTGCGGTAGTGGTCCAGCAGGTCGGCCTCGGCAGGCCATCGAACCAGCCGGACCGGCACGTTGCGCGGAGAACCGCCGTTCCCGCCAGCATCCGGCCCGGCGGGGTCCGGCGCACGGTCGCCAGGCATCCGGACCTCCCGGTCAGCCCAGCAGGGACACGGCCTCGGTCAGCAACTCGCACTGGCGTCGCCAGGAGTTGCCGAGCGGGCAGACAACGACGTGCTCGACGCCGCAATCGCGATATGCGGCAAGGCGTTCCGCGACCGCGTCCGGGGTGCCGCTGAGCACCGCGGCTTCGGCCACATCCCGGTCGAAACCCCATCCGCCGGCCATCATGTCCACCAGCGCCGCCCGGCTCATTCCGCCCAGGTGAGCGTTCAGAGTCCCGAAGACGGAGATACCGGTGACCGGCGCCGGGCGGCCTTCCGGCCCGCTGAGCTGCTCGAGGCGATCGCGGCCGGCGCGCAACCGCGGCAACGTGATCGACGCGGGCAACCAGCCGTCACCGAACCGGGCCGCCCGCCGCAGTGCCGCCTCCGAGTCGCCACCGATCCAGATCGGCGGCATCGGCGCACCGGGCCGGAGCGTCACCGCGGACCCCGATACACCGGGCAGCTCGGTCGGCTTGCCGACCAGCAGATCGGGCAGCACGCGCAGCGCGGCGTCGGTGCGGCGGGCCCGGCCGATCAGCGACTGCCCGGCGGCCGGCCATTCGTCGGCCGGGTATCCACCGATGCCGACGCCCAGCTGCACCCGCGCCGCGGAGAGTGTCTGTAGCGTGCCGATCTGTTTTGCCGCCCAGGCGATCGGGCGCAGGGCCAGCTGCATGACGGAAAACCCGAGTTCGATTCGCTCCGTGACACCGGCCGCGGCGGCCAGCGCCAGCGTGGACTCCAGGATCGGCGTGCCCCAGGCGAGGTGGTCGCTGGCCCACATCGAATCCAGCCCGAGCCCCTCGAGGTGGCGCGCCACCTCGGCGGGGTCCGGGATCGAGCCGTCGTCCTCGAGCAGCGTGGTGTGCGCGATACCAATTTTCACGTCGATCACCTCGGCTCGTCGGCGGTGACGCCCTCGGAAATGCCTTGATAGACGGTCACGCACAGGTGGCTCTCGACCTCGATAAAATCCTTCGCTCGATCGAAGATGGCGCGAACCCGGTCGTTGTCCAACGCTTCGAACGACTCCGGATCCCGCCATTCGGCGATACTGAAGTACAGGGTCGAATCCTGGGTCGAGCGAAGCAATTTGTGCCGAATATGCCCGGGCTGGGCGGCCATGTAGTCGCTGCCCTCGCGGTACACCGCTTCGTACTCGCCGGTCGAACCCTTCACCCTGATGGTGTTCAGGCAAATGAGCACCGAAGACCTCCTGCCGGATTACCTGACTGTTGCGTACTACAGGATTCAGCATCGCGATAGTGGGAAACATGATGCGCGTCTGGAGAATCGCTGGAGCGCCGATATACTCCAGAATCCCTCTAACCGACGCCCATAACCTGAGCGGTATGAGAGACAGCGACGTTGCCGGCCTGCGTGCGGAGGTGTCCGGAGCGGTCCTGCTGCCGGGTGCGCCGGGATACTCGGCCGAAGCGGCGTGCTTCGAGCAGTCCGTGGAACATCATCCGGCACTGATCGTCGCCGCCGACGGACCCGCCGACGTGATGGCCGCGGTGCGTTTCGCGGCCGCGCACGGACTGACGGTCGCCGTGCAGTCCACCGGCCACGGGGTCGGACCGGCCGCGACGGATGCGGTGCTGGTGAGCACCCGGCGGATGAACGACGCGCGGGTCGACCCGGAGGCGGGAACCGCCTGGGTGTCCGCCGGGACCAGCTGGCGTACGGTGCTCGATCTCGCCGCGCCGTACGACCTTGCGCCCCTTGCCGGTTCGGCGCCACAGGTCGGCGCGGTGGGTTATACGCTCGGCGGCGGCATGGGTGCGCTGTCGCGGCGCTACGGGTTCGCCGCCGATCACGTGCGCGCCCTCGAGGTGGTCACCGCCGACGGATCGCCGCGGCGAGTATCGCCCACAGCCGACCCCGAGCTGTTCTGGGCGCTGCGCGGCGGACGCGGCAATTTCGGCATCGTGACGGGGATGACGATGGACCTGTTTCCCGTGGCCGAATTATACGGCGGCGGACTGTATTTCGCGGGCGAGCAGCTCGCGGAGGTGTTACACGCCTACCGGCGCTGGGCGGTCGAGACACCCGAGGAGATGTCCTCCTCGCTGGCGCTTCTCCCGTTTCCGGACCTGCCGCCGATTCCCGCCCCGCTGCGCGGGCGGTACATCGCACACATCCGAATCGCCTACGCCGGGGACTCGGGCAAGGGCGAGAGTGTGGTTCGGCCGCTGCGGAATATCGCGATACCGTTGCTGGACACCGTCACCACGATTCCCTATGCCGAGGTCGGCCGCATCCACGCCGACCCCGAGGAGCCGGCGCCCACCCGCAATCAGTCCACCCAGCTGCGGGAGTTGGACGAGGCCGCGGCGGAGACCCTCCTGTCGCTGATCACGCCGACCCTCGATGCGTTGTTCGCGGTGGAGATCCGGCACCTCGGCGGAGCCCTCGCTCGGCCGCCCGTGCGGCCGAGCGCGGTCGCCCGCACGCTGGGGGCCTTTCAGCTCTATGTGGTGTCGAAACTGGACGGCGAACGCGACGACCGGATCCGGGCCGCCCAGGAGCATCTGTTCGAGACGATGGCCCCGTGGGATACGGGGCGCAAGACGCTCAATTTTCTCTCCGGTACCACGAACCGATCGCCCGAAGCCGTTCGCGCTGCCTACGAGGAATCGGACTACACGCGTCTGGCCCGGCTGAAGGCGCGCTACGACCCGGACAACATGTTCCGGGTGAACCACAATATTCCGCCGTCATCGAAGGAGCTGCCTTGTCCACCTTGCTCATCACCGGAGCGGCCGGTTTCATCGGCGCCAACTTCGTCCGATACTGGCGCCGCACCCATCCGGGCGACACCGTCGTGGCCCTCGACGCGCTGACCTATGCCGGTAATCGGGACAACCTCGCCGGCCTGTCCTCGATCCCGTTCGTGCACGGCGACATTCGCGATCAGGAGCTGGTCGAAGAGGTTCTGCGTGCACACCGGGTCGATGTGGTGGTCAATTTCGCCGCGGAGTCGCACAACAGCCTGGCCATTCTGCGGCCCGGGGACTTCTTCGCCACGAATGTGATGGGTACTCAGGCGCTGCTGGACGCCGTCCGCAGGACCGGGGTCTCGCGGTTCCACCACATCTCGACCTGCGAGGTGTACGGCGACCTCGATCTGGAGGACGACAGCGCCTTCACCGAGAGTTCTCCGTACCTGCCGCGCACGCCGTACAACGCCGCGAAGGCCGGCGGCGACCATGCGGTGCGCGCGTACCGGTCGACCTACGACCTACCGGTTACCATCACCAACTGCTCCAACAACTACGGGCCGTACCAGTTCCCGGAAAAGGTTGTCCCGCTGTTCATCACGCGCGCCCTGTCCGGTGAGCAGCTGCCGCTGTACGCCTCCACTCGCAACCGGCGGGAATGGCTGCACGTCGAAGATCACTGCCGGGCCATCGACACGGTGCTGCACCACGGACGCCTCGGCGAGACCTACAACGTGGGTAGCGGACACGAGGTCGACATCGAAGGGATCGCCGACGCGGTGCTGTCCGGGCTCGGCCTGCCCGCCTCCCTCAAGACGATCGTGCCCGACCGGCCCTCGCACGACCGGCGCTATCTGCTGGACTCCACCAAACTGCGTACCGAGCTGGGCTGGGCACCGACCGTCGACTGGCCGGACGGGATCGCCGAAACGATCCGCTGGTATACGGCCAACGAGGGCTGGTGGCGACCGCTGCTGAACCGGGCGCCCATCGCCGAGGGCACCGCCTGGCATGCCGAAATGACCCGCTGAGCGCGAAAACCGCTCGTGCCAATGTACGGAAAAATGCTGCTGGAGGGGCGTTTATCCAACAGTTGACCTCAATTCCTATTGAGGTTTTACGGTCAATGACGGATCGCCTTCACCGGAGGCCGATCGCCGCTACCGACACCACTTGCAGACGATTCGATTGCTTACCCGAGGAGATATTCATGGCGTCCGATCAGTTCCGGGTCGCACTCATCTGCGGCAGCGTACGGGAGGGACGGTTCGGCCCGACCGCCGCGTCCTGGATGCAGAACCGCATCGAACAGCGCCCGGAGATGAAGCTCGACACGATCGATGTGGCAGACCTGTCACTGCCGCTGACCCAGCAGGCGAAGCCGGTGCCGTCCGGGGAGTACGACTCGCCGGATGTCCGCGCCTGGGCGGCGCGCGTCGGCGCGGCGGACGCCTTCGTGGTCGTCACCCCGGAGTACAACCACGGTTATCCCGCCGCGCTCAAGCTCGCCATCGACTCGATCAATCCGGAGTGGCGGGGGAAGCCGGTAGGCTTCGTCAGCTACGGCGGGATCTCCGGTGGGCTGCGCGCGGTGGAACAGCTGCGCCCGGTCTTCGCCGAACTGCGCGCCGTGACGATCCGGGAAACGATCAGCTTCGCGCAGTTCTGGACCTGCTTCGACGACAACGGAATTCCGAGGAACGCCCAGGCACTCGAGGCGGCCGCCGACACCTTGCTCGACGAACTGTCCTGGTGGGCACGGGCCCTGCGCCAGGCCCGGAACACGATGGACTACCCCGGCGTCTGATCCCGAGGCCGAAAACGACGGCCGGCCGCCGTCGTTTTCGGCTCGGCCGGGCTCAGTCCGACCGTCCCGGACCGGAGGCCGACAGCGCTGCCTCCGGGACGATCGGCGCCCCGAGAGCGTCGAACTCCCGCACCCCGTGCAGCCACGCCACCCGGTCGTGCAGCTCATCCGCGGACATCGCGCGCAGCCGTTCGTTACGTGACCGCGCGGCCGCGCCCGCCGGATGGTAGAGCAATCCACCCATCGCCCGCGCGATCAGCTGGGCTCGGGCGGCCCGCTCTCGCCGCGCACCGTTGTAGGCGCGCAGTCGTTCGACGTGATTGCCGCCGGGTGTCAGCAAACGACCGAGCACCACCGCATCTTCCAGTGCCATCGCCGCACCCTGCGCCGCGTAGTTCAGCATCGGGTGGGCGGCATCACCGAGCAGCGCGACCCGCCCATGAGCCCAGTCCGCGACCGGATTGCGGTCGCACAACACCCAGCGCCGCCATTCCCGTCCCAGGTCGAGAATCCGGCGCGGAACGCCGGTGAGCCCGGCGAATTCCTTCACCACCTCGGCATCCGGGACCGGTTGCCCGACAATGACATTCGCTGCGCGATCGTCGCGGATCGCGGCCACGTTCAGCATGCTGCCGCCCGCGATGGCGTAATGGACCAGATGCCAACCGGGCCCCGCCCACAATGTCACCGCCTCGGACCGTAGCGTCCGCGGCACGGCATCCATCGGTACCAGGCTGCGGTAGATGGTGTGGCCGGTGACCCGCGGATCGCCGTCGTCGAGCAGCGCGCGCCGGATGGTCGAGCGGATCCCGTCCGCACCGATCAGGAGGTCGCCGCGGCGGCTGTGCCCGTGCTCGTCGAAGACGGTGACGCCGTCGTCGTCCTCCTCGTATCCGGTCGCCCGCCTGCCACCGCACAGCTCGATGGCATCGTGGTCCCGGGAGGCGTCGAGCAGCGGCTGGTAGAGGTCGCCGCGGTGCACCACCGAATAGGGGTTGCCGAACCGCTCGCGGTACGCGCCGGTCAGCGGGAACCGCACGATCGGTTCGCCGGTAACGGCGTCCATCAGTCGCAGCTCGTCGACGAGCACCGCTCGGTCGCGCACGGCCGTGCCGACGCCGAGCCGGTCGAGCGCATGAAAAGCATTGGGAGCAAGTTGGATTCCGGCACCGAGCTCGGCGAAGACATCGCTACGTTCCCACACGGTGACATCGAAACCCGCGGACGCGACGCTGAGCGCGGTGGCCAGTCCGCCGATGCCCCCACCGACGACGAGAACCGTTGCCATACAACTCTCCTCTCAGTTCCAGGATCACGCGATCGAGGGCACGGGAAGCAGCTCGAGCAGCATTCTCCGCAGGATTGCCGACCCGTCCTCGCTCAGCAGCGACTCCGCGTGGAATTGCACAGAACGAAAACCATTGCCGCGCAACGCATAGACTTCGCCGGTGAGCTCGTCCCGGCTGACCTCGACCGGCCCGACCGGGTCGCAGATCCGCACGGGGGTCGCCGACAGGGCGTTGAAGGTGTTGTAGAAGCCGACGCGGACCTGCTCGCCGAACAGCGGCAGCACCCGCTGGACGCCCTGGTTGGGTGTTTCCCTCCGGCGCAGCGGGAATCCGAGCACCCGGGACAGCACCTGATGGCTCAGGCATACCGCGAGGAAGGGACGCTGCTCGTCGAGCAGCCGGCGCACCGTCTGCTCGAGGTGACGCACGCGCTCGTCGTCACGGTCGGCCGGATTGCCGGGTCCCGGCCCGAGCAACACCAGGTCGTAGTCTTCGATGCGATACGGCCTGCCCGAACCGCACACATCCACCGTCAGCCCGAACGACCGCAACTGGAGGGCCAGCATGGCGGTGAAGTCGTCCTCCGCATCTACCACCAGGACATTGCGGCCGACCAGCGCGGGCGCCGCGGCGGCCGTCCGCTCCTCGCCGAGCCAGAACCGCGCGACGTGATCATTGCGGCGACGCAGCGCCGCCCGGACGTCGGGGTGGTCGCCCAGGCGTCGCGAACCCACCGCCGCGAGCAGCCCGGCCGCCTTGGCCCGGGTTTCGGCCGCCTCGGCGAGCGGGTCGGAATGACGCACGAGGGTGGCCCCGACACGAACCCGCATCCGTCCGCCGCGGTCGATCTCGGCCATGCGGATCAGGATCGACGAGTCCAGCGCGTAACTACCGTCCTCGTGGTGGCCCATGAGCGCCAGGACTCCGCTGTAGTAGCCGCGGCCCCGCGGCTCGTACCGGGTGATCACGCGACAGGCGTTCTCGAGTGGACTGCCGGTGACCGTGGGGGCGAACATCGTGGTACGCAAGATATCTCGCGGATCCATCGCCGTGTGCCCGCTGATGAAGTACTCGGTATGCGCGAGCCTGGCCATCTCCTTCAGATACGGGCCGTCCACGCGCACACCCGACGGGCAGATCCGAGCCATCATCTTCAGCTCTTCGTCGACCACCATGTACAGCTCATCGATCTCCTTCTCGTCGCCGAGAAAGTCGATGAGTTCGTCCAGTTCCGGCCCGTCCTGCGGATATCGGTAGGTGCCGCTGATCGGGTTCATGGTGGCCACACCGTCGAGCACGCTGATGTGTCGTTCCGGCGTCGCGCCGACCAATGTCACGTCGCCGGTGTGGACGACGAACGTCCAGTACGTGCCCTGCTCGCGTTCGAGCAGGTTCCGGAACACCGTGAGCGCCTGCGCCGGCGAGAATTCGTGCAGCTCGGCCGAATAGCACCGGCTGACAACGAAATTGGCGCCCGCACCCTGCCCGATCTCCTGGGAGACGACGCGCCGCACGGTGTCCGCGAAATCCTCGTCGGAGACATCGAAGCCGCCGCCCTGCACCCGGAGCGGGACCACCGGAACCGCGCCGAATATCTCCGCGAGCGTGCGCTGTTCCCAGTCCTGCACCCGCAACGCCAGCAACGGCGTGCCGTCGTCGTTGCCGGCGAAGCCGCGCTCGCCGATCTGCCGGTAGGGCACCATGGCGAGCATCTCGGGCCGGGCGCTGCCGGAGAAATCCGGCAGCGGTAGGCCCGCCAGCGATTCGACCGTCTCGACCTGGCCGACGATCACATCGACCACCCCGGCGGTCTGCCCCGGCCGGTACAGCAACGCGAACGGCGGTGGGTCCGGGAGCAGAATCCGGTCGAGCACGCCGCCGCTCGTCATCGAGTTCCCCCGGCTGTCGGCACGGAACTGTCCAGGGCCGCGAGAATGTCGGCCGTGGTGGTCACGACCGCGCACCGGCTCACCGCATAGCGCACCGCGAGCCGATGGTCCTGCTCGGTGAAATCGGCGACCGCATCGGCGACGAAGAACGTCTCGATGTCGTGGGTGTAGGAGTCGACGGCGGTCATCAGGACCCCGGTATAGGCGTAGATCCCACAGCAGATGAGCTGGTCGCGGCCGTGTGCCCGAAGACGATCGAGCAGATCGGACCGATGGAACGCACTGTAGCGCCACTTCGTATGCACCCAGTCCTCGTCGTCGGGTGCCAGCTCGTCCACTATCCGGCGATGCACCGGCGATACGGACATCCCCGGTCCCCAGAAGTCGCGCAACAGGCCGCGTTGTTCGACGGTCATGTCACCGGGCTGGGCGGTATACGCCACCGGGATGCCCAGGGCCTTACAGCGCTCGCGCAACGCCGCGGTGTTGGCGATCAGCTGCCGGACCGGCTCGGCATCCTGAGGGAAGAACTGCAGAAAATAGCGTTGCATATCGTGCACGAGAAGCACGGTCCGGCTCGGCTCGACAGTCCAGTCCGCGATATTGGGCGGCAGGCTGTCCGCTGTCGGCATGGGGTACGAAGTGATCTCGGGAATTCCCACGTGCTGTATTCCTCTCCCTATGCGCCGAGCCCGGCGCCGCCGTCCACGGTCAAGTGCTGCATCGTGATGTGCTTCCCGGCGGCGGACACGAGGAAGCCGACCGCGTTCGCGATATCGGCCGGCTGCGCGATTCGGCCGAGCGGAATGCCCAGCCGGAACTCCTCCGGCTTACCGTCGATCGAGATCCGCTCCGCGCCACCGTCGTTCCACAGACCTCGCAGCATCGCGGTATCGGTGGAGCCGGGCCCGACCGAATTGCACCGGATGCCGTACCGGGCGAGTTCGAGCCCGAGACATCTGCTGAGCATGGTCGCCGCCGCCTTCGAGGCGCTGTAGGCCGCCATACCGGTGCGAGGAACGGTCGCCGCATTCGAGGTGATGGTGACGACCACCCCGCGCCGGCGCGGAATCATCCGCGCGCCGACCGCGCGGCTGACGAAGAACACACCGGTCGTGTTGACCGCGAACGTATTCGCCCAATCCGCGTCGGACAGTTCGGTCGCGCTGCCGTGCCGGAGCACGCCGGCCGCGTTGACCAGCACATCGATCGGGCCGAGTTCGGCCTCGATCCGGGCGACGCCGTCATCGACCGCGGCGCTGGTGGTGACGTCCAGGGGATAGGCGGCCACCGGAAGACCCTCCCCGACCAGCTGCACGGAGATCTCCTTCAGCCGGCGCTCGTCGTTGTCGACGGCGGCGACCGAAGCCCCACCGGCGGCGAGATGGCGAACGATCTCGTGACCGATTCCTCCGGCGGCGCCGGTCACCAGAGCGACCGTGCCGGCCGGCTCACGCGTTTCCATATCTGCTCCTGAACGAAATCGTCGGGTGCCACGTCTCGCCGGATCGCCACGCCTCGGCGACCGCGACGGCCTGTTCGGTGTTGAGCCGCGGATCGCACATCGGTTCGCCGCATACGCCGCCGATCTCGGATTCGTCGAATACGCACTCCCGCACCTGCTCCGGTGTGGCTTCCAGATGCAGTCCCCCGGCCGTGCCACCGCCCAGCCGGACCGCGGCCTGAAACCGCTGTGCCTCGTCGACCGCGGTCCGCACGAACCGGATCTTCGTGCCGGTCGCGCCGACCTCGGTGTTGCCGTGCAGCGGATCGCACAGCCAGATCACCGGGTACCCGTGCTCGGCCACCGCGGCAACCAGCGGGGGCAGCCGGTCGGAGACGAGCCCGGCGCTCATCCGGGCGATGAGCGTCAGCCTGCCCGGCTCGCGCTGCGTATCCAACCGCTCGCACAGCCGAAGCAGTTCGGGCACCGTGGTTTTCGGCCCGATCTTGCACGCGACCGGGTTGACCACCCTGCTCAGCAGCGACACGTGGGCCGAGCCGTCCTGGCGGGTTCGCTCGCCGATCCACGGCCAGTGAGTGGACGACAACAGCAGATCGCCCTCCTCGGTGCGGCGCAGCATCGGCAGTTCGTAGTCGAGCAACAACGCCTCGTGGCTCGTCCACACCGGTGCCTCCATGGCGAGGCGGTGCACGGCATTGCGGCGCCCGAGGGTATCCATCGCCACGCCCGCCGCCCGGTAGCCGAGCAGTATCCGGCTCGGATCCGGTTGCCGCAGTTGGGGATCCGGCTCGGGACTGTTGACCATGTGCCCACGAAAGACCGGCAGCTCCACACCGTCGTGCCATTCGGTCGGCCGGGATCGGGGCTTGGCGAACTGGCCCGCGATCCGTCCCACCCGCAGGACGGGCCTGTTGCCACCGAGCTTCATCACCGCCGCAAGCACATCCAGCAGTGCCGCCTTGCGCTCGACGTGTGCCGGGGTGCAATGGTCCGGATCCTCGGCACAGTCACCGGCCTGGATCACCTGGATTCGCCCCATCGCGACCTCGGCCAGCAGCGACCGCAGCTGCTGGGTCTCCGCGGCGCGCACCAGCCCCGGCAGTCCGGCCAACTCTTCCCGGACCCGCCCCAGCGCCTCGGCGTCGGGCCAGTCCGGTTGCTGGGCGATCACATCGTCCGGCGCGACGACCTCGGTGACATCGTCAACCCCACCGCCGGAAGTATTTTCGGAGAGGGAGACCCTGTGCGTCATGGGATCACCCGCGAGGACGCCCCGAGGTGCTCGCCCGCCTGCAGCAAGTCATCGAGCTCCGCCACCGGCAGCGCGCTCACCCGCGCCTTGGAATGGTCGCCGATGACCAGCCGACAGTGATCGATGGCCGCGCCGCCGCGCACCTCGGCGCACCGGCCGATCATCGACCGCCGCAGATCCGGCACGCCCTCGACGCACGCGTCCTCGAGCACGATCGTGTTCTCGATCGCCGAGTCCCGCACGGTGCACTTCGCCCCGATCGAGGTGGCGGGGCCGAGGCTGGAGTTGTCGACGACGGTGCCGCGGCCGATGAACAGCGGGCCCGCCAGCCGGGAGCGGGTCACGACCGCGCCCGCTTCCACCACCACGAGGCCGCGCACCGACGTCTGGGCATCGATGCTGCCGGCGATCTCCGGCGACCGCTGCGCCAGCAGCACCCGGTTGGCATCCAGCAGCCCCTCCACATCTCCGGTGTCCTGCCAGTAGCCCTTGTACTGCTCGGCGGTCACCGTGCACCCGGAAGCGACCAGATGTTGCAGCGCGTCGGTGATCTCCAGCTCGCCGCGCCAACTCGGTTCGATCGCGTCCACCGCGGCATGAATGGCCGCGGTGAGGAAGTAGACCCCGGTCACCGCCAAATTGCTCTTCGGCTGTGCGGGCTTTTCCACCAGGCCGGTGACAACACCCTCGGTATCGACTTCCGCGACGCCGTATGAACGTGGGTCGGCCACCTCGGTGACCAGCAACTGGGCATCCGGGCGGCGGTCGCGGAAAGTCCGCGCGGACCGACCGATTCCGTGCGCCAGGATGTTGTCCCCGAGATACATGACGAAGTCCTCGTCACCGAGGAAGTCCCGCGCCACCCGAACGGTGTGCGCCAGCCCGCGCGGCTCGTCCTGACGAAGATAGGTGATTCGCATTCCGAGGTCACTACCGTCGCCGATCACACGCTGCACCTCTGCACCGTTGTCACCGACAATTATTCCGGCCTCCTGGACGCCGATGCGGCGAACGTTCTCCAGGCAATGCCGGAGAACCGGCTTGCCCGCCACGGGAGCCAGTTGTTTCGACATGGAGTATGTGAAAGGCCGCAATCTCGTCCCTTTTCCCCCGGACAGTATCAGTGCTTTCATCGCATCCCTGCTTCGTATCGCCGGATCCTGCCTGTGCCGCAAAGTATGCACAACCCGGCACAGAGAAATTCGAGAGCGAAGCTGAAGTACGCATAGGAAATCGTAAGATCCGCTGTTCGGCGGCCGAGCACGGGGAGCGCGGCCGCACGTTTCTTGCCGGAATCTGTCCGATCAATTGCCGGCCACGACCGCCGTCGCTTATCCAGAAACTCGGTCGTGTCCACATGCGACAAACGGCACGGCCGCCGTTCGAGCGCCGGCGTCCAGACCAGGAAACAGATCCGACCATCCCGGGGAGCAACCGTGTTTCACGAACTTACTGAATTCGATGACTGGTTCGCCGAGCGCAGGCGGGCACACGAATTTCGGGTGAACCGCGTTCCACTCGACAGCCTCAGCGGCTGGTCGATGGATCCGGAAACCTTTGCGGTCCGGCACGACTCCGGCCGCTTCTTCGCCGTCGACGGTCTCGAGGTTCATACCGATCACGGTTATGATCGCACCTGGTCGCAACCGATCATCGATCAGCCCGAAATCGGCATCCTCGGCATTCTGACCAAGAGGTTCGACGGCGTTCCACACTTCTTGATGCAGGCCAAGATGGAACCCGGAAATATCGATCTGCTCGAGCTGTCACCGACCGTACAGGCGACTCGCAGCAACTACACACAGGTGCACAAGGGAAAGTCGGTAGCCTACCTGGAGTACTTCCGCGACCCCAGCCACGGTCACATTCTGTCCGATACGCTGCAGTCCGAACAGGGTTCGTGGTTCCTGCACAAGAGAAACCGAAACATGATCGTCGAGACCACGGCGGACGTGCCGGTTCTCGACGACTTCTGCTGGCTGACCTACGACCAGATCGGCGAGTTGCTGACCCGGGACAACGTCGTCAACATGGATTCACGGACCGTCCTGGCCGGCTATCCGTTCACCGAACCCGGAAAACCCTGCTGGTACGTTCCGCCGCGGGCCGCTCACCCGCCCCGGACGGGGACGGTGAACCGCGCCGCACCCCGCGATATCACCGAGGTACTGAGCTGGTTCGCCGACATGAAGTCGCGATACCGGCTGACCCGTAGCCGGATCCCGCTCTGCGATGCCAAGGGCTGGATTTGCACGAGTGAATCGGTGACGCACGAATCGAATCGCTACTTCTCGGTGATCGGGGTCGACGTCGAAGCCGGCAGCCGCGAAGTGAGCAGCTGGTCTCAGCCCGTCCTGGCGCCCGCCGATCGCGGGGTGGCCGCGTTCCTGGTCAGCCGCCGCGACGACGAGCTACGCGTGCTGGCGCAGGCCCACACCCAGGCCGGCACCCTGGACGTGCTGGAGATCGCACCCACCGTGCAGTGCACGCCGAGCAACTACGATCATCTGCCCTCGGACAAACAACCGGCCTTCCTGGACCATGTGCTGCGGGCATCGCGGGAGCACGTGCTTCTCGATGTCGTGCATTCCGAGGAGGGCGGCAGGTTCTATCACGCACAGAACCGGTATCTGCTGGTCGAGGCGCCGGACGATTTCCCGGCCGACGTGCATCCCGATTTCAGCTGGATCACCGTGCCGCAGATCGCCGAGATCGCCCGCTACGGAAATCATGTCAACGTCGAGGCACGCAGCCTGCTCGCCTGCCTCCGCTTCCTGCGGTGACGATGCGGAGGCACCTCAGCCCCCGACCGGTCGGCGGCGCACACCGATCAGCGCGATCGATACGACGCCGAGAACGGCGCAGATCGCCGCGACCACATACTGGGTGTGCTGCCACGACCAGGCGAACGCCTGCGACTGTTCGGCGAACTTGTCCGGATCCACTGTGCCCGCACCGACTTTCGCGGCCGTCGCGGCATCGCCCAGTCGAGAGGTCAACAGCGACAGCAGGTTTGCGGAAAAGCCGGCGATGACCAGGGCCTCCGCCGAGCCGCGCAGTGTGTTGAGGAACCCCGCCGCCATGCCGGAGCGATCCGAGGGAACCAGCAGCATCGCCTGACCGTCGGTGAGGCCGAAGGAAACGCCCATGCCGATCCCGATGCACAGCAGCGGCCCGGCGAGCATGACGACGGTCGGTTGGGCATCGAGCACGCTCAGCCACAGGTTGCCGACGACGACCAGGATCAGAGCGGTCGCCATCAGCAGCCGCGCCGACCCGCCCGCGGAGACGATCGCACCCGCCGCGCTCGGCAGCACCAGCACCGGCGCGGTCAGCAGCAGCATGGTCAGACCCGCTGTACCACTGGACATTCCACCGACGCTCTGCAGGAATGTGGGCAGATACACCAGGGCGCCGAGAAAGCCGATGACCGTGGTCAGAGTGCTCAGTACCCAGCCCATGAAGCCGGGGTTGCGGACGAGCCCCGGGTCCAGAACCGGTGCCGCGACCCGTAACTGAACGACCGCGAACGCGACGAGGGCGAGGAGGCCGCCGATCACGGACCAGACGACCACCGGATCGCTCCAACCGCTGTCGGGCCCCGCCAGCACGGCGAACATCAACGCCGACAAGCCGATCACGAACAAGGCGATGCCGGCCCAGTCGACTCGATGTGGTCCGCTCGCCCGCGATTCACGGAGCATCCGCGAGCAGACGAGCAGGACGATGCCGATGGTGGCGTACACGCCGAAGCTACCGCGCCATCCGATCAGGCTGATCAGGGCGCCCGACAGTGAGGGACCGACCGCGATACCGACCCCCGCCATCGTTCCCATCAGGGCGAACGCCCTGGTCAGAGCGCCCCCTTGGAAGGTGCTCGCCAGAATCGCGCCGCCGGCGGCCATCACCCCCGCGGCGCCTACACCCGCGATGAACCGCGCCGCGTCGACCATCGCGATATGGGAGCCGACCGCACAGATCAGCGACGCGACGGCGAACGTCGCCACCGAGATCGTGAACACCCGGCGGCGGCCGACGATATCCGCCAGCGAACCGGCCACCAGGGTGAACACCGCGAACGCCAGGTTATAGCCTGCCACTACCCAATTCAGGGCCGAACCGGACGCACGCAGATCATCCGCGATATCCGGCAGCGCGACCGCCGTCCCGGAGATGGACATGGCCACCAGCACCACTCCGACCAGAACTATCGGCAGTGTGGCGGCGGCGTGCGCGACTCGCCTGTCGTCCCCCTCTGTGCTCGTGGGGATCGAATTTCGTTGTAGCTCATTCGATTCCGTCATACTTCGAGTCAAGAACATCAACCCCAGTTGAGGTCAAGACCAGCGGGGCCGCGGGTCCGGCAAGAAACTGCCGGACACCCCTTGACCTCAACAGGCATTCAGGTTCTAGCCTGACCTCGAGCACCCCTCCCGCAGCCCCACTCGCGAAATGACAAAGCCGCCAACCATTTACGAGGCTTGACACGCTAACGATCACTCGGAGAGGCATCGAGGTTGAGTACTGAATCCATGGACAGTAACGGTACCGCCGGATCGTCACCAACCTGGCTTTCCGCCGTACTACGGGACTTGCTGACAGAGCGATACGGACCCGGCCGAGTTCCCGGTGTGCTACGGATATCCAAAGACATCAGCGCGGTGAACGACGGCGAGACCGTGTCCCACGCCCAGCTGCACAACATCCTCACCGGCAAGACCGAGAATATTTCGGAGAAGACCAAGAGGCTTCTGTCCCGCTTCTTCGAGAAGCGACCGTCGCACTTCTGTCCACCACCGGCCCCGAGCCCGCCGGACGCCGACTTCATCAACGCCCTGGCGACCCGGATAGCAGGGCTCGACGCCGGCCAGATCGCGGCGATCAAACAGATCATCGACCTCGTGTCGACCCACGAGAGAGAGGAACCTCCCTAGTCGGTGCAGCACACAGACTCCCGGAGAAGGTCGCGTGCGCTGATCGGTATGCGCGTGGAGCATCCTGACTATGCGTCGAGATGGCTTTTCTTGCAGCGCGGGTTCGGCGAGTATGAAGTCCGATACCGGTTGGCGATCTGCACAATTCGGGTTCGCCCACCACACCTTCTTCTCTACTGGAGCTGGTCCACGATGTCCGCCCTGAGCGCCAGGTACTGCTCGAGACTGGGTCTGGGACCGCGAATGCCGTTGCGTTCCTGGTGGTTTTATGATGAAGCAAAATAGGTCTCTTTCAGGTTATCTCCGGGGCCGTGGCGTTACCGGGCCGTCAGTATCTCGGACGGCGCCGGCCGAGCCGCTCGACGTGGAGCCGCTCGGAATTCCCGCACCCGTCGAGGAATTGACCGGATGCGCATCGCCTGGGGTGTGCTCGTGTGATTTCCCGACGGCCGTAGCCGATCTGGACGGTTCGTTCCGCCGGCCCGGACCTCAGCGTGGCTGGGGCGCGACGATACCGGGATGGGACCTTCGGAATCTGGCCTGGTTCAGGTGGATCGTCGGTCATCAGATCGCGTTCATTCAGTGGCGGCTGCTCGGCGAGTCGTTGCGACGCCACCTCGAGGGAGTCGCCTGCCGCTGCGGGCCGTCCGCCGCGACCCGACCGTTTCGCCCTGCGGCAACGCTGCAACACGGTGATGCTGTGGCCGGAAATCTCGCGGGACTGATCGATCTCGGCTCGGTGATGTTCTTGTATACCGGTAGTTGTTCGCAGCGGATATATCAGCAGGTCCTCCGCCCGGCAATGTACAAGCACCACCCGGCGTTCAGCGGGGAGTGGGCCGCCGACTATCGGCCGATTCCGGGACTTATGCGCAGCGTCATCGCGGACCGCACGTCGTGTGCCGAGTCGGTGGCGGTCCGGTGGCGGCTGTACCACCGGGTGCACATGGCAGTTGCGGGCAAGCTCGTGCCGGACGGTCCGTCGTTGTTACGGCAGTCCGGCCGCTCGTCGGGGCACGGCTCGACGGCGCGAGAGTCGGTGCTGTACGACGAGTTCTTCGGCACCCACCGCATGCGGGTATGCCGCCGAGTGTTGTACGCACAACTTTCCGACCGGTTGCGGTGGGTCCTCGACGATCTGGAGCGGCACGGCCTCTACCTCCACACCGGGCCGGTGTCGGCAGGGACTTCCGGCCGACCGGATCAGGCCATCGAGGATTTGGAAGCCGCAGCCGCGAATTTACTGACCGAGCAAGCCGTCGAACTCACTCTTGGTTCCGACATGAAGGTTTCGTAGGAGGTCGTCGTGGCCGCAGTCGCCGCAAAGTCCGTCGTCTCGACAGACGCTCTGCACGATTATGTGCTGGCGCACGGGTGCCGTCTCGACGCGGTTGCCCGGGACCTCGTTGCCGAAACCCGACGCCTGGGGGCCGTAGCGGAAATGCAGATCCCACCGGAGCCGAGGATACGGGTCGGCGGACTGCTGGTCGTCGACAACGTCTTCTACTACGGCGAAGTCGTCGACGAAGAGGCCGAAGGCAACGCCGCTGCCATCCGAGCCTTCAACGATCACGCCGCGGCGGATCCGCGTGTGGAGCTGGTGATGCTGCCACTCGCCGACGGCGTGACCCTCGCACGTAAGCGTGACGAAAACCGGGAGGACACATGACAACTCACGCACCGCAGCCCGCTGTCTCTCCCGTCCCCCTGATGGACATCGCGTCCGGCGTATATGCCTTCAAGACACTGGCGCTCGCCGACGAATTGGGACTGTTCACTTGGCTGTCGGGCCGCAGCACCAGCGTGGAGGAATTCGCCGCGCGACACGGAATCGAGCATCGACCGGCCGAACTGCTGCTCACGGCGTGCGCGAGTATCGGGCTGTTGGACCAGGATTCCACCGGCGCCTACACCAACTCGCTGCTGGCCGAACAGTACCTGGTCGAAGGTCGGCCGCACTATTTCGGGGGCTGGATCAAGGTCGTGAACCGCCACGAATATCCGGCCTACGAGCATCTCGAAACCTCTCTGCGCGGAAACCACCCGATCAGCTGGGACGTCGAGAAACAGGAATCGCTGTTCGCCCCCGACGATCCGATCATGGTGCAAACATTCTGGGACGGCATGTATTCGCTATCCCGCTACACCGCCGGTTTGCTCGCCGACGCCTTCGACTTCGGTGTCGTCACCCGGATTCTCGACGTCGGCGGCGGTGGCGCGGCATTCGACATCGAACTCTGCCAACGCTACCCGCAACTGCGTGCCACCGTCTTCGATCTGCCTTTCGTGTGTGAACTCACCCGGAAACCGGTCAGCGATGCGGGACTCGATGACCGTATCGACCTCGTCGGCGGGGATTTCTTCGCAGACCGGCTGCCCGCGGACCACGACGCGGTCCTGTTGTCGAACATTCTGCACGACTGGGACGAGGCCGCTGTCGGTCGCATCCTCGATGCCTGCGGAAAGGCACTTCCTGCCGGTGGTTACCTGCTGATCTGCGAATCCTTCGTCGCCGACGACAAGACCGGACCACCGCTGGCCGCCTTGATGAGCCTGAACATGCTGGTCGAAACCTGGGGACGCAACTACACGGTCGCCGAATACACCGGCTGGCTCGACGCCGCCGGGTTCGACACCACCAACTTCCTTCGGTTCGACGGCCTCGGCGCCAACGGCGTGCTTGTCGCCCATAAACGTTGAACCCACCGCACCTGCCGAGGAGATCCATGGGCTCGCACTACGCACCCGAACCGTGGCGGATCAAGGTGGTTGAGCCGGTCCGGCTCCCCACCCGCGACGAGCGTCTCACCGCGCTACGCGCCGCCGGCTACAACACCTCACTGCTCCGGTCCGCCGATGTCTTCATCGACCTCTACACCGACTCAGGCACCAACGCCATGTCGGACCGGCAATGGTCGGACATGATGATCGGCGACGAAGCCTACGCCGGCTCGCGCAGCTTCTACCGTCTCGAAGCCGCCGTCCAGCGTTACTACAGTTATCCCCACGTCATACCTACCCACCAAGGGCGCGGCGCCGAAAACATCATCTCCCGCATTCTCATCCGGCCCGGCAGCCACATCCCGGGGAACATGTACTTCACCACGACACGCACCCACCAGGAACTCAACGGTGGAACCTTTCATGACATCATCATCGACCAAGCCCACGACACGGCCGACGAGCACCCGTTCAAAGGCAATGTGGACCTCACCAAACTCAGCACGCTGATCCGCACGGTCGGCGCCGAAAATATCCCTTACGTTTCCCTTGCCGCCACCGTCAACATGGCCGGCGGCCAGCCGATCAGCCTCGCCAACCTCACTGAGGTTCGCGAACTCACGGCGAAACATCGCATCCCGATCATTCTCGACGCCGCCCGAGCCGTAGAAAATGCGTGGTTCATCCAGCAACGAGAACCCGGATATGCCAACCACAGCATCGCGCAGATCCTCGCCGACATGTGTGCCCGAACCGACGGCGCCTGCATGTCGGCCAAGAAGGACAGCTTCGCCAATATCGGCGGATGGCTGGCGGTCCGCGACCCGGACCTGGCCGAGACCGCACGCAACCTCGTGGTCATCTACGAAGGCCTGCACACCTACGGCGGCATGGCCGGCCGGGACATGGAAGCGGTGGCCCGCGGCATCGAGGAGTCGGTCCAGCAGGACAACATTCGCGCCCGCATCCAGCAAGTCGCCCACCTCGGCAACCGGCTCATCGCGGCAGGCGTCCCCCTGATGCGGCCGATCGGCGGGCACGCAGTCTGCATCGACGCGGCCGCCACCCTCGAACACATTCCACGAGACCAATATCCGGCCCAGACCCTCGCCGCCGCAATCTACCTCGACTCCGCGACCCGGACCGCCGAACGCGGCGCAGTGTCCGCCGGCCGCGACCCCGAAACGGGCAAAGACCGCTGCCCCGAACTGGAGTTGGTACGACTGACCATCCCTCGCCGCGTCTACACCCAAAGCCACCTCGACTTCGTCGCCGACAGCATCATCAACGTCTACAAGACCCGCGACACGATCACCACCGGACTCGCCTTCACCCACGAACCACCGGTCCTGAGATTCTTTCAGGGAAGATTCACGCCGGTCTCGGCAACAACCGAACCAGAAACCGGGAACAACTGCCCGACCACCGATCCGGACGAGAGCGTCATGACCGAAGATGAACAGCCTCGATCAAACCCGACCACTGAGGATCAGCTGTCCTGACCCGGACAATGGTGACGGCGTGGCGAACTGACATGGCCGAGCTGACATGGCTGAGACCGTGTCTCACGTCGTAGATTTCGCCAGTTTCTTGTAGCAGGTCAGTGTGGCGCCGAGGGTGAGGAAGCCGAGGAAGTGCGTGGCTTTGCCATCGGCGCAGTTCGGCGGAGTCGTACGCCTGGTCGGCGTGCAGCTTCGCGGGCTTGCGCCGGCGCGGTCCGCGCCGTGACCGCACGGCAGGTACGGCCTTCACGAGTGGTTCGAGCGCTGCGGCATCGTTGGTGCTGGCCGCCGAAATACCCACCGACAGAGGGAGTGGGGGACGCAGGGCTCGGGTTCGCAATTCCTGCGGGATCTCCTGGAGTATGCGTGGCGTACATAGCCGCCATGCGTGTAACGCCCTGCAGCCGTTGTCACCTGAATGCGAACCTCGAAAAGCGAGGCACTAAGGAGTTCGGATGAGCAATGCTGCGGCTATTGTTGGTATCGGCTGCCGGTTTCCGGGTGACATCGATGATCTGGACAGCTTCTGGTCGGTGCTGGCGGCCGGTCGCGACGTGGTGGGCGAGGTGCCCGCACAACGATTCGATGCCAGCCGGTTCGCGGTGTCGGAAGCCGGGCCGATCCGCACCGGCGGATTTCTCGGCGATGTCACCGGTTTCGACGCAGAGTATTTCGGAATCACGGCGCGGGAGGCCGGCCGGATCGATCCGCAGCAGCGTTTGATGCTGGAATTGGCGGTCGAGGCCGTGGAGAACGCCGGCTACGACCCGGCCGCGCTGGCCGGATCGAATACCGGTGTGTTCGTGGGATTTTCGCTGCTCGACTACCATACTATGCAGCTGCGCGATCCGGACAGCATCACCGCGCACACCGCCGGTGGCTTCTTCGGTGCGGGGGTCGCGAATCGGGTTTCGTATGTCCTGAATCTGCGCGGGCCCAGCATCGCGCTCGATACCGCGTGTTCGTCCTCGCTGACCGCATTGCATTTGGCGGCGCGGGCGGTGTCCTCCGGTGAGTGCGATATGGCGCTCGCCGGAGGGGTGAACCTGATCCTGAACCCCTTCAACGCACTGAGCCTCGAGCGGGCGTCGGTATTGTCGCCGACCGGGCGGTGCCACACGTTTTCCGCGGCAGCGGACGGCTTTGTGCGGGCCGAGGGCGGGGGCATGGTGCTGGTGCGGCGGCATGCGGACGCGAAAAAGGATGGGGCGCAAGTGCACGCCGTGGTGCTCGGGAGCGCGATCAACTGCGACGGCCGAACGCCCGGACTTTCTCAGCCCAGCGGCGCGGCGCAGGAAGCGTTGTTGCGGGAGGCGTATTCGCAGGCCGAGGTGAGTGCGGACGAACTCGTCTACTTCGAGGCCCACGGTACCGGTACCCCGGTCGGTGATGTGATCGAATGCGAGGCGATCGGCAATGCGCTCGGTGCGCACCGCTCGCCGGACGATCCGCTGCCGATCGGTTCGGTGAAGACCAACTTCGGGCATTGCGAAGCCGCTTCGGGGATGGCCAGTCTGGTCAAGGCCGTGCTGGTACTCGAGCGCGGGAGCATTCCGGTCACCCTGCATGCGAACCCGTTGAATACCGCCATCGACTTCGAGAGCTGGAATCTCCGCCCGGCCGTGACCGCCCGCCGGTGGTCGGCCGAGAGCCGGGCAGCGGTGGGAGTCAACGGATTCGGGATGGGCGGGGCCAACGGCCACGTGATCCTGGGACTACCCACCGAGCGACCGGCCGCCGCCGGCCACCCGGAACCCGCCGATCGACCCCGGCCGTATGTGGTCACCGGACGCACGCCGGAAGCGGCACGCGCGGCCGCGCGGCGGCATGCCCGCAAGCTCGTCGACGTGGCCGACGACGAGTTCTACGACTACTGCCACACCGCATGTCTGCGGCGCCCCCACCATCGGCACCGGATCGCGGTGCTCGCCGACGGTCCCGAGCGAGCCGCCCGGCGACTGTGGTCCGCGGCCCGCGAGGAGCCGGTGCCGGAAGCAGCCGCCGCGGAAGCCACCGAGCGCGGCCGGATGGCATTCGTGTTCGACGGCAACGGCTCCCAGTGGGCGGGTATGGGCGCGGACCTGCTGCGCGCGGACCCGGCGTTCGCGGCGGCGGTCGACGACATCGACCAGGTGCTCGGCCCGATGCTGGGCTGGTCCGTGCGCGCGGAACTCGCCACGGCCGATACGGCGAGAATGGCGCTGACGGAGGTGGCGCAGCCGACGCTGTTCGCGGTCCAGATCGGCCTCGCCCAGGTCTTGGCCGCGTACGGAATACGACCGCATGCGGTGGTGGGGCACAGCGTCGGTGAGGTCGCCGCCGCCCACGTCGCCGGCGTGCTCACCCTGGCCGACGCCGCGACGGTGGTGGCGGCCAGAAGCCGCCTGCAGGCAGGCACCGCCGGGCTCGGGCGGATGGCGGCCGTCGGCCTGTCCCGGGAGCACGCGATGGCCGCCATCGCCGATTACGGGGGAAAACTGGAGATCGCCGCGGTCAACACGGAAACCGACGTCACCATCGCCGGACCGGCCGCTTCGCTGCGCGAACTCGGTGCGCACCTGACGGCCACCGACGTCGGCTTCCGTGAGCTGGATCTGAACTACCCCTTCCACACCGCCGCCATGGACAATCTGCGGCAGCCGATGCTCGCCGAACTGAGCCGGATGGCGCCTCGGCCGGCGCGAATTCCCCTGTACTCCACGGTGACCGGCGGCCGGCTCGAGGGCGAGGAGGCCGACGCCCAGTACTGGTGGCACAACCTGCGCCGACCGGTGCTGTTCGACTCGGCCGTCCGCGGCGCACTGGCCGAAGACTGCGATCTGCTGGTCGAGGTCGGGCCACATCCGGTGCTGCGCGGATACCTGCGCCGGCTGACGAATGCGCACGCGGATCCGGTTTCCTTGGTGGAAACGCTGTCCCGCAACGCGGAGGGACCGTCTCGTCTGCACGGTTGCGTGGCGGCGGTCGTCGCCGGTGGGGGTGCCGTCGACTGGACGGCCGCGTTCCCACGGCCCGGCGCGGCTGTCGACCTGCCGCCGTATCCTTGGCAGCGGGAACGGCATTGGAACGGCGACCCGGACCGGTGGACCCGTGACGGTGCCGGGGCCGGGGTCAACGAGCATCCGCTGCTGGGCCGGAACGGCGACGCACCGAATCCGACCTGGCAGACGCGGCTGGATCCGCAGCGGCTGCCCTGGATCGGCGACCACGTCATCGCGGGCTCCACGCTCATGCCGGGCGCGGCCTTCCTGGACATGGCCCTGACCGCCGGATCGACGGCGCTGGCCGACTCGGCCGAACTGGTGACGGCGCACATCGAGACGGGCCTGCCGATCCCGGACGCGACCGCCGCGATCGACCTGCACACGAGCGTCGCCCCCGAGGACCGAACGGTGCGGATCAGCAGCCGCACCGATACCGGAGCCTGGCGGAGACACCTACGCGCCACGATTCGCCGTCGGCTGGACCCGCCACCGAAGGACCTCGATCCGGAGTCCCTGCAGGATCGATCGCCCGAAACGATCACGGCCACCGATCATTACGCGCGGTTGGCCACCCTCGGGTACGCATACGGGCCGAGCCTCCGGCTGCTGCGGCAGTTACAGGTCGCCGGCGACGAGGTGCTGGGTGACTACGAATGCACCGACCGGTCCGGCCGGTACCTGGCACACCCGGCGATCCTCGATGCGGCCCTGCAGGCCTGTTTCGTCACGACCGCGAACACATACCTGCCGGTGGGAGTCGAGCGCGTCCGGCTGTGGCGCACGCTCCCACAGCGCGGACACATCCACGTCGGAATCCGCCCGGAAACCGGACGAGATCTCGTCGCGGACATCGCGATCACCGATGTGAGTGGCGCCGTCGCCCTGCAATTGTCCGGGTGCCGGATGCGCCCGCTGGACACCGCTCCCGTCGTGGCACCGTGGCAGACCACCGTGCTGCGGGCAGCACCGAGACCGGACGAGCCTTGCGCGGCAACATCTTTCCCTCCATTGCCGGATCTTGTGACGACGGGTGCACGGTTACTCGCGGATCCCGATGTCCTCGAGGGGCATCGGCGTTACGTCCGCAATCTGGTGGCCCTGGGCGCACACGGCATGGCTGCCGCGATCCCGCGCCTGCTGCCGGAGACCGAACGGTTCGGCATCGACGACCTGCTCGCCGCAGGTGTGCCGGCCAAACACACCAGGCTGCTGCGCGTGCTCCTGACCATGGCGGTAGAACACGGCCTCCTCGGCCGAACCGGCCCGCGCTGGGTGCGCACGGCGGAGCCCGATCCGCTCGGCACACTGCACACGGCGCTGGCCGACGCGCCACGCTGCCAGGTCGAGTTCAGCCTTGCGGCGCGGGCGGGAGACCGGTTACCGGAATTGCTGCGGGACGAGCGCGACATCGTCGACTTCCTGTTCGGAGACAGCACCGCGACCGCCGTCACGCACATGTACGACCTGGCGCACAGCTTCGACCACGGCCTTCGCGCACTGGCCGAGACGGTGCGGCACGCGATCGCCGACTGGCCTGCCGACCGGCCGTTGCGAATCCTCGAGGTCGGGGCCGGGACCGGCGGGCTGAGCGCGCATCTGCTGCCCCTGCTGCCCCGAGACAACACCAGCTATGTCTACACCGACATCTCCGAGGCATTCTTCGCGGTGGCCGGGACACGGTTCGCCGACTACGACTTCCTCACCTTCCGCCGATTCGACCTGGAACACGATCCGGGCGAACAAGGCTTCGCCGACGGCACTTTCGACATCGTGGTGGCCTCGCAGGCCCTGCACGCCACCAGCGACCTGCGCTCCACCGTCGGCAAGCTGACAGGACTGCTGGCCGACGGCGGCCTGCTGGCCACCTTCGAGATCCACGACGTTCGACTGACCGCGCTGCCCTTCGGGCCGTTGGACGGCCTGTGGTTGTTCACCGATACCGACCTCCGATCCGAATCCGCCCTGCTGCCGGTGCCCGAATGGCTGACACTGCTGAACGACTGTGGATTCGGCGACGCCGACGCCATCCGGCTGGGTTCCGATCCGCACGAAAACCCGGACGGCTGTGAGTTTTCCATCCTCCTCGGTGTCCGGAACGCACGCGAGTGCCCCATCTCGGCTGCCCTGCCGCGCGCCGCGGACGGCACGCACGCCGTTGTCGTCAGCGCATGCGAGGACCCGCTCGGCGCCGAACTGGCCGCGGTTCTCGATGCGCAAGGTGTATCGGCCGACCATCGCGACAGCCGGGCCACCGAGCACACCGATACCTGGGCCGCCGTGCTGCCGACGGACGCGCCGGTTCTGCATGT
This sequence comes from Nocardia sp. BMG51109, assembly GCF_000526215.1. Classification (NCBI taxonomy): domain Bacteria; kingdom Bacillati; phylum Actinomycetota; class Actinomycetes; order Mycobacteriales; family Nocardiaceae; genus Nocardia; species Nocardia sp. BMG51109. The sequence continues at coordinate 7,638,466 of NZ_JAFQ01000004.1, forward strand.
CGTCCTGATTCTCGGGAACGAATCGGCGGAGCCCATGGAATCGGTCGTCCGGCAGGCCATGGTCTTACGCGCATTGGCCGCGGCATGTGAACCGCTCCCGGGCGAGGTGAATATCTGGCTCGTCACCCGGCCCAGCGGAGCACTACCGGCTCCCGAACCGCCGCACCATCCGGACGACGCCGCGGCCTGGGGCGTGGCCCGGGTGCTCGGCAACGAACAACCCGGCCTGACCGTGCGGCGAATCTCCTTGGCACGCAACGAGTATTCCGATGCACGGCGGCTGGCGCGCGAACTCGTCGAACCGGCGGCCGAGGACGAGATCGTCTTCACCCCCGCGGGACGGTTCGTGCCCAGGCAGCATGCCGGGCGTCCGAAGACCCGGCCCGGCACGGGCCGTCTGGAGTTGCGGGACCGCGGGCCGTCCTATCGCTTGGACTGGACCGCGACGTCACCGATCGAGCCCGGCCCGGACGAGGTGATCGTTGCGACCCGCGCTGTCGGACTGAACTCCCGCACCGTCGCGGACGCCGCCGGAAGCCTGTCCGAGGACGCGGGCGGCGGGGCCGGCGCGGCGACGCGAGCCGTCGACTGCGCCGGAGTCGTCACCGCGGTCGGCACCAGGGTCGGCAGCCTGCGCGTCGGTGACCGAGTCTTCGGCCTGTGCACCGACACCATAGGCTCGCAGTTGCGGGTCGAGGCCGGCTTACTGTCGCTGATCCCGCCGGACCTGACCTTCGCCGATGCCGCCGCTCTGCCACTGGCCGGTACCACCGTGCTGTACGGCCTCGGTCATCGGGCGCGGCTGCGGGAAGGGGAAACCCTGCTGGTGCACGGGGCGGCGGGCGGTGTCGGCCTGATGGCCGTCCAGTACGCCCGGCGCGCGGGCGCCACCGTCATCGCCACGGCGGGAAACGCGGAGAAGCGCGAGTTTCTGGCGCTGCTCGGGGTGGAGCACGTCCTCGACTCCCGCGATCTCGGTTTCGCCCACCAAGTGCGGGAGATTACCGGCGGACGCGGGGTGGACGTGGTCCTCAATTCTCTGTCCGGCGAGGCCGTCGAGCGCGGCCTGGATGTCCTGGGACCCGGTGGCCGGTTCATCGACCTGGCCGCGCGCGGCACCGGCGAGAACATCAGCCTTCCGCTGCGCCTGCTGGGCAGCAACGGCGCCGTCGCAACCATGGACATCGATCGGATGTTGCGCGACAACGCCTCCGAGCTCGTCGCCGTCTTCGCCGAGTTCGCGGCCCGGCTGGCCGACGGTGATCTGCCGCCCCTGCCGTACCGTCGCTTTCCGTCCGGCAGGATCGCGGAGGCTTTCCGGCTCCTGGAGGAGTCGTTACACCTCGGCAGGGTGGTCGTAACCTTCGACGAGCCGCTGCCGACCCGAGTGGAGCCGCCACGGCCGACGCTGGACCCGGACGGCTGCTATCTGATCGTCGGAGGTACCAGCGGCGTCGGTGCGTTGACCGCCCAGTGGCTGGCCCGTCAGGGAGCCCGGCATCTGGTCCTGGTCAGCACTCGGGGGGACCGAAGCCCCGAGGCGGACACCGTGATCGCCGCTCTGGCCGGCCTGGGTGCGACCGTCACCACCCATGCCGCCGACGTCAGCGACGAAGAGGCGATGGGCGAGGTCTTCGCGGATATCGATCGCCGAGGCCATCCCCTTCGCGGCGTCGTCCACGCCGCCGCGCTGCTGGCCGATGCCGCCCTGCACGACCAGGATCCGGAGCGGTTCCGCGTGGCGCTGGACCCCAAGGTCCAGGGCGCCCTGGTGCTCGACCGGCTCACCCGCGGACATCCGCTGGAGTTCTTCGTGGTCTTCAGCTCGCTCATGGGTCTGCTGGGCAATCTCGGTCAGGCCAACTACGTGGCCGGCAACGTCTTTCTGGAGGCACTGATCCGCCGGCGCCGGGCCGCCGGGTTGCCAGGGCTGGCGCTGGCTTGGGGGTTGATCATCGATGTCGGCAGGGCAGCCCGCGATTCCGGGTTGCAGAAGAAGGTGATTCGCATGCTGCCGCCGATCTCCCGGGAAGAAGTCCACGCGGCCCTCGAGACCGGCCTCGGCGGTGAGGACGAAGTGGTCACCGTGGCCCACTGCCAGTGGGACAGCCTCCGCACGCTGCTTCCCACGGTATCCGCGCCCAGGCTTGCCGGCGCCTACGATGCGGGCGACGGAGCCTCCGGAAAACGGGCGCAACGCCAAGCAATCGCATTCGACGAGAAGCTGGCGGCCTGCGCACCGTCCGAGGTCGCACCCTTGGTCGAGGACGCGGTCGCCGCACTGGTCAGCCAGGTGGCACAGATCCCGGCGCAACGGCTGGACCGCAGCCTCCGGCTCAGCCGGCTCGGGCTCGACTCGCTGATGAGCGTCGAGCTGCAACGCGCCATCAAACGGGAACTGCGCCAGGACATCCCGCTGTTGGAGGTACTGGACAGCGGCATCAGCGATCTGGCCGACCAGCTCGGCGCGCGCCTCGGCGCCCGGCCGGAGGGAGCCGGTCCGGCATGACCCCATCGGAATTGCATTGCTACTCCGCCGCCGATCGCGCCGAACTCGACCGGGAGCTCGCGCTCACCCGCGAGTCCACCAGCGGGACAGTGCGACTGGCCGTCGTCGCACACGACGAGACAGAGCTCGCCGAGCGCTTGGGCGCTGCGCGCAAGTGGCTGTGGGGCGAGAGCCCGCGGCCGGCGGGCACGGCCTATCGCGACACTCCCCTGTCCGGCGGGCTGGCCTTCACCTTCCCCGGTTCCGGCGTCGAAATCCCGGGCATGGGGCGGGAACTGCTCGCCGATTACCCCGGCCCCACGACGGACGTGGCAGCACGCTGCGGCGGGTTGGCCGAGCTGTCCGCCTGGGCAGCAGCGGACCTACCCCTCGAGGAGTCTCCGACACACGGCGTGCTCGCCCTCATGCAGCTGGGTTTGCTGCAGGCCGAGATCGGCACCCGAATACTCGGCCTGCGACCCGACGCCGTCATCGGCTACTCGCTGGGCGAAACCAACGGCCTGCTGGCCGCCGGTTGCTGGCCGGACCCCCGCGCACTTCTCGACCGGATCCGCACGGACCCGCTGTTCACCCGGGAGATCGGCGGCGAGATGCGAGTGGTCCGAGAAGCTTGGCGCGCGGCCGGGATCGACGGAACCCGATGGAGCACATACACGGTCGTCGGCGAACTCGACGCGGTCCGCGAAAACCTCCTTCCCGGAACACGTCTCATGGCGGTCAACGCACCCGGCCTGTGCATCATCGGCGGCGAGGCCACCGCGTGCGCCGAGGTGATCGAGACGCTCGCCGAGACCCACACCGCCATCGCACTCCCCCTGGCCATTCCCAGCCACGTCCCCGAACTCGCCGACGGCCGCCCGCAGCTGCACCGGTTCTTCGACCGTCCGACCAGCGACACGGGCATCCGCGTCTATTCCTGCGCAGCCGGCGACTGGTACCACCCCACTCGCCGTGCGGCCGCCCGGCTACTGACCGATCAGGCCCTCGACACCATCGACTATCCACGGGTGATCGAGCGGGCCTATGCGGACGGAATCAGGACGTTCCTCGAACTCGGCCCCGCCGAGGTGTGCACGACCTGGATCCATCGCATCCTCGGCAACCGTCCCCACCTGGCGGTGTGCCTCGGTTCGGGCGGCACGCCCGCGGTGGAACAGCTCGCGGCCGAGCTGGCCGCGGCCGGGGTGCCGACAACGCACGGAACAACCATCGACAAAGGACAGGGCAATGGCGCGCATCCCGTACCGCACCCGTGACACATGGCCGCCGGACCTGGACGGCATGAAACCGATGCTGCCCCCGCTACGCATATTCGACATGCTCGCCCACGCCGGGGCGACCACGCATCGACTGTTCCACTACGGCGCCGCGCTCTTCGAAGCCTCCGCGATCGAGCCCCGGCTACGGCAACTGGTCATCCTCGCGGTCGCCCGTGCCAACTCCTGCGAATACGTCTGGCGCCAGCACGAAGTGGTCTCACTCGCCTGCGGAGTGTCCGAGGCCCAACAGCGCGCCGTGCAGCGCGGCGACTTCACCGACCCGGGCCTCGACGCCCGAGACAGCGCGGTACTCACCTTCACCACCGCGGTGGTGACCGCTCCCCGTGCCGGCGACGCCGCGTTCGCCGCGATCCAGGAGCACTTCGACCACCGCCAGATCGTCGAACTCATCCAGCTCATCGGCTACTACTGGAACTCGACCCGCATCGCCACCACACTCGACCTCGAACCGGAACAGTCGCAGGGAACCCGCATCCTCGACGCCACCGCCGGCGTGTACCAGAGCACCCGCCCCGCAGGAACTGTCAATAGCCACCGGCCTGCCGAAGATCCCGCAACCGGTTCTCCGCTCAGCTAGTACCGCGCGCATGCGCCTGGGCCCGACCGGCATTCGGGCAGCTGTTCGGCCCACGGCCGGCCGGGCAAATACGTCCCCGACGACACCTCACACAATCCGCCGGTTACCCACGTACACTCGCCCGGCGAAGGTGCGGATCGGGCTGCTGTCGAAGTCGAGCGACCATCCCGGTGGCGGGTTCGTTCCGGCCGGTACGACGGCGATCGTGCCCTGACCGCTGCGTGGAACGGCGACTACCCTCGATCCGTCTGTTGTCCAGGGGATTTGCTCGTCAGGCAGCACTCCGCCCACGGCGGTGTATGCGTCGAACCACACGTACTCGACAGCCTGTTTCGTTTCGAGGTATTCGGAGTATTTCGATTCGGCGGTGGTGTCCCGGCGAACGAGGATTTCGCTGCCGACACCCGCTACGGACACGTTTCGGCCGTAGCTCGCCTCCTTCGGAAGTCGTCTGGACCACAGGAGAGATCCGGTTGCCGGATCGAAGGCGCCCAGCATGTCGTTTCGTATCATCACCGGCAACGCGGGCGCGGTATCGGGTTCGGCATAGCGTTTGTCGTTGCCATTAGGTGCCGGATCGTCACCCTGAGTGGCATACGGCTGGCTCGGGACCACACTCCATCCGGGCTCGGCAGTCGCGCGTTTCGTGCCGTCGAGCGTGTAGAAGTCCTTGTCGACGGCGAATCCGCCGGGGAACGCCGCCCAGTCGGGGGCCCAGACTATGCCGGGGTCGGCGTGCGCCGGATTCGACTGGTAGACGACCTTACCGGTTTCGATATTGCGCAGTTCGAAATGCGCCTTCGAGAACGGGTCACCGGACACGGCGTCCTGCTCCAGCGACAGCACCCCGGCGCCGTGTACCAGGCCGGCTCGGATACCATCCGCATGCCAGATCACCTTCCCGGTGATGTCCATGGCGGTGACCGAACCCGTTTCGCGGCCTTTGCCTTCCGGTTCGAACGTCGCGAATGTTTCACCCGCCGCCACGATTTCGGTGGCGGCAGGCAACCGGGCGGAGACGACACCGGTCTGGGTGTCGACGATCATCGTCGCGTACGAGTCCAGGTTCACGTCCCGAGTTCCCGCGACGGATTCGGCGTACCGCGCCCGGCATCCCGCATAGCGGCCGGAGGCCGTGAACACACACTCGCCGAACGCATCTGGGCCCACATCGACGGTGTGCAGCACCGCACCGCTCTCCACGTCGAGGATGGACAGCATGCCACCGAGACCACCCGAGTTGTACAGCACAACCCGGTCCGTGCCACCGATCGGGTAACCCTGGACGGACTGCTGCCGCCACCGTTCCCCCGCGGGCCGCCGACTCAGATCAGGACTCTGCGCGGTCACCGAGACCCGGGGCACAGCCCGAGCGGCATCGGTCGGCCCGACCTCGTCGGATCCGGCGGACCACAGCGCGAACGCCGTCACGATCGCGACGACCAGAACCACCACACCGGCACTCAGCCACAGACCCTGCCGCGAACGGGCCGACTCGCCGGTGCTCCGGACCACCGTCGGGATGGCAGCCTGCGGCCCACCCGGCGGATCCGCGGCCTCCGGCCCACCCGCGGGCAATCGCAGCGCCGCAGCCAGTGCCGCAGCGAATTCCGTCGACGACCGGAATCGATCCAGCGGTCGCTTCGCCATCGCTCGCGCAAGTACCCGATCCACCTCGGGACTCAGCTCCGGCCGCGAGGCCCGCACACTCGGCGGCGCGGCCGTGCAGTGGCGCAGAATCACCTGTCCGGGATTCTCGTCCGCGAATGGGGCCCCTCCCGTCAACAGGTGGAAAGTGCTGCAGGCCAAGGAGTATTGATCGCTCCGGCCGTCCAGCGGTTGTCCGCTCAGCTGTTCCGGCGAGGCGTAGGAGATGGTACCGATCATCGCACCGGTATCGGTAAGATCCGAGGCGCCGGTGATCTGCCGCGCAATCCCGAAATCGGTCAGCAGAATATCGCCGGCACGGCTCAGCAGGATGTTGGCAGGCTTCACATCGCGATGCACCAACCCCTGCGCATTCGCGCGATCGAGCGCACCCCCAACCGTCTCCGCGATGCGTGCGGCCTCGAATGCGCTCACCGGCCCGTCCGCACGCAACCGTTGAGCCAGATCCACCCCCTCGACCAGTTCCATCGCGATCCACAACCGGCCCTGATCCTCACCCCGGTCGTACACCTTGACGATCGCGGGATGCGACAGCTGCGCCGCCAGATCCGCCTCCCGCTCGAACCGCGCCCGATACTGCGCATCCGCGGAGAACTGCGCCGCCAGCACCTTCACCGCATCGGACCGAGGTAACCGCGGATGCCTGGCCACATGGACCTCGCCCATCCCTCCGGCCCCGAGCAGCCGTTCGATCACATAACCGGCGAATACCTCACCTGGATGCAGCATGAGTCCCTCCTCCGCCGAGGAGACTACCCACACCAGAACGCGGACAGCGCAGAAGCCGCCGGTACGGAAGGACTCGGCGGCATCGACCTCGATGCCGAGACGATGATACGGATCCGGACCGCAATTTGGTTTCCCGGCAACCTGATCCGCCGCTACCGTCACCTCCCCGGGCCGGCCGCCGAGCAACCGTCCGGCCAATGAACGTCGGCGTGGCTGTCGTGGTGGTGAGAGCAGCGCGACCGAAGCACGGCCACACCGGATCTCAACGCGACGGCTCAGGTAACGCGGCCGAGCAGTGGAACCAAGCGGTCGCCAAGGGATCGTTAAGGATCGGCGGCCACCCTGACGACATTCTCGAAGCGTTCGAGATCGAAATTGTCTGGGGGACAAACAATGCGGGAGACCAGCGTGCTTGCCGACGTGCGGCCTCACCCGAGAAGCACCACCGCCTTACCTACGGCGCCATCCCAGCCCGAGCCCCGCCAGGCCGGCCGTTTCGCGCGCGTCTTCGTCGTCCTGCTGGTCTGGCTGGCAGCGCTGGCCGGTCTGCTCGCACCGGCCGCAGCGGCGGATCCGGTGGATTGTGCAGCGCTGGTCGGGCAGATCCAGGCCCACAACCAGGCGGCGGCAATCCACAACGCCAACCCGCCCAACCAGAACGACCCGGCCGCGGTCGCGGCCTACAACGCCGAGGCCGAACGCGGCAACGCCGAGGCCGCCGTACTGAATGCGCAAGCCCAGCAATGCCGTTCGCAAGGCCACGACGTCCCCGACGTCGGCGGTGCACCACCACCGAACACCCCCGGCCCCGCCCCCGCGCCGCCGCCGGGTCCTGCACCTGCTCCGCCTCCGGTGGCGCCGAAGGTTCCCGGCCCGCCGGTCCCTGCGCCGGGGTCGGGTGCGCCGGGGTTGAAGGCGTCGCCGACCGCGCCCGCGGCGCCGGTGGTGACGCAGCCGTTGCCGGTTCCGGTACGACCCTCGCAGATTTTGGCGCCGCCGAGCATCCGGCCCGGCACCGCCTACAACCCGGCCACCGCCGCCGGCGCCACACTGAAGGCACCCTCGCCGCTGCCCGGTAGCGTGGCCTCGAACCCGCGTTTCACCCCGGCACCGACGGAACCGATGCAAGCACCCGGACTCACCACACCACCCGGCCGGCCCGGTACGACCGGAACCCAGCAGGAATTCTTCGCCTCCGCGCCCCGGCTCCTGGACGTCGCCAAAGCCGTCCCGGCACCGTCGAACTCGGGCAACGGCCAGATCTACCGGCTACCCGACCTCACCGGCACGGGTGCGACCAGCAACAGCGGCCCCGCCCTCTACGCCGGCCCGGGTAACACCCGCGCGGTCGCCGGACCCCTGGATTCACTCGGCCGCCCGACGGGCTCCTACGGCTACCTCGACGCAGCCGGCGCCAAGAGCCCCCGCACCGGCGTCCCCACCATCGATGTCCCCGGCGCGACCGGCGCCTACCAGCGCGGGCATTTGTGGCCGAACCAGTACGGCGGACCGGGCAACGTCCCGCAGTTCCTCGCCCCGGAGTTGGGTGCGACGAATACCGGTGCGATGCGGGTCTACGAGCAGTACCTCGGCAAGGTCGTGCAAGGCGACGTCGCGGGGGTGCCCGCCCAGAACGTCACCTACCTGAAGGTGCCGATCTACACCGACGACAAGGTCATCCCCGACTACTATCTGCTGCAAGCATGGGGCGATCGGGGATGGAACCTGCCACCGACCTACGTCCAGAACTTCTGACACCGGCACAGGAAGACCCGAACCGATGACCGCACTGGATGACCTCACCACCCTGCTGCCACCCCCACCCGGCGCCGGCGGAACCTTCGACTGGACCGCGGTCGAGCAGCGCCTCGGCGTCACCGCACTCCCGAACGATTTCAAGCAGCTCCTGGCGGTGTACGGGGACGTGCGGTTCTGCAACGCGCTGCGCCTGTTCCGGCCCGCCACCGAACCCTGGCTCGACCTCGCCGAAACCACCCTCGCCGCACGAGAACCACTCGGCGACAACGAATTCGGCGAACCACCGACCGACATCCCGGCCGCGGTATCGGTCGACGCGGCAACACTGATCCAATGGGGTGGCTCCTTCGGCGGCGACTACTGCCTGTGGGACGCCCACGACCCCGACCCGCAGCAGTGGACACTGGTGTTCACCGACGCCGACAAGCTCGACTGGGGCTTCTACCCCGGCACCGTCACCGAATACCTGCTCGCCTGGCTCACCCGCCGCACCGCACCGATCCCGTTGTGGAACCTCGACGCCGTCCTGCCCACCGGGGGCCGGTCGTACTGCGAGATCTACGACCCCACCGACCCGGTAGCCCCGGTCACCGCCCGCATCGACGCCGCAACCGCCGGCTGAACCCGACCCGCGCACGAGTGCCGATAGCGCGGGGTTCAGGGCGCCCGGTCACCCACCACCTCGCGACCCGAGCGGTCGAGGTCGACGGCACCGTCAGCGCCATCGGCCAGGTCAGGCTGGCCAACCAGACCTTCAGCATCGGCAACCACCCCGCCCGCCGCCGCGTCACCCTCGGCTCCGCATCTACCCAAGATATCGCCACCAGCCCGCAGCACAACCGATCAGCAACACCATTGCCAGCGCCCCGCCAGATCGACGGTGCCTGTCGGGCCGATAGACATCCGCCGTGCCAGCGATTCCTGGACCAACGGTGGGTCGACACGGTGCCCACGGCGACGAGGCCACCATCGCCCGGCGCCTGCGCGCACATCTGTCGGCCGGTGCCGACCACGTCCTCGTCGACGTCGCCGCCGAACGCGCCGGGAACGGAAACTCGAACAGCACGCAGACGCGGTCCGTCACGCCGCCGCAGTGTCGCGAGCACACTTCACGTTCCCCGGGCCCCGACGTGGACAGCACACCGCATGAAGACTGGATAGGGTCGACCACGCCGCGCTGAGCATGACGGCGGACGTACCGTCGGGGCGGTACGGATCTCAGCACTGCCCCAATTGCGATGGTACGCAAGTTAATCCAGCAAAGATGCGGTGACGGAGTAGCTGGGATCCGGCGTGTCCGTACGTCTGGTGCTTGATCAGCATGGTTTTCGTGTTCACGCCGACCAGCTGATCGACTACCGATTCACAGCTGATATCGACTTCGACCACTAACGGCCCACGGAAACCGCACGTCGTCCCGTTCCCCTGTTCACAGCGCCCCGCCGGGGCACCAATCTGCGACAGCGTATCCGCAGTTCAGCAGGGCATTCCTGATCCGAGTATCGCTTCCAGATCTCCAGGTGTCCACGATCGAGGGAAACTTCGGTGACCGAGCCGCCGTTGACCGGATGCCACCTCCGTTTTATGCTCGGATTTAATACGGAGGCGGCATCCGTTTGACGTGGCCGCAGGATGGCCGGAGATCAGGAGGGTGCATGAACGCGAGTGAACCGCGGGGGCGCAAGCCCCGCGTGGATGTCCAGCGCAACCGCGCGGCCCTGCTGGAGACCGCGCAGCGCCACTTCCGGCAGTACGGGGTCGGCACCTCGCTCGAGGCGGTGGCCAAGGAGGCGGGCGTCGGGCCCGGCACCCTGTACCGGCACTTCCCCACCCGGGAGGCGCTGCTGGCCGCCGTGCTGCAGACGCGCTCCGAGGAGCTGGTGGCCCGCCAGGCGGACATCGAGCAGCTGGGCGATGCCGGCGAGGCGCTGGAGCAGTGGCTGCGGGCGATGGAGGAGTACTTCAGCGCCTTCAGCGGGCTGCCGGACCCGCTCATGGCCGCGGCCCGGGCGCAGGACCCGGACAATCCGCTCACGATTCCGTGCGACATCTTCATCACCGCCACCGACAAGTACGTGGAAGCCGCGCAGCGCGCGGGGCGCGTACGCGCGTCGGTACGGGGGAACGACCTGTTCCTCGCGGCCTGTTCCTTTGCCTGGATCAAGGGCAACGGCGCCGAGGAGGAGTCGCTCGACCGGCTCCGCACGCTCCTCGCGAGCGGCTACCGCGAGCGGGACGAGAAGGCGTAACCCGCTGGACGCCCCGGCTCACCCGGTTGCGATCCGCCCACGAACACCGAACACGAACACGAAGAGCGCGCATCCCCGCGCTGCGGCCGGCAGTTGCCGTGCCGCCGCCTGCGAGCATCCCGCAAGCCTGCCCGCACCCGCACAGTGCGTCCTGCACCCGGCCCTTCGACGGCTGCCTCCCCGGAGGGCCGACCGCACTGCGCCCGGCATGGCGGTGACTGCGCGCCAGAAAGGAAACGCCTTGAACAGCACAGCATCCCCCTTCACCGACCTCGCACGCTCCCGGCGCTCCCCCCGCAAATTTCTGCCCGCCCCCCTGTCCCCAGCGGACATCCGCGGCGTGCTGGAAGACGCGCAGACGGCCCCCTCGAACAGCAACACCCAGCCGTGGGCGGTGCACGTCGTCTCGGGTGCGGAACGGGACGCGCTGGCCAAGGAACTGCTCCAGGCCGACGAGGAGGGCCGCACCTCCCCGGATTTCACCACCGACTACGGCGAGGGCATCTACCTCGAGCGAGCGCAGGCCCTGGCCGCGGACTACTACGGACCCCGCGGCATCGAGCGCTCGGACCGGGAAGGCAGGAGGGCGACGCTCCGCGAAAACCTGGAGTTCTTCGGGGCTCCCCATGTCGCCTTCCTGTTCATGCCGGCCCTGGGCGACGGGGTGCGGACGGCCGGTGACATCGGTATGTACGCGCAGAACTTCCTGCTCTCGCTGACGTCCCGGGGGTTCGCCGGTATTCCGCAGACCATGCTCGGGACCTATGCCGACACCGTCCGCGCGTTCCTGAACGTGCCCGAAGATCTCAAGCTGCTGTTCGGCATCTCCTTCGGCACGGCCGACCCGACGGCACCGGTGAACGCGTTCGGCAGGACCCGCATCCCGCTCCCGCAGAGCGTGGTCCTGCACGGCACCCCCGGCGTCCTCGACGGTCGGTAGCCCGTCCGCAGATGCACCCCGGCGCGCGAAGTCCGGGCGCCGCTCGACCGGCCCGAACCCCGCGCCCACGACTCCGGTCCCCGGGCAATCCGCCGCGATCTCCTCGCGCTCGCGGGGTCACGTCTTTGACAATTCGGAGGCCGCCTCCGTATTGTTGAAGACGTGCGGAGGCAACCTCCGTTTTTTGTCACCCGTCGGGAGGAACAACCATGACAAGCCGGCAGATGGTCTTGGGCATGCAGTTCAGCGGGGGTTACGGGGCCGAGCCCGGAGCCTGGCGGCTACCGGGTGCGAACCTGAACAGCTACACGGACATGGACCAGTTCGTGCGGTACGCGCAGGCCGCCGAGCGCGGCAAGGTCCAGCTGCTGTTCATCGCAGACACCCCGGCCCTGGACATGGACCTCACCCACCACGCCCCGCGCCAGGCGATCGAGCCGCTGCTGCTGACCGTTCTCGCGCGCGAGACCGAGCGGATCGGCCTGGTCACCACTGCCTCCACCACGTTCAACGAGCCCTACAACCTCGCCCGCCAGTTCAAGGCCCTGGACGTGATCAGCCACGGCCGGGCCGGCTGGAACGCGGTGGCCACCTCCGACCCCGCAGCCGCGGCGAACTTCGGCACCGAGATCCCGCCCCGCGCGGAGAAATACGAGCGTGCCCACGAGGTCATCCAGATCGTGCAAGCGCTGTGGGGCAGCTGGCAGCAGGACGCCTTGCTGCTCGACGCCGACAACAAACGGTACGCCGACATGGACAAGATCCGGCCGGTCAACCTGCAGGGCCGCCACGTCGCCTCCCGCGGCCCGCTGGCCATCCCCCCGTCCGAACAGGGGCAGCCGGTCATCTTCCAGGCGGGCGGCGGCGGTTACGGCCTCGAACTGGCGGGCCGGTACGCCAGCGGCGTCTACGCCAACCCGTACAGCATCGACGACGCCCGGGCCCAGCGCCAGGCTCGGCGGGACGCCGCCGAGCGCGCCGGTCGCGACCCGGACGAGGTGAAGATGCTCGCCGGCTTCATGCCGACCATCGCTTCCTCCCGCGAGGCCGCCCTGGAGCGGCGCCGCTTCCTGGACGAGGTCGTCGACCTGCGCCGGCGCGTCCGCTACCTCGGCGCCATGATCGGACTCCCGCTCGGCCCCGACCAACTCGACGAGCCGCTGACCGCGCAGCAACTGGCCGGCGCCGTGCCCAGCCCGCACGACCCGCGCTCCGCCCGCGCCCTGGAAGTGGCCCGGGAAGGCTGGACTCTGCGCGACGTGCTCGCGCACGGCGTGATCGACTACCACCCGGTGGTCGCCGGCACCGCCGCCGACGTGGCCGACCATATGCAGCAGTGGTTCGAGGCCGGGGCCTGCGACGGCTTCTCGATCGCCCTCGACGGCTTCCACGACGGCTTCGACGCCTTCGCCGACCAAGTCGTCCCGATCCTGCAGGAACGCGGCCTGTTCCACGAGGACTACGAAGGCCCCACCCTGCGCGAGAACCTCGGCGCCCACGAGCAGTACGGCCTCGATCCACGCCTCACCGAGCCGGCCCGCGCATGACCACCCACCGCCGAGGCGGCCGCGGACGACCCGCGCCCCTCACCCCCTGAACTGCGCGTCTTGAGATTTCAACGTGCCGGCGCGTTTGATGGTTATGACGCTGCTGACTTGGGTCCAGGGGCTATGGACTGTTACCTCTCTATGGGTCGTGCCTGCCGCTGGTCTCAGCGGCCTCGGGTTGGCCGTCAACGGGTGTATTCGGCGGTATCAGCGTTTTCTCGAGGTTCGGATGATCTTGCGTGAGGCGCGCGGCGGCACCAGGGTGCTCCGCATGGATCGGCGCGGCAACACCGTCTTCGCCGAACTCGTCGAAATTCCTCCGTTTCCGAGTGGCCGCCCGTGCGTGCCCTTCCAACGACCAGCGCGGGAGATGCCCGCCATATGAAGGTCACGCGCCGCCCACGGCAACCACGTTTCAAGCGATCGGTATCCTCTCTGACTCTCCTGGAAGACCTGTACAGAAGGCATCGCGAAGTCCTGAAGACGCGGATACTGGCGGCAACGCTGGGAGACAGCTCCCTCACCGACGACGTCGTTCATGACACGTTCGAGCGCCTGTTCGATCACTATGGAACCGAGAAGATTGCGCAACTGAATGATGCTCGAACAGCACAACTGCTGAAGACGATCGCGCATAACTGCCTGGTCGACGCATGGCGCAAGGACGCTAAGCTCGCGTTCTGGCAGACCTACGCCGATACAGCGATTCCTTTGGGCGGAATCCCGGCATCCGATACCGAGCATATCGACCGGCTGGTCAACGAGGAGCTCGCGCTTCGCCTCAGCGAAATAGCTGAGAAACACCTCACACCCGGCGAGTGGCGGGTGGGATACATGAGTTGGTTTATGGGCAAGTCGGACCCTGATATAGCCCAGGAGTTGGGCACAACGGTCAGAACCGTGCAAACGCATCGAAGTTCGGCCTGTAAAAAGCTCAGAAGCGTATTGAAAAAGGACGGATACGGGATCACTTTCCTGGACACCGACACCGGTCAGAGTTCGCCTACCACCGGGATTGGAGAGGTGACAGTATGACTGATCGACAGGGCGGAACAGACTCGATCCGAGAGATCAGCATCCACGATGCACTCGACATACTCGGCGCATACTACACGCGGCGCCACCAGGGTGAGGACGCCGACGCCGGGTGGGCCCGGCTACAGGCGACGATAAAGGCCAAGGCGGAGACATCCCGAGAAGAATCCACTCCGCCGAAAAAAGAGAGCCGGATTCGGAATTGGATCAACAAGGCTCTTGATCATGCCGACCGACTTCTGTGGAAGTATGCCATGAAGACTTTCATAGTCTTCATCATCATCGGCCCGGTCGCAACGATTGTTGTCACAATAATCGACTCGACCACGATGATTGTTCTGACTAGATATTGGCCGGTACTCAGCACTGTGGCGGGCGCCGTGACCCTCGGGACGCGATGGCTTATCGGCTTGGCCAAGGATGATGAGCTACAGCGAGCTTTGGATTCGGCGTATGAAGGACATCGAAAAAAAGTGGAATCCCAGCTCCAGGAAGCCGAGTGCGACGAAGCGGCTTGCAAGACTGCGGCCCGATCGGACAAACCCTCTCCGGAACCTTCACAGTTGGTGACATCGCCCCCCGTGCCGCGATCCCAGCCGCATCGCTTGCGTGTGCGTAGAGACAGCTCCGGTGCAGCCGATCTGGCCAGCATGGACTTGCGAGGTGTCGAACTACTCGGCGTGAATCTCATCGGCGCGAGAATGGCCGGGGCCAACATGGAGGGCAGTAGACTTCGTGGCGCCAATCTCTATGGTGCTGATCTTTCTGCGGCCAACATATTCAGCGCCGATCTATCGCGTGCGGAATTGGCAAACGTCAACCTGCACCAGGCAAACCTATCCTTTGCGCTACTCGCGGGCGCGCGTCTGGCGTGCGCGAACTTGTCTGGAGCGCACGTCACCGGAGCCAACCTGTCCAGCGTAATAGCATCTAGAACAGACTTTTCGAGCGCGGACCTTTCAGGCGCGATACTAGCCGGAACCGATCTCTCCGAAGCCGACCTGTCCGATGCGATTCTCACCGGAGCCTATATGTCCGGTGCGCATTTGCATGGAGTAAACCTTGAGAATGCAAACCTGTCATGGGCAAGCCTCCGAAAAGCATACATATATCGGGCGAATCTGTCTCACGCAAATTTGAACGGAGCGAATCTGCTCGGAGCAGTCCTGAAGTATTCGATTTTGATCGAAGCCAACCTTATAGATACGAAGATTTCGGATATTTCGAATATGGAAGAAGTCACATGGTCCGAAGGAACAAAATGGGGTTCACACAGAGAAGAGGTGCTCAGAATGTCGGTGCCAATCGGCCGAGGACGTTACAAATTGAACCCGCGAGACGGTGCCGCATGCTCCGACGACCCCCTTCACCCCAAGCCCGTAAAACCTCTCATCCTCCGATGAGGTCTACACGCCCCTCGGGCCTCACTCTTTCTCGGCCGTAGCCGCACCGGCCCGAGGGACGGGCAGCACCGCAGTCGCGCCGACCTGCTCCAGCGGATTCGGGTCCGGCGTGAGGTCGGGATGCGCCTCGACCTGACCACGCAACTTGTCTTCGATCGCGTCGTACTCGGCGTCCACGACCAGCGGCGAGCCTCGATAGGAGGCATCACGCAACGCCACAACACGGTCCGCGAGCTCCCGGATACGTTGCCAGCGGACACCGGATAAGACCATGTCTCACATGGTCTGTCTTGCCTTCGCGAGTTTCTTGAAGCAGGTGAGTGCTGCTGCGAGTGTCAGGAAGCCCAGATAGTGAATTCCCTTGCGGTCGTAGCGGATGTTGAGCCGGTGGTAGCCGGTGAGCCACGAGACGCTTCGTTCGATCACCCATCGATGACGGCCGAGCCGCTCGGTGGACTCGATTCCCTTGCGGGCGATACGGACTGCCATTCCGCGGCGGTGCACCCACAGGCGTAGCTCGGGCCGGTCGCAGGCTTTGTCCGCGTGCAGCTTGCCGGGCCGGCGCCGTCGCGGGCCGCGCCGCGACCGCACCGCCGGTATCGCCTCGACGAGTGGTTCGAGCGCGTGTGAGTCGTGGACGTCGGCGGCCGAAACCGCCACCGCCAGAGGAACTCCGGCCCGATCGGACAGGATGTGCCGTTTCGGGCCGGGCTTGCCGCGGTCGGTCGGATTCGGACCGGTCGGATCGCCCCTTTTTCGCCCGCACGCTCGCCGCGTCGATCACCGCCCTCGACCAATCGATCAATCCGTCACCGCCCAGCTCGTCGAGCACTGCACGGTGCAGCCGCCGCCAGACCCCGGCTTCGGTCCATACGGTGAACCGGCGATGCGCCGTCGGCACGCTCACACCGAACGATGACGGCAGCATCCGCCACGCACAACCGCTGGTCAGCACGTACACCACCGCCGTGAACACCACCCGCTGGTCCACCGCAGCGATACCACCACCCTGCGGACGCGGGCGGAACTCCGGCAGCAGCGGCTCTGCCAGCTCCCACAACTCGTCCGGCACCAGCCGCTGCGACAACGCATACGCCCGGTTGAAGCGGTTGCTGGCCGATGCCGAGCTGGGGAAGGACTCGTTCACCGCCGAGATACTCAAACGCCAAATGTTCGGCCGCGCGAAGCCGACCTATTCCGCAAACGAATCCTGTTGAGCAAGTTACCAATCCGCTCAACAGGATGTGCGCCAGATCCAGCGTTCACGCACTGTCGACACTTGGGAGCCTCTCCGCTACACTGGGCAGCACTCGCCACGAGGTTGTCGGACGAACCGCAGCCATCAGCGAGGCCAACGACAACGATTGCCCGCCAAGGGGATAGCCGCATGCATGCGCAGCTATCCGTCCGTGGTCAGCGGCGGTCGAACGCTGCCCAGAAATGAGTAACGACTCTATGAGTAAGAACCCTTACCACCTGTTTTTGGTACACAACACCCAGACCAAGCACCGAGTTTTCGCGGTGCACAACTCCGGTCATACGCAGCTGAAAGCTGTTGCGACATTTGATAATCAGCCCACAGCGGCGTGTGTAGCCGACGCACTCAACGAGATGTTGCGTGGCAACGAGAAGGCCTCAGGCTTCCTCGAGGTCGCGCTCACGGGCGTACCGAGCCCAGTGAAAGCCGAGATTTCCCGAGTTGTCGATTCAATCACGAATGCGAGCTATGGTTTATACGAGGTCGAACCGTGGACGAAGGCGCTCGGACGCTACCAAACGGCCGCCATGGGTTCATTCGCACTGACCGATCCGACAGACGACGATTATCCGTCATCGCTCACACCCCGAACCATGGCATTGCTCCACACCAAGGCTTGCATCATGTCCGACGAGGCATACATGGCGGCGGCGGGCGAACACGGATTCGGTCTCGAATCGTACAAGGAGCACTATCTTCCCGAATCCCTTGGCGGACAAGGGCGTAACTTCATCACCGAACTCGGCCGCTGCTTCGATCACTTGCGACTGGAGATTGAACAAGGTGAGCAGCCCGACCCCACCTGCATCGGCGAGGAAATCGCCCTGTGGCTGATGATCGAGGAAGCCGAACTGGACGCAGACGAGCATCGACAAGGCTTCGACACCGGCTACCCACTCGGCGATAACGGGTTCGACGATCTACCTGCCGGCGAAAACGACTACGACTACGACACATTGTCCGAGATCCTGTTCCAGGATCACGACTTCCGGGCAATCCTCGATGCTGACGAACCATATGCAGACGGCGCGCTCGACCACATCTTCGTACCGTTCCTGCATCATGGCCCGCGAGACCCGGAAGTCTACCCACACAGGCAACCGGACAAGAAGGCCAACCCGAGCGGCGTGCCCACCTGGAAGGACAGCAGCGGCCCCTCACTTCTCACCATACGAAAGCACTTCGGCGAAGGCACACCGCTACCCGAAGAGACCACCATTTTCCTGAGCAAGTTTCCGCGGGGCGGTGGTGAAACCTGGGCAGAAGGGCTCGCGCGCCATTTCCGTGCCGCAGACGAGCTTCGACTCGGTATCGACGCGTTCGCCAATCGCGGTTCGGATGGCGAACTCGAGTGGGTACTCAATCTTGAAACCGAGCCGTCCGTCTACAAGGAGATTACCATCACCGACGATGCTTCTACCGACACGGAAGGGACACGGCTGCAGGAGTTCTCGTTCGAGGAGTTGACCCGAGCCACAGAATGGGCGGCTAACGAAGCGATCGATGGACGTGAAACCCGGATGTGGCTGGGAATCAAGGAAGTTCCATCGACCGAAAAAGACGGGGAAGAGATCGACACCGAGAACGAACTGATGGTGATCGCGCTCAGCACCAACAACGAGTTGCCGCAGTATGATCCGGATGTGGACGACGAGAACGACGAGTAAACATACCCAAAGGGCCTCGCCCGATCCGCTCAATTGAGGCCCTTGCACTCGTGGTAGATATGAACCTTCCGGAAGCACAGGATCGCGTCCTCAAACCCGACATCAGCAAACACCGACGGCGACCCTAGGGGCATTGGACTCACATAGCAA
The DNA here is from genome assembly GCF_000526215.1 of Nocardia sp. BMG51109. NCBI lineage: Bacteria > Bacillati > Actinomycetota > Actinomycetes > Mycobacteriales > Nocardiaceae > Nocardia > Nocardia sp. BMG51109. The sequence continues at coordinate 7,657,236 of NZ_JAFQ01000004.1, forward strand.
AACAGTCAGTCCACCACAATTCTGTGATGAAGAACCGGCCGTTCCAGTGGTCCCAGCTGGTTTCGAACCAGCGACCTCTCGCGTGTGAGGCGAGCGCTCTCCCACTGAGCTATGGGACCAGGGAGCTTGTCCGGCTCGGCTCGTGTGGCCGTTCCGGACGAGACGAAACCTTAACACGCATCACCCGCGTCACACCAAATCGCGCCCCCACCTGGGTTTTCGCATGAGCCGGCGGGTACAGCGGGGCAGGCGGTCCCAGGTCAGTCGTCGGTGCGTCGACACAGTCCCGGCTCCGAGGGCGCGGCCGCACCGCGGTGCCGAGCAGATCGGCGCCTCCAGCAGCTGAACCACACGGCTGTAATTCCAAATCACCTGCGTCTACCAGCGGATTTGTTGGCAGCGCAGATGGTGGGCTAATGTTCTCTCTTGCAGCCGGAAGCACCAGAGAGCCTCCGGAAGCGAAATGCGGATGTAGCGCAGCTGGTAGCGCATCACCTTGCCAAGGTGAGGGTCGCGGGTTCGAATCCCGTCATCCGCTCGAAAGGCCAACCCGGCCTTGGTTGGCGGTGTGGCCGAGTGGTGAGGCAACGGCCTGCAAAGCCGTGCACACGGGTTCGATTCCCGTCGCCGCCTCTGAGAGGATGTCTCTGAGAGGCAAGGACTCGCGCGATTAGCTCAGCGGGAGAGCGCTTCCCTGACACGGAAGAGGTCACTGGTTCAATCCCAGTATCGCGCACCAACATTGCTGCAGGTCAGGCCCGGTGAGAACCGGGCCTTTCTTGTGTCGTGCCAGACGCGTGCCGGATCGATGGCCGATCTCATCGCGCGACTCGCCTCAATCGGCACGTGGACCACGGACTTCTCCGACGAGCTGGCCGACCGTCGTCACATTCCACAGCGCGCTGCGTATCTCACGACGCACTGCGGAATACCCTTGCGATAGAAGGGTTCTGTCACATCTCGGCACAGCGATCAGGCGACTGCTTCCACGCCCAGCACGCGGTCGAGCACCTGGGCGCCGGAGGCCGTGACTCGTAGGGTTCGGCGGGAACCCGCACGTTCCAGCCAGCCGGCGGATTCCATGCGGGTGAGTACGGCTGCGCCGAGGGCGCCGCTGAGGTGGTGGCGTTGTTCGCTCCAGTCGACGCAGAAGCGCAGGAGGGGGCGGCGGGTGGTGCGGACGCGGGACAGGTCTACGCCGAGTTCCGTGAAGAGGGGGTCGGCGTTCGGGCCGAGTTCGTAGGGGTGTCCGGGTAGGGGTGCGGAGAGCGGATCGTGTTCCGCGCGTTCGGTTCCCGCGACGCCGTCGACGCGGACGAGGGCCTCCCGGTCGAGCAGCGCTTCGGTGACGGCGACGCCGAGACGGCCCGCGAGATGGTCGTAGCAGCTGCGGGCGCGGCGGAGGGCGGCGGCGCGGGTGGATTCGCGCAGCGAACGGACCGGGCGGGTCGGGGCCAGTACGGCCAGGGCCTCGATGGCGGTGGCCACCTTGCCGTTCGCCAGCCGGTAGTAGCGATGGCGACCGGACCGCTCGACGGTCAGCAGGCCGCCGTCGACCAGTCGAGACAGATGCTCGCTCGCGGTGGACGCCGCAACCCCGGATTCCGACGCCAGCACCGAGGCCGGCAGGGCCCGGCCGTCGGCGAGGGTGGTGACGATTCGCGCCCTGGTCGCGTCGGCCAGCAGGGCACCGACCGCGGCGATGTCGCCATAGCCGTACAGGGGCCGTTCGTCCGTCATGACCCCAGTCTGCCGCCCCGACATTTCGGCGCACACCGAACAGTGCTCGGCTCGGTGAATAGGTCGCATCCTGTCCCCGGGCACGGGCTTACCGGAGGTGCAGGGGCCGCAGCGAGGCCATCAATGTGCAGAAAGTGCAGGTCATGGCCGGTGAATCCCGGGGGCGGGAGATCGGTCCGGTAGACGAGGCGTGGGTGACGGTGGATGCGTGCACGTTGCCCACCGACCAGCAACCGCTGCGGGTGGCGGAGTTCGACGCACTGTTCGGTGCCGCGTTGCGCCACGTGGACCGCGTCTCCCCCACCCGGCTGCGCCCGGATCTCGACGACGGCGCCGAAGCCCGGGCGCGAGACCTCGCGACGCGGGAATCGGGCTGTTGCTCGTTCTTCACCTTCGGAATCTCCTCGGCGGGAAACATCTCGTGCTCACCCCGTGGCACCGGACGCGCTGGCGGCGCGCACAACGGCGTGCAGGCCGGAAATGTGACAGGGCGCGGACCAGGTAATTGACGCGGGCCGTGCGGCGAGGGCCGCCGAGCGGGCGGTCGGGAGACACCCGGCACCGGCCTCGATGGAGTCCGTGGGGACGGGCGGCGTGCGGTCATACTTCGGCGCACCCCGAACGACTATCGGATGACACTGCGGGCATGAGCGATTCGACTCTCGCCACGGACGGTCCGGTCGTTCGGCGCGGACGCGTGCTGGCCGTGCTGTGCACGGGAATGTTCCTGGTCCTGCTGGACGTGACCATCGTGAATGTCGCCCTGCCCGGCATCGCGCGCGGACTGCATGCGCCCGTGGCGACGCTGCAGTGGGTGGTGGACGGGTACGTCGTCGCGCTGGCGGGGCTGCTGCTGGCCGGCGGCTCCCTCGGTGATCGGATCGGTCATCGGCGCGTCCTGATCGCCGGTTTCGCGCTGTTCGGGTCGGCGTCACTGATGTGTGCGCTGGCGCCGACGCCCGGCGTGCTGATCGGGGCGCGGGTGGTGCAGGGGGTCGGCGGGGCGCTGTTGCTGCCCGGCACGATGGCGGTCATCGTCGATGTCCATCCGGAGCGCGGCGAACAGGCGAAGGCGCTCGGTATCTGGGCGGCTGCCTCCTCGCTGGCGCTGCCCGCCGGACCGTTGCTGGGCGGTGTGCTCGTCGATGCGATGGGCTGGCGGCCGGTGTTCTGGATCAACGTGCCGCTGACGGTCCTGGTGATCGCCGCGACGCTGCGGGTGGTGCCCGGGCGGCCCAGTACCCGCGGCGAACGGCTCGACGTGCCCGGTCTACTCGGATTCGTCCTCGCATTGGGCGGTCTGGTCTTCACGGTCATCTCCGCCGGGCATCACTCGGGCCCGATCACCGTGGTCGCGGCGGCGGTGACGGTACTCGCGGCGGTCGGCGCACTGCTCGGTGCCGCGCGCAGCCCCAACCCGATCTTGCCCCTGGATCTGCTGCGCCGCAGGGAGTTTCTGAGCCCGAACGCCGTGGGACTGACCATGAATCTGATCTTCAACGGGCTGCTGTTCGTGGGCACCCTCTATCTCCAGGAGGTGCGGCACTATTCGCCGATCGCCGCCGGAGTGGCCGTGCTGCCGATGGCGATTCCGCTGGTTGTGCTCGCACCGGTGTCGGGGCGGATCACCGCGGCTCGCGGCCCGAGAACGGCGATCGGTCTCGGCTGCGTCGTCTCCGCCGCGGGGTGCCTGGTGTTGACGACGCTGGAGACCGGAGGCGGCACGCAGCGGCTGCTCGCCGGATTTCTCCTGATCGGCTGCGGCGGTGGGCTGATCACCGCCTCCGTGGTGGCGGCGGTCGTGCGCGCCACTCCCCCGGAGCGGTCCGGACTGGCGACCGGGACGTCCAATACCGCTCGGCAGATCGGGACCGCCTGCGGTGTCGCGATATTCGGCGCCGTCGCCGGGTCGCCCGCGGACGGAGGGTTCATCGACGGGATCCATCTGCTGGCGGCCGCCGCGGCGGTGGCATGGGCCGGCGCGCTGGCGCTGACCCGCTTCGGCATAGCGCACGATTCCCCTCGTTGACCTCGCATTGTCCACCGTCCGGCCAACGAGACGGCGCTCGATCCGACCACATCGGTACGGGGCCGGTCGTGTCCCGGCCGGCTGCCGGGCCGGGCGTCGGGATCGGCGACACGGACCCGCATTACCGCGCGCAGACCGGTTGCGGGGATACGCTTTTCGAACGAAGTAGCGAAAGACGGGCGGAAGTGGTGACGACGAGCCGGATCGAGGACGTGCAGGCCGGCCTGCTCGACGACGTGCGCGACGCCGTCTCGTTCGGGTTCGAGGAGGCCGACGAGGCGCTCGCCGCGATGGTCGCCGTGCAGATCGAGGAACGCCCGCGCGGCGGTGCGCTGATCACGCAGCGGCTGGGGCTGGACGGCGAGCGCCCCGAGACCCTGACGCTGATCGGCCTGCGGTACGGGCTGTCGCGGGATCGGGTGCGGCAGTTGTACACCCGCGCCGTGGGCCAGATGGTCCGCCGAGTGCAGTCCACCGGCTACCCCGACACCGCGATCTTCGCGGAGCGCTATCCCGTCGGCCGGCAGGACGAGCGCCTCGTGCGCACGCTGCTGGCCGAGATCTACGCCACCGACAGCGATATCGCCGCGCAGGACCTCGCCTATCTGCGCCTGCGACTGGCCGGCCACGCACTACTGGATGCGAAACGCATGGCGGGCTTCGTATTTCAGCGCATCGCCGGATGGCAGCAGCGGGGGCGCTGGCATCTGCCCACCCCCAGGCACACCGAACCCGTTGCCGGACAACTCGTTCCCCTGCTGCGCCGCGCCGACTGGCCGAGCGGTGCGCCCGATCCGCTGCCCGGCTCCCCCGCCGCCACGCCCGACGCGCACGACGATGCCCGCGGATTCGTATTCGCCGAGAAGCTGGACCGCGAAACGACATTCGATACGGCGCTGGAGGCCCGGCTGCTGCGCATGCTCGACGAGAGCGAACAGGTGGTCACCTTCACCGAGCGTCCCGGTGGCATCGACTACCGGCTCGACGATGCCGAGCGCGCGCACCACCCGACCGTCGCCGCCCGGCTCACCGACGGCCGCACCCTCGCGATCGATGTCGTCCCGCTCGCCAGGCTCGCCGTCCACGGCAACCGGGTCAAGCTCGACGCCGCCCGCACCTGGGCGCACGACCGCGGCTGGGGCTGGCTGGTCTACACCGGCAGCCGCCTCGGCGAACCCGACCTGCGCCGCCACTCCGTCGAGCCCCGCGGCGAGAACATCCTGCGCAATCGCCTCGCCACCGGCCCGCTGGCCTGGCCCGAATTCCGCCGGATCGTCGACGAAACCGGCTTGGACATGGTGGATTTCACCGCTCTGGTGCTGCGCCACGGCTGGCGATGGGAACGCGGCCCGTTCCAGCTGGCCGCCGGTACATAACCACCGCAGCCGCAACCACGCCCGACCCGTACGGGCCACCCGTCACCGGCTGCTGCCGGGAACGGGGCCGCCCCGGTGGCCGTCGACGCGCCGGGCCGGCATTCTCAGCAGGATCGCCTCCAGCGCAAGAGTCAGCGTTCCGGTCACGACGCCGACCGGCGAGGCAGGCATCATGAACGCGGTATGACCGATCAGGAGGCCGCCCGCCGGCCAGATCCGGTGCCGGTCGTTCCAGTCCGCGGCGGCACGCCGGCGCATCAGCGTCCACCCGGATCCGGATGCCGGCACGGCCGCCACCGCGAACGGGATCGACAGCGCGGCACCGGACCCGAACAGTGAACCGGTACCCAGCCGCCCCGTTCACCCGACGGGTGAGAGCGCTGTCCGCACCCCGTCCGGCGGAGCCCTCGTTCCATCCGGTCTCGTCATCGGGCACGCGCGTCGACCAGCCCTTGGATATCGATCTTCGTCATGGCGTGCAGCGCGGTCAGGACTCGTTCGGCCGCGTCCGGTCCGGCGCCGTCGAGCAGTTCGCCGACGGCCTTCGGCACGACCTGCCAGGTCACCCCGAAACGATCGGTCAGCGACCCGCCGGGGCCCTCCTGCCCATCGGCGGTGAGGCCCGTCCACACGGCATCCACCTCGTCCTGGGTGTCACATTCGACATACAGCGAGATTCCTGCGCCGAATCCGAACTGCGGGCCTCCGTCGTACGCGATGCAGCGCTGTCCGGCCAATTCGAAGGTGACGGTGGCACGACCGTCGGCACCGCGGCGGATTTCGAGGATCTCGGAACCCGCTATGACCCTCGTATAGAGTTCGGCAGCTTCCTCGGCTCGGCCGTCGAACCACAGAAATGTGTTCACCTGCATACTTGTTCTCCTGGCTTTTCCGGTCTCAGCGGAGGGTCGCCGAGGCGGCGTAATCCTCGAGTTCGACAGTGTTGGCCACCTTCTCCATACCGCGCACGACCAGGCTTTTCGGCAGATAGGGCAGCATCCGGACGGATCGGTTGCGCAGCCAGAGCTGCGCCCGGGAATTCGGCGTCAGACCGCCGTTCCCGGCATGGCGCGCGAATTCCTGGGCCCGGTCGGCGAATTCGCGCATCTTCTGCTCATAGGCGATGTAGGCGCGGTGATGGTCGCCGCCGGCCCGCATGAGTTCTCCGGCGAGGATGTATCCCCCGACCAGCGCCAGACTGGTCCCGATACCCGACATCGGCGAGGCACAGTAGCCCGCGTCGCCGAGCAGTACGCACCGGCCGCGCGACCACGACTCCATCCGGACCTGACCGACCCTGTCGAAGTAGAAGTCGGGCGCGTCCCCGATCGCGGACAGCATCCGCGGGATCTCCCACGTATCGCCTTCGAACGCGCGGATCACGATCCGTTTCTGCGCCTCGATGTCCCGCCGGTCGTATCGCAGCGGCGCCGAGCGCACGAAGAAGCCCGCCAGCACCGCTCCCGGCGTGGGTTGCGGGGCCAGGCCGGCGGTGCGGCCCGGGCGCCCCGCGCCGCCGGGCATCGTGTACATCAGCTGCCACCCCTCGAGATCCAGTGCCGTGGTGGTGGTGAACAGCGAGACGTAACAGCCCAGATCGCGGAGGTAACGCTCCCGCGGGCCGAATACCAGCCGGCGGACGGTGGAGTGCACACCATCCGCGCCGATCAGCAGATCGAACCGCCGAGCCCCGCCCGCCTCGAACTCGACACGGACGCCGTCGTCGTCCTGTTCGACGGCGGTGATCGAATCGCCGAACACGTACTCGACGTCGTCACTGGTCGTGTCGTGGAGGATCCGAGCCAGATCCGTGCGAAGGATCGCCAACTCGGCGACGGGGCCGCCCGAATCTCCGTAGACGTCGGTCCCCATCGTCGCCACCCGCTTACCGCGCCGGTCGACGAACGCCATACCGCGGGCTCCCGTATGCGCCTGGCGAACCCGGGGCAGGATGCCGGTCCGCTCGGCCACCAGCCGGGCGGTACCGCGGATGTCGACTGCGTGACCACCGCTGCGCGGCCCGGGCGCGCGCTCCACCACCGTCGGCTCGAAACCGAACCGGTGCAGCCAATGCGCCAGCGTCGGTCCGGCAATCCCGGCACCGGAAATGAGGATGCGCCGGTTCTTCATGAGTTCTCCCTGCCATACCGTCAACTTCGTGCGTACGTCGTATATACCGTTGTCAGTCAACGTAACTAAATTCGCTGTCTGAAGCCATATTTCGAGGAACAAAGTGACCTAGTTCGGTCGAAATTGAACTAGTACACTCAAGAGTCGGCCAACCGATCGGAGAACCCCCGTGCCATCGCCGCAGCACCCGGATCCGCCGTACCGGACGATCGCCGCAGAGATCCGCACCCGGATCGAGACAGGCGATCTCCGCCCCGGCGACCGGCTCCCGTCCATCCGGCAGATCGCGCACCGATGGGGGGTCGCGATCGCGACCGCGACCAAGGTGACCGCCGTACTCCGTCAGGAGGGACTGGTCGAACCGAAGGTCGGAGCCGGCACGGTGGTCGCAACCCGGCGCACCGTCACGTCGCGACAAGCGAGCCCCGACCGAATGTCCCACCAGGAGCATCTGATTCGCCGCGCGATCAGGATCGCCGACACCGAGGGACTCGACGCGGTGTCGATGCGACGGCTCGCGGCCGATCTCGGCGTCGGTCCGATGTCGCTGTACCGACACATCACCGACAAGAGCGAGCTGCTGGTGCAGATGGCCGACACGGCTTTCGGCGAACTCGGGCTCCCCGAGCCGGAACCGGGCGAGTGGCGCGCCAACCTCGAACTCATCGCCCGCCTGCACTGGAAACTGTGCCGACGGCACCTCTGGCTCCCCCGGGCCGTCTCGTTCACCCGCCCACTGCTCGTGCCCACCATGATGGCGCACACCGAATGGGTACTGCGTGCACTCGACGGGCTCGGCCTCCCCGTGAAAACCTGCTACCACGAAGCACTCACCCTGCATGCCCTGGTCCTCACCAGCGCTCTGGCCGTGGCCGACGAGGCCGAAGCGGAACAGAACACGGGGATGACGCTCGACCGGTGGAATGCGGGTCAGCAACCGCGCGCACGCGAAATCCTCCGCAGCGGCCGATTCCCGCTACTCGCCGCCGTTACCCAAGACACCGCGCCGGACCTGGACGGCCTGTTCGACTACGGCCTCGCACGCCACCTCGACGGCTTCGCGGCTCTGTTCACCGATCGCCCCTCCTGATCCGACCGCCCGGCACCTCCCTCCGGCGGCGCCGAACAACCGGACAGGACATCCCCGCCGAGACCGGACCGAGCCGCATCCGGGCGTGATGTTTCCCCCGCGCGCCTGCGGGCAAGACGAGCACATCGTCACTTGGACCGACAACCGGACTGTGTCATGAATCGGGATTCGACATGAGTATTGCAACGGGCGCATGGAACATAGCGAGAACCACGGGCTCGACGGCCGTGCACGCGGCGGAGGCGGTGGGCGGGGCCGCCGTCGGCGCGGTCACCGGAGCCGCCCGCGGCACGATCGCGGGGGCGGTGTCCGGGGCCCGCGGGCGGGTCGACGTGCCGACGGCAACCGTGCTCGGCGTCGCGGCGGCGGGACTGACCGGGCTGGTCGAATGGCCCGTCGCACTGGCGGTCGGCGGAATCGCGGGGAGCGCGTACCTGCTGCGCCGGTCGCTGTCCTCGGATGTGCGGACGACGGCGGAAGGAGCATCCGAACCGCCCGCGCAGGCGAACCGGGGTCCGCGTCCCGCGCGCGCCGAGCGAGCCACGTCCGGGGCCGACGCGCCGAAGAGCGCATCCGAGCCCGGCACGAAGACGGGCGCCTCCCGAACCGGCGCGCGGAAGGGCACACGGACCGAGTCCGCGAGCCGGAGTCGACGGGCCGAGTCGGCCCCCGGCTCGAAGTGATGGTGTCGCTGCGTCGGATAGCGTCGGTGCCGGCCCGGGTGCCGCTGACCCTCACGGGGACCGCGATAGGTCTGGTGCGGCGGCCTGCGGGGGCTGCCGCGCGGCTGGTGAGCCCCGATCTCGAGGCGGTCGCGACGGAGCTGACCGACGGCATCGGCCGCGACCTGGGTGCCCTGTTCGATCCCCGCCGGCTGCGGCAGCAGCGGCGGGTTACCGTGCACGCCAATCGCATTCACGCCGAGGTGCGGGGGCTGCGCTCCGGCCGCGAGGTCGGCGACCGCCTGCGCCGGCAGCTGGTCCGTACACCGGGCGTGGAGTGGGTTCGGATCAACGCCCCTACCGGCCGAGTCACCGTCGCCGCCGATTCCCGGCTGACACCCGCCGGATTGGAGGCCGTTCTCGAGCGCGTCGAAGCGCAGGCGGGCACCGCCGACCATGCCTGGAGCCGGACCCTGGAACATCCCTCCGACCGGGAACCCGTGCTGACCTCGGCGCTGCAGTTGGCCGGCGATGTGGTGGGCCTGGGCGCGGCGCTCAGCGGGCGGGTCCTGCCGTTGCCCACGCCCGTGCACGCGTTCCGGTCGGCGGTCGCGCTGGTGGACGGGCAGCCGCGGCTGCGCGGGGCGCTCGAAGCACAGCTGGGCCGCCATCGCACCGAGGCCGTGCTCACCACCGCCAATGCCGTCGGCCAAGCCCTGGACGCGGAGGCGGCGAGCCTGTTCGCCGATGCCGCGCAGCGCGCGACACGTCTGGTGGAGGCCGCGGCCCGCTACGCCCGGTGGCGGAGCTGGGAGCAGCTCATCGCCGACCCGAACCACCCGGACGTGCCCGAATACGATGCGCCGCAGGCACGCCCGGCCGCCCGCCCGCGCGGACCGGTCGAACGCTGCGCCGACGAGACCGGCACCGGATCGGCCCTGGCGGCCGCCGCGACCCTGGCGGGTGGTCGCGGCCTCGCCGACGCCACCGACGCCGTGGTGTCGGGCGTGCCGAAGGCCGCCCGCGCCGGGCGCGAGACCTTCGCCGCCACCCTGGCCACCAGCCTGTCCGCCCGCGGCGTCCTGACCCTCGACCCGCGCATGTGGCGCCGCCTGGACCGCGCCTCGGCCCTCGTGGTCGACCATCGAGTGCTGCGCGGCGACCGGCGGGTGGTGCTGGCCGCCGAGTCCACCACCGACGGCTGGCCGACCGAGCACGTATGGAGCGCCGCGCAGCGCCTGCTGTGGCGCGACGAGTCCGAACTGCCCATCCCGCCGCCGAGCGGCCGTCGGCGCCACGATCTCGAGCTGACGGCCGACCCCGAACCCGCCACGCGCGGGAACACACCGGCCATCCCCCGGAATACACCCCCTACCGAAACGCCTGCCGGACAACCTGGTTCGGCACCTGTGCCCGACGACTGCGGTGCGCCGGCGAACGACAACACGGGTGCACCGGCGAACGACAACACGACCGAATCCGAGTCCTCCGATCCGAACACCAACCGCCGCACGGACAACACCATAGCGGCGACCTCGGACGCCTGGGACCCGACCACGAACCGCGCGGACGACACAGCGGCGACAACCCCGGACTCCCCGAACACGAACGCCCACAACACATCGGCCGCCCTGGACGCCGGGAACCCGGCCACACACCGCCAGGCGGCCGGCCCGAGTCCGACAACCGCAGGCTCCACGAACCCGCACGCGGACGATCCGGCAACAGCACCGAAACCCTCCGACCACGAACGCGATTCGACACCCGAGGACAACACGGCCGACGCCGCCGACCCCGCCGAACCACGCCGGTATGTGCTTCGGGAGAACGGCCGCCCGGTGGGCCGGGTGCTGATCGGGCGCGAATCGCATCCGGACGCGATCGGACTGCTCACCGCCGCCCGCCGGGCCGGCCTGCGGGTGGTGCTGGTCGGGGGTGCGGACACCGACGAATTGCGGCGCAGCGCCGACGAATTCGTGCCGGCGGGCGGATCCGACACCCGGCTCGTGCGTCGGCTGCAGCGGCAGGGGCACGTGGTCGCGGTGGTGAGCGGGCGTGCCCACCGGGCGCTCGGCGCCGCCGATCTGGGTATCGGGGTCGTCACCGAGCGGGCCGACGGGACACCGTCGATCCCCTGGCAGAGCGATGTGGTGAGCCCGGACCTGGACAATGTTCTGCGCATCATCGCCGCCGTGGGCCCGGCCCGCCGGGTGAGCGAGCGCGGCCGGGTGCTGACGCTGTCGGCGGCCACCCTCAGCGGCCTGCTGCTGGCTTCCGGGCCCGCCGCGACCCGGCCGGCCCGCGCCACCAGCCCGCTCGCGGCCGCCACGATATTCGGGGTGCTGACGGGCGTGCACAGCGGGCGCCGGGCGGCCGGCGCACCGGCACCGGCACGGATCGCGCTGGTGCCGTGGCACGCCCTGGAACCCGACGAGGTGCTGGCCCGGCTCCCGCAGCCGGAGCGGCCACCGCCATCGCCGCCGCGGTCCCGGCTCCCGGCGACGGCCGCCCGGATCGGGCGGCAATTCGCCGCGCCCGCCGCAACATTCGCCGATGTCGCCCGGCAGATGCGCCGCGAACTGTCGGACCCGATGACCCCGCTGCTGGCGGTGGGCGCGGTCGCGTCCGCGCTGCTGGGTTCCCCCACCGACGCCGTACTGGTCGGATCCGTACTCGGGCTGAACGCCGCCGTATCGGCGCTGCAGAGCCGCCGCGCGCGCATCTCCCTGCACCGGATGCTGCTGGGCGAACGCCTGCAGGCCCGCCGGATCACCGAAGACGGCGAAATCCGCACCCCCGCCGACGATCTGCTCCCGGGCGACATCATCGCGCTCGGCGGCGGCGAGGTGGTACCGGCCGACGCCCGGCTGCTGGAGGTCGACGGCCTGGAACTCGATGAGTCGGGCCTCACCGGCGAATCGGTCCCCGTCGAGAAGCGCACCGCCGCGACTCCCGGTGCGCCACTGGACGATCGGTCCTGCATGGCCTACGAGGGCGGCGTGGTCGTCAGCGGCACGGCCCGCGCGGTCGTGGTCGCGGTGGCCGACGGCACCGAGACCGGCCGCGCGCTCGCCGCGGCCGGGCCGCCGCCGTCCGGCGGCGTCCAGGCCCACCTGCGCACCCTGACCGAGCGCGTACTGCCGTTCACCCTCGGCGGCGGAACCGCCGTCACCGCAACGAGTTTCCTGCGCGGGCTGCCGCTGCGCCCGGCGCTGGCCGACGGCCTGGCGGTGGCGGTCGCCGCGGTCCCGGAGGGGTTACCGCTGGTGGCGACCGTCGCACAGCTCGCCGCCACGCGCCGCCTGTCGCGGCGCGGCGTCCTCGTCCGCACCGGCCGGACCATCGAGGCGCTGGGCCGAGTGGACACGGTGTGCTTCGACAAGACCGGAACCCTCACCGAGGGACGGCTGAGCGTGGTGACCCTCGCCGACCTCGACGAGCGCTGGGACGCCGGGGAATTCGCCGAGTCGGCCCAGTCGCGGCGACTGCTGCGCGCGGCCGCCCGCGCCTGCCCGTCCCCGAACGGCCACCCGCCTGTGCACGCCACCGACCGCGCCGTGGTCGAGGCCGCCGATACCAGCCTCGGCGCCCGGGCCGCGAAGGTCTGGGATCCGATCGAGGAGGTGCCGTTCGAGAGTTTTCGCGGATACGCCGCCACCGTCGGCCACACCGCCCACCACATCCGGCTCGCGGCCAAGGGCGCTCCGGAGGTGCTGCTGCCCCGCTGCGACCAGGTGCTGCGCGCCGACGGCGAAGGCGGCCACCGGGTTTCGGCCTTCACCGCGGACGCCCGCGCCGATGCGGACGCCGCGATCCAGCGGCTCGCCGAACGCGGCCTGCGGGTGCTCGTGGTGGCGCGCCGGGATTTCGCGGACGCCCCCGACCACGTCGACGGCGAGGTGGAACATCTCACCCTGCTCGGCTTCGCCGGCATCGCCGACCACCCGCGCCCCCAGACCCCCATGCTGGTGCGGGAGCTGGCCGGTAACGAGATCGGGATCCGGATGATCACCGGGGATCACCCCGTGACCGCCCGCGCGGTCGCCGAACAGCTCGGCATTCCGGCCGGCACCGTCGCCACCGGCGCCGACCTGGATGCCCTCGACGAGGACGGCAGCGCCGACCTGATCGAGCGGGCCACCGTCTTCGCCCGCGTCTCACCGGAACACAAGGTGCGCATCGTCTCGGCGCTGCAGCGGCGCCGGCACGCGGTGGCGATGGTCGGCGACGGCAGTAACGACGCCGCAGCCATCCGCACCGCCGACGTCGGGATCGGGCTGGCCGCGCGCGGGTCGGTGGCCGCGCGCGAGGCCGCCGACCTGATCCTCACCCGGTCGGCGAACGGCGCCGATCCGGCCGTGCTGCTGCACGCGCTGGCGGAGGGCCGCGACATGTGGCAGCGGGTGCGCGACGCGATCGGCGTGCTGGTCGGCGGCAACGCCGGCGAGGTCACCTTCACCGTGCTGGGCACGCTGCTGTCCGGGCAGGCGCCGATCGGCACCCGGCAGTTCCTGGTGGTCAACCTGCTCACCGATCTCGGGCCGGCGATGGCGGTCGCGCTGTCGCGGACCGGCGCGACCACCACCGATTCCGGCGCGCCCGCCCTGAGCGCCCCGGCCGATCTGGGCGGTGCGTTCCTGCGCGCGGTCGCGGTGCGCGGCGCGAGCACCGCCGCCGGTGCGGCCGGGGCATGGCTGCTCGGCCGGGCCACCGGGCGTCCCCGGCGCGCCGAGACGATGGCGCTGGCCGCGCTGATCGGCACCCAGCTCGGCCAGACCCTGATGGTCGGGGCCCGCAGCCCGCTGGTGTGGGCGACGGTCGGCGGCAGCGGGGCCCTGCTGGCTGCGATCATCATGACGCCGGGCGTGAACAGCTTCTTCGGCTGTGTGCCGCTCGGCCCGGTGGCCTGGGCGATCGTGTTCGGCAGCGCGGCCCTCGGGACGGGCGGGGCCGTCCTGGCGGGCCGCGCCGGGCCGATCAGCGGATCATGAAGCCGGCCACGATGAACGTGACGATCACCAGCATCGCGAAGCAGGTGATCAGCTGCCAGTGCAGCAGCGCCTCCCGCTGTTTGGCGATGGTGACCCGCAGCGTGGCGTCCACCCGGTTGTGATCGACCAGCCGGCGGCGGGCGGCGTCGAGTTCGTCGGCCGTCACCTCGGCGCGTTCGAGCCGGTGCAGCAGCTTGTGGACCTGCTTGGCCTTGTCGCGGGTCGCCTTGCGGGCCAGCGCCAGCGCGGTGCGCTGGTTCACCAGTTCCTGGCGCTGCTGCGCGATCAGGTGCGCCTGTGCCCGCGTGTGCTGCTCCCAGTCGGTCACTCTCGCCCATCCTCCTGTGGCTTCGTCGCGGTGTCCCCAGGCCATTTCCCCGGCCGCCCAGCATTCGATGAATTCCCGGACCGCCCAGGGTCTCTCCCGCGGTACCACCAGCCCGGACGGTCCGGCCTCGACCAGGCCCCCGACCACCCGGTAGTCACACACCTGCGGCGCGAAGTCGTCGACGCCCAGCGCCGGCAGCCGGCCGACCCAGTGGCCGGGCGGGCACAGCCACAGCACCTCGTCGCAGCCGACCGCGCGCAGCCGCGCCGTGCGCTCCTGTGCCTGCGCCAGCGAGACCGGCGCGCTGCGCACCTCGATCGCGCACAGCCGGTTGCCGCGCCGCCACAACACCGACGGTGTCTGCGCGCCCAGCGGCTTGTCCACCTCGGCGTCGGCGACGCCCGAGGCCAGCAGCCGCCCGCGCAGCCAATATTTCAGCCGCTGCACATCCCAGTGACAGTTCCCGCACTCGCTCTCGCGGCACTGCTCGCCGGCCTCGTGCCCGCGTGGATTGGGCTCCACCTCGGGGAAATTCACCGATTCCGGAGAAGACAGCACCGCCGCATGCCCGCGCTCGATCTGACCCAGTGCCTTCGTGTCCACCGCGACCACTTCCCCTGCCACTACACCCAGCGGGCCACAGCCGACCCGCTACTTCCAGATTGCCGCAACTGTCAGGGCCCTACACACGTTGATGCCCGTTTTCGTTACCCAACCGGGAGCCCAGCGTGATCATCGCGCCGCCGCGAGCGCCGTTACGTGCGAATTCGATACGGATCGAGCAAAATTCGCGAACACGTCGATGGCACTTTCCAGCCATCCGGATCGCCCGTCGCGCGGCGGGAGCGCGACCGCTCCCCGGCCGTTAAGCTTTCGGCCGATGACCGCCGACGGATACACCCCTGTATCGGCTCCGCGCGCCGCGCGAGTGGCCAATTCGGTCGCCTTCGGACTGCAGGGGTTCTTCCTCGCCGTCATCCTCACCGGGCTGCCGCAGCAGCGCGATCGGTTCGGGCTCGGCGACATCGCGATCCTGCTGGCGACGGTCCTGATCTCGCTGCTCGCGGCGGTGGGCAGCGTGACGGCCGAGCAACTGGCGGTGCGCTGGTCCAGCCGGACGGCACTACGCGCGGGGCTGGGCCTGATCGCGGTCGCCGGTGCGGGCATCGCGCTGGCACCCGATATCGCGGTGCTGTTCGTCGCCCTGGGCGGGTACGGAGTGGCGGTCGGCGTGGTCGACGCCGCGACGAATATGCAGGCGGTATTCATCCAGCACGGCTACGGCAAGATCGTGCTGTCGTCGTTCTACGCGGCCTGGAGCGCGGGCTCGATCCTCGGTGCGCTGTTCGTGTCGGCGTGCGCGGGCGCCGATGTGCCGCTACCGGTCACCCTGCTGACCGCCGCGGCGATCGTGCTGGCCGGCGGGCTGGGCTTCGGGCCATGGCTGCTCGGCACCCGGCAGGCCGAGGCCGAACCCGAGGAGGCGGCCGCGGCCGGAACCGTCGCGCTGCGGGCGTATCTGGCGATCGGGGTGGCCATGGCGCTGGTCTTCGCCGTCGATCTGGCGGTGGGCAACTGGTCGGCCCTGTATCTGCGCGACGATCTCGAATCCTCCACCGCGACGGCGGCGCTGGCGCTGGCCGCGTACCAGGGCGCGTCCCTGACCGGACGGCTGACCGGCGACCTGTGGGTGCGCCGGTTCGGGCCCCGGGCGGTGGTGCGGGCCGCGGCGGCAATCGGCGCGATCGGATTCGCGCTGGTCGCGACGGCGCCCGGGCCCGCGGCGGCGATCGCCGGATTCCTCGTCGCCGGTATCGGACTGCCCGTGATCGCGCCCCTGTGCTTCAGCGAGGCCGGGCAGCTCACCGGCGGACGCGGGCTGGATGCGCTGATCGCCCGGCTGAACCTGTTCAACTACGTCGGCACGCTGGTCGGCGGCGGCGTGGTGGGCGTGCTGGCCGACACCACCAGCCGCCGGATCGGCTATCTGCTGCCGCTGCTGTTCGCGGTCGCACTGTTCGCCTCGGCCCGCTTCTTCCACGCCCGGCCAACGTCCGGCACACCGCCCGCATCGCGATCCGGCCGTGCTGTACTGGGAGAATGAGCGAAATCCCAGTCACCGTCGATCGGGCCGGACGGTGGGACGCCGAGGCCCTCGGCGACGTTGCGGCAGCGACCTTTCCGCTGGCCTGCCCACCCGGGCTGACGGCCGCGGACATCGATACCTTCATCGCCCGGATACTGTCCGGCGAACGCTTCGGCGACTACCTCGCCGACCCCGCCCGCACCGTCCTCAAGGCGGTGGCCGGCGGGGATATCGTCGGCTACGCGATGCTGGTGGCGGGCGAGCCCACCGATCCGGAACTCGCCACCGCGATGGGCCGCGGCCCGCTGCTGGAGATCAGCAAGCTGTACGTGCTGCCCGGCCACCACGGCGCCGGAGTGTCGGCGGCGCTGATGAGCGCCGCGGTCGACAGTGCCCGCAGCGGCGGCTACGGCGGCGTCTGGCTGGGCGTCAACCAGGACAACGGCCGCGCCCGGCGCTTCTACGTCAAGCACGGCTTCCGCACCGTCGGCACCAAGACCACCGCCGTCGGCACGCAGGTCTGCCACGACTACGTCATGGGCCGGGAACTCTGACCGCCCGTCAGGACAGCAACTTCGCCCGCAGCGCCGCGATATCCGCGTCGGTCAGCCGCAGGCCGTCGCGCAGATAGCCGTCGAAGCCGCCGTAGCTGCGGTCCACCTGGTCGAAGGCGGCATCCAGGGCCGGCTGCACGACGCCGTTGAGCGGATCGTTCGGCCCGGCGCCGCGGTAGTGGTTGGACAGCAGGAAGTCGTAGTTCACCGTCTCGCGATCCACGCCGAGCGCCGTCAGCAGCACCGCCGACAGCCAGCCCGTCCGGTCCTTGCCCGCGGTGCAGTGATAGAGCACCGCACCGTCGGTATCGATGATGTCGTGCAGGATCGAGGCGAACCCGGCGTTCGCGCCGGGCTCGGTGACCAGGGCGCGGTACAGATCGGTGCCCGCGATCAGGGTCGAGGCCATCACCTGCGGCGGCGCCTGGCCGATCACGTCGTCGATCCGCGGCGTCGCGCCGGCGGGCACCCGGTCGGGGGCGAACGCCCGCTCGTAGCCGGTGCGCAGATCGGCGACGACGGCCACGCCGCGGCCGGTCAGGGCGGCCAGGTCGGCATCGGTGGCCTTGCTCAGTTCGCCGCTGCGGAACACCGTGCCCGTGCGCACCGTCCGGCCGTCGGCCGCCCGGTAACCGCCGATGTCCCGCGCGTTCTGCACGCCCTGCAGCGACAGCGAGCGGTCCTGGGTGTTCACGACGACCGACGCGGTGGCGGCCGGCGGATCGGTGGCCAGGGCCGTGCCGACGGCCGGGCCGAGGGCGACGACACCGGCGGCGGCCAGCGCGGCGGCCCCGCGAATCACACGTCGGGCCATGATAATTCCTCTTCTCGATCAGGCGGGTACTTCGAATCGCGACAACGCGAGCAGGCGCGAGATGGCGCGCAGGTACTTCTTACGGTAGCCGCCGCCGAGCATCTCCTCGGAGAAGATCCGGTCCAGCGGCACGCCCGACACGGTGACCGGGATGCCCGCGTCGTAGAGCCGGTCGGTCAGCACCACCATGCGCAGCGCCACCGCCTGGTCGGTGATGGTGTGCACGCCCGACAGGAACACCGACGACACACCGGACAGCAGCGCCCGGTACCGCGACGGATGCAGGGTGCTCAGATGCGCCAGCAGCGCATCGAAGTCGTCGAGGGTGGAATCCGGTGCGGCGGCGGCCTTCTCGGCCAGCCGCTCCGGCGTCGTCGGATCCGGGGCGGGCGGCAGGTCGCGGTGGCGGTAGTCCGGTCCGTCGACGCGCACCGTCTCGAACAGCGAACCCAGCTTGCGGATCTCACGCAGGAAGTCCTGCGCGGCGAACCGGCCCTCGCCGAGCTGGTCGGGCAGCGTATTGGAGGTGGCGGCCACCGACACCCCGCGCGCGGTCAGCTCGGTCAGCAGCCGCGACACCAGCATGGTGTCGCCGGGATCGTCGAGTTCGAATTCGTCGATACACAGCACGCTGTTGCCCGACAGCCGCTCCACGGCATTCGTGAAACCGAGCGCGCCGACCAGGTTCGTCACCTCGCCGAAGGTGCCGAAGGACGCAGGAGCGGAGCTTGCGGAGCGACCGGAAGACGCAGGAGCAGAGCTGGCGGAGCGACCGGAAGACGCAGGAGCGGACCTGGCGGCCGCCCAGTAGATCGAGGCCAGCAGGTGCGTCTTACCGACGCCGAAACCACCGTCCAGGTACAGGCCCGCACCCATGACTTGCTTCTTCTTACCGAACAGGCCCTTCTTGTCCGCCGCGGCCCGGATCTTGGTGACCTGCCCCGCGAACTGCTCCGCCTTCCGGACGGCCTCCGCCTGGCTGGGCTCCCGGGGGTCCGGGATGTAGGAGGCGAAGCTCACCTCGTCGAATGTGGGCGGCGGCACCATCTGGGCGATGAGCTGATCGGCCGGGACCTCCGGATCACGATCGACGAGGCGTTGTTGCACTCCCGTAGCCTACTGACGTGGTGTGATCGGTACTTATGCAGCGTGCTCCCAATGCGATCCAGTTCACAACGCTGGGCACCGACGAGCTGGTACGGCTGTACGCCTATCCGGCCCGCCTCGAATCCCCCTGGATCCGAGTCAACTTCGTGGCCAGCATCGACGGCGCCGTCACCGTCGAGGGCCGGTCGGGCGCCCTCGGCGGCGCCGCGGACCATACCGTCTTCACCATCCTGCGCGATCTCGCCGACGTCATCGTCGTCGGGGCCGGCACCGCCCGGGCCGAGAACTACGGCGGCGCCCGCACCGACGTCCGGCGCCGGATCCGGTTGCATCAGCACGGCCTCGGCGGCGCCCGGGACGGATCCCCGCCGCCGGTGGCGGTCGTCAGCGCCGGCGCCGCACTCGATCCCGCGGGCCGGCTGTTCACCGACACCACCCGCCCGCCGCTCGTCATCACCACCGCCGCCGCGGCCGCCGACCGCAAGCGGCTGCTCGCCGACGCCGGCGCCGAGGTGGTCGAGGCGGGCGACACCACCGTCACCGCGGCCGATCTGCGCGCGGCGCTGGCCGACCGCGGGCTGCTGCGGGTGCTGTGCGAGGGCGGGCCGTCGCTGTTCGGCGAACTCGTCTCCGCCGGCGGCGCCGACGAGCTGTGCCTGACCCTGTCACCGCTGCTCGTCGGCGGTACGGCGGGTCGAATCGCAGTGTCGCCCAACGCGTTGCCCACCCCGATGGCACTGCGCACCCTGTTGGTCGACGACGACGGCACACTGCTCACGCGGTGGGAGCGCGCCGGAACCCGAGGCTGAAACGGCGCACCGGACCTGGCAGGCTGTAGCGCATGCGCTGGTGCCGCCATTGGACACGGGTCGCCCTGCTGGCGACGTCATCACTGACGGTTCTCGTCGCCACCGCCTGTGGCGCGGGGCCCTCGGAGCGGCCCGGCGTGGCGGTGGAAAGGCCGCACCAGGCCGACGGCCAGGCGCCGGCTCCGTCGGCCGCGCCTCCCGCTCCGCCCGCGCTGCAACAGCCCAAGACCGACCTCAACTGGCACGAGTGCGCGGCACCGACGTTCAACCTGCTGGGCCTCGGCGCCCCGCCGGCCGGGCTGATCTTCGAGTGCGCCGAATACTCCACCCCCATCGACGCCGGCGGCGGCATCCTCGGCACCTTCCGCAACGGCGCCGTGCGCGCCCGGCTGCCGCAGACCCCGGCCGATGCCGCCCCGCTCGTGCTGACCTCCGGCAGCGACCGCTCCTCCACCGCCACCCTCGCGGGCCTGACCGTCGGGCCGGCCTCCGCGGTACTCGCCGCGCATCCGATCGTCGGGGTGGACCGCCGCGGCACGGGCAGTTCCCAGCCGATCGACTGCATGACCCCCGACACCCGCCGCGCGCTGGCCGACAACGGCCAATTCGCCCCGGGCGGCGGCAATCCCGTGGACACGATGGCCAAGCTGAGCGAGGACGCCACCATCGCCTGCCAGGACTTCCTACAGCCCTATCAGGGCACCTTCGACACCGCGCACGCCGCCGACGACATCGAGCAGCTGCGCAAGCAGTGGCAGGTGGACACGATCGGCCTGATCGGCACCGGCAACGGCGGCCGGGTGGCGCTGAGCTACGCCGCCAAGTACGGCGACCATCTCTCCCGCCTGGTCCTCGATTCGCCGGAGGCCGTGAACGCCGACGCGATCGGCCGCGCCGAGCAGCGGGTCAAGGGCGCCGAGGCGGCGCTGACCGGATTCTCGCAGCGCTGCGCCGCGGTCGGCTGCGCGCTCGGGGCGAACCCGCGGGCCGCGATCACCGATCTGGTGAACCGCGCCGCCACCGGCGGGCTGGGCGAGATCTCCGCGAACACGCTGCTCACCACCATTTCCGGATTCCTCGGCGACCCGCGCGCCGATCAGAGCGGCCACGTCGCCGAACTCGCCGACGCCCTGGCCGCCGCAGGCCGCGGCGATCGCGGACCGCTCGGCAAGCTGGTGCTGAAGGAATCGGCCGCCGTCGCGGCGGACGGCCAGTTCGTGGCCCGCTGCAGCGACAACCAGCAGCCGGCCACGCCCGACCGGGCCAAGGAGCTGGAAAACACCTGGGGCGCACAGTATCCGGTATTCGGCAAGGCGGCCGCCACTCGCCTGCAGGCCTGCACCGCGTGGCCGGCGGCCGATGCGCCACAGGTGCCGAAAACATTCGGCACGCCCGTGCTGGTGCTGGGCACCGCCGCCGATCCGGCGGTGGGCGGCGACGGACGGCCCGCGGTAACCGGCGCCCTCGGCGCCGCCGGGGCGCGCACCGCCTCCGTCGAATGGCAGGGGTGGGGGCATCCGACGTTCACCCACACCGGCTGCGCCCAGCAATACATCGTGGACTACGCGAAGGACGCGAAACTGCCGCGAGACGGAAGCGCCTGTCCCGCCTGACACCTGCGGCAACACCTCGGCCATCATCGATGTGGCGACATCCGAGACGCGAAACGCGTGCCGAACACCGGGTCCGAGCAACCGTTTCGAAGGTTTCCGGTGTACCGTGCCCCAGTGTTCCTTCGTCAGCTCGAGCCTCGCTCCGCTCGGACCACCTCCGAGGTCCTGAACTTCGCGCTGTGGCCGTTCGCGGTCATGACTGTGCTGCATCAGGTGTTCATCGAGGGCACCAACAGCAACATCACCGACGACTTCGCGCCGGTGTACAAGGCGTCGCTGGCCTTCCTGAACGGGCGTGCCATCTACGGCGAGAACTTCGATCTCGTCGATCCGCACTACCTGTACCCGCCCAGCGGCACCCTGCTGGTCGCGCCGCTGGCGCTGATCGATCCGGAGAAGTCGAAGTGGCTGTTCGTCGCGCTGAACGCCGCGGCGATCATCCTGGCGTGGTACCTGATGCTGCGCCTGTTCAAGGTGAGCGTCCGCTCCTTCTGGGCGCCGCTGACCCTGCTGCTCATGTTCGCCTCCGAAACCGTCGTCAACACACTGGGTTTCGGCAACGTCAACGGCTGCATCCTGGCGGCCGAGGTGATCTTCATCCTGCTGCTCCTGCGGCGCCGTGACCTGTGGGCCGGGCTGGTCATGGGGCTGACGATCGCGGTGAAACCGACCCTGGCGCCCCTGCTGCTGATCGCGCTGGCGCGGCGCCAGTGGAAGGTGTTCATCACCGGACTCGGCGTGCCCATCGCGCTGATCGCCCTCGCCTGGCCGCTGATCAAGGATCCGATGGACTACGTGCGCCGCACGCTGCCCTACTCGCTGCAGGCGCGCGACTACTTCAACAGCTCGATTCCGGGCAGCGCCGCGTACTGGGGCCTGGATTCGTGGCTGACCTACGTCATCCGCATCGTGCTGGGTGTCATGGTGCTGGTCTCGCTGTGGCTGCTGTACCGCTACTACCTGCACGACGAGGTGTTCTTCATCTGCACCGCCGCGGGCCTCCTGCTCACCGCGGAATTCGTGCTGACCGCGCTGGGGCAGCAGTACTACTCGATGCTGCTGTTCCCGTTCCTGATGTCGGTGGCGCTGCGCAATTCGGTGCTGCGGAACTGGCCGGCCTGGTTGGCGATATTCGGTTTCATGACCTACGACAAGTGGTTGCTGGACCACTGGCAGAGCACCGGGCGGACGCTGGAGTATCTGCGGGTGACGCTCGGCTGGAGTCTGCTGCTGGTCGTGGTGTTCTGCGTGCTCGGCGACCGGTACCTGGCCGCGCGGCGGGAGGGCAGGCTGAGTTCCGGCATCGACCCGACGTTCCTGTCCGGGCCCGGGCCGCGACCGAACCCGATCGCCGAATCGCCGGACGGTCCGGCCGGGCAGCACAACGGCAAGAATCTCACCGAGACCGCCGCCGACGAGAAACCCGAGCCGCGGGCCGATTCGCACGTGGGGGCGCTGAAGTAGCGCAGCGGAGACCGCCGAGCGCCGCGGGGCCACGGCACGGAGCCATTAGACTCTGGTTATGAGTTCCGATGCCGACACCTCGCTGCCCGCGCCGAAGATCCGGCTGACGCCGCAGGAGTGGCGGGGGCGGCTGTCGCCGCAGGAGTACGCGGTCCTGCGCGAGGCCGGTACCGAGCGCGCCTTCACCGGCGAGTACACCGACACCGAGACGACCGGCGTGTACGCCTGCCGGGCATGCGGCGCCGAGCTGTTCCGCAGCGCGGAGAAGTTCCCTTCGCACTGCGGCTGGCCGTCGTTCTTCGATCCGGCCGACTCCGACGCGGTGATCCTGCGGTCCGACGACTCGCTGGGTATGCGGCGCGTCGAGGTGCTGTGCGCCCATTGCCACAGCCACCTCGGACACGTCTTCGAGGGTGAGGGCTACCCGACCCCGACCGACAAGCGGTACTGCATCAACTCCATTGCGCTGCGGCTGCACCCCTCGGACACCCGGACACGCGAAGCAGACGCGTGAACTCTACGTCCCGTACGGTTCGCCCCGCATGACCCGAGAATCCGGGGCTGTCCCGGACAGCGGTGACGTGGCAGTGCGTCTCGGCGCTTCTCAGGGCAGCGCTTCTCAAGGCAGGGCAGTGATCAACTGTTCGACGTCCACCCGCGGGCCGGTGAAGAACGGCACCTCCTCGCGCACGTGGCGGCGGGCCTCGGTGGCACGCAGATCGCGCATCAGGTCGACGATGCGGTGCAGCTCCGGGGCTTCGAAGGCGAGGATCCACTCGTAGTCGCCCAGCGCGAACGACGCCACCGTATTGGCCCGCACGTCGGGATAGCCGCGGGCCTCCTTGCCGTGGTCGGCCAGCATCTTGCGGCGCTCGTCGTCGGGGAGCAGGTACCAGTCGTAGGACCGCACGAACGGGTACACGCAGATGTAGTTGCCCGGCTCCTCCCCGGCGAGGAAGGCCGGGACGTGGCTCTTGTTGAACTCGGCCGGCCGGTGCAGCGCGGCGTTGCTCCAGACGGGCGTGCTCGCCCGGCCCAGCTCGGTGGTGCGGCGGAAGTCGGCGTAGACGGCCTGGAGATCCTCGATCCGCTCGGCGTGGGTCCAGATCATGAAGTCGGCATCGGCGCGCATCCCGGCGACGTCGTAGAGCCCGCGCACCACGACGCCCCGCTCGGCCACCGCGTCGAAGAATCCGCGCGCCTCCTTGATCGCCGCCTCCCGATCGTCCCCCAGCGCCCCGGGCCGCACCTGGAAGACCGAGAACATCAGGTAGCGGATGGTCGAGTTGAGAGCCTGGTAATCGAGTCGCGCCATACACCCATCCTGCCACTGCCGGTCTCCCCCGGACACAACCGCACCCGGCCCCCGTTCTCGCACCCCGACACACCGATGAAACGCGGTGCGCCGCAAGATAAGAGGTGCGGGTAACCGCGGTTGCTCGCGGCTCATCCGCTCCGGTGCTCCGGGCCGCCACCGCCACCTCCTCGGCGACGTCTTCGACGACCGACCGATCGGGGCGGGCGGGCGCAGGCTCAACCGAGGTGCGCGAGAATCCGGTCGGCGGCGGCCGTTCCCGAGGCGGTGCAGGCGGGCACCCCGACACCGTGCAGGTAGGCGCCCGCTACGGCCAGCCCCGGCACACCAGCCACAGCGGATTCGATGGCGGCGACGAGTTCGGTATGTCCGGGGGCGTACTGGGGAAGGCCGCCGGGCCAGCGTTGTACCCGCGCGGCCGACGGCGTGCTCTCGATTCCGGTCACGGTGCACAGGTCCTCCGCCGCGGCGGCGATCAGCTGCTCGTCGGACCAGGACAGCGGGGTGTCGTCGCCGGAACGGCCGAAGGAGGCCCGGACCAGCGCGACATCCCGTTCGGCCAGATGCGGCCACTTGCGACTGGACAGCGTGAACGCCTTGGCGCGCAACGGCTCTCCGGTGGCGACGAGGATGCCGGAGTTGTCGGGCAGCGGGGTGTCCACCGGCAGGGCCAGGGCGACCACCGCCGACGAGGACAGCTCGATGCGCGCCATGGCCTGCGCCGCCTCCGGCGCCGCGGCGCGCACGAGGGCCGCCGCCGCGGGGGCCGGCGTCGCGACGATCACCGCGTCCACCTCGCCGAACGGATCGAGCCGCCAGCCGTGCGCCGTCCGAGCCGGACTCGTTGGGGTGACACCGGTTTCGAGCTTCGGCGCGGCGGCCGACAGCAGGGCGTCCAGCAGCGCCCGGTACCCGTCCCGGATTCCGCCGAATACGGGCCCGGCCGACGGCGGCGGCAGCGCCTCGGACACCGCCCGCGACAGGCTCGGCGCACCGGCGTCGAGCGCCGCGGCCAGGCCGGGCAGCGCGGCCCGCACCCCGATCGAATTCGCCAGTCCCGCATACACTCCCCCGAGCAGCGGATCCACGCTGCGGGCCACCACCTGCTCGCCGAATCGGTCGCCCACCAGGTCACCGACCGTGGCGTCGCCGCCGCGCGCCCATCGCAACGGCCGGTCGGGCTCGCCCGCGATCCACGCCAGCGTCTCCTCGTCCACCAGCCCGGCCACCGCGTCCGGACCGGCCGGAATCCCCATCAGCGTCCGCTCCGGAAGCGGATGCGCCGCCGAACCGGACCAGATCAGGGGGCGCCGCCCGGCGGGATACACCAGCTGGTCGTCGAGTCCCAATTCGGTGAGCAGGGCAGGTATTTCGGGCCGCCGGCCCACGAACGCCTCGGCTCCCAGATCGACCGGGTCGCCCGCGATCTCGTCGGTGCGGAGCACACCGCCGATCCGTTCGGACCGCTCCACCAGGACGAGCTCGAGTTCGGGCCCCAGCGCCCTACGCAGCCGGTATGCGGCGACCAGCCCGCTGATCCCCCCGCCGACCACTGCCACCCGCATCGACCACTCCTCGTCCCACTCACCCGCGCCACGCCCACCGAACGTTCCGGTCCGACCGGGCACCGAGTACCGGCATGAGCCCTGTCCCCTGCAAAGTACTCTCGCTGCCGAACCGACCCCAGAGGGGCGGCCTACGGCATCCCGATCGCCCGCGCGGAATCGCCGGCAAACGACGCCGTGGTGACCGCCGCGCCAACCGAACCGGAGCACCACGCGGGTTCCACCGCGGTCGGTTCCGAGCCTCCGCCTGCCCGGCTGCGAGCGCAGCGGGCGCCGCAGACGCGCAGTCGTCATTGCCAACGGGGCAATGAGCGACTCGCGCCCGCTCGTCACACAGCGAATCGGGCCGCGGTGCCGGGATCGCTGTGGTGCACGGCGACATCATCGACGCCGACCACGCGGTCGCCGCCGTGTCGCGCGACAACACGATCCGCACCGCCTTCGCCCCGGACGGATGGCGACCGTGCACGCCGCCGACCGACCGCGCAACCGAATGTCTGCCGCAACCGACGGCCGGACCGGGGACGAAAAGGCCGGTACAGCTCAACGGCCCAGGCGTACATAACGCTCGCACCGGACCGATATCGGACTGCCGCGCACGGCGCCTACAGCGGGGTGGGCAGGCTGTGGATCAGCTCGACGGTCGCGGTGATGGCGCTGGGGTCGGTGTCGGGGAGGACCCCGTGACCGAGGTTGAAGATGTGGCCGGCGGCGCCCATCGCGATCGCCTCGTCGGCCTCGTGGGCGATGCGGCGGATCTCGCGCTCGATCGCCGCGGGCCCCGCGAACAGCACGGCCGGATCGAGGTTGCCCTGCAACGCCTTTCCGGCACCTACCCGCCGGACGGCATCGGTGAGCGGTACGCGCCAGTCGACACCGACGATATCGGCGCCCGCCTCCCCCATCGCGCCCAGCAGCTCGCCGGTGCCCACTCCGAAGTGGATGCGCGGCACGCCCGCCGCCGCGAGCTCGGCGAACACCCGTTCCGAGTGCGGCAGCACGAATTCCCGGTACTGCGCCAGCGACAGCGCGCCGGCCCAGGAGTCGAACAGCTGCAGCGCGTCCACGCCCGCGCCCAGCTGTGCGCGCAGGAATTCGATGGTGATGTCGGTGAGCACGCCCAGCAGCGCGTGCCAGGTGTCCGGATCGGCGTACATCATCGCCTTGGTGCGCTCGTGATGCCTGCTCGGGCCGCCCTCCACCAGATACGAGGCGAGAGTGAAAGGGGCACCGGCGAATCCGATGAGCGGGACGTCGCCGAGCCCGTTCAGCAGCAGCCGTATCCCCTCGACCACCGCGCCCACCTCTTCGCGGCGCAGCCTCGGCACGGCGCGCACGTCGTCGGCGGTGCGCACCGGATTCGCGACCACCGGCCCCACCCCGGGCGCGATGTCGAGGTCGATCCCGGCCGCCTTGAGCGGAACGACGATGTCGGAGAACAGGATCGCCGCATCCACGCCGTGCCGGCGAATCGGCTGCAGGGTGATCTCACAGATCAGCTCGGGGTCGAAGCACGACTCCAGCATCCCGACGCCGGCCCGCACCTCGCGGTACTCGGGCAGCGACCGCCCGGCCTGACGCATGAACCAGACGGGTCGCCGGTTCGGCGTGCCGCCCGTGGCGGCAGCGAGAAACGGCGCATCGGACAACCGGCGGCGAGTTGGAGTGCTCATCACGGCCATCGTATGCGGCCGCGACGGCCGTCCGCACCGCCGCTACCCGGCGCGCCTCCGACCGCGCCGGGCCGTTCGGGTCTACCGTCGCATTCGTGACACCGCTCGACTTCCGCGACGGCGCCGCACCGACCCCGGGCCCCGACAGCGAACCAGCCCAATTTCGCGCCGCGGTCGATGCGATGGGCAGCGCATCCGTGCACCCCAGGATCGAGCTCGCACCGATCCGGCCGCCGCAACGCCTGGCACCGTATTCCTATGCCATCGGAGCCGAAGTCAAACATCCGGACGCGAACGTCGTCCCGGTGGATTCGGAGGGCGACGCGTTCGGGCGGTTGATCCTGCTACACGACCCCGAGGGCCACGAGGCCTGGCACGGCGTGTTCCGTCTCGTGGCCTACATCCAGGCCGATATCGACGCCGCGCTGGCCGGCGATCCGCTGCTGCCCGAGGTCGCCTGGAGCTGGCTGGTGGACGCGCTGGAATCGCGGGGCGAACCGTGCACCGCGCTGGGCGGTACCGTCACCTCCACCAGTTCGGTCCGCTACGGCGATATCGCCGGACCGCCCCGCGCCTATCAGCTGGAGTTGCGCGCGTCGTGGACGGTGGGCTCCCCCGAACTCCGACCGCACGTCGAGGCTTTCTGCGAAGTACTGGCCTATGCGGCCGGTTTGCCACCGGCGGGCATCACCCATTTGCGGCCGCCTCCACAGATTGCCGACGACCAGTTCTGACCGCCACGTAAAGTTCAGGGCTATGCCCATAGCCGACGAATCCGAGAATCCCCCTCCTGGGATCGGCGGAACCGACGATGTCACCGTGCCGCTGCTGGCACCGGCCGACGGTGTGCCGCCGGTACTGGACACCGCCGCGGCGGTCGCCGATGCCGCCGCCCGGCTCGCGGCCGGGACGGGCCCGCTGGCGGTCGACGCCGAGCGCGCATCGGGATTCCGTTATACCAATCGCGCATATCTGATCCAGTTGCGGCGCAACGGCTCCGGCACCTTCCTCATCGATCCGGTCCCGGTGGACGGCGCGCTGGGCCCGCTGGCCGAGGCGATCAACGGGTTGGAGTGGGTGCTGCATTCGGCCGATCAGGACCTGCCGGGGCTCGCGGAACTCGGCCTGCTTCCGGCACGGCTGTTCGATACCGAATTGGGCGGTCGGCTGGCCGGTTTCGAGCGGGTCGGGCTGGCCGCGATGGTGGAGAAGCTGCTGGGCCGCGAGTTGCGCAAGGGCCACGGCGCCGCCGACTGGTCGACCCGGCCGCTGCCCGCGGACTGGCTCAACTACGCCGCCCTCGATGTGGAGTTGCTGCTGGAGCTGCGCGAGGCGGTTGCCACCTCGCTCGACGACCAAGGGAAAACCGGCTGGGCGGCACAGGAATTCGAGCACGTGCGCACCAGCCGGCCGGCACCGCCGAAAGCGGATCGCTGGCGGCGCACCTCGGGCATCCACACGTTACGCCGGGCCCGCCAGCTCGCGACGGTACGCGAATTATGGCTGGCCCGTGATCATCTGGCCCGTCAGCGCGACGTCGCACCGGCGCGGGTCCTGCCGGATTCGGCGATCGTCGCGGCGGCGCAGGCGGATCCGGCCTCGATCGCACAGCTGCGCGCCCTGCCGATCTTCGGCGGGCCCCGCCAGCGCCGATATTCGCGCGACTGGCTGGCCGCGGTGGAACAGGCTCGGGCCCTGCCGGATTCGGAGCTACCGCCCCTCACCCAGCCCTACGACGGGCCGCCGCCGGTGAATCGCTGGGAACGCCGCGATCCGGCCGCGGCCGCCCGCCTGACCCGCGCCCGCGCCGCCATGACGGAACTGTCCGACGACTACGCGATTCCGGTGGAGAATCTGCTGACCCCGGACCTGTTACGCCGGCTGTGCTGGGACGGGCTGGCCGAGTTCGGTTCCGCCACAGTCCCGGAGGATCCCGAACGCGCCGTCGACGACTACCTCGCGGCGGGCGGCGCCCGGCCCTGGCAGCGCGCACTCGCGGTGCCCCGGTTGACCGCCGCCCTGTTCGGCCCCGGACCGTCGTAACCGGTTCGGCGACAACTTCTCTCCGCGTTCTCTCCGCGCCGTCCCGGGGGTGTCGAGCCGACGGCGTTCAGTCCTCGAAGATCGGCGGGCGCCGGTCCCGCCGCGCGCGCATCCCTTTTGGGCATGGGCGGGGCCCTCCGTGGTGACGCTCCGCTGCCGCCTCCGGGCCTGACCGCTCATGCCGAGTTCGGTGGAGGTGAGCCCGTTGTTGATGCCCGCGGCGCGGAAGTACGCGCCCTCGGCGGCGATCCGGATGTCGGCGCCGACGCCGAGGCAGAAGCCCCCGCCGATGGCAGCGCCGTTGATCGCCGCGATCACCGGCTGATGCATGCGCCGCAGGGCGATCATCACGTCGTTGAGCAGATCCATCGAGCGGCGCGCGATGCTGGTCTTGGTCAGCCCGCCGATATTGGGCACCTTGCCCGCGCCCTGCAGGTCGGCGCCGGAGCAGAAGCCGTCCCCGGCACCGGTCAGCACCACCGCGCGCACGTCGTTGTCGGCGGCCACCGACTCCAGGGCCTCGCGCAGCGGCACCATCACGTCGAAGGCCATGGCGTTCATCCGCTCGGACCGGTTCAGGGTCACCAGCGCGACCTGCGGGCGAGGCTTCTCGACGAGCACGAACGACATGCGAACTCCCTCCGGTAACGGTTCGAAAAACCTGTAACCGGTTTCAGAAAATCCGCACAGGGCGGCTGCTCAGACTCCCCCGAGCCACCCGGTGACGCGCCGGGCGATGTCGTCGGGAGTCAGGCCCAGTTCCTGATGGATCTGCGCGCGCGAGCTGTGGTCCAGGAACTGTTGCGGCACACCGAGGTCCCGGGTCGGCACGTCCATTCCGGCCGCGCGCAGCCGGGACGAGACCGTGCAGCCGACGCCGCCGTGCGTCCCGCCGTCCTCCACCGTCACGACCAGGCGGTAGTTCTCGGCCAGTTTCACGACCGTATCCGAGACCGGCAGCACCCAGCGCGGATCCACCACCGTGACCGAAATATCCTCCGCCGCCAGCAGATCCGCGGCCTGCACCGCGATCTGCGCGAACGGGCCCACCGCGACCAGCAGCACGTCGCCGCGCACGGTCTGGGCGGCGCCGCCCTCGGGCAGCCGCAGCACGTCCACCCCGTCCAGCCGCTCGGCCGCCGAGATCTCCTCGGGGACAGCGCCCTTCGGGAAACGGACGGCGGTCGGCCCGTCGCTGATCGCGAGCGCCTCGGCCAGCTCCTCGCGCAGCGTCGCCGCGTCGCGCGGGGCGGCCACGCGGATGCCCGGCACGATGCCCAGCACCGACAGGTCCCACATGCCGTTGTGGCTGGCGCCGTCGTCGCCGGTGATGCCCGCCCGATCGAGTACCAGGGTGACCGGCAGGTGCAGCAGCGACACGTCCATCAGCAGCTGATCGAAGGCGCGGTTGAGGAATGTCGAGTAGATCGCCACCACCGGATGCATCCCGCCCAGGGCCAGTCCGGCCGCCGAGGTCATCGCGTGCTGCTCGGCGATGCCGACGTCGAACATGCGGTCCGGGAAACGCTGGCCGAACGGCGCCAGCCCCGTCGGGCCCGGCATGGCCGCGGTGATCGCGACGACGTCGTCGCGCTGCTCGGCCTGGCGGATCAGCTCGTCGGAGAACACCGACGTCCAGCCGACGGACTTGCCGCCGCGCGGCTGCCCGGTCTCGGGGTCGATGGCGCCGATCGAATGCATCTGGTCGGCCTCGTGGTCCTCGGCCGGCTGATAGCCGCGGCCCTTCTGCGTCACCACATGCACGATGGCCGGGCCGCCGAAGTCCTTGGCGCGGCGCAGGGCCGCCTCCAGGGCCACCGTGTCGTGCCCGTCCACCGGGCCGAGGTACTTCAGGCCGAGATCGCTGAACAGCTCCTGCGGGGCCACCGCGTCCTTGATGCCGGCCTTGAACGCGTGCAGCATCGAGTACGCCGAACCGCCGACGCGCGGGATCCCCTGCACGAACCGCTTGGTGGCGTCGAGGGCCTGCTCGTAGACGGGCTGCATGCGCAGCGCGCTCAGGCGGTCGGCCACGCCGCCGATGGTGGGCGAATACGAGCGGCCGTTGTCGTTCACGACGATGGTCAGCGAGCGGTCCGGCCCGCCGGCGATGTTGTTCAGCGCCTCCCAGCACATGCCGCCGGTGAGTGCGCCGTCGCCGACCACGGCGACCACGTGCCGGCGCTGCTTGCTCAGCGCGAAGGCCTTCGCCAGCCCGTCGGCGTACGACAGCGCCGCGGAGGCGTGCGAGGACTCCACCCAGTCGTGCGCGCTCTCCGCTCGGCTCGGATATCCGGACAGGCCGCCCTGCTTGCGCAGCGTGTCGAAGCCGTCCTGGCGACCGGTCAGCATCTTGTGCACGTAGGCCTGGTGGCCGGTGTCGAAGAGGATCGGGTCGGCCGGCGAGTCGAAGATCCGGTGCAGCGCGATCGTCAGCTCGACCACGCCGAGGTTCGGCCCGAGGTGACCACCCGTCACCGCGACCTTGCGCACCAGGAACTCGCGGATCTCCTCGGCGAGCTCCTCGATCTCCGGGACCTTCAGCCGGCGCAGGTCCTCGGGCGTATCGATCCGGGAAAGAATTCCCACCGCTGTTACTCCCTCTGGATCGCTCGTCTGTTTCAGACAGTCTACGGAGCCGTCCAGGCCCCTGATGACCAGAATGCGAAGGCTGCTATGCGACACGCGGGTCCGCTGTGGTGCGTGTCATGTCCTGACGCCGCCCGGACGAGCTGTGTGCTGTGTCCCAAGCACTCTGGCGACGGCCTCCGCCGCTGCGTGACACCACGGTAGACGGTGCCGGGTCGATCGCCGAACCGGCCGGGCCCGCCGCAGCGACCGGTCGCGTTCGGACGGGCCCACGTCGCTGCTGGGCGGCATCGGCCGGAGCGGGCAGGATCGACGGCACGGCCCACGCGCGGGAACGTCCGCGGCCCACCGGCGCACACGATCCATCCACACCGCCCCATCGACACCGCCCCATAGACCCAGGAGGACCCGGATGACCGACGATCGGCCCCACCCCGCCACGGTGACCACCTTCGGGCACGGCACCGCCACCGGCACCCCCGACCTCGTGCGAGTGTCGATCTCCATCGAAACCCGTTCCAGCACCGTGGCTCTCGCCTACCGCCAGGCCGGCGAACGCACCACGGCGGTCACCGGCGCGCTGCGCGCCGACGGTGTGCGCCCGGCCGATATCGGTACCACGGGTCTGTCGGTCCGCACCGAGACCACCTGGCTCGACGGCGGCGACACCCGGATCACGGGCTACCTGGCCACGACCGCGCTGTCGGTATCGCTGCGCGCCGACCGCACCGACTCCGGCGACCCCGACCCGGCGACGGTCGTCGCGCACGCCGTCGACGCGGGCGGCGACGAGGTCCGCCTCGGCGGCCTGCAACTCACCTTCGCCGACACCGCGGCGCTGCTCACCCGCGCCCGCGACGCGGCCTGGGACGATGCCCACGCCAAGGCCACCCGCTACGCCACCCGGGCAGCCCGAACGCTGGGCCCCGTGCTCGAGATCACCGAGCACACCGCCGCACCGCCCACCCCGGTCTCCGGTCCCGAGATCAAGGCCGTAGCCCTGGCGGCCCCCGTCGACCCGGTCCCCCTCGAATACGGAGAATCCCAGCTCACCGCCGCCCTCCGCGTCACCTGGCTGCTCGACTGACGCCGCACCGGCGTCGACCGGCCCCCGCAGCACCGAGCGTAGATCCCTTACGATCGTCCGCTACCCACCCCCACGACGGCGCGCCGACTTCCCCGGACGTGCGCAGGGGATTCGCCTGGTCCGGCGAGAGGTGCCGGGCACGTTCACTCCCCTCTCGCACCCTTTGCACCGGACCGACACCACGCACCCGCAATGGCCTCCTCCGAAACCGTTCGGCATCCTGGCGCGGAAACGGCGACATGTCGTCCGCGGACGGCGCCACATGCTTTGCGGACGTTCAGGATCCGAGGGGCTCCAGCAATGCCAGGCACTCGACGTGATGGGTAGCGGGGAAGGCGTCGAAGGCGCGTAGCCGGGTGACGCGGTATCCGGACTCGTGGTAGCAGCCGATGTCGCGGGCGAACGAGGCCGGATCGCAGCCGACATGGACGATGCGGGCGGGCGCGCAGGCGGTCAGGGCGGTGACCACCTCCTTGCCGGCGCCCGCTCGCGGCGGGTCGAGCACCACGACCTGCGGTGCGGCCGAGCCGATCCGGCCGGCCAGCCAGCGTTCCACGCGCTGCGCGGTCAGGTCCACCCAGGGCAGGTCGCGCAGGGCGGCGGCACCGTCGGCGACCGCCGAGCGCGCGGATTCGACGCCCTGCACCGCACCCCCGGCGCCGACCTGACCGGCCAGTCGCGCGGCGAAAACGCCCGCGCCGCTGTAGAGATCCCAGGCCGACGCGCCCGGCCCGGCAGCGGCCCACTCCGCCACCACATCCGAATAGCGTTGCGCCGCACCGGCGTGCGGCTGCCAGAAGCCGGTCGCCGAGACCTCCCAGCGACGGCCGTCCACGTACTGCACGGTGCGCCCGCTGCCCGAGACCACGCGTTCGGGCCGGGCCGCGTGCGCCGCCGACCGCCGGGCCGCGGTGCTGCGCCGGTCGCCGCCGCGGCGGTCCCGCTGCGACGACGGGGCGAGTTCCACGATGTGCCGCAGCCCGTCGCCGTCCACCGCCACCACGAGTTCGGCGCCGGGCGTCCAGGTGCGCTCGGCGATGCCGTCCATCGCCCCCGGAACCGGTTGCGGGCACCGCAGGTCCGCGATCGCCTCGGTGCTGCGGTACCGATGCACGCCCGCCCGGCCCGCGGCATCGACCGCAAGCCGGATCCGGGTGCGCCAGCCGCCGGACACCGAGCCGAACGCCCCGTCCGCCAACGGGATCGGCTCGACCTCCACCTTCGTCTCCCACCGCGCCAGCCGGCGCAGCTGCTCAGCCACCACCGCCGCCTTCAGCGCCCGTTGCGCCGGTGGCGTCGCGAAGGCGAAATCACAGCATCCCGCACCGCCCGGACCCGATACCGGACACGTCGCCGGCACCCGGTCCGGCGATGCCTCGACGATCTCGATCGCCTCGGCCCGGCAGAACGACTTGCCCCGGTCCTCGGTCACCCGCGCCCGCACCAGTTCCCCCGGCAGCCCGTGCCGGACGAACACGACCCGCCCCTCGTGCCGCGCCACACAGAAACCACCGTGCCCGGGCGCGCCCAGCCGGAGCTCGACGACCGACCCGGCCCAGTTCGATCCGCCGGCCGCGCTCACCGCGCACCCGCACCGGAAAACCGTTTCGGCACAGGACGAACCGAGTGCGTGCTCACGACCGCTCGCCGTACCCGCGCCGCACCGCACCCGGCGCGTTCTCGATACCCTGATCGGCCTTGGCCGACGAGGAACTCAGCTGCCACGGCACGCTGGTCACCATCACGCCGGGCTCGAACAGCAGCCTGCCCTTCAACCGCAGCGCACTCTGGTTGTGCAGCACCTGTTCCCACCAGTGCCCCACCACGTACTCGGGGATGAACACCGTCACCACATCGCGCGGCGAATCGCGCCGCACCCGCTTGACGTAATCGACCACCGGCTTGGTGATCTCGCGATACGGCGATTCGATCACCTTCAGCGGCACCGGAATATCGCTCTTCTCCCATTCGCGCACCAACTGCCGGGTGTCGGTCTCGTCGACGTTCACCGTCACCGCCTCGAGCACGTCCGGCCGCGTTGCCCGCGCGTAGCCGATCGCCCGCCGGGTCGGCAGGTGCAGCTTCGACACCAGCACGATCGAATGGGTCCGGCTCGGCAGCACGCCGTCCCACTCCTGCTCGTCCAGCTCCCGCGACACCGAATCATAGTGCCGGCGAATCATCTTCATCACCACGAAGATCGCCCCCATGGTGACGATCGCGATCCACGCTCCGGCCAGGAACTTGGTGACCAGCACGATCACCAACACCGAACCGGTGGCCACCAGGCCGAGCGCGTTGATCACCCGGGAGCGCTTCATCCGGGAACGCTGCGCCGGATCGGTCTCGGTCCGCAGCAGTCGCGTCCAGTGCCGCAGCATGCCGGTCTGGCTCAGCGTGAACGACACGAACACACCGATGATGTACAACTGAATCAACTTGGTGACCTCGGCGCCGAAGGCCACCACGAACGCGATCGCCGCGCCGGACAGGAACAGGATCCCGTTGCTGAATGCCAGCCGATCCCCCCGGGTGTGCAGCTGCCGGGGCAGAAAGCGGTTCTGCGCCAACACCGAACCGAGCACCGGGAACCCGTTGAACGCGGTGTTCGCCGCCAGCACCAGGATCAGCGCCGTCACTCCGGTGACGAAGTAGAACCCGACCGGGAACCCGCTGAACACGGCGTGTGCGATCTGCGCGATGAGAGTCTTCTGCTGGTATCCGGGAGGCGCGCCGATCAGCTGATCGGGATGCTCCGCGATGACCGCACCGATCCTGCGAGCCAGCACGATCATCCCGATGAACAGCGTGATCGCGATGATGCCGAGCATCAGCAGGGTGGTCGCGGCATTGCGCGACTTCGGCTTGCGGAAGGCCGGTACGCCGTTGCTGATCGCCTCCACTCCGGTCAGCGCGGCACACCCGGAGGAGAATGCCCGCGCCAGCAGGAACACCAGCGCGATCCCGAACAGGTGCTGGTCCTCGGCCCGCAGCTCGAACCCCGCCGACTCGGCGCGCACCTCATCGCCGAACACGAACACCCGCAGCAGCCCCCAGCCCAACATGCCGAACATGCCGAACAAGAACGCGTAGGCAGGAATCGCGAACGCGGTACCGGACTCGCGGATACCGCGCAGATTCATCGCCGTCAGCACCACGATGGCAACCACGGCGAACAACACCTTGTGCGTCCCGACGAACGGGATCGCCGACCCGATGTTGCTGGCGGCCGAGGCGATCGAGACCGCGACGGTCAGCACGTAGTCGACCAGCAGGGCGCTGCCGACCACCAGGCCGGCCGTTTCGCCGAGGTTGACGGTGGCGACCTCGAAATCTCCCCCACCCGATGGGTAGGCGTGCACGTTCTGCCGATAGCTGGCGACGACGATCGTCAGCACGACAGCCACCACGACACCGATCCACGGCGCGAAGACGAACGCCGACAATCCGCCCACCGACAGCACCAGGAAGATCTCCTCCGGTGCGTAGGCGACCGAGGACATCGGATCGGAGGCGAACACCGGCAGCGCGATCCGCTTGGGCAGCAAGGTATGCCCCAGCGAGTCGCTACGGAAAGGGCGGCCGACCACCATTCGCTTCGCGGCCGTCGTCAGCTTGGACACCCCGCGAGCATAAGGGAGTGCCGATCGGTCCGTCCGGCTGCCACGAATCGTCGGCGCAAACCGATTGCCGGACGGATGCCATCCCGGCGTCGTTCTCGTCTCGTCGCGGTTTGAAGCCCGCCCGGAGGGGGAAAGTGGGTGTCGTCGATGGTCGGCGGGTACCGTTCGTGCACGGGAAAACCAGACCACGCATCACGGTTTTCGGAATTGGGGTTGGCACGGTGTACGTAGTGATCATGGGGTGTGGCCGGGTCGGCTCCTCGCTCGCGCGCGCCCTGGTCCGGGTCGGTCACGAGGTGGCCGTGATCGACCGGGACTCCAGCGCGTTCCTGCGCCTGGGCAAGGACTTCGCCGGTGACCGGATCACCGGTGTCGGCTTCGACCGGGATGTGCTGGAGCGCGCGGGAATCGGGCGGGCCGGCGCCTTCGCGGCGGTCTCCTCCGGCGACAACTCCAACATCATCTCGGCCCGGGTGGCCCGGGAGACCTTCGGGGTGGAGCGCGTGGTGGCCCGCATCTACGACGCCAAGCGCGCGGCCGTCTACGAGCGCCTGGGCATCCCGACCATCGCGACGGTGCCGTGGACGACGGACCGTTTCCTGCGCACGCTGCTCGACGAGGACGGCGGCACCACCTGGCGCGACCCCACCGGCACGGTGGCGGTCACCGAACTCGGCCTGCACGAGGACTGGTACGGCCGCACGGTCCGGGAACTGGAGGACACGATCGGCGCCCGGGTGGCCTTCCTGATCCGCTTCGGGCAGGGCGTCCTGCCCACCGGCAAGACCGTCTTGCAGGCCGACGACACCGTGTACGTCGCGGCCACCTCCGGCAGCGTCGGCGCGGCCGTCGCGCTGGCCGCCACATCTCCGTCGAGCGAGGACAAGTCGTGAAGGTAGCGATCGCCGGGGCCGGCGCGGTCGGCCGATCCATCGCCCAGGAACTGCTACGCGGCGGCCACGAGGTGATGCTGCTGGAACGCCGCATAGATCACGTCGACCCGGCCGCCGGGTCCGATGCGGCGTCCGCGGCTCCCCCCGTGGCTACGCAAGCCACCGCCTCCGGTCGCGTCGCTCCCGCTGGGTCCGATGCGGCTCCCTCCGTGGTGACGCGGGCTGCCGCCTCCGGTCGCGTCGCTTCCGCCGTGACATGGGTGCACGGCGACGCCTGCGAGCTGGAACTGCTCGAGGAGGCCCGGCTGCAGGATCACGAGGTGGTGATCGCCGCCACCGGCGACGACAAGGCGAATCTGGTGTTCAGCCTGCTCGCCAAGACCGAGTTCGGGGTGCGGCGGGTGGTGGCCCGGGTCAACGATCCGCGCAACGAGTGGCTGTTCGACAGTTCCTGGGGCGTCGACGTCGCGGTGTCGACGCCGCGACTGCTGGCCTCGCTGGCCGAGGAGGCCGTCTCGGTCGGCGATCTGGTCCGGCTGATGACGCTGCGGCGGGGCCAGGCCAATCTGGTGGAGATCACCCTCCCGGCCGACACCCCGCTGGCCGGGCGGGCGGTGCGCAGCCTGGCGCTGCCGCGCGACGTCGCCCTGGTCACGATCCTGCGCGGCGGCCGGGTCATCGTCCCGCAGGCCGACGACCCGCTCGAAGGCGACGACGAACTGCTCTTCGTGGCCGCGGTCGAAACCGAGGACGAACTCCGTAAGGCGTTGGGCGTCAACGGCTTCGACGCGGCCGCGGAGTAGCCGTTCGACGTGCGCGGCGGACGCCGGAGGGTCCTGGCGAACTCCCGCGCGCCCGCACGTGCGGGTCAGCGCACCACCTTCAGCTCGGCGCGCAGCTTGTTCAGCGCCCGGTGCTGCATCACCCGCACGACGCCCGGGCTGGTGCCGATCGCCTCCGCGGTCTGTGCCGCGGTCCAGCCCAGCACGATCCGCATCACCAGCACCTCGCGGTGCGCGGGCGCCAGCACCTTCATCAGTTCGCGGGTGGCACGCCGCCGCTCGGACACCAGCGCCATCTCCTCCGGGCCCGCCGCCGTGCACGGCTCGTCCGGGAATTCGGCGACCGGGTAGGCCGGATGCTGCTGGGCGCGGCGGAACGCGTCGGCCACCTTGTTGGCGGAGATGCCGTAGACGAATGCCAGGAACGACTTGCCCTGATCGCGGTAGCGCGGGATGGCCTGCACGGTCGCGATGCAGATCTCCTGGGCGATGTCCTCGGCGGTGACGTGCAGGTGCCCGCCCCCGCCGATCCGGGCCGCGCAGTAACGCCGCACGAGCGGCTGCACGATCTTGACGATGTCGTTCACCGCCTGCCGGTCTCCCGCGGCGGCCGGCCCGATCAACCGGTCCAGCTCGGCCGCGGCCCGGCGGCTCTCCGAGCCGACGGCGCCGGTCTTGGGCGACCTGGTGCCCCGGCCCCGCGGCCGTTCCTGCAACGCCACCGTGCTGTTCTCGGTACCCACTGGCGGATCCTTTCGCCGATCGCTGATCTCACCAACGATCGTGCGACTATCCGGGGTCTCGAAATAGGTACCCCAGGGGTGGGTTCCACCCCACCTGGATGCGCTCGGCGCCCCCAAAGGTGTGGGCACGCGCGGCAGTTCGGCTCCGACCGGGCGATTCAGTCCGGACGAGCCTGATGCCGGCCCGAGCGGGCGCCGGCCCGCGCGGGCAGATGGCCCGCCCGGCGCACCGCCCACACGGTGACCAGCAGCGCGATCGCGGTCAGCGGCCAGCCCATGGCGATGCGGGCCACCGCGAGCAGTCCGGTGGCGTCGTCGTCGTACAGCTGCGACTGGACGAGGTAGCGGGCGCCGAACACCAGCACCCACACCGCGGTGGCCAGGTCGTAGAGGTGCAACACCCGCCGGTCGGAGCGCCAGTCGGTGCCGTGGCCGTTGAGCAGCCCCCAGATCACGCCGGCCAGCGGCCAGCGCACCAGCAGCGACGCCAGGAACACCGCCCCGTACACCAGGCTGGTCCAGATGCCGAAGGCGAAGAAACCCTTCGCGGCACCCATCCGGTAGGCGATGAACGCGCAGACGCCGACGCCGATGAAGCCGGAGATGGCCGGCTGGATCGCGTCGCGACGGACCAGCCGCCACACCAGGATCGCCGCCGCGACGCCCAGCGCCGCCCAGATGGCCGCGGTCAATCCCCCCAGCGCATTGACGGGGACGAACACCACCACGGGCAGCGTCGAGTAGACCAGTCCGCTCAGGCCGCCCATCTGGTCCAGCAGGGTCTGCTGCGGCGCCTCCTCGCGCTCGGCCTCGTAGTCGGCCTCGTAGTCGTCGTCGGCGGGCTCGGCGGCCCGCCCGCTGTCGGCGACCGCGGCGCGCTCGGGCCCGTCGTCGCTGCTGGGAATCGGCATGCGTCAGGAATTCTCGCGTAGTTCGTAGTAGGGGTTGAAGATCACCTTGGCCCCATCACGTTCCCCGATGCGACCGCGGACCAGGATACGGCGTCCCGACTCGATTCCCGGGATGCGTCGTCGCCCGATCCACACCAGCGTGACCGCATCGGTGCCGTCGTAGAACTCGGCCTGCAGATTGGCGCCCGCCGCCTTCGGGCACGCCTCCACGCTGCGCAGCTTGCCCAGCATGGTGACCTCCTCGCCACGCCGGCATTCGTCCGCCCGGCACGCCCCGGAGGCCTCGGACGTCTCGGCCAGTTCTTCGGCGTCGAGGCGGTCCAGATCGGCTGTCAGCCGACGGCCCAACCGCCGGAAATATCCGCTGTCCGGCCCCACCTTGATTCCGGAGCCGGCCCTGTTACCGCCTGTGAAAGGCATTTCGCACACTTCCTGCACTGCAGACGGCGTGGATCACACGTCGTCGGGTATCCCATACGACCGGCCGACCGGCCGTATGCCGCCAACTGTAGATGGGCAGTTCCGGCCCCGCCACGCGAGGCTGCCCACGCCGGGTGAGTACCCCATATGCAGCGATTTTCCACCTCGGTCCCACAGCCGTGGCGCACGTCACCGACGAGGTTGCCGACACGCCCGGAAACCCGGTGATCGCGGCCGCGCGGCGGGCATCCGGAGACGGTGCGGCCCGGTAGTTCCGGCCCCGCACACCCGGTCGCGAACGCCGTTGTCTCCGGCGGCGCCGGGCGCGGTCCTCACCGGCACCGCCGGCGGTGCCGCGTAGGCTTCGGCACGTGCCCGATCTACCCCGCCCGGCGCTCGTCGTCGCCCTGCCCGGCACCGGATCCGACGCCGATTTCGCCCGCCGCGCCTTCGGGCCGGCCTGTGCCGCACTGGATCTGCCGTTCCTCGCCGTCGAACCGGATCCGCGCGCGGTGGTGGACAGCTGCCGCGCCGCGCTGGACACCGCGGCCCGCTCCGGGCCGGTGCTGGCCGCCGGTATCTCGCTGGGCGC
This sequence comes from Nocardia sp. BMG51109, assembly GCF_000526215.1. NCBI lineage: Bacteria > Bacillati > Actinomycetota > Actinomycetes > Mycobacteriales > Nocardiaceae > Nocardia > Nocardia sp. BMG51109. The sequence goes on from NZ_JAFQ01000004.1 coordinate 7,698,265, forward strand.
CGCCATCGCGGTCGAATGGGCCCGCGCGCGAACCGATTCCGCCTTCGGGGTGATCGCCGCGCTGCCGGCCTGGACCGGCTCCGACACCGCCGAGTGCCCGGCGGCCATCAGTGCCGCCACCACCGCCGCGCAGTTGCGCGCCGACGGCCTGGACGCGGTCGTGGAACGCATGACCGGCAGCAGCCCGGCCTGGCTGGGCGCGGCGCTGAGCCAGTCGTGGGCGGCGCAGTGGCCGCACCTGCCCGACGCCCTCGACGAGGCCGCGACCTACTCCTGGCCGGCCCCGGAAACCCTTGCCGCACTGCATGTCCCGGCGACCATCGTGACCGCCGTCGACGATCCCGTGCATCCGCTGCCGGTCGCCGAACAGTGGGCCGCCCTGATTCCCCGGGCGGAGCTGCACCGCATCACCCTCGCCGAACTCGGCGCCGATCCCGCGATCCTCGGCTGCCGCGGCCTGTCCCGCCTCGCCGGACGCCAAGCGACACACCGATAATCGACCGGGAACGGCGGCGTGCCTGCCGCGGATGCCGGCGGCGCGAGCCGAATCTCCTGCGGCCCAATCGCTTTACCTCGGAGGTAATCGACCGGCACGACCGCACCGGGCATCGTGATCTCATGATCATCGAAGCCGGGGGCACGACCCGGGCCATCGTGCAGGAGTTGCTCCGCCGCATCGCCGCGGGCGACCCCGGACGGATCGCCGAACTGTATGCGCCGGAGGTCGACTGGAAGGTGAACTGGCCCGAGGCCGAGCACGGCCGCGCCGCCACGCCGTGGATCGTCCACCGCCGCACCCGCGACGACATCGCCGCCCACTACCGGCAACTCGCCGCGCACCACGACCCCGAACAGGTGGCGACGGTGATCGAACGCATCCTCGTCGACGGCCCGGATGCCGTGGTGCTCGGCGAGATCCGGCAGACCGCCCTGGCTACGGACCGCCCCTACCGCGCCCGCTTCGCCCTTCACCTGACCGTCGACAACGGCCTGGTCACCCGCCAGCACATCTACGAGGACAGCCTCGCCGTGGCCCGGGCATTCGACGACCCCCCTCGACCACCGGGCAACACCTGAAAGCGGACGCGATCAGTTGTGGCCCAGCTGCTGCATGGCCGAGCCCTCGACGCCGCGGCGGGGTTGCGGGGGCTGGTCCGGGGTGATCACCGGGTGCTGGCCGGTGGCGTGGGCCCGTGCCGCAGCTGCCTGCTCGGCCGCCGCCTGCTGCTGGGCCTGCATCTGCTGCTCGTGAGCGGCCGTCAGCTGGTCGGCCAGCTGCTGGGGCAGCACCACCGGAAGCGGCTCGCGTACCGGCAGCGGCTCCTCGCCGCGGCGCACCACGGTCTCGGCGACGACCGCGCGGGCGGCCTGCACCAGCGGGCGGCCCTCGTCCACCGAACCGGACGGGCCGGCCGCGACCAGGCGCAGCATCCAGCGATAGCCGTCCACGCCGATGAACCGCAGATCGGCGCCCTCGGTCACGGCGTATAGCTCACGGCCCCACGGACCGGCCTGGACCGATACCTGCGCGCCGTCCTTGCGCAGCGACTCGCTCAGATCGTTGACCACCGAGCGCCACTGCCCCGGTGACTTCGGGGCGGCATAGGCGGCCACCGTCAGGCGGCCGTGCTCGGTGGCCAGATGCACCGCCTGCGGGGTGCCCTCGGGCGTCATCTCGACCTGCAACTGGCCGCCGTCGGGCACCGGCAGGATGACCGAGCCCAGGTCCAGTCGCTGATCGTTGATGTCGTCGAGCAGATCGGCGACGTCCTCGTAGTCGTACGGACCGGAGCCGGACTGCTGCTCGCCACGCCCGACGGCCTCGTACTCCCCGGTCCGGTACGCGGGCTGCTCGTGCTCACCCGTCCGGTACGCGGGCTGCTCGTGCTCACCCGTCCGGTACGCAGGCTGCTCGTGCTCACCCGTCCGGTACGCGGGCTGCTCGTGCTCCCCCGTCCGGTACGCAGGCTGCTCGTGCTCCCCAGTTCGGTACGCAGGCTGCTCGTGCTCCCCAGTTCGGTACGCAGGCTGCTCATGCTCACCCGTCCGGTACGCAGGCTGCTCATGCTCCCCAGTCCGATACCCGGCCTGCTCACGCTGATCCGTGCGATACCCGGGCTGCCCATGCTGGCCTGTCCGATACGCGGGCTGTTCATGCTCACCCGTGCGGTACCCGGGCTGCTCACGCTGATCCGTGCGATACCCCGGCTGCCCATGCTGGCCTGTCCGATACGCGGGCTGCTCGTGCTCACCCGTGCGGTACCCGGGCTGCTCACGCTGATCCGTGCGATACCCCGGCTGCCCATGCTGGCCTGTCCGATACGCGGGCTGCTCGTGCTCACCCGTGCGGTACCCGGGCTGCTCACGCTGATCCGTGCGATACCCCGGCTGCCCATGTTGGCCTGTCCGATACGCGGGCTGCTCGTGCTCACCCGTGCGGTACCCGGGCTGCTCACGCTGATCCGTGCGATACCCCGGCTGCCCATGTTGGCCCGTCGGATACCCGGCCTGCTCACGCTGGCCCGGGCTATACCCGGGCTGCTCGCGCTGATCGGGGCGATACCCCGGCTGCGCATGCTGGCCCGTCCGATACCCAGCCTGCTCACGCTGATCCGGGCTATACCCGGGCCGCTCATGCTGACCGGTCCGGTAGCCGGGTTGCACATGCTGACCCGTCCGATACTCAGGTTGCGCATACTGACCGGTTCGGTACCCGGGCTGCTCATGCTCACCTGTCCGGTATCCGGGCTGCTCACGCTGCTCCTGCGGGTACCCGGCCTGCTCGGGCCGACCGGCCTGATATCCGGGCTGCTCGTACTGGCCCGTCCGATACCCGGACCGGTAGTAATCGTCTGCGCCGGACGCGGTTCGGGCGTCGTCCGCGTATCCGTAGTCGGCGTCGTACCCGCCCTCGGCGTACTCCGGGCCGGCGTAGCCCGACTCGTCGTACTCGACCTCGTCGTACCAGTCGTCCTCGTAGCGTCCCCGTCTCGGGGGGTAATCGTCTCCGGCCTGCTTCTTCTTCCGCCCGAACATCGTCATGCCTCCTCGCCGGCAGGCGCACCGGCCGCCTCCGCGGCCAGGCTCGCATGCCCGCCGCTGGACCCGTGTCCACCCGTGCCGCGCGCGGTGTCGTCGAGCCGATCGACCGCCACGAAATCCACCAGCTCCACCCGCTGCACCACCAGCTGCGCGATGCGGTCGCCGCGGCGCAGCTCGATCGGGGTGCGCGGGTCGTGGTTGATCAGGCAGACCTTGATCTCACCGCGATATCCGGCGTCGATCGTGCCGGGGGTGTTGACGATCGACAGTCCGGTCTTGGCCGCCAGCCCGGAACGCGGATGGATCAGGCCGACCGTGCCGATCGGAAGCGCCACTGCCACACCCGTGCCGACGAGCATCCGCTCGCCCGGCTCCAGGATGACATCTTCGGTGGTGCACAGGTCCACGCCCGCGTCACCCGGATGCGCGCGGGTGGGTGCGGGGATGCCGGGATCGAGCCGCAGCATGGGGATGGGTGGAATACCGGTCACGTACAGCGAGACTACGCGGTTGCTCCTCGCCCGTTGCGAGGACATGGCAGGATGCCCGCCCCCGGGCACGGCCACGAAACAACCTGCTCCCGCCGCGATCGAGCCGGGCGCGCCGAACTAGTCTGGGGACGTGTCCGACCAGCCCGCGGCATCCCCCGAGTCCGCTCCCTCCGCCACACCCCCAGAGACCATGAGCCGACCCGAGACCGCCGCCTACAGCGAGCGGCTGTGGGTGCCGTGGTGGTGGTGGCCCATCGGCCTGGCGATCGCGGGCCTGCTGGCGGCCGAGGTCCACATGGGCGCGCCGGGCGTCCGGGCCTGGCTGCCGTACGTCCTGCTGCTGCCGGTGCCGGTGTGGGCGCTGCTGTGGCTGAGCCGCCATCGGGTGGAGGTCGGGCCGGATGCGGACGGAACGGCCGAATTGCGCGCGGACCGTGCACATCTGCCGGTAACGTATGTGGCCCGGGCGGCGGCGGTCCCGGGCAGCGCCAAGAGCGCGGCGCTGGGCAGGCAGCTCGACCCGGCCGCCTACGTTCAGCATCGACCCTGGATCGGGTCGCTGATATTGCTCGTACTCGACGACCCCGACGATCCGACGCCGTACTGGCTGATCAGTACGCGCCGACCGGACCGGGTCCTGAAAGCATTGGGCGTGCGCAACGCGGGCTGACCGGCGCCGAAAGGCCGGTCGACCTGCGCCGGGCACACGCCGGTCTCGGCCGCGCCCGGCGAACCGGGCGCGAGCCGGCGAAATTACTCCGGTGCCGAATGATCCGGTGCCGAATGATCAGGCTGCACAATCCATGCAGACCGGCTGACCACCGGATTCGCTGGCGAGCCGGCTGCGGTGATGAACCAGAAAACAGCTCGAGCAGGTGAACTCGTCGGCCTGCTTCGGGATCACCCGGACCGACAGCACTTCCTCGGACAGATCTGCGCCGGGAAGTTCGAACGATTCCGCGGTGTCGCTGTCGTCGACGTCCACGACGGCGGACGCGGCCTCGTTGCGACGAGCCTTCAGCTCCTCCAGCGAGTCCTCCGACACCTCGTCGGACTCAGTACGCCTCGGTGCGTCATAGTCGGTTGCCATGTCGTCTTCCCCTCGTCCTTACTCCGTATATCCCGGACCGGCCCCGCCGCGGCCGACCCCTTGGGAATCGGCTCGGCGAGCGCCGTCCCGCCGGTGGCGTACATCACGTGTACACCTGTCGCCGACCGGGCCAGGCCTGGCGGACCTGTACCGGATCGCGCTCGGTCAACGCAGGACATGCCCTGGTTGTTCCCGAAAACTCGGCCTTGATTCACATCGTTCGATTCGAATCGGCCGCCAGACAATAGCGGACACGGGAGCAAAAGTCGCAATCAAAACACAAGCGAGTCGAAACCGACGAGTAATCGTCATCGCCACCCGTACACACCCCCATTCCGTGCCCGGGCGTCGAACGAATCGTTACCCGGGCGATATCTACCGCATACCCCGCGACACCCCGCGATACGCCGTCATACCCCGCGATACGCCGTCATACCCCGCGATACGCCGTCATACCCCGCGGTAGGCCGTCGAGCGGCCTGCCGCGTCCGCCCCGCTTCCGCCACGCAGGCGTCCGCGCGCACGATCGCCCGGCACGAACTCGTAAGGTGTGCGTGTGGTTTCACTGATCACCGAAGGCCGCGCCGCCGACGACAAAGGGCGCCCGTACTCGCGCCGCCGATATCAGCCCTGGGTAGCCCTGGTGGCGATCCTGGCATTGATCTCCGCGATCGTGTGGATCAAGGCGATGACCACCGAGGCGGAGAGCCATGCGGCGATGGCCTGCAACTCCCCCACACCGGCTGCCGACCCGAACGCCAAGCAGCCGGAGCCGCTGGGGCAGCGGGTGCCGGCGTCGCGGCTGCAGGATGTGGAACCGGCGCCGCTGACGCAGTCCAAGGTCCGCGTCTACAACGCCTCCGGACAGCGCGGCCTGGCCGAGCACATCGCCTCCCGACTGCGCGATCTGGGATTCGCCAGCCCGCCCGCGCCGCAGTTCTCCAACGATCCGGTCTACGTCAACGGCGACCTGGTCTGCACCGGTCAGATCCGGTTCGGCGTCGACGGCCGGCAGGCCGCGGCGGCCGTGCAGCTGGTGGCGCCCTGCGCGGAGCTGGTCGAGGACAAGCGCGCCGACGACACCGTCGACCTGGCGCTCGGCTCGGTGTTCGGCAACGAGGTGCGCCCGTCCACCGACGCCGAGGAGGTGCTGCGCTCACTGAAGAATCCGGCGCCGGGCGGACCGGCGATCGACTCGACGCTGCTCGAGGCGGCCCGCAAGGGAACGTGCTGATCCGGAGCCCGGTCGCCGCCGCGGGCGACCGGGCCGGCCGTGGGCCGCGCTCCGCCGTGCAGGATCGTTGCTCGGCCGGCGGGGATCGTTCAGCCCTCCGGAATCGCCTTCGACACGCCGAGCCGATCGAACAGATCGAGCAATTCTCCGGCGATCCCCGGCGCCGCGGCCACCACCAGCTCGCCGGTGCCGCCGGCCGTCCCCGCCGGCGGCAGGACCAGGCGGGCGCCGGCCTCGGCGGCGACGAGCGCTCCGGCGGCCCAGTCCCAGGTGTTGAGCCCGTGCTCGTAGTGCGCGTCGACGCGGCCGGCGGCCACCATGCACAGGTCGAGGGCGGCCGAACCCATCCGGCGGATATCGCGCACGTGCGGCAGCAGTTCGGCGATCAGCCTGCCCTGCCGGGCGCGCCGGGCCGCCCCGTAGCCGAAGCCGGTCGCCAGCAGCGTCATACCGACCGATTCGATCTCGTTGCAGCGCAGCGTGTGCGCCGTTCCGTCGGGGTCGGTCCGGGTGGCGCCGGCGCCCAGTCCGGCGCTGTAGGTCTGCCCGGCGACGACATCCACCACCGCGCCGGCGAGCGACCGCCCGCCGCGCATCGCGCCGACCGATACCGCGTAGGCGGGGATGCCGTACATGAAGTTCACGGTGCCGTCGATCGGATCCACCACCCACACCACCTGCTCGGCGTCCCCCACGCTGCCGCCACCCTCCTCCCCCAGCACCCGCTCGCCCGGCCGCAGCTCGGCGAGCAGCCGCCGGATCAACTGCTCGGTCTCGGTGTCGACCACCGTTACCGGATCGGTGGGCGAGCTCTTGGCCCGCACGGCGCCCGATGCGGCCGCGCCCGGCCCGAAGACCTCGGGGCGGCGGGCCCGCACGTGCGCGGCCGCGGTCTGTGCCAGATGCACTGCGACACGGCGCAATTCGGCGATATCGTCGGGGGCGGCAGGGTCCGGGGCAGTCCGGGGCCGATCGGCCGCGGCGGCGGGCGGTGAGGGATTCGTTTCGCGCACGACACCCATCGCAGCACAGATCTCACACAACGCGCATCAGGCTGGTCCGGCACGACCCGTAGCGGCGGGCCGGACGCGGTGGGTGAGACCATGTTTCGACACAAAGCCGTGTATCGTGCCGCGCGCACCTGCGATCAGGCCGGCACCACAGGGAACGAGGAGACCGTCAATGTCCGCTCGGGGGCAAGCATTCGGGATAGACATCGGGGGGAGCGGCGTCAAGGGCGCGGCCGTGGATCTGAGCACCGGCGAACTCGCCCACGAACGCATCAAGATCGCCACGCCGCAGCCCTCGACACCGAACGCCGTCGCCGAGACGGTGGCCGAGCTGGTCACCCGGGCCGCCTGGGACGGCCCCGTCGGCATCACGCTGCCCAGCGTCGTCGTCAACGGCATCGCGCGCACCGCCGCCAATATCGACAAGGCATGGATCGACACCGACGCGCGGCAGTTGTTCTCCGTGGCACTGGGCGGGCGCGAGGTGGTGGTGCTCAACGATGCCGACGCGGCCGGGCTGGCCGAGGACCGCTACGGCGCGGCGCGCGATATCGACGGCCTGGTCATGCTGCTGACCTTCGGGACGGGGATCGGTTCCGCGCTGCTGTACCACGGCACGCTGGTGCCCAATACCGAGTTCGGCCACATCGAGGTCGGCGGCAAGGAGGCCGAGCACCGCGCCGCCTCCTCGGTGAAGGAACGAAAAAAGCTGTCCTACAAGGACTGGTCCGCACAGGTGACCAAGGTGCTCGTCACGCTCGAGAACCTGCTCTGGCCGGACGTGTTCGTCGCCGGTGGCGGCATCAGCCGCGACGCCGAGGCATGGATTCCGTTGCTGGGCAACCGGACTCCGGTCGTCGCGGCGCATCTGCGGAATACCGCGGGCATCGTCGGGGCCGCCATGGCCGCCGATACCGGTCTCGCGCCATGATCGGAGGCGAACCGCCAGCGAGGCTGCGGCATAGCACTCGGTCCGGATCGTTACAATGGAACGCATGACCGGCGGTGAGCCGGAACCCGAACCCGGCCGGAGAGCCGGGCTGAACCCGACAGAACCGCTCCGCCGGAAGAATAATCTGGCGTGACGCCGCACGAGACCGTCACGAAAGGGCGTACGTGGTAGCCACGAATACCCGAGAGACCGCCGAATCGGCCGACATGGAATCCCCTGCCGCCGACTCCTCCGAAAGCAGCACAGCACGGCCGGTCAAGAAGGCTGCCGCCAAAAAGGCTCCCGCCAAGAAGACCGCCGCGAAGAAGGCACCCGCCAAGAAGGCCCCGGCAAAAGCGGCCAAGAAAGCACCGGCCAAGAAGGCCGCTGCGAAGAAGGCCGCGCCCGGCGCCGAGAACGCATCGGGCGAGGCCGTCGACGACGAGTCGATCGAACTCGACGACCTGGACACCCTCGAGGTCACCGACGACGACCTGGCCGAGGACGGCGAACTCGTCGCGGAGGCGGTCACCGTCGCCGACGACGAGGACGAGGCCGACGAGCCGACCGAGAAGGACAAGGCCTCCGGCGACTTCGTCTGGGACGAGGAGGAGTCCGAGGCGCTGCGGCAGGCCCGCAAGGACGCCGAGCTCACCGCCTCCGCCGACTCGGTGCGCGCCTATCTCAAGCAGATCGGCAAGGTCGCGCTGCTCAACGCCGAGGAGGAGGTCGAACTCGCCAAACGCATCGAGGCCGGCCTGTACGCCACCGAGAAGCTGCGGGAACTCTCCGACAAGGGCGAGAAGCCGGCCGTCCAGGTCCGGCGCGACCTGAACTGGATCATGCGCGACGGCAACCGCGCGAAGAACCACCTGCTGGAGGCCAACCTCCGGCTCGTGGTCTCGCTCGCCAAGCGCTACACCGGCCGCGGCATGGCCTTCCTGGACCTGATCCAGGAGGGCAACCTGGGCCTGATCCGCGCCGTGGAGAAGTTCGACTACACCAAGGGCTACAAGTTCTCCACGTACGCCACCTGGTGGATCCGGCAGGCCATAACACGCGCCATGGCCGACCAGGCCCGGACGATCCGCATTCCGGTGCACATGGTCGAGGTCATCAACAAGCTGGGCCGTATCCAGCGCGAGCTGCTGCAGGACCTGGGCCGCGAGCCCACGCCCGAGGAGCTCGCCAAGGAAATGGACATCACCCCGGAGAAGGTCCTCGAGATCCAGCAGTACGCCCGCGAGCCCATCTCGCTGGATCAGACCATCGGCGACGAGGGCGATTCGCAGCTGGGCGATTTCATCGAGGATTCCGAGGCGGTCGTCGCGGTCGACGCGGTGAGCTTCACGCTGCTGCAGGACCAGCTGCAGTCGGTGCTGGAGACGCTGTCCGAGCGTGAGGCCGGCGTGGTGCGGCTGCGCTTCGGCCTGACCGACGGCCAGCCCCGCACCCTCGACGAGATCGGCCAGGTGTACGGCGTGACCCGCGAGCGCATCCGTCAGATCGAATCGAAGACGATGAGCAAGCTGCGCCACCCCAGCCGGTCGCAGGTCCTGCGCGACTACCTGGACTGAGCGCGACACCCGCATCGGGCGCCCCCGCGGACGGGTCCGCGGGGGCGTCCTGCTTTCGGTGCGGGTACCGCGGCCGGACCCGGCCCGCCACCCGCGGCCACCCCGCGTGAGCGGCTCGGCCGCAACCGGATCCACGCCGACTCGCCGGACCGCTTACGGGTATTCTCCGCGATCCGCCAGCAGACTCGACGGTCGTGGATCAGTTGGTATTGGTGTTCGTGCTGGCCTTCGCGACCATCCTGGCGCAACCGGTGGGGCGCCGGATCGGCCTGGCCCCGGCCGTGCTGATGACGGTGTTCGGGCTGGTCCTGGCGGTGCTGCCGTTCGTGCCGGATATCGATATCAATCCCGAGCTGATCCTGCCGCTGGTCCTGCCGCCGCTGCTCTACGCGTCCGCGCGGCGCGCCTCCTGGCAGCAGTTCGCCGCCAACTCCGGCCCGATCCTGCTGCGCGCGGTCGGCCTGGTCGTGGCCACGGCGGTGGCGGTGGCCGCGGTATTCCACGCCTGGTACCCGGCGGTACCGCTGGCCGCGGCCCTCGCGCTGGGCGCCCTGGTGGCGCCGCCCGATCCGGTGGCGTTCAGCGCGGTGGCCGACCGGCTCGGGCTGCCGCGCCGCCTGGTCTCCGTGCTCGAGGGCGAGGGCCTGTTCAACGATGTCACCGCGGTCGTGCTCTACGAGGTGGCGGTGCAGGCGGTGGTGACCGGGCGCTTCTCGGCCTGGCACACCGCGGTCGAGTTCGTGGTGTCGGCGGTGGTCGCGATCGCGGTCGGCTTGGCGCTGGGGTGGGCCGGCAGCCGGATCATGCGCAAGCTGGACGAGGCCGCCTGGCAGGTCGCGCTGGGGCTGGTGCTGCCGTTCGCCGCCTACGGGCTCGCCGACGCCTGGCACGGTTCCGCGGTGCTGGCCGTGCTGGTCTGCGCGCTGTATCTGACCGACGCCGCCACCGACTTCAGCGACAGCGCCTACCGCATCGTCGGCGATTCGTTCTGGGACGTCATCGACCTGCTGGTCACCGGTATCGCCTTCGGACTGATCGGTCTCGAGCTGACCACCGTGCTGTCGGCCACCGGCCCCGACTGGGAGCGCCTGCTCGGGGGCGCCGCCGCCGTGGTCGCGGTGGTGGTGCTGCTGCGGCTGGTCTGGTTGCTGGCCACCACCGAGGTGTTCCAACGGTGGTGGCGACGCGGCGACGCCGACGAGCCGCACACCTGGCGAGAATCGATCGTCACCTGGTGGGCCGGTATGCGCGGCGTGGTCACGGTGGCGCTGGCGGTGGCACTCCCCCTCACCACCGACACCGGCGAGGCCTTCGAGGGCCGGGCCGAGATCCTGTTCATCGCCTTCGCCGTCGTGCTGTTCACCCTGCTGGTGCAGGGGCCGACGCTGCCCGCGGTGGTGCGCGCGACGCATGTGGAGGCCGACACCGAGCAGGAACGCGTCCTGGAACGCCGGCTGTGGACCCGGATCCTGCGCGCCGAGCTGGCCCGGCTGGAGGAGATCACCGATACCGAGGATCTGCCCGACGAGGTCTACCAGCGCCTGCGCGAGGGATTCGAGCGCCGGCTCGCCCGCGCCGACCCGGAGGCCGCGGAGGCCGCCGACGACGACGCCAAGTCCGTCGACCGCGCGCTGCGCTTCACCGGCAAGATGCGCGCGATCAGCAACCAGGTGATGGACGCGGGACGCACCGAGGCGATGGCCGCCCGCCGCGAACCCGGGATTCCGCCCGACCTCGTCGACCGGATGATGCGCCGGATGGACCTGCGCCCGATGCCGCCGATGTAGTCCACGTACGCCGCGGATCGGTGTGCGGGCGGGCCGCCGACACCCACGCCGGGCCGTCCGCGCTCCTGCGCCGCGTCGACGCGCTATGACGGCCAACGGTGCCGACTTCTCCTGTGCCACTAGGACTTTCCGGCGCCTCCGCTACCTCCAGGCGGAACGGCGATATCCTGTACGCCTTGCGGTTCCCCGACAACCGGTCCGACTACCGCTTCGACCCGCGCGTGCTACTTCGAACTCTTCGAGTACCGGTACTGCTCCCTGTGCGCCGCTACAACCCCTCTGGAACCCGTACGCCCACAGCGCAGTTCCGGCCAACCGAGTACCGCTGCACCCCTGGCAAGGCGCGAATCTCGGTGCACTGATCGGCACTCCTCCGACCCTGGTGCGAGTGTGCTTGTCCGCGTGGCGGTTCCATACCGGGTGGTCAGTGCGGACGGTTTGCTCTACCCGGCCCGACGGGCGTCAAGCGGGATCGACACGCAACTCTGTGCCGCGCCGGGCCTCCGAGAGGGCCGTCAGCAGGGCGCATGCCGCCCGGCAAATCCGAAATATTTTCAGGATCATTCTGCTGCAAATTTACTACCTGCGAGTACGCCGCTATGGTTCGGCCTGTTGCCGACGATCGGTCGGCGGGAACCATCCTGGCAAGGAGCCGGCATGCTCGATATCGATCACTTCACCTACGGGTTGCTCACTCCCGTTCTGGCCTATCTCATGTCGGTCGTCGGCTCGTTGCTGGCGCTGCGCTGCATGGTCCGGGCCCGCGCGAGCAGCCGGCACAACGGCTGGCTCGCTGCGGCGGCCGTGGCGCTCGGCGGGACCGGGATCTGGGTCATGCATTTCATTGCGATGCTGGGGTTTTCGGTGCACTCGGCGACCATCCGGTACAACATTCCGATCACGCTGTTCAGCGCGGCGGTCGCGGTCGCCGTGGTGTGGGTCGGGTTGTCGATCGTCATCCGCAGGCAGGGCGGCGATTTCGCATTGCCGATCGGCGGGGGCGTCACCGGGCTCGGCGTCGGCGCCATGCACTACGCGGGGATGTATGCGATGAAGGCCGATGTGGCCGTGCGGTACAACCCGTGGATGGTGCTGCTGTCGATCGTGATCGCGGTGGTGGCGGCGACCGCGGCGCTGTGGTTCGCCCTGCACATTCGCGGCCTCGCAGCGACCCTCGGCGCGGCGCTGATCATGGGGATCGCGGTGTGCGGCATGCACTACACCGGAATGTTCGCCATGTACGCACAGGGCGATCCGCACCTGCACGCACCGGCCGGCGCCCAGGCCCATCAACTGCTGGCCCCGTTGATCGTCGGCGTCAGCATGGTCACCATGCTGCTGTTGATCCAGGTCGGTATCACCGAGATCGACGAACCGGATCTCAGCCGCATCCGCGGCCAGCACGCCAGCCGCTATTGGCCCAGCCGCTCACAACCCGGCGCCCACGAGGCACCCGAGTTCGATCCGCGCCGCCGCCGGCGGTGGTGGTGAACCGCCGGATGTGGATGCTAATGCCGTTGTGGCAGTGTGGTTTTCCGGCATGTTGTCCACCGAACGCGCACCGGAACCCGATTCAGGTCGCCCCCGCACCTCCCTCGATGCTCCGCGATCCGGTGTGGTCGGTGGTGTCCTTGAGTTCGACCCCGGACCGGCCCAGCCGGCGCGCACCGGCCACCAGCCCGGCGGCCACCGCCGCAGCGGCCGCGTAACCGAGTCCTTCCGGTGGGTGGATATTCGAGACGCAGTTGCGTTCGGAGTCGGCGCGTCCCGGACGCGGCTCGTGCGTGAGATAGATGCCGAGGCTGTCGGCCACCGAGAGCCCCGGACGCTCCCCGATCAGCACCAGCACGGTCCGCACGCCGAGTGCCTGTCCGATGTGGTCGCCGAGCGCCACTCGCGCCTGGGTGGCCAGCACCGGCGGCGCGAGCCGATACCGTTGCTCCAGTTCGGCTTTCAGGGCCGCGAGCATCGCGGGCCCGTGCTCGTGCAGCGCACGCGGCGAGAGCCCGTCGGCCAGGACGACGCCGATATCCGCACCCTCGGCCGGTGACAGTTCCTGCCCGAGATCGGTTTCCGGCAATCGCCCCAGATCCGGCCGCCGCAGGTACTGCGAACGATCCACCGCCCGGCTGCGCACGTGCACCGGTCTGCCCCAGCCGATCTCGGCCACCTGCGCGGCAAGGGTATCCACCGCCAACGGCGCGTGCACGGCGTCGCGGGCCTCCGCGTGCGCCGCCGCGAACTCCAGCACCCGCCGCGTCGGCAACGCATCACCCGCCCGCCCGAGCCCGATCCGCGCCTGGGTGGTCACTCGCAGCGCGTCCCAGAACTCCTGGGACACATCGGATTCCGTAGAAGCGGCCGAACCGGCCCCGCCTGCCACCGCATCGTCGGCCACGAACTCGGGCACTCGCCTCACCTCGACTCCCCGCACGACTCCGGTCTCCGCCGCACGAGCGGTACGCCATACTTGCGGCATCCCGACCGCCCTCGCGCACACCGTATTCGATATATGTCCCTCTCGCCGACATCGCGGCCGAACGACTTGCCGACCCGCTCGACCCCCGGACCGACCGAGGCGGACGCCCCGGCACGCCCGCAATCCCTCTGTTCGACCGGGAGCCTGCCATCCGGATCGGGCGCCCGCTTCGATCCGGACCGACGTGCCGGCCTACCGGCGGAACACGACGACGCACCGGCACGGCGGAATTCGCTCTCCGGCAGGTTCATCCCCCGCCCGCCAGGGCGCGCAGGGGTGAGGACAGCGGTTCGACCTCGCGGATGCGTCCCTGCGCGTCCAGCAGGCCGAGGCGGTCGAGCCAGTCGGCGAATTCCGGGGCGGGCCTCAGGCCGAGCACCTTTCGGGCATAGAGGGCGTCGTGGAAGCTCAGGCTCTGGTAGCCGAGCATCACGTCGTCGGCGCCCGGGACGGCGATGACGAAGGCCGCGCCCGCGGCGCCCAGCAGGGTCAGCAGGGTGTCCATATCGTCGGAGTCGGCCTCGGCGTGGTTGGTGTAGCAGACGTCGACACCCATCGGGAGGCCGAGCAGCTTGCCGCAGAAGTGGTCCTCCAGGCCGGCCCGGACGATCTGTTTGCCGTCGTAGAGGTACTCCGGTCCGATGAAGCCGACCACCGTGTTCACCAGCAGCGGATCCAGTTCCCGCGCAACGGCGTACGCGCGGGCCTCGAGGGTCTGCTGATCCACCGGGGCGCCGCCGGCGCCCCGGTGGGCGTCCGCGCTCAGCGCCGACCCCTGACCGGTCTCGAAGTACATGACGTTGTCGCCGACGGTGCCGCGGCGCAGCGACCGGCCCGCCTCGTTCGCCTCGCGCAACAGCGAAAGGTTCACGCCGAAGCCGGAATTCGCGCCCTCGGTGCCGGCGATCGACTGGAACACCAGATCGACCGGCGCACCGGCGGAGATCAGCTCCAGCGTGGTCGTGACGTGGGCCAGCACGCAGGACTGGGCGGGAATCTCGTAGCGCCGCCGCACCTCGTCCAGCAGGGCGAGCAAATCGGCCGTGGCGCGCGGCGAGTCGGTCGCCGGATTGATCCCGATCACGGCGTCGCCGCAGCCGAGCAGCAGCCCGTCCAGCACCGCCGCGGCGATACCGCGCGGGTCGTCGGTCGGATGGTTGGGCTGCAACCGGGTGGCCAGGGTGCCGGGCAGGCCGATGGTGGTGCGGAACCCGGACCGCACCCGCACCGCCCGGGCCACCGCGATCAGATCCTGGTTGCGCATGATCTTGCTGACCGCGGCCACCATCTCCGGGGTCAGGCCCGGCGCCACGGCGGCCAGTGCCGCCGCATCGTCGCGGGCCGCCGCCGACAGCAGCCAGTCCCGCAGGTCGCCCACGGTCAGGTGGGACACCCGCGCGAACGCCGACCGATCGTGCGTGTCGATGATCAGCCGGGTGACCTCGTCGGTCTCGTACGGCACCACCGGCTCGGCCAGGAACTCCGGCAGCGGGACCTCGGCCAGCGCCCACTGCGCCGCGGCCCGCTCGGCGTCCGACCGTGCCGCGCAGCCCGCGAGCTCGTCGCCGCTGCGGCGCGGCGTGGCCTTGGCCAGCAGCTCGACCAGTCCTTCGAAGGCGTAGCCGGTACCACCGATTCGCTGCCGGTACACCGTCATTCGAGCTCCTGTTCCGCGCGCGCCAGCACCGCGAACTCCTCGTCCGGCGAGTTCGCGACCAGGCGGCGCCGACTGTAGAGGGCGAAGTACAGCAGAAAGGCGACGAAGGCCGCCAGTGTCCACGCCGCGGCCACCGGATCGACCAGGAACGTCGCCACCACCGCGGCGCAGGCGACCACCAGAGCGAATCCGGTGGTGACCACCCCGCCCGGCGTGCGGTACGGCCGCCGCATGCGGGGCTCGCGGACCCGCAGCACGATATGGCTGACCATCATCAGCACATACGACACGGCGGCGCCGAAGACGGCCATATTCAACAGCATGGCACCGGCACCGGTCAGCGAGAGGACGAATCCGGCGATGCCGGGCACGATCAACGCCAGGATCGGGGCCTTCCGCCGGTTGGTCACCGACAGGCCGGTCGGCAGATAGCCCGCCCGCGACAGCGCGAAGGTCTGCCGCGAGTACGCATACACGATGGAGAAGAAGCTCGCGACCAGCCCGGCCAGGCCGATGTAGTTCACCGCCTTCGCCGTGCCGCCGTCGCCGAGCGCCTCCACCAGCGGATTACCCGACCCCGACAGCGCCTCGGCACCCAGCGCCCCGGTGGACAGGACCAGCACCGCCGCCCCGGTGACGAGCAGCACGGACATGCTGATGATGATGCCCTTCGGCACGTTCTTCTCCGGTTCGCGCGCCTCCTCCGCCGCCAGCGGCACCCCCTCGACGGCGAGGAAGAACCAGATCGCGAACGGCACCGCAGCCCAGATCCCGAATACCCCGGACGGCAGGAACTCCGACGCGCCGAGGGCGTCGGCGGACACGGGGATGTCGGTCAGGTTGGCGGTCTCGAAGCGCCCCCAGGCGGCCACGGCGAACACCACCAGCCCCACCAGCGCGATCGCGGTGATCACGAACATCGCCTTCAGCGCCTCGCCGACTCCGGCCAGGTGGATCCCGATGAACAGCGCGTACACCGCCAGATACACCCACCAGCCGTCGGTGATCCCGAACAGGTTCAGCGATTCCACATAGGCGCCGATGAAGGTGGCGATGGCGGCCGGCGCGATCGCGTATTCGAGGAGAATCGCCGTGCCCGTGGCGAATCCGCCCCACGGCCCGAGGGCGCGGCGGGCGAAGGTGTAGCCCCCGCCGGCGGCGGGCAGCGCGGCCGACAGTTCGGCCATGCCCAGCACCATGGCGAAGTACATCGCCGCGATGAGCACCGTGGCGATCAGCAGACCGCCGAAACCGCCCTCCGCCAGACCGAAGTTCCAGCCCGAGTAGTCGCCGGAGATCACATAACTGACGCCGAGCCCGGCCAGTAGCAGCCATCCCGCCGAGCCGGAGCGCAGCGTCCGTTTCGCCAGATACTCGTCGGTGCTCGTGGTCGCGGGCACAGCATCGGTGGACATCCGTACTCCTCACGCTCCGGCCGCTCGCGACGGCGCCGCGCCCGCGGCCTGCCGGGCGCCTGGCAGGCAATTGTGGCCGGGCAATGTTGCTGCCCGGTTGGCACATGGTGTCGGCGTGTTACGACTGGACAATTGTTCAGTACGGTCGGCCGTGGGTGCCGGCGAGGCGCGTCGGCTCGCCGGACGGTCCGGCACGGGTGAGACTGTCCGGTGTGACGGTGTGGGCGGGCGGGCTGCTGATCTGGTTCGATGCGGCGGCCTGGCAGGGGCGCACCGTCACCGACTACGGCCCTCTGACCGCGGTGCTGATCGGCTTCCTGGTGGGCGCGATCGCGCCAGCCGGATCGCGGTGGCTCAGCCGCCGACAGGCGCGGGCCGCCGCAGCCGCTGCACCGAGCGCACCACCGGTTCGGCCACCCGGGCGGCGATCGGGCCCAGCACGGCCATGAACAGCACATAGGCCGAGGCGAGCGCGGCCAGCTTCTCGTCCATCGCGCCCACCGTCACGGCCAGTCCCGCGATGACGATGGAGAATTCGCCGCGCGCCACCAGGGCGGCCCCGGCCCGCGCCCGGCCCATCAGGCCGATGCGCTGCCGCGCCGACGCCCACCAGCCGGTGCCGATCTTGGTCACCGTGGTCACCACCGCCAGCAACAGAGCCCAGACCAGCACGGGCGGTATGGCTTTCGGATCGGTGTTGAGCCCGAACGCCACGAAGAAGATCGCCGCGAACAGATCGCGCAGCGGTTCCAGCAGCCGGGCCGCGTTCTGCGCCGTCGATCCGGAGATGGCGATGCCCAGCAGGAACGCGCCGACCGCGGTCGAGACGTTCAGTTCCGAGGCCAGCCCGGCCACCAGCAGCGCCGCGCCCAGCAGTTGGAGCAGGAACACCTCCCGGTCGGCAGAGTCCACGAGGGCCGACACGTACTTGCCGAAGCGCAGCGCCATCAGCAGCACGACGGTGATCGCCAGCAGCGCGACCGCCAGCGTGCGCAGCCCCGCCAGATAGCCCATGCCCGCCAGCAGCGTCGTCAGGATCGGCAGATACACCGCCATCGCCAGGTCCTCGAACACCAGGATGGACAGCACCACCGGCGTCTCCCGGTTACCCAGCCGGCCCAGATCGTTGAGCACCTTGGCCGCGATCCCCGACGACGAGATGTAGGTGACCCCACCCAGCGTGACGGCGCCGACGAGGCCCCAGCCGAGCAGCAGCGCCACCACGACGCCCGGTGTCGCGTTCGCGACGATGTCGACCAGACCGGCGAGCCAGGAGCGCCGCAGTCCGGTCACCAGCTCCGGCGCGGTGTACTCGAGGCCCAGCAGCAACAGCAGCAGCACCACGCCGATCTCGCCGGCCACGTGGCCGAACTCGCTGGCCGACTGCAGCTCGATCACGCCACCCTTGCCGAACGCCAGGCCGCCCAGCAGATACAGCGGGATCGGCGACATCCCGAACCGGCCGGCCACGCGCCCGAGCACACCGAGGACGAACAGGATCGAACCGAGTTGGACCAGGGCTAACGCGGTGGCGCCCACCGGTTCACCCGTCGGTCAGAATCGCCAGGGACGCGTCCAGCCCGTCGGGTGTTCCGACGACGACCAGGAGATCGCCGGCGGACAGTACGAAATCCGGGCCCGGCGACGGGTGCACCTGTCCTGCCCGCATCGCCGCGACGATGGAGGCCTTGGTCCGGGTGCGCATCCGCGTCTCCCCGAGCATGCGGCCCTCGTACGGCGACTGTTCACCGACCGGCAGCTGCCGGGTGACGATGCCCGGCATGTCACGGTGGTCGGCGTTCAGCTTCTCGACCAGTTGCGGCGCACCGAGCAGGTTGGCCAGGGCCGCGGCCTCGTCGGTGGTCAGCGGGACCTGCGCGGCGCAGGCGTCCTGATCCTCCTGTTTGGACAGGATCAGGTCGAGCCCGCCGTCGCGATGGGCGACGACACCGACCCGGCGACCCGACCGGACCTCGAAGTCCTTGCGTACCCCGATCCCGGGCAGCGCTGTCACATCGACGTTCACAGATCCAGACTAGGCGGATGTCCGGGTTCGGCGGCTCAGGCGGTCGGTGGCGGCGACGGCGCGCCGAAGGTGCCGTCCGGACCCGGCCGGTATTCGGTGACGGCCGTGACCGCCGCGACCGGCAGCGGACCGTACAGGTGCGGGAAACGCATTGCCGCCGGATCGCCCGGAACACCGGGCTCCCACCGCACGGGCGCGCCGAGCCGCTCCGGATCCAGCCACAGCAGCAGCACGTCCTGCCGCCCGGGGAACAGACGGTTCGCGGGCAACCGCACCTGTTCGGGCGTGGACAGGTGGATGAAACCCTCGCTGCGCAGCGATTGCGGGCTGCGCTGCGCGGCCGACCGGTCGGCCTCCCACTCCTCCCGGGTGCACATGTGAACCAGGCTGTCCGCCTTGCCTTCTCGGGTGTTGTCGCTGTTCAGAGCGTTGTCGACGGCCATGACTCGACCCTATCCGGTCGGCGCGGCCGGCCGCACGGCCGCCGAAACCGCTGGTGGCCTCGAAGTTTGCCACTTCTGGAGTGTGATTGTCGGTGGCCCGGGGTAGTCTCCCGATAGACAACTGGATCGGCCTGTTCGCGGAAGTGGGTACCTGGATGTAACCCTGCGCTGGCCTGGTGTTCGCTGTCCGCGAAATACCTGGTCATGTTAGGGATAACACAAAGAAACATCTCCGGGAACAAAGCCCCCGTCCCGAACGTCTGACAAAGTAGTCATGAACCACTGCTGGGAAGTAGCGGTAGCGAGTCCACGGAAGGGACCGTGGGCCCCAAAACCAGGTGAACGGTCTTCTGCGCCGGGATCCAGGACGGAGGAGTCATGCCAGGAACACTGACTAGCACCCCACTGACCGCGGTCGATCGTTGCGACCGTTGCGGGGCGGCCGCGCGCGTGCGCGCGATCCTTCCCGGTGGTGGCGAGTTGCTCTTCTGCCAGCATCACGCCAATGAGCACATGGATCGTCTCCGTGAGCTCGAAGCCGTGATCGACACGGAGTCGGCACCGGCGCTGTAATCAGCTCCTTCAGTCCGCTCGACAGACAATTGAACCCTCCCACTTCGAACACCACGCAACGGGCGGCCATATGGCCGCCCGTTCTTCGTCACCGGGGCAGTCCCGCCTCGATGCCCGCGAGCAAGCGGTCCAGTCCATACCCGAAGGCGCCGTCCGGGTCGGCGGGCGCCTGGTACTTCTCCCCCACCGTGGCGCCGACCCGCGACGACAGCGGGAACTCCTCGGCGGGCATCACCCGGGTCAGCAAGGGGCCGTGCACTTCCCACCACTGCGCGTCGCTCATCTCCTGCGCGCTGCGCCGCGCGGCGACGGCCATCCGGGCGTTGCCGGTCGCGAATTCCGACAGCACCGCGATCACCCGATCCATCTCCAGATCGGTCATGCCCGCACCGTCCAGGGCGGCCAGCTGCCGCTCGTAGCGGCGCATCCGGCCCGGCCCCAGCACCAGCCGCCACGGCGGCACCTCCAGCAGCCAGGGATGCCGCAGCAGTTCGGCACGCACCTGGCCGGTGATCGCCGCCAGCCGCTCGGGCAGGGGCCTGGACGCGTCGATCGGCGCGTCCTCGGCGGCGACCTCGTCGACCATCAGGATGATCAGCGCCCACTTGCTGGGCACGTAGGTGTACAGGGTCATCGGGCCGAGGCCGAGTTCGGCGGCGACGGCGCGGATGGACACCTTCTCGTAGCCGTCCCGGTCGGCGATCGCCACGGCGGCGCGCACCACCTCGTCGACACTGACCCCCTGCCGCGGGCCGCGAGTGGACGAGCGCGGTGGCAACTCTCGGCGCCACAGCAGGTTCAGCAGCTGTTCGGCCTGGTCGACGGCCGATTGTTCGGCCACGGCACTCCTCGGGGAATATCGGTACGATGTACGAAGTTAGAATACCTCGTACGTCGTACGCAGATCCGAAGGGGGCTGCCCTGCCTACCACCCACGCCACGTATCTGCCGGATCGGCACATGTTCGCGCTGTGGACGTGGACCGGTTCCGGTCCGGGCCATCCGCCCACCGCGGAGATCGAGCCGGTCCCGCTCGCCGTGCCGGCGACCGGCGATGCGGAGATCGCCGTCGTCGCGGTCGAGTGCACACTGGCCGAACCCGAGCGCTTCGCGGGGTTGCCCGTCGCCGATCCGGGGCCGTCGGTCATTGCCTGGCGCAGGATTCTGGATGCCGACCTGGCTGCGGACCGAATCGCGACCGGTACGGACGGCACGGAAACCGACACGGAACAGACTGCGACCACCGCAGGCCCCACGGCGGACGCCGAAGGCTCCGCACTGGGCGTCGGCCGCATCACGGCGCGTGCCGACCACACCGCACTCGACGCCGACCACACTGCGCCGGGCGCTGTGCACAGTGCGATCGGCGCGGACCGCACCGCGAGCAACGCCGGCGTCACGACCTGGATCCACCGCACAGCGACCGACACGAAGCGCACTGCGGCCGAGGCGGGTTCGACGACCGACGCCGAGCGCGAGGCGGCGAAGACGGATCGCGCGGCGGCCGAGTTGCCGCCCGCCGGGCACGCTGTACCGAATGCCGCGGGGACGGCGATCGTCTCGGCCGAGCGAGCGGTGCGGGCCTGCACGGGGACTCAGGCCGTCGCGGGCGAACTACGCGCAACGCTGAAGGCCGAACTGCGGCCCTATCAGGCGCGCGGAATCGCCTGGCTGCGCGAGACGGTCGCCGCGCACGGTGGGGCCGTGCTCGCCGACGAGATGGGTCTGGGCAAGACGGTGCAGGCGATCGGGTATCTGCTCGGTCGCGCCGGCGCGGGGCCGCAGTTGGTGGTCTGTCCGACCTCGCTGGTCGGCAACTGGGTGCACGAGATCGAGCGGTTCGCGCCGGGGCTGCGTCCGGTCATGTGGCGCGGTGGTGATCTCGATGCCGCCGAACCGGGGACGATCGTGGTGACCGGGTATCCGACGCTGCGCGGGCACGGCCGCATCCTGGCCGAACAGCAGTGGGCGACCGTGGTTTTCGATGAGGCGCAGGTGCTGAAGAATCCGCGGACGCAGGTGTCGCGGGCGGCGCGGGCGCTGGCGGCCGATGCCCGGATCGCGCTCACCGGCACTCCGGTGGAGAACCATCTCGACGAGCTGTGGGCGTTGCTCAATCTCGTGACGCCCGGGGCGTTCACGCACAAGGCGCAGTTCCGGCGGCGGTTCGTGCGGCCGATCCACGAGGGCTCCACGGCGGCCGCGGTCCGCCTGCGCGACACTATCGAACCGATCGTGCTGGCACGCAAGAAGATTCAGGTGGCGGCCGCCCTGCCGCCGAAGATCCACTGCGATCTGGTCTGCGATCTCACCGGTGAGCAGCAGCGCCTCTACGACGAGGTGCTCGACCGGGCCGAGGCCGACGGCTTCGGCAGTGGTGCACAGCGGCACACCCGCGTGCTGGCGGCGCTCACCGCCCTCAAGCAGGTGTGCAACCATCCGGGGCTGGTGAGCGGGGACTTGGACGAGTTGACGGGCCGCTCCGGCAAGTTCGACGTCTGTGCCGACATTTTGGCCAACAATCTCGATACCGGTTCGCCCACACTGGTTTTCACGCAGTACCGGCGCACCGGAGAGTTGCTGGTCCGGTACTGTGCC
This sequence comes from Nocardia sp. BMG51109, assembly GCF_000526215.1. Lineage (NCBI taxonomy): Bacteria > Bacillati > Actinomycetota > Actinomycetes > Mycobacteriales > Nocardiaceae > Nocardia > Nocardia sp. BMG51109. The sequence continues at coordinate 7,720,618 of NZ_JAFQ01000004.1, forward strand.
GAGCAGCTCGGGGTCGCGGCGCCGTTCTTCCACGGCGGGCTGAACGCGACCGAGCGCGGCGAGATCGTGCGCCGCTTCCAGTCCGAGGACGGCCCACCGGTGCTGGTGCTGAGCCTGCGCGCGGCCGGTACGGGGCTGACGCTGACCCGCGCCGCCGACGTGGTGCACTACGACCGCTGGTGGAATCCGGCCGTCGAATCCCAGGCGTCCGACCGGGCACACCGGATCGGCCAGACCCGCCCGGTCACCATCACCACGCTCACCACCGGTACCACCGTGGAGGAGCACATCGCCGGCATGCACGGCCGCAAGTCCGCCCTCGCCGACCTCACCGATACCGGTGCGGCGGGCGGCGATTCGGGCATCGCCGCCCTGGCTCGCCTGGACGACGACCATCTGCTGGATATCCTGCGCCGGAAGCGAGTGAACTGACTTGGCCGACAACGAATTCGGATACACCGCCTGGGGTATGGACTGGGTGCGCCTGGCCGAGCCGGTATCGATCTCGCGGCCCGAACCGCTACTTCCCCGGGCGCGCAGCGTCGCCCGCAACGGCGGAGTTCAGCTGGAGCTCGAAGGGCGGACGGTGCGCGCCGCCATCCATCGCGGATCCGAGGCATCGGTAACCTATCTCGAGGTGGAACCCCTGTCCGCCGAGACGATCGGGGCGGTTTCGGCCCGGATCCCCTCCGGCACGGTCGAACTCCCCGACAGCGCGCACCGGGCACTGCGCGACGCGGGGATCTCCGTGGCCCCGCGGCTGCATAACAGCGATTGCTCCTGCTCGGCCCGTAAGTCCCGCTGCCTGCACCTGCTCGCCACCTGCTATGCCCTCGCCCGTGCCGTGGACGAGAACCCCTGGCTGGCCCTGGAGTTACAGGGATACCGGGACACCGACAACGCCCCCGCCGACACCGACGCGCCGCCACCCCGCTGGACACCGATCGACACCCTCGATCCCGCGATGTTCTTCGGTCCGGTCCCGGACGGGAGTGGAAGATCCGCGAATGTGCATGAGGGACAGTAACTTCTGCGTATCTCCCGCACCAGTACACGCCCGTCCAGGCAGTCTCGGCTACCAGCGGAGCATGGGGAGCGGTCGCGTCGGGTGCCGGAGACCGTAGGCTGCGGCGTATCGCAGGAGGAAGGTGTGGAACCCGAGGTACGGCAGCTCGGCGACAACGGCTTTCACCTCCGCCCGGCGCACCGGACCCCGGCCGGCGTCGATACGGTCGGCGACCCGGAAGGTCTCCGTCCTCCGGTCGCCGGTGCGCCGCAGCCGATGATGGTCGAGAACCATCGCCCGCACCCGTCGATATCGGTGACACCGAACTCCTCGGCCGACGCCGCCCCGAGATCGGCGGACGGCGCCAGGTAGTCGAACGCCCGATCATGCGCCCATTCTCCCCACCAGCTCACCGGCCGGTTTCGAAGACTCATGGGCTGCCGTCCGGTCGAAGGCCACTCGACACCACTGAATGGCCTCGTACCGAAACCCGTTCGGCGCGAGTCCGTTTCCGTCTTGCGATTACCCAGCGTAGGAAGGAGTCGTCGACCCGTGGGCCGGTCGAACCCGCCACCGCCGAGGCCGGCGGTGACGGCATCCCGTTCGCCCCGGCGTGAAGAGCAGTGCCGGGCCGGTTCCCGGAGTCACGGACACCGGCGTGCCCCCCCATCGAGGAACGCAACCTCGGCACATGCCGTAGCGTCCCGGCTTCGCCTGCGTGTCGCTGCGACACCGACCGGATCGATCGGACGAATGAGCGACCGCCGGCCGCTGTTCGACGACCATCCGGGGCGACGGAATCGAGCTAGCCAAATTTGGCTACTCGAGCTACGGTCGACCTGTCAACACATATGGCTGGTCAGGAGATCGGATGTCTGCGATAAGGCCCTACGTCATGGTCGACGATGCGCGCGTATACGGTGCGTTCCTGGAACGCACCTTCGGTGCACAGGTGTCGACCATGATCCCCTTGGAATCGAACCCGGAGCGGGTGATCCACGCCGAGGCGCGCATCGGCGACAGCTCGGTGTTCTTCGCCGACTCGGGTCCCGACGGCGGCCGCTGCCTGAGTTCACCCGCCGAGCCGGTGCACGTCCAGCTGTGGGCCACGGTGCCGGACCCGGACGGTGTCCACGACCGGGCGATCGCCGCCGGCGCGCGGTCCGCGGCGGCGGTCACCATCCAGGACGACGGTAGCCGCACGGGTGGCTTCGTCGACCCGTTCGGCACACTGTGGTGGGTCACCACCCTCGCCTGATGGGTCAGGGCCGAAGGAGGTAGCTTGCGTAACCACGTAGGCCCCCATCAGGCGCGGAACAGCACCGCCTGATACCTCGAACAGGAGACTCCCCGTGACGGCGGTTCGATTGCTCGTTCTCGGCGCGGTCCGGCGTCGCGGCCGCGCGCACGGCTACCAGGTGCGCGCGGACCTGGAGTCCTGGGGTGCACACGAATGGGCCAGGGCCACTTCGGGTTCGGTGTACAACGCACTGAAATCCCTGACCAGGGACGAGCTGCTGCGCGTGCACGGCACCGCACCGAGCGAGGCGGGTGGGCCACCGCGCATGGAGTACGAGGTGACGGCCGGCGGCGAGCGGGCGTATCTCGAGCTGCTGCGCTCGGCGCTGGCCCGCCGCGACCCCCGAATGGACGTGCTCGCCGCGGCCGTGGGGTTCATCGACGATCTGTCCCGTACCGATGCCATTGCGCTGCTCGAAGAGCGAGCCGGTGAGCTGGACGAATGGCGGGCGAGCATCACCACCCACCTTCCGCCGGACACCGATCTCGACACCTGGGGCCCGGTCGGCGAGGTCATCGGCCTGTGGCTGGACACCGCCGACAGCCGGGCGGCGTGGACCCGGCGACTGATCGGACGGCTCGAGGACGGCGCCTTCCGGATGGCCGACGACTGAGCGGATCAGCCGGCGCGGCGGGCTCGGAAGCGGAAACTTGTTGCGGTGGTGTCTATTTCGATACCGGTGAAACCGGCGCGGGTCAGGCGGTCGGTGAGCGTGTCCGGAGGGACCGGGACGCAGGTGTCGCCGATATGGAGCAGGCGGAAGCCGAGGCGGTCGATGCCGTCGCTGCCGGCGAAGGTGCCGTCGGGGCGGAGTACCCGGAACGCCTCGGCGAACAGGGCGTCCTGCTGTGCGGGCGAGGGCACGTGGTGGAGCATGGTGAAGCAGACGACCGAGCTGAATTCTTCGTCCGGCAACGGCATTGCGGTGCCGTCGCCGTCGAGTACCCGCATCCGACCGCTCTTGCGTTCGCGTAGGCGGGTCGCGAGTGCCGGGTCGATTTCGAGCCCGGTGAGCTGCGGTACGCGATGGCGCAGTGCCTCGACGTTCGCGCCGTAGCCCGGCCCGATCTCGAGGGCCGAGTCGCCCAGGTCGACGTCCGAGACCGCCCACGGCACGATCTTGGTCGCGCTGGTGCGTTCCCACGCGGCGGAGCGGCAGAGCAGGCGGTGCGGCAGATTCATTCCCATGAGCCGACGGTAGGAGCCCGCGACGCTGGCCGCGAGACGCTACGCTGACAGATCGTGTCGCTAAACGGTCAACCTCCGAATGCCGCGGCTCCCACCGGCCCCACCGCGATGATGTTCGGCGTGGGCACGCTCCCCGCCGGGTACTGGTTCGAGCCGCATCGGCACCCGCAGCACCAAATCGCTTGGGCCTCACGAGGAGTCCTGGCCGTGGAGGCCGACGGCGGACAGTGGGTGCTGCCGCCGACCCGGGCCCTCTGGATTCCCGGCGGGCTGGTGCATCGCACCGGCACCTCCGACGGCGCGGCCATGCGCGGGATCTTCGTCGAACCGGACCGCTGCCCGGTGCGGTTCGCCGCACCCGCGCTGCTGCGGGTCGGCGGCCTGCTGCACGAGCTGTTCGACTACCTCACCGGAGGGAACTACGAAAAAGGCAGCGCCACAGGTGAACTGCACGGTGTCCGCGACACCCTCGACCCGGATCGCCGGCGACGGGCCGAGGCGGTGGTGTTCGATCTCCTCGAACCGGTCGAGGTGATCCCCGTGGGCGCGCCGATGCCCACCGACCCCCGGGCGCGAGTCGTCGCCGAGGCACTGCTGCACAACCCGACCGACGACCGGACGCTCGCGGAATTCGCCCCGCAGGCCGCTGCCGGCCCGCGCACGCTGGCCCGGCTGTTCCTCACAGAAACCGGAATCACCTTCGGGCAGTGGCGAACCCAGATACGCTTGGCGGCCTCGTTACCACTATTGGCATCCGGACTCCCACTGGCCCGCATCGCCGACCGAGTCGGCTACGCCTCCCCCAGCACCTACGTCGCCGCCTTCCGCCGCGCGGTCGGCATCTCACCGGGCCGATACTTCGCTCGCTGATGCCCGAGCGTCGCTGCGCATCCGACCGTCCCGAGGACACCGCCGACCACCGGAACAGGTACAGCGCGAAGTCCTCGTCGCCACGGCAGCGGCCGTCGTGCGCGAAAATCGCATCATAGTCCATCGCCGCGTCGGGGACCGGCCGATCCTGTGGGTCCATGTCTCAGAGCAAGGCCACGACCGCGGCGATCGGCGAAGCCACGTTCACCACCCGAACTACATCCGGCGCAGCGCCGAGATGCGCTGGGACAGTTGCTCCGTGGTCGCCAGGGCCGTCGGCGGCCCACCGCATTCGCGGCGCAGCTCGCCGTGGATGACGCCGTGCGGCTTGCCGGTGCGGTGGTGGTGCATGGCGACCAGGCTGTTGAGTTCGCGGCGCAGTTCGCTCAGGCGGTCGGCGGTGGCGACCCGCTCGGCCGCGGCCGCGGCGCTCGGGCCGGGTTCCGGCGCCGGGGCCGCGGCGGCCTCGCTGCGCTCGCTGATCTGGCGGGTCTGGCGCTCGCGCAGCAGCGCGCGCATCTGCTCGGCATCCAGCAGGCCCGGGATGCCGAGGTAATCCGCCTCCTCGTCGCTGCCGACGAACGTCGCGGTGCCGAACGAATCGCCGTCGTAGATCACCTGATCCAGCTCGGCGTCGGCGGCCAGCGCGACGAACTTGCGCTCCTCCTCGCCCGGCTCGTCCTCCTGCTTGTTGGCCTCGATCAGCAGTTCGTCGTCGAGGCCGTCCTTCTGCCGATGCGGTTTGCCGATGACGTGATCGCGCTGGATCTCCAGCTGCGCGGCCAGATCCAGCAGCACCGGCACCGACGGCAGGAAGACGCTCGCCGTCTCCCCCTGCCTGCGGGCGCGGACGAAGCGGCCGATCGCCTGGGCGAAATACAGCGGCGTCGAGGCGCTGGTGGCGTATACGCCGACGGCCAGGCGCGGCACGTCCACGCCCTCGGACACCATGCGCACCGCGACCATCCACGGCTCGGTATTCGCCGCGAACTCGCCGATCCGGCCCGACGAGCTGGGATCGTCGGACAGCACCACCGTCGGCTTCGTTCCGGAGATGTGCTGCAGCAGCTCGGCGTACTCGCGGGCGCGGTCCTGATCGGTGGCGATCACGAGGCCGCCCGCATCGGGCATGCCGGTGGCCCGCAGCTGGCGCAGGCGGGTGTCGGCGGCGGTGAGCACCTTCGACATCCAGTCACCGGCCGGGTCCAGCGCGGTGCGCCAGGCCCGGGCCGTCTGTTCCGCGCTCAGCGGCTCGCCCAGGCGGGCCGAATACTCCTCGCCCGCGCTGTCGCGCCAGTGCGCGTCGCCGGAGTAGGCGAGGAACACCACCGGACGCACCACGCCGTCGGCCAGCGCCTCCGAGTAGCCGTAGGAGTAGTCGGCGCTGGAGCGCGGGAAACCGGATTCGTCGGGCTCGTAGGTGACGAACGGGATCGGCGAATCGTCGCTGCGGAACGGAGTACCGGTCAGCGCCAGCCGGCGGGTCGCGTCGTCGAATGCCTCGGCGACCGCGTCGCCCCAGCTCTTCGCATCGCCGGCGTGGTGGATCTCGTCCAGGATCACCAGCGTGCGGCGGTTCTCGGTGCGCACCCGATGCTTGAACGGATGCGAGGCGACCTGGGCGTAGGTGACGGCCACGCCGTGGTAGTCGCCGGACGTGCCGCCCGTGGAATTGGAGAAGTTGGAGTCCAGCGCGATCCCGGCGTAGGACGCCGCGGCAGCCCACTGGTGCTTGAGGTGCTCCGTCGGCGCGACGACCGTGATCTGATCGACCGTGCGGTCGGCCAGCAGCTCCGAGGCGAGCCGCAGCGCGAACGTCGTCTTACCGGCGCCCGGCGTCGCCACCGTGAGGAAATCGCGTGGCTGCGACGTCAGGTATTTGGTGAGAGCCCTGCGCTGCCATGCACGTAACGAACCAGCACCACCCGAAGTCACTCCACAGAGGTTAGCGACCCCCACCGACACCAAGCCAATCCGACGCGCGCTCGGCTTCGACCGCCCGGCGGATTCGCCGATCGCGCCCGGCCGATCACGCCGGCTGCGGAAGGGGTTGTGCCACCTGCTTTCTCCCTCGGCGGCTCGGCCGGCGCGCCATCGGCCGCCGACGGCGCCACGCCCGGTCCCGGGGATATGTGAGATGGCCCACCGCTCCGGACGGCACACGCGACACGTTCTCCAGCCATTTGCCTATACGGCACGGCCGTGGGCGATGCTGTAGGCACGATGAATGCGCACGACGGACCTGCCGCCCGCCGCGCCGCAGCCGGTCCGGTTGCGGCGGTTCGTCGTCGCATCGGGCACGCGCTGCACCGGACCTGGCAGGTCATCGCGCGTGTCGCGGTGAAGGCGTGGAACGATTCGATCTTCGCCAAGTCCGCCGCGGCCGCGTTCTGGCAGACGCTGTCGCTGGCGCCGCTGCTGCTGGGGCTGCTCGGCAGCCTCGGCTATGTCGGCGGGTGGTTCGGGCCCGACACGGTGGAGATCGTCGAGAGCAAGATCATCAGTTTCAGCCGGAACCTGTTCAGCTCGACCGTGGTGGACGACCTGATCGCCCCGACCGTCGCCGATGTGCTCGGGCGCGGGCGCGGCGCCGTGGTGTCGTTCGGGTTCGTGCTGTCGCTGTGGGCCGGTTCGTCGGCGATGGCGACCTTCGTCGATTCCATCGTGAGCGCCCACGACCAGCAGGACGCCCGCCACCCGGTCTGGCAGCGCATCTTCGCGCTGCTGCTGTACGTGCTGTTCCTGGTGGTCGCGGTGTTCGTGCTGCCGCTCGTGGCGCTGGGCCCGACCCTCATCGGCCGGGTGCTGCCCGATAGCTGGCGTGAGCCCGGGTTACAGCTGCTCGACGGCTTCTACTACCCGGCCACGGCGCTGTTGCTGATCGTCGGGCTGACCACGCTGTACAAACTCGCCCTGCACCGGACGCTGCCGTGGCACCGCCTGTTCGGCGGCGCGCTGGTGGCGGGCCTGTTCTTCATGGCCGCCAGCGAAATCCTGCGGCGCTACCTGGCCTGGATCACCCGCGCCGGGATCAGCTACGGCGCGCTGGCCACCCCGATCGCCTTCCTGCTGTTCACCTTCTTCCTCGGCTTCGCGGTGATTCTCGGGGCGGAGTTCAACGCCACCGTGCAGGAGTTCTGGCCGGCCCGCACCACCCGGTTCGAACAGCTGCGGCGCTGGCTCGGCAAACAGATGCGCAACAACGGTCCGGCGCCGGGAGACGACACTCCGCCGACGGCATCACCGAAGAAACCGGCGCGCACGGACCGGACGCAGACCCTGCGCATCATTCCGTAGCAGACGAGGAACGCCACGTTCGGCACCGCCGCGTCCGCCAGGTGTCGTCGCATGTCACTGCCCGAGGAGCGGGCGTCTTCCGGGGACTGTCGAGCCGGCGGGCACGTCTCGATCAGGCGGCCCTGACCGCCGTCTTCACCGACACGCTCCGCGGCCTCGTCCGCAAGTAGGCGGTGCACCCGCTCGCGGCGTGCGGGCCGCCAGCCACAGCACGGCCGGGACACCGGCCCATTCGATCACCGGAAGGCGAATCGGATGGGGGCGCGGTGAAACCGGCGAACCGATCGACCGCCGCACGACACCCCACACTCCTGTCCCTCGACGGAAGGTTCTACCGTGGCCCCCACCGCTCCTCGAACCCCGGATCCGCATCCCAGCCGGCGGCGGATCCTGTCCATGATGGCCGCCGCACCGATCGTTCCGTCTGTCGGTGCGCTGAGTTCCGCACCGGCGGGCGCCGCCCCGGCGGACCGCCCGAACATCCTGGTCATCATGACCGATCAGGAACGCGCCGACGTCGTACTGCCGCAAGGTTTCACCCTGCCCGCGCGGGCCAGGATCGAGGGTGGCGGGTGCGGTTCGCCATGCATCACACGCCGACCGCGCCGTGCACGCCGGCCCGCTCGACGTTCTTCACGGGGCTGCACGCGCCGGACAGCCGGATGACCGACAACGTCAAGGGCAACGATCCGATGGGGCAGTTGCTCGGCGGAATGAGCACGGCGAGCGCCGATCTCGACACCGCGATACCCACGCTCGGCACCGTGCTGAAGAAGTCCGGCTATCGCACCGCCTACATCGGCAAGTGGCACCTGTCCGATCCCGTCGGCCCCGACCCGACGGCGTTGTCGGGCTATGGATTCGACGAGGCGTACGACATTCTGTCCGGCGGCGGCCCGAACGAGGGGCTGCAGGAGGACCCCGGCGTGGTCGATCATGCCGTCGACTGGCTGGGCCGCAACGGCACCGGTCCCGATCCGTGGCTGTGTGTGGTCAGCATGGTCAACCCGCACGACATGATGTACTGCCCGCGGTTCTACCGGCTCGACGCCGTTCCCGACTACGGCGCCGACGTCCCCCCGAACTTCGAATCCGACCTGTCGACCAAGCCGCGGGTACAGAGCGTGTGGCGGACCATGAACGAGGCCGTCGGCGGCGTCATGCCCAACGAGGTGAACTCCGCACTCGGACAACAACAATGGCGGCAGTGAGGCAACTGGTATCTCGAATTGCTGCGCCACACCGACGAATTGATGGCCCGGGTGCTCGACGCCCTGGACGGCAGCGCGGCCGCGGGCAACACCGTCGTCGTCAAGGTCGCCGACCACGGCGAACTCGGTGGCGCGCACGGGCTTCGGCAGGAGGGCGCGATGATCTACCGCGAGAACAACCGCGTCCCCCTCGCCATCGCCGACCCACGCAACCCCGCCACCCACAGCACCACGGTCACCGGCCTGACCAGCCACATCGATATCGTCCCCACGCTGGCCGCCCTCGCCGGCACCGACCTTCTCGGCCCGGTCGCCGGCCGCGACCTGAGCCCGCTGCTGTCCGCCCCCGGCGGCAGCGTCCGCGACGCCCTCCTGCTCACCTCGGACGCCAAATCCAGCGGCGGCCAGAGCCCCGGCGTCAGATACTGCCTGCGCGGCGCCATCACACCCCGCTACAGCTTCGCCCGCTATTCCACCCCCGACTCCCTCGACGGGCCCCGCACCGAATTCGACTACGAACTCTACGACCGCCAGGAAGACCCGCTGGAACTACACAACCTCGCCCACAACGGCGGCGCCGCTCCCCTGGTCGACGAACTCAACGGCCTCGTCGACGCCCTGACAGCCGACCAGCTCCATCCCACCGGCCCGGGACGGCGCTGAAGCAGCGGAACCACTGCACGCCGTTGCACCGGTCCTCTCCCCCGCGTTGCGGTCCTCCGATCCTCGAGCCGGCCGATGCCGCGCGTCCGGGATTTCGGTACGTAACCGGTTCGGGTCGACGTTCGGGCCGGGACGCTCCGACGTCGTCGGTCGGCCGGGTTCACCCGAACCGGTAGGCGGGTGCGTCGACCGCCCGGCGTGCTCGGCGTTCGACGGCCATCCGAACCCGGTCCGGCAGCGCGGCACTCCGCATGCTCGCGTCCGGAATTCACGCCGCACCAACATCGCTCGGAACGATCCCAGGAAATCGGACGGCGTCGGCTACGCACCGAGGCCACGGATCTCGGCGGCGAGTTCATCCGCCAGTTCGGGGGTGGCGGCGACCACACCGGACCAGCGGCGGCTGAGGTCCGGATCTATTTCGACGGGGCGGCCGAAGGCGTCGATCACCGCGCCGCCCGCCGCGGGGACAAGGACGGCCGCGGCGGCGATATCCATGATGCGGTGGGTGTCGGAGCCGGCGTCGGCGAAGGCGTCGGTGGAACCCTGGGCGACGAGTGCGGCCTCGAGGCAGCTGCTCGACAGGATGCGCACCCGGGAAGCCCGGCGGACGACCCGCAGCCACGCCTCCTCGTTCTCCCGGTGCGGGCGCAGCAGGCTCACCGCCGCGCCGTCGAGACGACGGCGGCCGGTCGTGCGCCAGGGCACCGGCTCGCCGGTCTCGGCGTGCCAGCTGCGGCCCGTGTCGAGCCAGGTGGTCAGCGACTCGGTCGCCTTGCCGTCGATCGCCACCACCCCGGCGAATGCCGAAAACGGTACCTCGGCAACGGCATTCGCGGTGCCGTCGACCGGGTCGACCACCAGCGTGACGGCGGAGCCGTTGTCCACCACGCCGATCTCCTCGGTGATCAGGTTGACCCGCGCGGCGGCGGCCGCGTCCGCGACGGCCGAATCGACCAGCAGGTCCAGCCGGGTGGTCGGGGTGCCGTCGGCGCCCATCGCCACCTTCTCCGCGAGTTCGGCGCGAGCGTACCGGGCCCGGGCGTCGTGGAATGCCGCCGCCGCGGCGCGGGCCACGGCCGCCAGCGCCGGGTGGGTCCCCTCCGGAATCTCGATGTCGGTCACCGCATACCTCCCCGCCCGCAGGACCACAGCGACTCGGCGAGAGCCGAATCCGCCCAGGGTCCCGCCGATCGGATGCGGCAGACATGGCTCGTCCACAGGCGGCGGCCGGTCCGGTTGTGGCGAACCCCGGGCGTGACCGACGCCGTCACCACCGATCCTCCGCAACCCGGCAGCGGCACGAATTCACCAGTGCCCAAGAGTGTTTCGGGTGCGACTGGAATCCCCTCTCCGATCATCGGTGGCCTCCCACCGACAGCACCGACCGCACGACGGGCCACGGCGCACGTGCCTCCGCGAGCACGAGATCGGCCCGCAAACCCGGTGCGAGGCGGCCGCGGTCGGCCAGTCCGGCGACCTCCGCTGGCCCGCTGGTGACCAGCCCCACGGCGGCCGGCAGGGTCGCCAGTCCCTCCGCGACCAGCAGCATCGCGGCCGCGAGCAGGCCGGACGGCAGGTAGTCCGACGCCACCGCCGTCACCAGCCCCTGGCGCACGAGATCCCGCCCGGAGGCGTTCCCGTTGTGCGAGCCCCCGCGCAGGATGTTGGGCGCGCCCATCACGACCGGCAGGCGGCGCTCGCGCGCGGCGCGGGCCGCCTCCACCGTGGTCGGGAATTCGGCGATGGTGCCACCGCGGCCGACGAGCTCGGCGATTTCCTCGGCCGAGCTGGGATCGTGGCCCAGCAGCCGGATCCGCTCAGCGCGGGCGCCGAGCCAGCGCAGCGACTGCTCGCGCACGCCGAGCATGCGGTCGCGGTCGGCGATGAGCTGGTCGACGTGGTCGCGCGCCTCGGCCGCGGACATCCCCCGGCGCCCGGCCAGGTAGCGCTCGTAGTAGGCGCGGTCGGCGTACTGGCCCTGTCCCGGCGTGTGGTCCTCGTGCGACACCAGCGCGCCGTCGGGCACGCGGTCGAGCCGATCCTGTAGCGCGGCAAGCCCTTCCGCGCTGCGCACGTCGAGGCGGTACAGGATCCGGTGGTCGATGAGACCGCCGCGGTGGGAGTCGACCGCCCCGCACACCGTCCTCGCCTGCTGGACGGTGCGCGGCATGCCGCGGCCGTGGCTCTCCTCGAATCCGACGCCGTGGAAAACCGTCGTCACGCCCGCCGCGCGCAGCTTGCCCTCGAACGACAGCATGGCGAACTCGACCGGAAGTTCGGCGCCCGGCCGCGGCAGCCGCTCGTTCTCGAGGCCGTCGCTGTGCGTGTCGACCAGCCCGGGCAGGCACAGCAGGCCCTGGCCGTCCACGTCGGCGGCGGAACCCGCCGGATGCGGGTCGACCGCGGCAATGCGGTTGTCGCGGACCACGATTCGCGCGTCCTCGAGAATGCGGTCGGACAGTACGGCCCGCACGTGGCCGAGCACGTAGTCCGCCGGCGGTGCGGCGAGCGTCCAGGGGGTGGCGATCGCGGTGCTCATGCGACACCCGCCAGCAGCTCGGCCGGGCTGCCCGACCTGTCGACCACGCCGCCCGACATCAGCACGACCCGGCCGGCGAGCCGGTGCATGGCGTCGAGGTCGTGGAATACGGCGAGCACGGCAACCCCTTGTGCGGTCAGCGAATCGATGAGTTCGAGGGCGGCCTCCCGGTTCGCCGGGTCGAGCGCCGACACCGGCTCGTCGAGCAGCAGCAGCCGCGGCGGGCGGACGGTGCCCGCGGCCAGGTTCACCCGCTGCCGCTCTCCGCCCGACAGCACCCCGCAGTCGATGTCCCACAGCGCCTCGTCGAGGTTCAGCCGCCGCAGCGAGGCCGCCGCGGCGTCCTTGGCCGCCGCGCGATCGAGGCCGCGGCGGCGGGCGGCCGCCGCCACGACCTCCCACGGTCCGGTCCGGGGCGGCGCCGAAAGGAATTGCGACACATAGCCGATCTCGCGGCCGCGCAGCCGCGCCATCGCCCGGTCGGCCAGGCCCGTCAGCTCCACCGGTGCCTCGCCGGTGTGCAGCCGGACCTCGCCGGCGTCGGGCAGATAGGTGCGGTAGACGCAGCGCAGCAGCGACGACTTGCCGGCACCGCTGGGACCGGCGAGCGCGATGTGCTCACCGGCCCGCACGTCCAGATCGACGCCGCGTAGCGATTCGACGGTCCGGCCGTCGATGGTGTGCAGGACGAACGTCTTGCGCAGTCCCCGCACGGTCAAAACGGGCTCCATGGGTGTCACCTCCTGGCCGCGGCGACGAGCCGCTGTGTGTACGGGTGGTGCGGGTCGTGGAACAGCTGATCGGTCAGGCCGCGCTCGACGATCCGCCCGAGCTGCATCACCACGGTCCGGTCGGTGAGCGCCTCGATCACCGCGAAGTCGTGGCTGACCACGACGGCGGCCACGTCCCGCTCGGCGAGCAGGCCGCGCAGCAGGTCGAGCACCCCGGCCGCGACCGACGCGTCGAGTCCGGTGGTGGGCTCGTCGAGCAGCAGCACCGGCGGATCGGTCGCCAGCGCCTTGGCGATCTGCACGCGCTGGCGCATGCCGCCGGAGAACGTGCGGACCGGATCGTCCATCCGCGACAGCGGGACCTCGACCCGGTCGAGCAGCTCCGCGGCGCGGCGCCGGATGGCGTGGAAGCCGCGCCAGCCGACGGCGGTGAGGCGTTCGGCGATATTGCCGCCGGCGGTCACGTCGAGATCGAGGCCCGCGGCCGGATCCTGGTGCACGACAGCCACTTCGGTGATGCGCAGGCGACGGCGATCCACCGCGGGCAAGCGCAGCACGTCGACGTTTCCGTCGTCCACCGCGGCAAGGTGCACCTGGCCCGCGGTCGGCTCCTGGTCGCCGATGACGCAGCCGAGCACGGTGGACTTCCCCGAACCCGACTCGCCGATCACGCCGAGGGCCTCGCCGGGGGCGACGTCGAACGAGACGTCCCAGGCGGCGACGATCGCGCCGGTGGCCGGGCTGATCGCGGTCCCGTGCTCGGGACCGGTGCCGGCCACCGCGGCGCCGCCGCCCCGGCCGTGCACCTTCCCGAGACCCGATACGCGCAGGGCCCACTCCGGTCCGCCGGTGCGGCGCGCCGGGGGCACGTACGGTTCGACTGCGCTCGCCCCGGCCGTGCGGGCGTGGGGATCGGGCAGCAGATGCAGCGGCGCGCGGGCGTGATGGGCGGCCACGTCGGCGTCGCCGGACCGCAGCCGCTCGCACCATTCGGTGTCGCTGCACAGGTATCCGTTGCCCGCACCGGCCTCGACGAGGAATACGTCGTCGCTGCCGCACAGCCGGCACCGCGCGCCGGGTGCGTGCTCGACCTCGAAGGGAACATCGTCGAAGGCCAGCGGGCGCACGTCGGTGTGCGGCGGGATCGCGTAGATCTTCTTCTCCCGCCCGGCGCCGAAGAGGTTCAGGTGTTCGCAGTGATCGAACCGGGGCACGTCCCAGCGCGGGATCGGGCTGGACGCCATCACGTAGCGGCCGCCGACCAGCACCGGGTAGCCGCTGCCCTTGGTGATCATGCCGTTGCGGACCAGATCCTCGTAGAGGCTGACCCAGATCTTGGCGTAGTCGTCCTCGGCATGCATGCGGGCGCACTCGACGACCGACTTCTCCACGCCGCGAAGGGGTTCCGGCACGGGCACCTGGAACACGAGCACATGCTCCGCGCCGAGCGCCTCCTCCGGAATCCGGTGCCGGCTCTGCACGACCGTGGCCTCGCGGGTGTCGGTGGATTCGGCGCAGCCGACCGACGAGGCGATCATGCGGCGCAGATTGGTGGCGTTGACCCCGGCGTCGTCGCCCTGGTCGATCACCTTCACGGTGTCCTCGGGGCCGATCACGCCGAGCGTCACCTGCAGCCCGCCCGAACCCCAGCCGCGCGCGACGGGCATCTCCCGGGAACCGAACGGCACCTGGTAGCCGGGCACGCAGACGGCGGTGAGGATCGCGCGCCGGATCTCCCGCTTGGTGGTGTCGTCCAGGATGCCCCGGTCCTGCTCGGTCTCCCGCAGCAGGTCGATCGTGGAGGTCATCAGCATTCCTTTCCGAAGGGTTCGGCGACCCGCTCGTCCGGTTCCTCGCCGGCGTCGAGGGCGGCCCGCACGGCCTGCTTGCGTTCCACGATCGAGCGGAACGTGACGTAGTGCGGCAGCTTCAGGTGTTCCAGGAATCCGGTGGAATCCAGTCCGTCCGTGGTGAGCAGCAGCAGCTGTTCCAGCGGGCCGGTGCGGCCGAAGCGGCGGTTGGCGATGTCCAGGTTGGCCATCGCGATCACCTTGCGCTCGTTGTGGCCGAAGCACAGCCCGTAGCCGACGTCGAGCTTGCTGCGGTCCTCGTCGGCGCCGTCCAGGTTCTCGATCGCCTCGGCCTCGGAGGCCCGGAACTCGCCCAGCCGCACGGGATTTCCGGTGTGCGGGTGGCGCACCCGCAGCGGGATCCGGCCGTGCCGGACCTCGCCCAGCGTCACCTCGTGGACGTCGCCGTCCGGGCCGAGGATCGACCGGTACCACAGGCCGACGAGGCCGCCGGTCTCCGCGCGCGCCATCGACGCCAGCACCGCCGACCGCGCGGCCGGCGGGCGGGCCGGGGTCCGGGTGATGTCGACCGGGTCCGGATCGTCGCGCAGGCGCTGATCGGCGACGAGGTCCATCTTGCGCAGCAGGTCGAGGAACCGGCCCGGCCGGCGCTGCTCGGCTGTGCGCTCGGGCGCCGGTTCGGGACCGTCCGCCGGCGAATCCGGTTGTGCCTGCGGCTGTTCGAGCAGGCGGCCGGTGTAGTCGGTGGTGCGGCCCAGCAATTGCGGGCCGCCCGGGTCGCGGAATGCGGGCACGATGCGGCGCAGCACCGTCATCTCGTCCGGATCGGCGGGCTCGCTGACCGCCAGCCGCGGCAATGTGGACCGGTACGCCCGTACCAGGTGCGCGGCCTCGAGGGTGTCGCCCTCGGCCTGCCGCAGCGCCGCCGCGGCGGTCGGCTCGTGGTAGAGGCCGCCCTCCCCCATCACCCGGTCCACCGCCAGGCGGAACCGGGCGGTGATCTGCCCGGTCGGCGCCCACGGCGCCGGGGCGTGGTCGCGGGCGTGGCGCACCAGATCTTCCGCGGCGAGGATGGCCGCCAGCCCGCCGCGCGCTCCCGAATACCCCATCAGAGATCCTTTCCTTCGATGACGGTCGTGCGGGGGATCCCGGCCATCCGCCCGTCCGGAGTGATCAGCAGCAGATCGATACCGGCCGGGAAACCGGCCACCGCCTCGGCCCGCGCCGCCACCAGCGCACCGTCCGGGCCGGACAGCGCGCGGCGGCCGGGGACACCGGGCCCGGACAGGATCCATTCCGCACCAACGGCATTCGTTCCGCCGACTCCGGTAACGCCGACTTTCTCACCGGCGAGGGCCGTGCCGCCGACACCAGCGATTCCGGCACTGCCGACTCCGGTGCCACCGGGTGCGGTGCCGCCGAGGTCGGTGCTGTCGAGGTCGGGCACCGGGAAGCAGACGAGGGCGCCCTCCTCCGGGGCGAGGGCTCGGCCTCGGCATGCCTCACGCAGTTCGCCGGGGCTCGGTGTCCGGGTCGCGGCGACGAAACGGGCGGTACCCAGCGGCGCCTCGGGTGCGGACGTGACCACTCCGATCACCTCCGCCCAGGCCGCGCCGTCGTCGAGCACCGCGACGCCGGTGCCGAGATCGGCCAGCGCCAGCACCGGCAGCAGCGCCGCGGGTGTCGCGGGAAGACGTTCGGCCGGCAGTTGTTCGATCCGGCCGGGCCGCGACAGCGCGTCCAATACCGCGCGGAACACCTGCCGGGACTCATCCGGGCGCAACGTCGCCGCGGCGATCCGGTCCAGCACGACTCCGGTCATGTCAGCTCCTCGAATTCGACGATCGTGGGGGCGATTTCGGCCCATTCCGCGGCCTCTCGCTCGGTGCGCCGCCGCGCGACCGTGTGGCACAGGTCGTCGACGCGCCCGGCGGCCGGGCGGGCGGCCTCGACCTCCGCGTCGAGCACCGCGGCGGCCAGGGTCGCGGCGCGGTCGTCACCCAGGCGCATCGACCAGCCGCGCCGCCCGGACAGCTCGACCTCGGCGCGGCAGGCGAGCACGTCGCCCAGCAGAAACCGTTCCGCCAGAACGGGTTCCCGGACCTGCGCGACGACCACGCCGACCACGGGACCGGTCAGCACGCGCACGGGGGCGCCGTCGGCGAGGCATTCGTCGGCCAGCGCGACCAGCTCGTCCCGTTCGGCCTCGGCGAGCAGCGCACACCGCTGTTCGCGGCTCAGGGCATCCGTCATCGGTGTTCCTCCAGAATCGTTTCGGACAGCTCGACGATCACCCGGACGGCATCCGCCCTGGTCCAGCCGACGCTGGTCATCAGAACCCGGCCGCTGTCCGCGTCGCGGCTGAGGCTCTCGCCCATGTACACGGGGCAGCTCGACTCCACCCGCAGCTCGCGCAGCACGTGCGGGGGCGGCATCTCCAGGCTCACCCGGTACCACGCGCGGATCGGGACGACCCGGCCCATCTGCCGCAGCACCGCGTCGATCGAGTCGACGACCTGCAGGGCGGTGTCCAGATTGGGCACGACATCGACCGGGATCCACTCCTCGGTCCAGGCGGCCAGCAGGTCGTCGATGTAGAACTCGCGGATCACGCGGTGCGCGGGCGTGCCCGGCTCCCGTTCGAGCCGCGTCGCGACGGCCTCGGGCAGATCGACCCGCTCGACATCCCGCACCACCGACCGGGGTGTCGCGCCGGCGGCCTCGACGGTCGCGTGCCACGACGGCGGCCGGGTGCGTGAGATGACATAGTCGATGCGCGAGTTGACGAACGTCCCCGCGCCCTGCACCCGGCGGACCAGCAGGCGGCGCTCCAATTCCTGCAACGCCGACCGAGCGGCCGCCCGGCCCACCCCGAACCGGCCGGCCAGTTCGGGCTCGCTCGCGACCCGCGTGCCCGGCGCGGAACCGTGCAGTTCGGCGGCGACCGTGTCCGCGATCTCCAGATAACCAATCACGAGGCAGAGCCTGCTGGTTCAGCTTGTCCGGACAACTGCCCGCGAACCAACGACTCCGCGCCCGCAGGTAAACATCCGGAACAGTTGTTTCGCCCACCGGATCAGCACTCGGAACGGGGGCGGGGCGGGCGGATATCGCGCCGACGCCATTGTCCGGGCAACCGGCTTCCGCCCCAACGACTTTCTGACGCCGCTGTGATTCACCGGACGCAACGGCCTTGATCTACACCGATTCCGGCGCGATCGCATCGAGCCCCTTCCGGGGCACAGTCCCGGAATTTCTTCCGCTCGACGGTCCGGAATCAATCTCGCCTCGGGCCGGCGGCGCGGTCTCCTAGTCGTGCAGGCGGGAGTGAATACGAGTGAGCAGCTCCCCGGTACGGAAAGGCTTGGGCAAATATTCGCACGCGCCGACCGCTATGGCCGCCGAGATCACCTCCGGGTCGGTCTCGGTGGACATGATCATGATCGGCGCGGGCGACTGATCGTGCAGCAGCCTGCACGCTTGCACGCCGGGCAGGTCGGGCAGGATCAGATCGAGCAGGACGAGGTCGGGACGCCACCATTGCGCGGCGGCGACGGCCTGCTGCGCGGATGTGCTGCGCATCGCGTCGTAACCGGCCGCGGACAGCACCATCAGCGCCATTTCGGCGGTCGTCGCATAGGTTTCCACCACCAGCACCCGGCCGAGCCCCGGGCCGGAAACGTGCCGGGAAATATGCGGTTGCTGCGCCCGATCGGGCGAAAGGCGATATGTAGTCATAATGCGAACCTGTTCGTCGATCGGGCCCCGACCCATCGTTGTCCGTCGCCATCGACTCCTGCTCCGACTCCCTTGTGAAGCAGACGGGTTTCACGCGCCGGATCTCGAACCTAGGCCAGCCAGCTACCGATCAGCAATAAGAATGTGAGATTCCTGCCAGGAATCCCGCAATTGCCACCGAACCGTGATGTTCGCGAACGCGCCGGCCGCCGACCGTGACCGGATCGAAACCCATCGATCACCGGATGGTCATCGGCACGGCGACCGTTCGACACCGACCCGATCCGGCGCCCGGATTCCCGCCGGTTCAGCGGACGACGCGGCGCAGCCAGACGGCGAGCAGTTCGACGGCCATCACGACCGCGAACACGAGCAGCAGAATCGCCGTGACGACGCCGAACTCCAGCACCCGGGACGCGGTGAGCAGATCGAATCCGATCCCGCCCGCGCCGACGATGCCCAGCAGCGTGGCCGAGCGGATATTGGTGTCGAGCTGATAGAGCACGTGCGCGACGAATGCCGGTGCGGCCTGCGGCAACGTCGCGGAGAAGAATGCCTGCCAGCGACCCGCGCCGGTGGCGCGCACCGCCTCCTCGACGCCCGGGTCGACTTCCTCCAGCGAATCGGCGATCAGCTTGCCGAGCAATCCGACGGCGCCGACCGCCAGCGCGAGCGCGCCCGCGACCGCGCCGAGCCCGCTGATCACCACGAACACGATCGCCAGCACCAGTTCGGGGATGCCCCGGACGACGACGATCACCAACCGGAACCCGCGAGCGACGCGCGGCGCCACGTTCCGGGCGGCCAGCGCGCCGAGCGGCACCGCCAGCACCGCACCCAGCAGGGTGGCGGCGAGCGCGATCTTGACCGTCACCCACAGGTCGTCGAGCAGGCCGGGGATGAACTTCGGCGGCCAGAACAGGCCGATCGAATCCCCGAGATCGCCCAGCGCGCCGAAGAACTGCCCCATCGACAGTCCGGCGCCCTGGATCGAGGCCAGCACGACGAGCACGGTCAGCGCCGCGTACGCGGTCTTCCGGATCCGCCCCGCCGTCCACTGCGGACTCACCTGGTCCGGCCGCAGCGGCGGCGGAACGGTGGTGCTCGGGCGCAGCAGGGCTCGGCGGACCGCCCCGGACAGCAGCTCGACCAGCACGCACAGCACCAGCACGATCAGCGCCAGCGCCATCCCGCGCCGGTAGTCCAGCTGCTGGAGCGACGTGGAGATGGCGAAACCGAGCCCGTCGACACCGACGAAGCCGAGCACCACCGAGATCCGCAGATTGATATCCAGCCGGTGCAGGGCGGTCGCCACGAGCGCGGGCAGCACCTGCGGCAGCACTCCCGCCACGAGCTCCTGCCCGGAGGCGGCGCCACCCGCGCGCACGGCGGCCCGCGGGCCCTCGTCGATCTGCTCGATCGCGTCCGCGTAGAGCTTGCCGACCATGCCCACCGAGTGCAGGCCCATCGCCAGCACCCCGGCGAGCGCGCCGAACCCGAACACCCGGAAGAACACGATCGCGAGCACCACGTCCGGCAGGGCGCGGGCCGCCACGATGACCGCCCGCGCGCCGAACCGCGCGGCGCCGTTCGGGGTCGTGTTCCCCGCCGCGAGGACGGCGAGCACGAGGCTGAGCACGACCGACAGCAGCGTCGCGCACACGACGATGGCCAGCGTCTTCCCGGCGAGCCCCAGCAGCTCCCCGACGGGCGGGAAGTCGAGCGGGAACATCCGCTCGGCGAAGTCCGCGGCGTTGCCGGCGCTGTCGATCATCGTCGCGGCGTTGATCCGCAGGTCGCCGACCGCCCACGCGGCCAGCGCGAACAACGCCAGCAGCACGAGCGTCCCGGCTACCGGCGCGGCCTTCGGCCGGTCCAGCGTGCGAACGGTCATGCGGTGGCCGCCAGCGGGACCTCACCGTAGACGGCCGATACCGCACCGGAGCCCAGGCTGTGCGCGGGCCCGTCCAGCACGACCCGCCCCGAACGCAGCCCCACGATCCGGTCCGCCCAGGCCAGCGCCAGCTCGACCTGGTGCAGGCTGCACAGCACGGTCAGGTTCCGCTCCACCGCGATGTCCCGGATCAGCCGCATCACCTGCGCCGAGGATTCGGGGTCCAGGGAGGCGACCGGCTCGTCGGCGAGCAGGATCTCCGGCCGCTGCATGAGGGCCCGGGCGACCGCGACCCGCTGCTGCTGACCGCCGGACAGCGTGTCGGCGCGCTGGAACACCTGGGGCCCCAGGCCCACCCGTTCCAGCTGCTCCACGGCCTCCAGCCGGACCGACCTCGGATAGCTGATCAGGCCGAGCCGCGGCCCGCGCAGCCGGCCGAGCGCGCCGGTGCACACGTTCTCCAGCACCGACAGGCTGCCGACGAGATGGAACTGCTGGAAGACGAACCCGATCCGGCGGCGCAGATCGCGCAGCCGCGTGCCGCGCGCCTCGCCCACGTCGGTCCCCAGCGCGAGCACCCGGCCGCCGGTCGGGGTGTGCAGGCCGTCGACGTGCCGCAGCAGCGTCGACTTCCCGGATCCGGACAGGCCGAGCAGCACGACCACCTCGCCCCGCCGGACGTCGAACGACACGTCCTCCAGCGCGACCGTGTGACCGAAGCGCTTGGTCACACCCGCGAACTCGACGGCATTCTCTACGCGGTCGTGCATTGTTCGGCCTTCGTGACGTCACACACGTGTCGGACGGTGTCGAAGAATGCGTCGTCGACCTTCGCGTAGCCCCAGTCGCCGGCGTCGTCGACCTCACACTTCTCGCCGGGCTTGCAGACCCCGCTCGTCTCGAGATAGTCGACGTTGGCCTGCTGCTGGAAGACCGTGGCCACCTTCTCCTTCAGCGCCGGATCCAGGTCGTCGCTGACCGCCACCGGCGAACCGGCGATGATCTCCGACTTCCACACCGTGGTCAGGTCGCCGGGCTTCAGCTGGCCCTTCTCGATCAGCTGCTTGTCGACCATCGTGTCGTAGGCGAATCCGGCGTCGCACTGCCCCGTGGCGACACCGAGCGCCGACGCGTCGTGCCCGCCCGCCATCACCGCGGTGATGTCGGTGTCGGGGTTGACGCCGGCATCGACGAGACCGGCCCGCGGGTAGAGGGTGCCCGAGGTCGAGTTCGGGTCGACGAAGCAGATCTTCTTGCCCTTGAACCCGGCCAGGTCCCGGATGGGCGAGCCGGTCTCGACCACGCCGTAGGAGCGGTATCCGGGCGGCAGGCCCTTCTCCTGCACCTGCGCGGCGATCGCCGTCGCCTCGACGCCGGTGTTGCGCGCGACCACGTAGGACAGTGGCCCGTACTGCGCGATGTCGACCTTGCCGCTGCGCTGCGCCTCGATCACGGCCGCGTAGTTGGTGGCCTGCTGGAACCGGACGGTCTTGCCGGTCTCCTTCTGCAGCAGGTCGATCACGTTCTGGAAACTCGCCTGCACGCTCGACGCGTTCTCGCTCGGAATCGCGGCGAACACCAGTTCATCGGGATTGCGCGAGTCGCCGCCGCCGTCGTTCACCGCGCTCTGGCCGCAGGCCGAGAGCAGCAACGCCGCTCCGGCCAGCGCCACGCCGCGCCACCACTGATAGCCCATCTGGTCCTCCTCGCTGGTCCTGCCGACGAGGCTGTAGCGCGCCGATGCCACGGCGACGAAACCCGGGTTACCAGCAATCGAACGAACCAGGTTTTCTCCGGTAACTCGACCGGACAACTTGCCGGTGCCTACTTGCCGGACGCCTGATAGGTCGCGGGCGAACACCGGGCATACTCGGCGGCCCGGCAGTCAGCCCAGGATGAACGGGAGTTGCGCCGCCAGGTCGCCCAGTTCGGTCCGCTCCGCATCGGTCGGGGCCCGCCGGCCCGTGCCGATCAGCAGGGCGTCCTTGTCCGGCAGCGACTCCGGGAACGCCGTCCCGGCGATCTTCTCCAGTAGTCTGCGGGCCCGTGCCAGCCCTTCCTCGGGTGGTTCGGCCGCGTGCGGGAGATGCGCGATCAGGTCGAGGTGGTGCAGCGTCCACTCCAGGACGTAGGTGCGGAGGTAGTCGCCCGCCGTGAGGATCATGTCGCGGGTGCCGACCGACAGGTTCGGATCGGCGAGTTCGGCGGCGCGCCCGGCCGCAGAGCCGACATCGTCGAGGTGGAATTTCAGCAGGCTCGGCTCCCGGTACGCGGCGGCCAGCCGGACGGTCAGCGCGTCGAGCGGGTGGTCGCCCGTCGGCGGCGTATCGGTGACCTCCCAGTAGCTCACCTCGTCGCGGGTCGGCGCGGCGTACGCCGGTGTCACGAGCGTGATCAGCACGTCCTGCGCGTCGATGATCAAGTGGCACACCAGGTCCCGCACCAGCCAGCCCGTACATCCGGACGGGCGGGCGAAGTCCTCGTCGGGAAGGTCCGCAACCGCCGTGCGCAGGGCTGCCCAGGAACGAGAGAAAGCGTCCACAGCGGCAAGCGTATTGCCGGGCACCGACACGAGCACACCCGCGTCGCCCGCCGGGATATCCTGCCCGGCGGCCGATTCCATCGCGCGCGGGCGCGGTACGCCGATCGCCGCCGAACCCTGACGGCCGTCCCCGCCTGGCATGCGCGTGTTCCGGACATCGCAACGTCCGTTACCATCGTCGCGGTTGCTGTGCGACCGTGACGCGGTGAGGGAACCCGGTGCGAATCCGGGACTGGCGCGCAACGGTGACACCCTCGGGTGAAGTCCGATCGCTCCCCGCGTCGAGTGTGATTCCGGCCTCGCGTACAGGCCCCGATGCAAGGAGTCGACGCCTAGATGCGCTGTCCTGCCGCGGTTTTCGCCGCACTTCTCGTTCTGCTGACGACCGGTTGCTCGACCTCCGGTCCCGACCGGGCGGCGGCGCCCGGCGCGGGCGGCCACCCGATGACCCTCACCAACTGCGGACACCGGGTGACCGTCGACGCGCCGCCGCGGCGCGCGGTCGCGCTCAACCAGGGCTCGGCGGAGATCCTGTTGTCGCTCGGCCTCGCCGATCGCATGGCCGGCACCGCGACCTGGACCGATCCCGTGCGCGCGAATCTCGCCGAGGCCAACGCCCGGGTGCCGCGCCTGGCCGACAACAATCCGTCCTTCGAGGTCGTCCTCGACACCGAACCCGATTTCGTCTCCGCGTCGTTCGGCGGCACCCTCGGTCCCGGCGGGGTCGCCGAGCGCGACCGGTTCGAGCGGCTGGGCGTGCCGACCTACCTGTCGCCGACCGACTGCGACGGCATGGACGACAACAGCGTCAACGCCGACGGCAACCGCACCCGACCACTGACGATGGAGGCGATCTACCGGGAAGTCCGGGAGCTGGCGGCGGTGTTCGATGTCCGCGAGCGCGGCGAGCGGCTGGTGACCGAGCTGCGCACCCGCTACGAGGCGGCCGCCGGCCGGATCGCGGCGAGCCGGGCATCGCTGGCGTTCTGGTTCGCCGATACGAATACCCCCTACGTCGCGGGCTGCTGCGGTTCGTCGGGCATCATCACGCACGCCGTCGGCGCCCGAAACGTGTTCGAGGACACCACGAACGAGTGGCCGCAGGTGAGCTGGGAGACCGTGCTCGACCGCGATCCGGCCGCCCTGGTACTCGCCGACCTGAGCCGCCGCACGATCACCGGCGACGGCCTGGACAGCAAGATCTCCTTTCTCGAATCCGACCCCGTCACAGCGCGTCTGAGTGCCGTGCGCGACCGCCGCTACATCGTGGTGGGCGGCGCCGATCTGAATCCGTCGATCCGCACCGTCGACGGCGTCGAGAAGGTGTCGGCCGCGCTGGAGCAGTGGGGTTACGGAACGTGAGCCCGCGCACGGCCGTCGGTCGCGATCACGGGGCGACCCTGCGACCGGTGACGACGGTGCTGTGCGGGTTGCTCGTGCTGGGTCTCTCGATCGCGGTGACGGTCACCGTCGGCCCGGCCGAGCTGTCCGTCGGTGATGTGTACGCGGTGCTGTTCGACCGGCTGGGCGTCGGTGCCGCGGAGGTGTCGCCGATCCGCGCGGGCATCGTCTGGGAACTGCGCCTTCCGCGCGCCCTGCTGGCCGCGCTGTGCGGTGCCGGTCTGGGGATGTGCGGCGTGATCATGCAGTCGCTGCTGCGCAATCCGCTCGCCGACCCGTTCGTGCTGGGCATCTCCTCGGGCGCCTCCACCGGAGCGGTGGCGATCGCGGTGCTCGGCCTCGGCGGCGGCACAGTGTCGCTGTCCACCGGGGCGTTCGCCGGGGCGCTGGTGTCCTTCGGCGCCGTGCTCGGCCTGGCCGCGGCCGCGGGTGGCGGCACCGCCCGGGTGGTGCTGGCCGGTGTCGCGATCACCCAGCTGTTCTCCGCGCTGACCTCGGTCGTCGTCTTGTCCTCGGCCGATGCCGAACGCACCCGCGGCGTGCTGTTCTGGATGCTCGGCTCGCTGGCCGGGGCCGACTGGACCGATGTCGCGGCGGCCGCGGCGGTGTGCGCCGCCGGGTTCGCGCTGTGCCTGTGGCAGGCGCCGACCCTCGACGCGTTCACCTTCGGCGCCGCCACCGCGGCCACCCTCGGCATCGCGGTGGCCCGCGCCCGGCTGCTGCTCCTGGCCGTGACCGCGCTGATCACCGCGGTCCTGGTCAGCGCGGCCGGGGCGATCGGATTCGTCGGGCTCGTCCTGCCGCACGCCGCGCGCCTGCTCGCCGGGCCCCGGCACAGCCGGCTGCTGCCGGTGACGGCCGTGCTCGGGGCGGTGTTCCTGGTGTGGGTGGATGCGTTGGCGCGCACCGTCTTCGCGCCGCAGGAGGTGCCCGTCGGGGTCGTCACCGCGCTGATCGGCGTGCCCGCCTTCGCGCTGCTGCTCCTGCGGACGAGGAGCACCGTATGACGCTGGAGGCGCGCCACCTGGAGTGGACCCGCGGCGGGACGCTCGTCATCGACGGGGTGAGTATCGCCCCGGAGCCCGGCCGGACCGTAGGACTGTTGGGCCCCAACGGATCCGGCAAGTCCTCGCTGCTGCGGCTGCTGGCCGGACTCGCCCGGCCCGACCGCGGCGCCATCACCCTGGACGGCTCCGACGTGCATCGGCTCGGCCGGCGTCCGCTGGCCCGGCGCATCGCCCTGGTCGGCCAGCATGCGCATACCGATGTCGATGTCGCCGTGCGAGATGTGGTGCGGCTCGGCAGGATTCCGCATCGCGACCTGTTCGGACGCGACGGCGAGGAGGAAGCCGCGATCGATGCCGCCCTGGCCGCCACCGGCCTCACCGGATATGCGCGGCGGACCTGGCACACGCTGTCGGGCGGCGAACAGCAGCGCGCCCAGATCGCCCGCGCCCTCGCCCAGCAGCCGAGCGAACTGCTCCTCGACGAACCCACCAACCACCTCGACATCGCCCATCAACTCGACATCCTGGAGCTGGTCACCCGCCTGCCGCTCACCGCCGTCGTCGCCCTGCACGACCTCAACCTGGCCGCCATGTTCTGCGACCACGTGCTGGTCCTCGACCGCGGCCGGGTCGCCGCCCACGGCAGCCCCGCCGACACCCTGACCGAACACCTCGTGGAACAGGTCTACGGCGTGCGGGCCACGGTCACGGTCGCGAACGGCGTTCCGCGGGTGCACTACCGCCGCCCCGCCCGGGCCGCGGATCCACCGGAAGACCCGGCTCACACCGCAACGCCCGGTACCACGACCGGCGGTTCCGCCGTTCCGCCGTGACGGCACCCGCCGGTTCCCGGCGTGCCGCCTCTGCCGTTCCGGCGCATCCTCGGCCCGGATCCACCAGTGCCGGTAGTGGACCCGGGCCGGGAGTATGCCGTGATGACGGCCGAACGCCGAGCGATGTGGACAACGGCCGGCGCACGACGGTGCCGAGGCGGGAGCTTGCCGAGGGCGAGGACATGGCGGCGGCCCCTGCCGGAACTAGCGCCGGATCGCGTGCACGAGCGTGCCGATCTCCGCGGCCAGCGATCGAGCCGGTGACGTGCCGACGAATCCTGTTGCGGCCCAGCATCTTACGCCGTCGGCCACCAGGACCTGGGCGACCCGGGCGGCCCGCTCGACGTCCACGTCCGCGGGGAGCTTGCCGTCCCGTTGAGCCTGCCGGAAGGGATCCAGGAACAGGAACGAGATGTCGGCCTCCGTGGCACCGTCGGCCAGGGTGCGCTGCTCGAGCCGATAGGTTTCCAGAACCGTTTCGAAGACCAGCTCCGGCGGGTAGCGGCGGAAACGCTCCTGCAGGGTTTCGATGATCGCCGCGATCAGGTCGAGGAGTTCGTAGGGCCGGGCGACGACGGCCTCGGCGGCGGCGTGGGCGTCGCGCATCGTGAACACCTCGGCCTCCAGCAGCACGTCCTCCCGGCGCGAGAAGTACACGTAGAACAGCGCTTTCGACACCCCGGCGGCCTTGCAGACATCGGTGACCGTGGTGCCGGCGAACCCCTTGGTGCGCCACAACGCCAGGGCGGCCTGCACGATCGCCTCCCGGCTGGCGTGCGACCGGGCCCGGACCGGCACGGCTCGTGTCTGACGGTAGTCACCATTCGAACCCGACGAAACTGTCGACATACCAGTCATTCTACAGATCCTCAATTATTGACTACCGTCAGGAAAGCTGCCATGCTCCGACGTGGATGCCCGGCGGCCGACACCGGTCCGGCTGCCGCGGCCGCGACTCATGGAAGAGGCAGGCATGCAGGTCCGCACGGAATCCGAGGAGCAATCGGCGTACTCCAGGCTGCGGGCACAGCAGGTCATCCTCTGGTCGTCGCCGGTGGTCGCGGCCGTCCTGCTCATCCTGTTCGTCGCGTTCCCCGGATTCTTTCCCCCGATGTCCCCGAACGCGTCGGCCGCGGAGGTCGCGCGGTTCTACGCCGACAACACGCCGATGATCCGGTTCAGCATGGTGGGGTTCAATCTCTGCGGCGTGCTGATCGTGCCGTTCTTCGTGCTGATCATGGCCCAGATGATGCGCATGAAGGGGCAGAGCCGGATCTTCGCCTTCTCCTATCTCACCGCGATCGTCGCGGGCACCACCCTGTTCGCGCTGTCGAATATCTTCTTCGCCACCGCCGCGTTCCGCCCCGGCCGCGGCGACGAACTCGTACAGGTGCTCAACGATCTGGCGTGGATCGTCTTCATCGCGCCGATCGGCATGGTGGTCGCGCAGTTCGTGCTGCTGGCCCTGGCCGTCTATTTCGACGACGACCGGGATCCGATCTTCCCGACATGGCTGGGCCATTATTCCCTGCTGACCGCGGTCGCCATGGCCCCGTCGGCCGGCGCCGCGGTATTCCGTGACGGCCCGCTGGCGTGGGACGGCGCGATCTCGTTCTGGCTGCGCAACGGCGCCTTCGCGCTCTTCTTCGTGGTCATGTTCTTCCTTCTGCGCTCCGCACTCGGGCGGCAGGCTCGCGAGGAGGGCGTGGCATGACCACCGTGGCCGCGCCCGAGCCGGTCGGTGGCTCCACCGACGCCGATCCGGGAAAGAAAGCGAACCTCGACGTCTGGATCACCTACTGGCTGTTCGCCGGTTTCTACACCGTGATGTCGGTGGGCGTATGCCTGCTGGGCCGGGCCACTCCCCCGCCGCGCCCCGATGTCACCGATATTCAGGTCGAGCAGTGGTTCGACAAGCACCACACGGGAATTCAGGTCGGCTTCGTGCTGCTCCTGGTCGTCGCCGGCGGGGCGGCGGTATCCAACGGCATCATCGGCTACTTCATGAAGCGAATGTCGTCGGGATCGGTGCTGGCCTACGCCTATATCGCCGGTATGGGAGTCGGCGCCGTCCCCGGATTCCACCTGCTGCTGATCTGCTGGCTGACCGCGACCTTCCGGCCGGACCGCGACGCCCGCCTCCTGCACCTGCTCTACGACCTGGGCATGCTGTCCTACAACGGGTCGCTCGGATGCTTCACGGCGGCCTACGCGGTGCTGGCGATCGCGATCTTCTACGACCGCAACCGCGTCTTCCCCAAGTGGTTCGCCTACATATCGATCTGGCAGATCGTCACGGAGGTCGTGGCCACCCAGATGTGGGTCTACCATTCGGGCGCGCTGGCGTGGAACGGGATGATCACCTTCTACATCGCCATCGTCATCTTCGCCGCGTGGATCGTCTGCCTGTTCCCGATCATGCGCAACGCCACCCGGGCGGAAACTCCCTCGACGCCGCCCCTGTACTCGGCCGAGGAGATCCGATGACGGCAACCGATCGGGAAACACCGGCCCCGGCCGGCGGCCGCCGGGCGACGCACCTGCCCGGCGATATCGATATGTGGGTGATGGTCCTCGGCGACCTGTTCTTCTTCGGCTGCTATTTCGTCACCTACATGGTGTTCCGGGCCCTGTCGCCGGAGGCGTTCTCGGATGCCCAGCGGCACTTGAACATCGGGATCGGCGTGATCAATACCGTCGTCCTGCTGACGAGTTCCCTGTTCGTGGCTCTGGGTGTGATCGCCGTCCGGCAGGGAGCCGTGCGGACGGCGGAACGGCTGATGCTGGCGGCGGGCGCGTGCGGGGTGCTGTTCGCCGCCTTCAAGGCGTACGAATGGTACCGGGAGATCTCCCGGGGATTCACTGTCGGCAACGAGTTCTTCAGTTTCTACTATGCCCTCACCGGCATTCATCTGGCGCACGTCGCGCTCGGAGTGCTGATTCTGGGAATCGTGGTCCGAGAATTGCGCGATCCCGGTAAGCGACGGGTGGGATTCGTCGAGCAGGGCGCGATCTACTGGCACATGGTCGACCTGCTCTGGGTGATCATTTTCGCGATCCTCTACCTCATGAGATGAGCCATGACGACACAATCCGTTTCCGGTGAGAAAACGACCGCCGCCAAGGACAAGCGCAGTGTCCTGGTCGCCTGGGCGATGCTGACTGCCATGACGGTCCTCGCCTGGCGGCTCACGCCCGGGCATGCCGGGCCGGCGGTGAGCGACGGACTGGTGGTCGGCATCGTCGTTCTCGGAATGATCAAGTGCCGCTTGATCATCCGGTACTTCATGGAGATTCGTTTCGCCCCGCGGTGGCTGCGCATCGCGACGGATGCCTGGCTGGGCGTCGTCTGGGTGGCGCTGCTGGGAATCCATCTCTATTGACCGGACCTCGATACTCGCGACGCGGTCGCCGGCCCCGCCCCGCGAATCCGGCTGCCGAGCAGCCGATGTCGTATGCGACCCTCTTGAAGGACCCGTGCCGCGCCACCGACCGGTGTGACCGGCACCCCCGGTGCGCCGATCCGGCGCCGACAGATGAAGGAGAACTCGGGTGGAACGCATTGGCGTGATCGGTGGCGGAACCATGGGTGCCGGAATTGCCGAGGTGGCCGCGCGCGCCGGTGGCGCGGTGCTGGTCCTGGAGCGGGATCGCGAGGCGGCCGACGCCGCCGTGACCCGCATCGAGAAGTCGCTGGCCCGGGCGGTGAAGTCCGGGCGGCTCGAGCAGGCCGATGCCGACGCGGCCCGCGACCGCGTCGCGCTGACGGTCGCCATCGACGACTTCGCCGACCGGCAGCTGGTGATCGAGGCGGCCCCGGAGATCGAATCGCTGAAGACCGAATTCTTCACCAAGCTCGACGCCATCGTCTCCCCCGAGACCATCCTGGCCACCAACACGTCCTCGATCCCGGTGATCCGGCTCGCGAACGCCACCGCCAACCCCGGCCGCGTGGTCGGCGTGCACTTCTTCAACCCGGTGCCGGTGCTGCCGCTGGTCGAGATCGTGGTGACCCTGAAGACCGACCGGGCCGTGGTCGACACCGTCGCCGGCTACGCCCGAGACGTGCTCGGCAAGCGCACCATCGAATCCAAGGATCAGGCCGGCTTCATCGTCAACGCCCTGCTCATCCCGTACCTGTGCGCCGCGATCCGGATGTTCGAGACCGGTTTCGCCAGCGCCGAGGACATCGACGAGGGCATGGTCTCCGGCTGCGCCCACCCGATGGGCCCGCTGCGCCTGACCGACACCGTCGGCCTCGACATCACCCTGGCCGTCGCCGAATCCCTGTACGCCGAATTCGGCGAACCGCAGTACGCTCCGCCGGTCCTGCTGCGCCGCATGGTCGAGGCCGGCTACCTCGGCCGCAAGGCCGGCCGCGGCTTCTACACGTACTGAGGCGTCCGGCGCGTACCGAGCCCGGGCATCAGGACCACAACTCCCGCAGTGCGGCGTCGACCTCCGCCGGAGGCTGGGTGTGCGGATGGTAACCGGGTACGCGCAGATCCGTTCGGCCACGGCCGCCGCGCAGGCCATCAGGGGTTCACCGGCATACCGGCGGTAGAGTTCCGGCGCGTCCTCCCAGGTGCCGGAGATGACGAGCTTCGGCCGGCGCGCGCGGCCGCCGGCGCCGCGAGCGGCAGATCGGCCTGCCACATCGGGCGCTCCCGCATGGACGTGCCGACAGCACGCAGCCGGGTGGGTGTGGGTTCCGGCATGTCCATGCCGAGTCCCTCGGTGGACAGCGGGTGGCACCAGAACAAATACATCGGGCCTGACCATTGCCGTCGGCAATACCGGCTGAGCCGCTGCCGACGGAATTCGGACGAAGATCGTTTCCTGTGCCGAACGTAACTGTGCCGATACTGTCCGACGTCCGTTAACTCTCCGTTCATTCACACTGGCAGACGTTGCAGCCCAGACACATTCGGTCCGGACCCGACAAATATGGGCACCCGGTACGGTGGCCGCCCGCGTATACTGGATCGAAATATTCCGGGGAGGGAACGTACCGCTCGGGGAGGGTACCGTGCCATGTCTGACAACGGTCTCGACGCGCTCCGTGGTGAGATCGCGGCCTTTTACGCGGGTTTCGGTCAACCCGTGGCCTTGCAGGACACGTTTCTCCAGGCCGCTCTGCTGGTTCCGGTGACAGACGACGACAATGTCCAGATTTCCCGGTTCGGCGGGGTCGACTGGTTGTGCGCTTTCACCAGCATCGAGGAATACGCCCGGTTCATGACCGCCCGCGAATATCTCACCGCCGGTGGCGTCGACACCGAGCAGCGGTACCGGTACCACTGGCTGTTCGGGTGGCGGCTGAGGGCCTACGCCGAGTCCCGGGACGAGCCCACCGGAGTCGCGGTCGACATCGTGGGAACCGCACCGATGGCATTCCCACCGAAAGTTCCGGAGTAGCAGGTCGATCGGAGGTTCGACGATGACCAAGGTGCAGGTCGATCCCGCGGTGCTACAGCAGGCCGCGAAGGGCATCGACGACACCATCGGCCAGCTGTCGGAGCTGGGTATCGGCGAGACGGGCAATATGGGCCGGGGATTCTCGCTGCTGACCCTGTCGACGCTGGAGGCGGGCAAGCATTCGGTGCAGAAGACCTTCGAGGAGTTCACCGAACGGTGGTCCTGGGGTATCCGGGCACTCGTGCAGGCCGGCAATTCGATCGCCCGCACCCTGGGCCTGGCGGCCGGCCGCTACCACGAAATGGATTCCATCGCCGAGGGCACGCTGAAGAAGATGTGGACCCACCTGGCCGGGAATCCGCATCTGTCCGACGAGGAGATCACCCAGCGGTCCTGGGGAGAGACCTTCGCCGACAACCCGGCCAACCACATTCGCAACGCCGACTACAGCACCGAGTCGTTCCAGCAGGCCAGTCGGAAGATACAGACCGACTGGAAGGTCGTCCAAGAGGTCGGTCCGCAGGCTCTGTCGAATCTGGCTGTCGTGCAGGGGATGCCGCTCGTCGGCCCCGCCGGCATCCCGGCCGCCGGCTACGTCACCGGTGCGGACCCCGGATGGAACACCGGTGCGGCCCAGCGCGCGGCCGAGATCATACAGGAGCAGGAGGGGAGCTGACCGGGTGGGGTTCAGCGATTTCGTCGACGATCTCGGTGATTCGATCGAAGACGGCGTGGAGAACGCCGTCGAGGGCCTGGGTCGAGCCGCCGACGCGGGCCTGGATCTCGTCAGCGAGGGAGCCGATGCGATCGGGCTGGACGGCGCCGCCGAGGCCCTCGACGACCTCGGCGACAACATCGCCTCGGGCACCGGCGGTGATGTCGGCGAGGAGGAACTCGGCGAGACCGAGGATCCCAAGGAGTTGATCCGCGGCGAGCCCGCCGAAATCGGTTCCACCGCCGACACTCTGCAGAAGTTCGCGAGCTCCATCGATGCGACCGGTCAAGCGCTCAAGAAGATCGACTCGTCCGCATGGACCGGTGCGGGCGCCGACGCGTTCAACGCGGTCTACGACAAGCAGCCGAAGCTGTGGTTCGACGGCGCCGACGCCATGAACGCCGCGTCGCACGCGATGACCGCCTGGCACAACGAGGTGAAGGCCGCGCAGGACAAGGCCACCGACGCGATCGAGTGGTGGAAGGCGGCCGATGCCGAGGAGCGCAGGCAGAAGACCTGGTGGAACTCGCTGACCGCGGAGCAGCAGTCCCAGACCACCCTCGTCGACACCTGGTCCTCGATGCGCACCACCGCGCGAGAACTCCTGCGCCGCGCCAGAACTCAGCGCGACAACGGCGCCTCGATCGCCGTCGGCGCCTTCTCGGCCGCCACCGAGAAGGCACCGAAGGAGCCGCCGTTCACCGACCGCTGGATGGCCAACCTCAGCGATCTCGGTGGGGTTCTCGAGCACGGGATGCTGAACTTCTACTCCGGGCTGCTGACCAGCTTCACCGGGTTGGTCCAGTTCGTGCGGCAGGTCAACCCGACCGACATCTACAACATGACCCATCCGGCCGAGTACATGACCGGCCTGGCCGATCTCGGCACCGGACTCGTTGTCGCGGTGGCGGATCCGGGAGCGACGGTGTCGGCGATCCTGTCCGACGCGCGGCGCAACCCGTTCGAATTCACCGGGGCCCTGACCGGCGACCTGCTGCTCACCGCGGCCACCGGCGGGGGCGGCGGCGCCAAGACGGCCATCAACGCGCTCAAGCGGATCAAGGACGCCGGCCGCACCCTGGACGACGCGGGGCGGGTCGGCCGGCACCTGCCCACCAACGGCACGCACAGCCCGATCCCCACGCGCGAGATGGGCGGCCCGCACAACACCGGCACTACACCCGAGGGCCCGAGCGCCGGTCCCGCACACACCGATCCCACCCACACGCCCAGCAACACCCACCCCCTGGAGGCCGGCCGTCAGCCCGACTCCCCGGCGCCGAGGGCCGAGGACGGCGGCGGGCACTCGTCGACTCCCGACCATCCGCGGCACTCCGATCCGCCTGCCTCGCACGGTCATTCCGACGATTCACCGTCACCCGAACCGGAAACACCGAGCCACACACCGGATTCGGATACCCCGCCGCACCGCGACCCCGGCCCGGAGCACGGGCCGGACCCCGACCCGTCGCCGAGCGACAGGCCCGATCCCGATCCGGCACCTCAGCAGCGGCCGGACCCGGATCCGACACCGGACCACCGACCCGACCCGGATCCCGATCCGAGACCGGAACACCGGCCGGACCAGAACCCGGACCCCAGACCGGAGCACCGCCCGGACCAGGATCCGACACCGGGCGATCGCCACGACACCGGCCCGACACACCGACAGCCCGAGCAGGATTCGATACCGGAACGGCGAACCGAACCGGATCCTCCGCGTACGCCACACGTCGACCACGACGGCGCGCCACGACCGGACCACTCGTCGACGCCACGCTCGGATCCCGACCGGGCGCCGGCGTCCCGGCCGGACTCCGATACCACGCCCACGCCGCACGTCGACTCCGAGACGACACCCACACGGACGGATCCGGATTCGGCACCGCACTCCCGGCCGGATTCGCCTGCACACGCCGATACGCCGACGAGCCGGACCGACCCCGACCGAGCATCCGGACCGGACAGTGACACCGATCCGGCGAACACGAGCCAGGACCCGGCCTTTTCCACTCGTCCGGGTCCGGACCACGCGCCGACCACCCACGATCCCGGTCCTTCGCGCACCGGCTCCGACCCCGCGCCGGTCTGGCAGCAGACTCCCGGAGCACACCCGGACGGCCGTGCGCCGCAGCCGCGCTCGCCTTCGGAGGCGCCCCCGCAGCGCCCGCACTCCGACGGCGCTCCCTCGTCCCGGATCTCCGACCGGACACCGGCGTCGCCTACTCGGGCGGATCCGGTTTCACCACGCGGACAAGCGACTCCGTCATCCCCCTTTCGCCCGAACCCGGACTCGTCACCGTCGGCGTACCCCGGCACCCGATCCTCGCCGATGCGCACCGATCCCCATTCCGGTTCGTCGTCCCGGCCGCACTCGGACTCGCCGACCACCCGGCCGGATCCCGAGCCCGCGTCATCACATCCGCGTTCCGAGTCGCCGACCCGCACCCGTCCGGATTCCCGGCCCGGCCACGGTCCCGACGACGGACCGAATTCGCGTCCACCGCGCCATGATTCGGACGAAATACCGGATCGCGGAGAGGGCCGCTCCCCGAGCCGCGATCACGAACCGCCGGACCGCAAACCACCACACTCCGACCGCAACCCGAACGCGCCCGGGGACCGCACGCACGATCCCGACCGCCACGCCCCTCGGCCC
Organism: Nocardia sp. BMG51109; assembly: GCF_000526215.1. Classification (NCBI taxonomy): domain Bacteria; kingdom Bacillati; phylum Actinomycetota; class Actinomycetes; order Mycobacteriales; family Nocardiaceae; genus Nocardia; species Nocardia sp. BMG51109. The sequence goes on from NZ_JAFQ01000004.1 coordinate 7,755,444, forward strand.
GACCGCGACACCGACACGCCGAACGATCGCACACGCGACACCGAACATCCCGAACGTCGAGATCCTCGGCCCGACCGCGATCCGGAAGCACCCAGAGACCGCACCCATAACCCCCACCGCGACACCGACAATCCCGCACGACACGACCCTCGCCCGGACCGCGATCCGGAAGCTCCCAGGGACCGCGCACCCGATCCCGACGACACCCGCACCGATCGAGATACCGGCCCGGACGACGACAAACCACCGCGCGATCCCGAGGACTCCACGCCGGAGGACCGGGCGCGCTCCGACGCGCACGCCCATGAGCAGGCACAGAGCGACGGCCCGGAAGTCGACCGCACGCCCGGGCAGAAGACCTGCTCCGAGGACCCGGTCGACATCAGCACGGGCGAATTCCTGCTCCCCGAAACGGATCTCGCGCTGCCCGGCGTCCTACCCCTGGAGCTGCGACGGGCGCACCACTCGAACTTCCGGTTCGGCCGGTGGTTCGGCCCGTCCTGGTCCGCCACGCTGGACGTCCGCATCGTCGTCGAGGACGAGGGCGTCACCTTCCTCGGCGAGGACGGCGTCATGCTGGCCTACCCGCACTCCGAGGTCGATGTGCCGGTACGGCCGCTCACCGAGGGACAGCGCTGGACGCTGACCCGCACCGATTCCGGCGGATACCGCGTCCGGGACCAACGCCGCGAGATCATCTGGCATTTCGCGCCCGAATTGGGCCTCGACGGTATCGAGGCCAGGCTCGGCAACTTCGCGATCTCGGCGATCACCGACCGGCACCACAACCGCGTCCGCTTCCGTTACGACTCCGACGGTGTGCCCGTGGAGGTTACGCACTCCGGCGGATACCGGGTGCGGATCGAATCCGCGCGTGGGCGCGTCACCGGCCTGTCGCTGCTCACCCACCACCCCGAACTCGGCGAGTTCGCCCAGCCGCTGTACGAGTTCGGTTACAACGCAGGCGATCTCGTCTCGGTCACCAACGCGGACGGCGCGACGACCCGCTACACCTACGACGCCGAGCACCGCATGACCTCGTGGACCGACTCCAACGGCAACCGGATGCTCAACACCTACGACGAGTCCGGCCGGGTGATCCACCAGCGCGGCACCGCCGGAATCCTGAACTCCGACTTCGACTATCTGGAGTTCCCCGACGGCACCGGCCGCCTCACCACCGTCACCGACTCCCACGGCGCGACCACCACGCACGGCTTCGACCGCGAACTCCAGCTGCGCGACCTCGTCACACCCGACGGCGGCCGCACCCACATCGACTACAACACCGACCGTAGACCGCTGGCCGTGGTCGCTCCGGACGGAACCACCACCACCTACCTGTACAACGAGGCCGGCGATCCCGCGAAAATAACGCGCCCCGACGGAAATTCGATCGCGATCGACTACCTCTGGCGCAACCGCCCCACCGCGATCACTGCACCGGACGGTTCGGTGGAGCGCCGCGAATGGTCCGAGGACGGCGACCTCGCGGCGACCATCGATGCCTCCGGGGCCCGCACCGAACTCACCTACCACCCCAACGGCGCACTCGCCACGATCACCGAATCCACCGGCGCCCGCACGGTGGTGCACGTCGACGAGGCCGGCCTGCCGGTCCGCCTCGTCGACCCGCTCGGATCCGAGACCCGGATCGAACGCGACGCCGCCGGCCGCCCGATCCGCATCATCGACGCCGCCGGATCGGTGACCCGATACGACTGGTCACCGGCCGGAAAGCTGGTCCGCAGAACGGATCCCGACGGCTACGCCGAATCGTGGAGCTACGACGGCGAGGGCAACACCCTCACCCACACCGACCGCGCGGGCGGCGTCACCGGATTCGCCTACGGCGCTTTCGATCTCGTCGACTCACGAACCGACGCCGACGGATCGGTCACCCGCTACGCCTGGGACACCGAACGCCGCCTCGCCGCGGTCCACAACCCTCTCGGCCAGAGCTGGACCTACGAATACGACACCGCGGGCCGCCTGATCGCCGAAACCGACTACACCGGGGCGACCACCCACTACACCCACGACCGTGCCGGGCGGACGGCCACCGTCACCTCCACCACCGGAACCACCCGGCATCACCGTCACGACGTCCTCGGCCGCCTCACCGAGATCACCACGGACGCGGGCGAGTGGATTCGCTACACCTACGACCCCGCGGACCGAATCCTCACCGCGGACAACGGAACCGGTGCCGACCCGACACACGCGCTCGCCTTCACCTACACTACGACGGGGTCGATCGAGACCGAACAGGTCGACACCCGCCCGCCGACGCACTACGAATACGACCCGCACGGCCGCCGCATCCGCCGCATCACCCCCAGCGGCGCCGACACCGGCTGGCACCGCGACATCACCGGCCGCGTCGACCGTCTCACCGCCGACGGCCACGACGTCACCTTCGACTACGACCCGCTCGGCCAACTGACCAGCTGGCGCACCGGTGAAATCGCCGTCGCTCGCGAACTGGACAACATCGGCCGCGTCACCCGCCAAGAGGTGACAGCGTTCCCCACCCGCGCCTTGTCGCTCGATCTCGGCCCATCCGGCAGACCCGGCCCACGCCGAATCCGCCACGACGAGTTCACCTTCCGCCCGGACGGCTACCTCACCACCCACACCACCACCCGCCCCGAAACCACACCCCTGCGGCGCGCCTACACCCTCGACCCGATCGGCCGCGTCACCACCGTCGCCCACAACGACCGCCACACCGAGAACTACACCTACGACCCGCTGAGCAATATCACCAGCGCCGTCACGGAACAATCGACTTCGACTGCCGCACAGCACCGTTCGGAGTCCCCGAACCGCGAGTACCGCAACAACCTCCTGATCCGAGACGGCCGCACCCGCTACCACTACGACGCCGCGGGCCGCCTGATCCGCAAGACCACCACCCGCCTCTCCCGCAAACCCGATATCTGGCACTACCGCTACAACAGTTTCGACCAGCTGACGGACGTCTACACCCCCGACCACCAGTGGTGGCACTACACCTACGACGCCCTCGGCCGCCGCACCACCAAACAACACCTCGCCAACGACAGCACCCTCCTGGAACGCATCGACTACGTCTGGGACGGAACGAATCTCGTCGAGCAGGTCACTGCCGACACCACCACCCGCTGGCACTACCAGCCGGGTTCATACACCCCGCTGACCCAAACCATCGACCAGGCCGCCATCGACAGCGAGTTCTACGCCATCGTCACCGATCTCATCGGCGCCCCAACCGAACTCGTAGACCCTGATGCAGCCCGTACCGTCGCGACCGCGTCGAACGACCTCTGGGGCAGAACCACCTGGACCGGTAGCACCGTCACACCGCTACGTTTCCCCGGCCAATTCCATGACCCCGAGACCGGCCTGCACTACAACCTCCACCGTGTCTACGACCCGGCCGTCGGCCGGTTCCTCACCCAGGACCCGCTCGGCCTCGCCCCCGCACCCAACCCAGCCGCCTACCCGCACAACCCGCTGGTCTGGAACGATCCCCTGGGCCTTGTCCCTGGTCCGTGCGAATACCACGACGGCGAACTGCCCGATTCGGAAAAACTCGGCAGAAGAATGCGCGCCGACAAAGACAATCCACAGCATCCGGAGAGCGACCACGACCAAGCGCACCACATCGTCCCGGGCGCCATCCGATACGGCGGCGCACCAGACGCCCGCGCGATCTTGAAGCAATTCGAGATCAAGATCAACGATCCAGCCAATGGCGTGTGGCTGCCCGACCACCGCGGCGTCATGGGCCCCGACGACATCCGCATACCTCACCACGGCGGCGATGTGCACAGCAAAGCCAATCTCCAGGTCCTGACCGACCTGCTGAGGGCCGAAACCACGCGCGAAGGGGTGATCGATGTTCTCAGACAGGTCGCCGAGGTGTACAAATCCGGTGGAAACCTCATCCCGTAGCCGACCGAGAGGAAACGTATGCGCTTCTTCCAAGTAACCTGCGCCCAGGGATACGAGGATGTCCAGTTCGCCGACCGCAGTGACACGGATCGAATCCGCGACCTGGGGCCCCAACCGCAGTCGGCCACCGACTGGGTCCCGCCGGAGCTGGTTCCGGACCCGTTCGATGAGCGAGGCAGGCCGCTACGCCCGGCCACGGTGATGACCCCGAGCCGACCGAGCCTGACGTTCCGGCCACAGGATCGCAGCCGGGTCGAACCCTACCTCTCGAACTGGGGCGAAATCCTCGCCGCGACAATGTCCGGCCAGTCCATGCTGCTGTTCCACTGCACAACCTACGCAGACGTGTTCGATCTCGATCGATCGAACACCTCGAAACCGGCCAAGATCTTGCCGACCACCACCGTCGTATTCCGGCCCGAGGCAGAAGAACTCGACATTCTCACCGTCAGCACGCACCCGACGTACGGAATGTTCTTCTCCGAGAAGGCAGTCGACTCCATGCGCAGCGACAACGACCTGTTCGCCGGACTCACATTCATCGCCGTCGCAGAGACACCCTGATGGAATCGACTTCGGAGGGCCGATCCGAACCGATCTACGCCTACCGTCCTGTCCGCGACGCCAACTGCGCCCACTATCAGTGGGCACGCCTGCGTTCCTACGACGACGGACAGGCAATAGCCAACTGGGGCACCACACCGTGCGCCGACGACTGGGTGCCGATCACCATCGATCTGATCGACACCGACGACGACGGCGACCCGTTGCTGCCGGCCGACATGCCCTACCTCGACATCGGCACTCTGCTGCTGTGCGGTACGGATACTGTCGCGGCAGCCGCACCGATTCTCGAACCCTACGGTGAGTTGCTGCCCGCGCGGACGTCGACCGGCCGGACGGATCTCGCGGTCTTCCACGCCTTCGGCCTGATCGACTGGGGCGACGAGGCCGAACATCTCAGCGACACCAGCGAGGGCATCCACCTCTACCTGAGTCCGAAGAACCCACACGACATCCGCACCCTCGCGGCGTTCCGGCACGTCATCGATCCCCAGGGTGCCCTGTTCCTCAGCGACCAACTCGTCACGACGCTCGGCCGAGCCGGCGTGACCAGCGGAACCACCTTCCGGATCTGCGCACCGAGAATTGACAGCTGCTGGTGAGCAAAGGTGGTCTCGGGAACGCGGACCGGGCAGCCGGAGCCATCACCCCGATCAGCGCCGGCACGACCACCCTGGCGCATTGCGGATTCGATTGCCGGACAACGGTGTACAGGCTGCCCAAGGTGGAGTCACCCGGCCGGGCAGCGCTCAGGTTCCCTCCGAGAGTTCGCACGTACCGGCCGGGCGGGACAGCGGACCCGCCACGCCGTCGAGGTTGTAGCCGAGGACCCGGTAGCAACCGGACGTCGTCGGCGCGGGATCGTGCCAGCCGCCCGCGGCATCGGTGGTGCAGTGGTCGCAGACCGTCGCCCAGCCGCCGGGGTCGCGCCGCTGCACGGAATAGGTCGGCGAACCGGCGGCGCCTTCGAAGAGAACCGTGCCGTCGGCGACGGAGGTGACGGCCGGCGCGGCGACCGGCGAGTGCGCCGGAGGGGTCGGATAGCCGGCCATGGCGTAGGAGTGATCGCGCAAAAGCTGTGCGCGCGTGGCCATGTCGGCGGCGTCGTGGGAGGCGGTGGCGAGGCCGGTGTAGTACAGCGCCCACCAGTTGCCGTCCTCGCCCCACTCGCACGTCGGCGAGCAGCCGGTGTCGGCCGGGATCGGCTGCCAGCCGTGGCCGGGGGCGTGTGCCTGCAACGCCCAGAAATTGTCCCCCGCCACGGCCGGATCGGACGCCACACCGGTGAGGAAGTCACGCAGCGCCGCGGGCGTGCTGAAATCGGTTCGGTCCCAGCCGAATTCGATCGCCGAGAACGCCTTGCCCGCGGCGGCGACCTGGGCGGCCGTGGCATGCAGCTTCGGGGCGTTGCCGTCGATGCGGTTGCCGCCGGAGATCAGCGGCATCCAGTGCGGGTAGTACTCGGTGGCGTAGACGTCGACGTTGGGCAGCCGCAGCACGCTGTCGGTGACGAACCCGTCGCCGCCGCCGAGGCTGATGTTGACGAACAGCTGCCGCGGTGCGACGGAGCGGAAGAAGTCGGAGACGGTGCGCAGCCAGTTCTCCACCGCCGGAACGGGTGCGCCGTCGAGCAGGTTGAGATTGTTGCCGTCGACCCAGCCGGCGAACGTCGGATCGTCCTTGTAGGCGAGACCGGTGCGCGGATTGACGTGCTCGAGCACCGCACTCATGTGACGCTGGTAGTCGCCGATGATGGCCGGGTCGGTGAAGAATGCCTGCCCGCAGTCGGGCCGGTGCCGCCAGGTGCAGTACCAGTCGTGACTGTCGGCGCTCGGCGAGGTCTGGTCCGGCGCGGGGGCGCCGTTGGCGTCGCCGGAGAATTCGCCGATCAGCTTGAGGCCGTACTCGCGGGCCTTGGCGACCACCAGGTCCAGGTGCGCGAAGGCGTCCGGATTGAACTGTCCCGGTGCGGGTTCCACGCACAGCGGGCAGCCGACCGTATCGCCCAGCGTCTGTGAACGGAGCACCGTGGCGCCCATCTCACGAGCCGTGGCGAAGACATCGTCGAGTTCGTACTCGGTCGGGTAGCGCTGACTGCCCGCCGGGACCGCCGCGGACGGATCGGGGCCGTAGTTCATCAGCCCCAGCCACTCGACGTTCGCGCCGGAGAACCGGAACGGCCGGCCGGCCACGGTCAGCGCCGACCCGTCGCGCTGGACGAACGCGTCCCGGAACTCGTCGACCGACAACCCCGCCACCGGCGGCGGCGCGCCACCGGGATCCGCCGCCGCGGGCTTCGCACCCGCGGGCGTCACCAGGGCGCCGAGGATTACCACCGCCGCGACCAGGATGTACCGAATGCCCAACGCTGGCTCCCGAATTCAGACCGATGTTACATTCTGTCGAAATGTAACTCTGTGTGTCATATCCGTCAAATGTTCCATAGGGGGCCCGAGTGACTACGATGTTCCCCATGGCGTCCGTGACCGGTGATCCCCCGACGCCGGCCTATCTGCACGCCACCGGCGAACAACGGCCGGCGGCCCGCGCGACGCCGGCCGAGGCGTTCGCCGCCGCGCGCCGGCGCTTCCTGCACGGCGAGCGCCTCGACATGGTCGATCTCGCCGCCGAACTCGGCGTCTCCCGCACCACGCTGTACCGCTGGACCGGCGACCGCGACCGGCTGCTCGCCGATGTCGTCTGGCTCGAACTGCGCGGGCTCGTGGAGAAGGCCACCACCGCGGCGCCCGGCGCCGGACTCCCCCGTCTGCAGCAGGGCATCAACTGGTTCCTCGACGCCGCCGCGAAAGCGCCACCGCTGCAAGCCCTTCTGGCCAACGAGGGCGACCGGGCCGTGCGGCTGCTCACCGCGCCCAACGGCCCGGTCCGCCCCCGCCTGGTCCAGCTCCTGGCCGACACCATCGACCACGAGGTCACCCACGGCGGATACCACCCGCCCGCGCCGCCTGCCACCCTCGCCGACGGCATCGTCGCCCTCGGCGAGCGCTACCTGCACAACGGCGGCGACCCCACCCTCAACCCCGACCCGGCCACCGCGCACACCGTCATCGCCCTGCTGCTCCGAGAGCACGCCGGATGACGGAAGCGGCGACGAATGACGTTGTGGCACCGGGGCGGCCCGGAACGGCAGGTTCGGGCACGGCGTGTCCGCTACCGTTTCCCCTCGCCGCCGCCGAGCGCGATCATAGAAGCGTGCGCGACCTTCTCCGCTCGGTGTGGAACGAGCCCCAGGCGCCGGACCCGCCGCGGCGGTCCTGGCGGGACTGGGCGCTCGTGGGCGCATTCGTAGGATTGGCGATCATCGAAGGCATAGTGCGGCAGGATCTTCCACATCGGATCGTCTGGGTGCCGGTCGCGGTCGCGATCCTGCCCGCGCTGCTGTGGCGCCGGAGCAGACCGCTGCCGATGGTTACTGTTGCCTTCACCGGATCGGCCGCGGCGACGGTCCTGCTGGGCGGCGAACAGTCCGGAATCGGCGCCATGGGCGCGATGCTGTTGCTGCCGTATGCGTTGTACCGGTGGGGTTCCGGACGCGACATCGTCATGGGATCGGCGGTCGCCTTCACGACGGCGGGTATCGCGATGCTCGCCGGTGATGTGCGGGTGGGCGACGCGATCGCCGGATTCCTCGTGCTGTCCGCGGCCGTCGCGCTGGGCCTGGCGTTCCGGTACCGTGCGCGGGCGAAGGTCCGGGAGCGGGAACGAATCAAGCTGATCGAACGGGAGCGACTGGCCCGCGACCTGCACGACACCGTCGCACATCACGTGTCCGCCATGGCGATTCGCGCCCAGGCGGGCCTGGCGACCGCCGAGACCACACCCGGCGCGGCCGTCGACGCGCTGCGCCTGATCGAGGCGGAGGCCGCGAGCACGCTCGCCGAGATGCGCACCATCGTGCGCGTGCTCCGGCGCAACCGGCCGGTCGACGACGGTGACCACACCCCCGGCATCGCCGATCTGGCGAGTCTCGCCGCGCAGGCCGGGGCCGGGCCCTCGGTCGAGGTCGAGGTCGACGGCGAAATCGCCGATCTACCACCGGCTCTCGGCACCGCGATCTACCGCCTGGCGCAGGAGTCGGTCACCAACGCCGTCCGGCACGCCCGCAACGCCACCCGCATCGAGGTCCACGTCACGACCGACGACGCGTCCGTGCGGTTGCTCGTGCGGGACGACGGGGACGGCGGTCCCGCCCGCTCCGCCGGAGCGGGATACGGCCTGGCCGGCATGGTCGAGCGGGCCGGCCTGCTCGGCGGCACCTGCCGGGCGGGCCCGAACCCCGAGCGCGGATGGACCGTGACGGCGGTGCTCCCCCGCGAGCGAGCGGCGACGTGAGCGCCACCGGGCCGGGGAGCCTGCGCGTGCTCGTCGCCGACGACCAGGAGATCGTCCGCACCGGACTGGTGATGATCCTCGACGCCCAGCCGGGCATCGAGGTCGTCGGCGCGGCGGCGGACGGCGAACAGGCCGTCCGGCTCGCCCGCGACCTCCGGCCCGACGTGTGCCTGTTCGACATCCGCATGCCGGGCATCGACGGTATCGAGGCCACCCGCCGGCTCGCCGGCCCGGCCGTCGGCGATCCGCTCGCCGTCGTCGTCATCACCACCTTCGACCTCGACGAATACGTCTATGCCGCGCTCCGCGCCGGTGCCCGCGGCTTCCTCCTGAAAGAGGCCGGGCCGGCGATGCTGGCCCAGGCCGTGCACGCCGCCGCCCGCGGTGACGCGCTCATCTCCCCCAGCATCACCGCGCGCCTGCTCACCGCCTTCGCGGGCGCCGCCGCGTCGCCCGCCCAGCCGGCCACCGCGCTCACCGAACGCGAGGAGCAGATCCTGGCCGTCGTGGCGCGCGGGCGGACCAACGGCGAGATCGCGGCGGAACTGCACATCAGCCTCAGCACCGTGAAGACCCACATCGCCGGCCTGATGGCCAAGCTCGGCGCGCGCAATCGCGTGGAGATCGTCATCTGGGCGTACGAAACCAACCGCATCGAGCGTTGACCGACGGCACGCCCCGGCCGAAAGTGCTACCGCGCCACCGGACTATCGGCCGGCTCGGTCCGAGCCGCCGGGCCGATGTGCCGCCGGGCCCGGAGCGCGACGATTGGTCATATCCGCCCGGCGCGACAGCCCCTCAGGAGAAACCCATGTCGACATCGACGAACGCGACAACACCCGACGACGACCGGAAGACGACGATGACGGCGATCGTCCAACGGGGATACGGCCTTCCGCAACGGGTCCTCACTCTCGACGAGATCGACCGGCCCGCACCCGGCGACGACGAGGTCCTGGTCCGAATGCGGGCCACCAGCGTGAACACCCCGGACTGGCTCGCGGTGACCGGCGTCCCGTACATTCTCCGGCTGCAATTCGGGCTCACCCGGCCGGCCACGCCGGTGCGGGGCAGCGACGTCGCGGGCGTCGTGGCGGCCGTCGGCGCGAACGTGACCGAATTCCGGCCGGGCGACGAGGTTTTCGGCTCGCTGTGGAGCGACAACGCGAGGTCGTCGGGCGGCACGTTCGCCGAATACGCGGTGGCCCCGATATCCCAGCTGGCCCGCAAGCCCGCCGCCCTGTCGTTCGAAAGCGCTGCGGTAGCGGGCATGTCGGGCCTCACGGCACTGCTCGCGATGCGCGAGGTGGGCGCGGCCGGACCGGGGAGGCGGGTTCTGATCAACGGCGCGTCGGGCGGCATCGGCACGCTCGCCGTGCAGATCGCCAAGACGCTCGGCGCCCACGTCACCGGCGTCTGCAGCACCCGCAACGCCGAATTCGTCCAGGCCCTCGGCGCCGACGACATCATCGACTACACCCGTGACGACTTCACCCGCGGCACACGACGTTTCGACGTGATCCTCGACAACGTCCTGAACCATCCGCCCGCCAGGACGGCCAGGGCGCTGTCCCCCGAGGGGATCCTCATCCCCAACAGCGTCGGACCCGGCCGCGGGCTGTTCGGCAGCCTGCCGCGAGTCGCACGAGCAATGACGATGCGCTGGGGCTCGACCGACGTCCGCACCGTCACCTGCGCCGTAACCCGAGCCAACCTCGACGCCCTGGCCGCACTCCTGACCTCCGGCGACCTCGAGGTGATCACCGAAAAGACCTACCCCCTCGCCCAGGCCCCCGAAGCGGTCGCCCACATGCTCACCCACCACGCCCGAGGCAACATCGTCATCACCATGTAGTGCCCCCACCAGGCCGCGACCCACAGGACCGGGGTCTTGCGGGACGCGGCTCGACGGCGTGGACGACGATCAGGCGGCGTCGTCCTCGGCTCGGGTGACGTCGACCTCTGCAACAACACTTCCGCGGCACTTGACCCCAGATATGTTTGTGTCAAAACTAGTTGGCGTCACGGACGGAGTGCCGGAGGGAGAACCGCCGCGATGACCGATTTCGACCCGGCGCGGCTCGCCGCCGTCCTCTCGCCGCTGCGCCGGACGCTGCTGGCGAGCACCCGGGCGAGCGCGAACCTGCCCGACATACCGGACGCACAGATCGAGATCGTGCGCGCGCTGCCGCGCGGCGTCGTCCGCTCGCCCGGCGAACTCGCCGAACGGCTCGGCCTCGGCCGGTCCACCGTCAGCAACCTGCTCACCGTCATGACGGACCGTGGCCTGGTGACGCGGCGGCCGAACGCCCACGACCTGCGCCGCGTCGAGGTCGCCGCGACCGCGCGGGCCCTCGCGCTGTTCGAACGGTTCGACGCCACGAGCGCGGCGCTGATGGCCGCGGCCGCCGCGGATCTCGGCCCCGCCGAACGCGCCCGGCTCGCCGACGCGCTACCGGCGCTGGAACGCCTGCGCGACATCCTCGACGCCCGCCGGCACGACGGCGTCGGTGATCCGGCAGCGCAACGGCGCGGTGATCCGGCAGCGCAACGGCGCGGTGATCCGGCAGCGCAACGGCGCGGTGATCCGGCAGCGCAACGGCGCGGTGATCCGGCAGCGCAACGGCGCGGTGATCCGGCAGCGCAACGGCGCGGTGATCCGGCAGCGCAACGGCGCGGTGATCCGGCAGCGCAACGGCGCGGTGATCCGGCAGCGCGACGGCGCGGTGATCCGGCGCCGCACCTGTCCCGATCCCGCAAGGAGGCGGAATGACCACGCTGCGACAGCGACTCACCCGCACTCTCGACGCGCGCACCCGTGGTGACGTCGAGCTCGGACCCCACGACGTCGTCGTCGAACGAAACCTGCGCACGCCCATGGACGACGGGGTGCAGTTGCTCGGCGATCTCTACCGTCCCGTCGGCGCCGACGAGACGTTGCCGACCGTCGTCATCCGCGGCCCGTACGGCCGGCGCGGCGTCCTCGGCGGCACGGCCCGCGGGCTGGCCTACGAAGGATTCACGGTGTTCTTCCAGAGTTCGCGCGGCACATGGGGTTCGCAGGGGCGATTCACACCGCAGGTCGACGAGCAGCGCGACGGCATCGCCACGCACCGCTGGGTGCGCCGCCAACCCTGGTTCACCGGCCGGCTGGTGACCTTCGGCGAGAGCTATATGGGCTACACCCAGTGGGCCGTCGCCGGAAGGATGTGCCGCGAGGACCCCGGCAATGCACCCGAGGCCCTGGTCCTGCAGATCACGATGCCGGACTTCGGCGCGATCACCTGGGACAACGGCGCGTTCTCGCTGCGCAACGCGCTCGGCTGGAGCAACCTGATGGACCGGATGGGCCGCGGCGGGCTCGCGCTGCTCACCATCCCGTTCGCGAACCGCAAGCTGGACAAGGCATTCGACGCACTCCCCCTCGGCGCGGGCGACAGCGCCGCGGTCGGGCACCCGATCCACTGGTACCAGGACTGGGTCCGGCACGAGCGGCTCACCGACGAGTACTGGACGAGCCAGTCGCATACCGCGTCGGTGCCCGATGTCACCGCGCCGGTGCTGATGGTGACGGGCTGGTACGACATCTTCACGCCCTGGCAGCTGCGCACGTACCGGCAACTCGTCGAGGCGGGCAACCCGCCGCGGCTGACCGTCGGGCCGTGGGGACATCTGTCCCGAGGCAAAGCCGGTCCGGCGCACCGGGATTCGGTCGCCTTCCTGAAGGAGGTGTTCGCGGGCGAGCCGTCCGGGCGCGCGACGCCGGTGCGGGCCTACCAGACGGGCGCGCAGACCTGGCACGACCTCGAGGTCTGGCCGCCCGCGGGCACGGCCGGCCGAAACTGGCTGCTGCACACCGGCGGTGGGCTGGCCACCGCCGCCGGACCGGACGGCAGCACGCGCTACACCTACGATCCGGACCGCCCGACGCCCGCGGTGGGCGGGCCGAGCCTGGCGCCGGACAACGCGCCGTCGGACAATGCCGAGCACGAACGCCGCCCGGATGTCGCGGTGTTCCGGTCGGATCCGCTCGGCGAGCACCTCGATATCGCCGGAGAACCGGTGGCCGCCATCCGGATCCGCTCGTCGGCGCCGAGCCACGACGTCTTCGTCCGCCTCACCGACGTCCACCCCGACGGCCGTTCGATCACCGTCTGCGACGGCATCCGCCGCATCGGCTCGATCGGCACCGCCGGAACCGATCCGGAACCCGACGCCGAGGGTTTCCGGGTGGTCGAGATCCCGCTGTGGCCCACGTTCCACCGCTTCGCCGCCGGCCACCGCCTCGGCGTCCAGGTGAGTTCCGGGGCGCACCCCCGCTACGCCCGCAACCCGGGAACCGGCGAACCCGCGCTCACCGCCTCGGCCACCGTCGTTGCGCGACAGGAGATCTCCCACGCGGGCCCGCACGCTTCCCGCATCACGCTGCCGGTGTGGACGCACTGACGGCGCCGCCGGTGCAGACCCGCCGACGGCACTGCCGGTGCAGACCCGCCGACCGCACTGCCGGTGCAGACCCGCCGACCGCACTGCCGGTGCAGACCCGCCGACCGCACTGCCGGTGCAGACCCGCCGACCGCACTGCCGGTGCAGACCCGCCGACCGCACTGCCGGTGCAGACCCGCCGACCGCACTGCCGGTGCAGACCCGCCGACCGCACTGCCGGTGCAGACCCGCCGACCGCACTGCCGGTGCAGACCCGCCGACCGCACTGCCGGTGCAGACCCGCCGACCGCACTGCCGGTGCAGACCCGCCGACCGCACTGCCGGTGCAGACCCGCCGACCGCACTGCCGGTGCAGACCCGCCGACCGCACTGCCGGTGCAGACCCGCTGAGCGGCGCTGCCCGCGACCTAGCGGAAGGGCGTGATCTCCGCGAGTCGGCCGTCCCGCATCTTGTTCACCCATTCCGGGTCGGCCAGCAATGCCCGCCCGACCGCGACGATGTCGAACTCGCCGCGGCCGAATTGCTGTTGCAGCACACGAAAGCGGTCGGCCTGGGCCTCATCGATCCGATCGCCGCGAAAGACGCTGTCCACGCCGACGGAACCCACGGTGATCACCGGCAGTCCGGTGATCTTCTTGGTCCAGCCGGCCAGGCTCAGATCGTCGGCGTGATCGGTGAACTCGGCGATCCAGTGCCGCCGCAGTGAGGTGTGGAAGATATCGACGCCGGCCTCGACGAGCGGGGTCAGCAGTTCCTCGAGTTCGCCGGGTGTGTCGGCGATCCTGGCGGTGTAGTCGGTGCCCTTCCACTGCGAATAGCGGTAGATGATCGGGAAATCGGGACCGACCGCCTCCCGGACGGCGGCCACCACGCGGGCGGGGAACGCGGCGCGCTGCCGCAGCGTTCCGCCGTATTCATCGCGGCGGTGATTGGTTGCGGCCCAGAAGAACTGGTCGAGCAGATACCCGTGCGCACCGTGCAGCTCGAGGCCGTCGAAGCCGCACATCACGGCCAGGCGCGCGGACTCCACGAACGATTCGACCACCGTGTCCAGATCGTCCGACGTCAACGCCCGCCCCACCCGCTGCCCGGTGTGGTTCACACCGGACGGGCTCACCGAGGAGATCTCCGGTTCGAAGCCGGGGTCGTCCCCGCGCTCGACACCGGTGTGCCACAGCTGCGGGACGATGGCGGCCCCTTCCGCGTGCACCGCCTCGGCCACCGCCCGCCAGCCGGCGGCGCTGTCCTCGCCGTAGAACCGGGGCACCGCCTCGACCGGCCCGGCCGCCGGGCCCCGGACGTAGGTCCCTTCGGTGATGATCAGGCCCGCGCCGCCGGCGGCATGGTCGCGGTAGTAGTCGATGTTCTCCGCATTCGGCACACCGCCCGGCGACTTCCCTCTCGTCATCGGAGCCATCGCGAACCGGTTCCGCAGCCGGAGCGGTCCCGCCCGGAACTCGGCGAACAAGTCATCGAGGTAGGCCGAGGGCGCTCCGGCCGATCCCTGTGTCATCGAGCACATTCCTTCCGATTCAACAACTCGACTCCGAACTCCGGGGACAACAGCGGCCACGGCTCCCCCATTCCAGAGGCCACCGCGCGACCCGAGTACCGGCCGTTCCGCCCCGCCGCGAAAAAATCCGGAAATCCCGCGGCATGGATGTCGAGAACGCACGGGCGGCTCCGTCCCAGGGGTACGAGCGGCCGAACGGGCCTCACACCGAAGGAGCGACCACCATGCAGCCGAACGAGATCACCGCGATCCTGAACCTCCCGATCAGCCAGGAACTCCTGGCCCGCGACCTGCTCCGGATGGCCTACGTCGCCAAGGACGGCACACCCCGCAACATCCCGGTCGGCTTCGCCTGGAACGGTTCCGAGATCGTCGTCTGCACCTCGACGAACGCCCCGAAGCTGCCCGCCCTGCGGCACGACCCCGAGGTCGCGCTGACGATCGACACCGAGGTGCATCCGCCCAAGATCCTGCTCATCCGCGGCCGGGCGGAGCTGGACGTGGTGGACGGCATCCCGGAGGAGTACCTGCAGATGAACGGCAGCTACGAGATGACCCCCGAGCAGCGCGTCGAATGGGAGGCCGAGGTCCGCTCGCTCTACGACGGCATGGTCCGGATCGTGATCACTCCGACCTGGGTGAAGCTGATCGACTTCGACACCACCCTGCCCACCGCGGTCGAGGAGCTGATCCGGCGGCGAGCCGAGCGTCAGCGCGCCTGAACTTACCCACCCCGCGGCTCCGCAAGCTCCGCCGCTCACCGTCCCCTGAACCTACCCACCCCACGGCTCCGCAAGCTCGCCTCTTACCGTCCCTGAACCGATCGACCCGGCAAGAATGGGCCTGACGAACCGAGGAGAACATCATGGCCAAATACCTGCTGCTCAAGCACTACCGGGGCGCGCCGGCGCCGGTGAACGACGTGCCGATGGACCGGTGGGCACCGGAGGAGGTGACGGCCCACGTGCAGTACATGGAGGACTTCGCCGAGCGACTCGAGGCGACCGGCGAGTACGTCGACGGTCAGGCTCTGTCCCCGCAGGGCACGTTCGTCCGCTCCGACGGCGCCGGCCGCCCGCCCGTCACCGACGGCCCGTTCGCGGAGACCAAGGACCTGATCGCCGGGTGGACGATCATCGACGTCGAGACCTATGAGCGAGCGCTCGAACTGGCCGCCGAGCTGTCCGCGGCGCCGGGCGCGGGAGGGAAGCCGATCCAGGAATGGCTCGAGGTACGACCGTTCTTCACCGAGTGCCACACGGTGACCGAGTGAGGCGCTGATGGCCGCTCCGCTGCACGAAGCACTGCTGCGCGAACTCGTGCCCGCGGTGATCGGCGTCCTCGTCCGCCGCGGAGCGGACTTCGCCGCGGCCGAGGATGCCGTGCAGGAGGCGATGATCCGGGCACTGGAGACATGGCCGGACGACCCGCCGCGCGATGCCAAGGGGTGGCTCGTCGCGGCGGCCTGGCACAAGTTCCTCGATGCCGCCCGCGCCGAAACATCCCGGCGGGGAAGGGAACTCGCCGTGGAGGTCGAGCCGCCGTCCGGTCCGGTGCCCGGCACGGACGACACGTTGTGGCTGTATTTCCTGTGCGCGCACCCCACCCTGTCGCCCGGGGCGGCCGTCGCATTGACCTTGCGCGCGGTCGGCGGCCTGACGACCCGGCAGATCGCCGCGGCCTACCTCATCCCCGAAGCGACCATGGCGCAACGGATCAGCCGGGCCAAGCGGCGAATCACGGGGCTGCCGCTCGACCGGCCCGGCGACCTCGCGACGGTGCTGCGCGTGCTCTACCTCGTCTTCAACGAGGGCTACAACGGGGATGTCGACCTGGCGGCCGAAGCCATCCGCCTCACCCGCCAGCTCGCCGCCGCTACCGACGAGCCCGAGGTCTCGGGCCTGCTCGCCCTCATGCTGCTGCATCACGCTCGCCGGGCGTCGCGCACCGGCCCGGGCGGGTGCCTGGTGCCGCTCGCGGAACAGGACCGATCCCGTTGGGACACCGGACTCATCGCCGAGGGGGTGACGATTCTGCAGGCCGCGCTGGCCCGCGACCGGCTGGGCGAATATCAGGCCCAGGCCGCGATCGCCGCCCTGCACGCCGACGCCCCGAGCACCTCCGAGACGGACTGGGTGCAGATCGTGGAGTGGTACGACGAACTGCTGCTCCGCACCGACAGCCCGGTAGTGCGGCTGAACCGCGCGGTGGCGGTCGGCGAGGCCGACGGCCCCCGAGCCGGACTGGCCGCCCTGGCCGAACTGGACGCGGAACTCACCCACCCCGCCGGCTACGCAGGCTCACCGTCCCCGGGGCTGCCCCGCCGCACCGCGGTCCGCGCCTACCTCCTCGAACGCGCCGGCGAACTCGAACAGGCCGCCGACCTGTACGCCGAGGCTTCCCGCGCCGCCACCACCGTCCCCGAGCGCGACCACCTCGCCCGCGAGGCGGCCCGGGTACGGCAGTCACTCCGTTCCTGAACCCGGTTGCCGCAGAGCCACATTCGACCCGATCCCGATGACGACCGATCACAGCAGCACCGCATGCGGCAGACATCCGGGGGCGACAGCCCACGGGCCGAGCGACTCGTCCGCCGTCGGCAAGGGACAGTCGAGGGACACCGGTTGCCGCAGAGCCACATTCGACCCGAGCCCGATGACGACCGGTCACAGCAGCACCGCATGCGGCAGACATCCGGGGCGACAGCCCACGAGTCGAGAGGGGTGTCCGCCGTCGACAGGGGACAGTCGAGGGGCAGCGGAACCTTCAGGTGCCCTGCGGCGGCAACACCGCGTCGAGGGTGTCCACGGCGTCGGGGTCGGCACCCTTCGGGGTGCGGGACAACCAGCGGTCGATGCAGCCGAGCAGCTCGTCGGGGTCGACCGGCTTGGTGATGTAGTCGCTGGCGCCGGAGGCGAGGCTCTTCTCGCGGTCGCCGGACATGGCCTTGGCGGTGACCATGATGATGGGCAGCCGGTCGAAGCGGGGCATCCTGCGGATGGCGGCGGTGGTGGCGTAGCCGTCCATCTCCGGCATCATCACGTCCATCAGGATCACGTCCACGTCCGGGTCCTGCTGCAGGGCCTCGATCCCCTTGCGGCCGTTGGCGGAGTGGTCCACCGCCATGCCGTTGAGTTCGAGAATGCCCGCGATGGCCAGGACGTTGCGCGCGTCGTCGTCGACCAGCAGGACCCGCCGCCCCTGCAGGCGCGGATACCCGGTGCGGCGGGCGGGCACGACGGCCTCGGCCTGTGGCGGCTGGGCCGACAGCAGGATGAACCGCTCGCGGAACTCCTCCGGCGACGCCAGCAACTCCACCCCGTGGGCGCGGGCGGTCTCCTCGATCCGCCGCGACCGTTCGGCATCGAGCCCCCGCACCGGATGCGCCAGCATCGGAACGCCCTGTCCCGCCGCGGCCCGCAACGTGTCCAGGAACTGCGGTGTGCAGACCTCCAGGCTGGCATCCACCAGCACGCACTGGCACGACGCCACCGCCTCGAGCGCTTCGCGGGCCGTCCCCACCGACTCGATCCGCACGGGCCCGGCGGTATCGGCGAGCTCGGCCACCACCGCATCCACCAGCCGGGTCAGCGGCCGCTCGCCGGGGTCCTCGACCACCAGCGCCGACCGGGCCACCGACTCGGGCTGGGTGCGCGCTTCGGCGGGCGCCTCCAGCTGCGGCTGGATCGGCAGGTACAGCGTGAACGTACTGCCGACATCGAGGCTGCTCTCGGCGCGGATGTCGCCGCCGAGCAGATTGGCCACCTGCCTGCTGATCGACAGGCCGAGCCCGGTGCCGCCGTACCGCCGGCTGGTGGTGCCGTCCGCCTGCTGGAACGCCGCGAAGATGGTCTCCAGATTCTGTTCGGCGATGCCGATCCCGGTGTCGCACACCGAGAATGCGATCCGGTCTCCCCGCCGTCGCACCTCCAGCCGGACCCGGCCCTGCTCGGTGAACTTCACGGCATTGGACAGCAGATTGCGCAACACCTGACGCAGCCGCTGCTCGTCGGTATCGAGGTGGGTGGGCACGTCGCCGGCCACGTCGACCTCGAAGGCGAGACCCTTCTGAATGGTCAGCGGCTGGAAGGTGGTCTCCACGTAGCCCAGCAGCTGCCGCAGTGGGACGGGCTCGGTGCGGATGTCCATCTTGCCGGCCTCGACCTTCGACAGATCGAGGATGTCGTCGATCAGCTGCTGCAGATCCTTTCCGGCGGACTGGATCACGCGCGCGAACTCGACCTGCTTGGCGGTCAGGTTCCGGGTGGCGTTCTGCGCCAGCACCCCGGCCAAGATGAGCAGGCTGGTCAGCGGAGTGCGCAACTCGTGCGACATATTGGCGAGAAACTCCGACTTGTACTTCGACGCCAGCGCCAGCTGCTGGGCGCGCTCCTCGATCTCCTGGCGCGCCTGCTCGATCTCGAAATTCTTCATCTCGATGTCGCGGTTCTGCCGGACCAGCAGCTCGGCCTTCTCCTCGAGCTCGGCGTTGGACTGCTGCAACTCCCCGGCCAGCCGCTGCGACTCCTCGAGCAGCGAATCGGTGCGCGCGTTGGCCATGATCGTGTTGGCGTTGACGCCGATGCTCTCCATCAGCTGCTCCAGGAAGTCGCGCTGCACCGCGGTGAACGTGCCGAAGGAGGCCAGCTCGATCACGCCGAGCACCTGGTCCTCGAACACGATCGGCAGCACGATCAGGCTGGCCGGGCGGCCGGCGCCCAGACCCGAGGAGATCCGCACGTAGTCCAGCGGCGTCTGCTCGACCACGATCGCCGTCTTGGTCTGTGCCACCTGCCCGACCAGCGACTGCCCGAGGTCGAAGATCGTGCCGTCCTCGTTGCGCCCGTACCCGGCGATCAGCCGCAACCGCTCGTGCCGGCCGTCGGCCTCGATGAAGAAGAACGCACCGTACTGCGCGCCGACCAGCGGGGTGACCTGGTTCATGATCAGCTGGGCGACGGCGCTGAGATCGCGGTGGCCCTGCAGCCGCCCGGAGATCCGCGCCAGGTTGGTGTTGAGCCACGCCTGCTGCTCGTTGGTGCGGGTGGTCTCGCGCAGCGACTGCACCATCGCGTTGATGTTGTTCTTCAGTTCGGCCACTTCGCCCTTGGCCTCCACCGAGATGGACCGGGTGAGATCGCCGGTGGCGACGGCGCTGGTCACCTCGGCGATGGCACGCACCTGACGGGTGAGGTTCCCGGCCAGCTCGTTGACGTTCTCCGTCAACCGTTTCCAGGTCCCCGACACGCCCTCCACCTCGGCCTGGCCACCGAGCTGGCCCTCCTTGCCGACCTCCCGCGCCACCCTGGTCACCTCGGCCGCGAACGACGACAGCGTGTCCACCATCGTGTTGATCGTGGTCTTCAGCTCGAGGATCTCGCCGCGGGCGTCGACGTCGATCTTCTGCGACAGGTCACCGCGCGCGACGGCGGTGGTCACCTGCGCGATGGACCGCACCTGGCTGGTCAGGTTGCCCGCCATCGAATTGACGTTGTCGGTCAGGCTCTTCCAGGTGCCGGCGACGTTCGGCACGCGGGCCTGCCCGCCGAGCATGCCCTCGGTGCCGACCTCCCGCGCGACGCGCGTGACCTCGTCGGCGAACGCCGACAGCGTGTCCACCATCGTGTTGATGGTCTGCGCGAGCGCGGCGACCTCGCCCTTGGCCTCGACGGTGATCTTCTGCGACAGATCGCCTTTCGCGACGGCGGTGGCCACCTGCGCGATGGAGCGGACCTGATCGGTCAGGTTGTCGGCCATGACATTCACCGACTCCGTCAGGCCCTTCCACGTCCCCGACACCCCCTTCACGTCCGCCTGGCCACCCAGCCGCCCCTGGGTGCCGACCTCCCGCGCCACCCGCGTGACCTCGTCGGCGAACGACGACAGCGTGTCCACCATCGTGTTGATGGTTTCCTTCAGCTCGAGGATCTCGCCGCGGGCGTCCACCCGGATCTTCTGCGACAGGTCGCCGCGCGCGACGGCGGTGGTCACCTGGGCGATGGAGCGGACCTGATCGGTCAGGTTGTCGGCCATGACATTCACCGACTCCGTCAGGCCCTTCCACGTCCCCGACACCCCCTTCACATCGGCCTGGCCGCCCAGCCGGCCGTCGGTGCCGACCTCCCGCGCGACGCGCGTCACCTCGTCGGCGAACGAGGACAGCGTGTCCACCATCGTGTTGATGGTGTTCTTCAGCTCGAGGATCTCGCCCTTCGCCTCGACGGTGATCTTCTGCGACAGATCACCTTTCGCGACGGCGGTGGCCACCTGCGCGATGGAGCGGACCTGGTCGGTGAGGTTGGCGGCCATGAAGTTCACCGACTCGGTCAGGCTCTTCCAGGTCCCCGAGACGCCCAGCACCTGCCCCTGGCCGCCGAGCCGGCCCTCCGTGCCCACCTCGCGGGCCACCCTGGTGACCTCGTCGGCGAATGCGGACAGCTGGTCCACCATCGTGTTGATGGTGTTCTTGAGCTCGAGGATCTCGCCCCGCGCGTCGACCGTGATCTTCTGCGACAGATCGCCTTTCGCGACGGCGGTCGTGACCTCCGCGATGGAGCGGACCTGCGCGGTGAGGTTGCCCGCCATGATGTTCACCGATTCGGTGAGATCGCGCCAGGTGCCCGAGACGCCGGGCACCTGCGCCTGACCGCCCAGCCGTCCCTCGCTGCCCACCTCGCGGGCCATGCGGGTGACCTCGTCGCCGAACGCCGACAGCTGGTCCACCATCGTGTTGATGGTGTTCTTCAGCTCCAGCAGCTCGCCCTTGACGTCGACCGTGATCTTCTGCGACAGATCGCCTTCCGCGACCGCGGTGGCGACGCCGGCGATATCGCGCACCTGGGCGGTGAGGTTGTCGGCCATCGCGTTCACCGAGTCGGTGAGGTCCTTCCAGGTGCCCGACAAACCGGGGACCGACGCCTGGCCGCCCAGCTTGCCGTCGGTGCCGACCTCCCGCGCCACCCGGATGACCTCGGTCGTGAACAGCGCCAGCTGATCGACCATGCCGTTGAACACGATGGCGATCTCGTCCAGCACCGGATCGCCCACCTGCGGCAGGGAACGACCGAAGTCGCCGTCGCGGACGGCCTTCAGACCGTCCAGCAGTGGTTGCAGGCGCTCGTCGTTACCGCCCACCCGCCGCTCGTCGTCGCCACCCGCCCGCCCTGTGACCGCCACGCCTTGGACCATCGGTTCCCGCCTTCGTCCCGAGTTCCGGTCACTGCCTGAGGTCGACATCGAAGCAGTCCTGTCCCGCGGCCACGCGGCGGATCACGACCAGCAGATCGTCGAACAGCCCCCTCTTGAGCATCAGGCCGGCGCCACCGACCTCGGCCACCCGATCGGCCATGGCGCGGTCGGCGTAGCCGGTGAACACCAGGACCCGCACGCCCGGGGAGGCCGCGAGCAGGGCCGGTATCGCCTCCACGCCGTCACCGTCGCGCAGCCGGCGATCCAGCAGGATCACGTGCGGGCGCACCCGGTCCACCGCGTCGACGGTATCGGCGACAGATCCCGTGCCCCCGACGATCTCGACGTCGTCGACGAGTTCGAAGGCGGACTCCAGGGCCACGGCGACCATCGGGTGATCCTCGGCTATCAGCAGCCGGATCACCTCGCCCGCCCGTTCGGATGACATGTACCGAAGTCTATGGCCGTTATCGGGTGTTGCCGCGAGTTTCCGGAAACAGACTTGGTGGTCGTGCCCAGCGGCCGGTTTCCTTCGGTACGCGCCGCCCCTACCCGTCGGCCGCGGCTCGCAGCACTGTCCCTGTGGGTGCGGCGGCGATCTGCTCACGCGTCTCGAATGTCACCTTGTCGTCCAAGCCCGATCACTCCTGTTCAGGTTCGTAGTCGGCGCGGGGCGCACGATCGGCGGGCAGCTGGTGCGGGCGACATCGGGAAGTATCGTCCCGGGAGTGGACGCGCGCTCCGGCAGCCGGGCAGTGCCGACGAGCAGGGAACTACGGGCCACGTCGTAGGCTTCGTACAGCTTCCCGAGCCGGGCGGCGTTGCCGTAATTGCTTCCTGTGCTGCTTTCGGCATGCGAGAGCATGGCGACATACGCCCTCGCGGCAGCCCATTCTCCGATCGTGTACGGGGAGGTCTGGGCCTCCCGGGCCGGGTTCAATGGCACAGTGGAGATGTGGCGGTCGATGGCGTGAATGCATCGTGCCGTCTCTGCCATCGCGGCGGCCAGCCGTTCGGCTGCGGCGGCCCGTGCGGCGGCGTCACCCGGATTGGGATCCATGAGTGTCGCCAGCGACGTGTATCGCTGTTGCTGGCATGGGTACATCGCGCGCATCGCGGTCGAGATCGGATCATCAGGATTGTCACCACGCATCGCTGTGGTCAGCTGAATCACGGTCGGCAAGGAATTCGTCATCGGGATATGTACTCCATGATGTCGGTCGCGGCCTGTTTCGGCTGAGCCGCGATTGTTTTGCAGGACAAGGGAATTACTCCTCTATCGACACCGTGTGTTCGTTGTCGGTCGCGATGGCCGTCGAGGGTCGTGATCCGTACGGCGGAACAGGCGGTTCGAGGGACGGCGGATCGGGGGTTACGTTGTATTCCTTTCTGTTGCATGGTTTTTCGTAGCGAGCTGCCGATAGAGGGCATATCCGTCGCCGGTCAGCCACCACACCGGCCTCACACGACCGTCGCGGTGGGCGGTACCGGTCTCGGCGAATCCGAGCATGTGCAGGACCATCAGTGTCCGGGCGACCGAGACGTGCAACCGTCCGCCGGTCAGGTCCGGCACCGACGCCGCGCGCACATTCGCCAACGCGCGCAACGTCATCCACTCGTCCGGCCGCCAGCAGGACAGATCGCTGATCACCGGTCGCGCCCGTCCACCCCGCTGCCTCGGCACGTCCGGCACACGTGCCGACCGTCCAAGCCGGTCCCCCCGGCCGTTGCACGCCCGACACCGGTAATCCAGGACACGCTGGCCGAGCTTGTAGTACGGCCAGCCGCAGACATACGAGAGCCGAAGACGTAACGGCCACCGATAGAAGCCGCCTTCGACCAGCGCGCCGAGTGCCCCGTATCCGAAATAGACGACCGGGACCTGCCCGGCGTACTCGAGCACGAGTCCGGCGATCATGTGTTGATGACCTCCCAGCGCCCGGCCATCGTGGGTTGCCATGCCGTCACACGGCACACGTACCCGAGGCCCTCGAGCGTCCCGAGACATCGCTGCGCGCCGGTCGTGGCACCACGCTCGCGACCGCCGACCAGTTCGACGATCGTCCGCGCGCCGTGCCGCAGATCCGACATGTGCCGCACCTGCGGGCGAGTGCGCTCCCGCCGACGTTCGGGTGCGCCGATGAGCTTGTGACCGTCGGCAGTGAGCGCGAAGGCGACCGTTTCCCGGAGCATGCCGCGCGAGGTCAGGCGCACCGCTGCCGCACGCACGGCCGCTGTGGGCCGACCCACTACCTTCGCGATGTCCTCGGCACTGCGGGCTCCATCGGCCGAGCACAGGATCCGCAATACCTCCCGGTCGAAACCACGCTCAGCCATGACGTCCACCGCTCTCCGCCCGGACGGTCGACTGCTCCAATCCCTCGACGATCTCGCTACGGAACCGGTTGAGGCCCATCGGATTCTCCGGCATTCCAGTCACCCTCTCCATGATTCGAGGGTCCGGCCGACCCGGTCGGTGATCTGTCGCACGACACCGCGCCGCTCCGGCACGGTCATGACCGAGCATTGCGTGACGGTCGGCGAGAACCGGCCGTTTCCGCAGCCGGTGCACCACTGGAGTTCGACCCGCCGCATCCACGACGGGATGCCGTCGGTCACGTCGTAGGCCGTGACACTGTAGGGACGCGAGCAGACGACGCAGTCGAGATAAGGTTCGGTTTCCGCGGCGACGATCACCGTTCGCCGCCTACCGATCCTGCCCATGAGGCCGATCACCTCGAACGGATGCGGGAATCCGCCGCGATCCAGCGGCGACTCGGGCACGGGCGCGGCACTCCGCGGCCGACGCGCCGGTCGGATCAGCGCGTTGGTGCCTCGGGCGATCAACAGATTGTGATTGCCTGTGCAGCAGTGTATTTCGACCGTCAGCCACCACGGGACAGCCTGCACCCGGAAGACGGTTACCGTCTGCGAGGCGGCCTCGGTCTCGTGAGGGCACTGCTGGCACGGCCCGTAGGTGTCCGCAGCGGTGCCGGTCAGGTAGACACCACCGCCCGTCAGGCCGCATGCCTCGGCGCCGTACCGAGCAAAACTGCGGGTATCGGCTCTACGCCATCGGATCATTCGGGAGTGCTCCAATTATCTTGTGGTGCCGTGTATTCGGTGATGAACCGATGACCGCCGCACCGACCGCGTCGTCCGTGCGTGTCGCGTCGGCAAGCGGCATCGGTGGCTCCCGGTAGTCGGACGGGCCGTATCCGGCCTCGAGATTCCTGGCGTGCTCGAGCCCTTGCGCTGTCAGCGTGCGTCTGCTCTCGCTGCGGCCGTCCTCGACCGTGACGTAGCCGCTGTGGACGGCGAACCCATGTCGCACCAGCCAGTTCAGGGTGGCGACAACACCATTGCGGCGCGGCTGGCCGAGCTGGTGGTACAGCTCGTCGGCCCAATGAGGTTCACCATCCTTCATGGCATCGAGAACCGCGCGCCGCAGCGGCGGCCACGGGCCTCGGCCCGGTTCGAAACTCACCTCGGTTCCTCCCTGACGTTCATCGGTCATTGAGACCGCCCCTTTCCCTTCCCCCGGCGCGCGCCGGGCCTCGGCGGCGAACTCGTGCTTGGCCAGCTCGCGCGTGATGGTGGTGACGATCGCTCGCTGGATACCGGTGTGTCCTGCTCACACTCGGTTGGTTGTCTCGCGTTTCGTGCACACCGCGCCGGACAGGACCAGCCGGGTATCGGAAAGGTCGCCGCCGAGCCACCGCTGGATCGGCGCGACGCCGGGAGCGTGGAGGTGGAAGCCGTCGCAGAATTCCTCCACCTCGTGAGCGTTCCGGAAGACCCATTCGGCAGGGGTGCCGCAGGTGGCGTCGGTGATCTGCTGTTTCAACTCGTCGTCGGTATCGGTGGAGGCATGCGTGAGCGCCAGCCAGCTGCCCGGGGCCATCGCCTGCCGGAATCGGGCGAGGATTCCGGCCGGGTCCTCGGTGTCGGTGAGGAAGTGCAGGACGTCGACGGCCAGCAGCGCGATCGGCTGTTTGCGGTCGAACCAGGGTGTGGCGCGCAGTCGGCCGATGACCTCGCCGGGATCGCGGATATCGGCCCGGATCACCGTCACGTGGGGTTCGTGGTCCCACAGCGCGGTCACGTGGGTGATCACCACGGGATCGAAGTCGACCACCGCCACACGCGCGGACCGGTCCACCTGGTGAACAGCCCGGTGCACGGTCGGCGCGAGGGGGAAACCCACACCGAGATCCACGAACTGCCGTATCCCGGCCTCGGCGGCGCGGCGCGCCGCGTCGGTGAGGAACTGCCGGCTGTGACGGGCCGCGGTGCGGGTGTCCGGCGCGGCGGTCAGTATCGGTTCGGCGGTGACACGATCGACCTCATAGTGGTCTTTTCCCCCGGCCAGATAGTTGCCCATGCGCGCCGAGGTCGGCATCGACGAATCGAGACTCGTCGGCGCTGGGCGAACCCCGGTGTTCGACATCCTTGTCGTTCCTTTCGCTCCCGGGAAAAGGCACGACACCGCGACATGCGGTGCCGGAACCTTGGTTCCCAGAGTCGGCTGTGTCCTCGTATTCGCAATCGCGCACCCGGCCGGAATCCGATAGCGGCATTGCGTGGTGGCGGCGCCCCATCATTCGGCGGATCTCCATCAGTGAGCGTTTCGCCGTACACGACGTCTCGGTATCGCCGTGGCCGGGCCAGCAATTGCGGTGGATACGCAACAGTTCGTCCACTACGTCCGGAGGCCGTAATTCCCACCAATGGAAGCGGCGGCCGTGACCGGCCCCATCGGTTACCGATCCCACCAGAATTCCCCTCCTCCCCACGTCGTGTCGTCACCACTCCCGTTCTCGAATCATCCTGTGCGCGTGCTTGTTCGGTCACAGCCGGTGCGGCCAGCGCACAGCATCGGTTACTACTGCCGCCACGGTCACGACCGCCGGTCACGGTCCGTCGGTGCCCGGTGTGGCTGTCCGGGCCTTGCGGGCACGGAGGCTGTCTTCGATGCGCCGTAGCTGAGTGCGTCCGGCAGTGGTGAGTTCCCACGCCGCGACCGGTGGACGGGGCGGCCGGGGACTGCCGGGTAGCTTTCTCTGCTGAATCAGCGCCTTCTGTCCGAGCACATCCAGGGACCACTGGACGGCCGCAGGACGGCGCGACAGCGCTGATGCGAGCGCGTCGACGGTCAGCGGCTTGCTGGCGCGGTGGAGTTCACGCAGCACCCGGATCTGTGGATACGTGAAGCCACACACCCGCCGGGGCAACGAGTGACCAAACATGGTGCGGAAGAACACCTTCCAGTCGATGGGATAGATATCAGTTGGTGGATGGCGGTAGCCGCCGAGAATGGTCGCGAGGCCAGTACGGCACGACATGCGGAACAAGCGCTGGAGTGGTCCACGCGGCAGCCGATTCGGCGTCGATCAGCGTGGAGTACGGCCCCCACACACCGGTCGGGCACGGACCGGAATGCCGGTCGCAGGAACCACTGACGGTCACCACCGCCCACTGCATGTAGTCGTCGGTACTCAATGGCCCCACCTCTCGATCGCACGCGGACGGCGGGGAGCCGGGGTGTGCTCGTCCCAGAACTCGGCGCGGATCGCATTCCACAACCGCTCCCACTTCGGTTGCCGCTCACGGGCATCGGCCAGATCGGTACCCGGCGGGAAGGTCACATCGATCACCGGGTTCTCGCGAGTGTCGTGCACAGTCATCACCTCGATCTCCCTGCTGGTGTCGTGCGTGGAACGCCACAACGCCTGCAATCCGTCGACCTCTGTCCAGTGCTCGCCGTCGCCCATACCGGAATCCCTGGCCGCACAACCGGTTACGTGGTCTCGGCCAGCAACGCGACACCACCGGCAGGCACGGCGTCGTCGGGCACCGGGATGCCGCGCTCGCGGGCACGTTCCTCGGCCGTGGTGACTTGCGGTACCAGCCGCCCGGCGGCCACCAACCGGCCGTAGGCGGTGGACTTACGCTGACAGCGCAGGACCGAACAGTCGATGTGCAACTGCATGTCCCGCGCTGCCTCGTCGACCGACAGCGGGTGATCGGGGAACCCGTGCGCGTCCGGGTCACGCAGCCTGGCCCGTGCCCACGTTTCGGGCGGGCACACGGTTTCGAGGTCGCACACCTCGCACACCCGCGCGGGCGAATGATCCACCGTGGTCAGGTCGAACACGACCAGAGCCGCCAGCGTCAGGTTCATGCCGATCACGAAGTTCAGGGCGAACCCGACCGGATCGGCCACGTCGACGGGAGGCCGCATGGTGTAGATGTACCGGTACCCCAGCACCGCCTCAGCGTGGCGGCGTAGCGCGACCGCGTGACGCGGCCCGTCCAGGCCCGACACGTCGGGACGCAACAGGCCGATCGATGCCGGCCGGGCGTCAATTGCCGTCTGCCTGCGTTGTTGTGCTGCTCGATCGTCGGTCATCGTTCCGGCCCCCGGGTCGATGGTGTGGTGCGGTAGGCCCGGCAGCCGGGGCCAAGACTCACAGCCTTCGAACATCACCGCACCTCCCGCCTTCGTGAGGTCCGGAAGATCCAGACATTCGTTCGCTCTGACTGCCTCTGCTGGGGCTCCCACGGAGCCTCCCGGATCGCCAGTCCAGCCGTCTCCATCGCAGTGAGGCCGACCTGACCGGCCAGGGCCTCAACCGCCGCAACCGCTTCGGCCGCCCGCATCGCCGCCGCCGCCTGGTTGATCGTCAAAGTCCGGCCCGGCAGGTAGGAGACCACCCAGCCGCCGTCACCCACACTCTTCGCTTGATGCTCGGTCTGATCGCTGGTCATCAACGACCCGCCAACTACGTGTACCGACATCTCGACCTACTTCCAGACTGTGGTCACCCCGAAAGGTGGGCCCATGCATATGTGCCTGCTCTGGTGGGTCTAAATCTTCAGTCAGAGATCCCGCTCATGGGCTGATCGTTCGGTGATCATTCGGTCATCGCTTGGTTATCGCACGCACCGTGAACACCATCGAATCCGTAGCCTGGGTGACACAACGACACGAACCATGCGATCCCTAACGTCGAGAGAGGACGTGTTCGCGGTGGACGATCAGGCAGCTCGTAACCGTCTGGAGCAGTTGGTCAAAAAGAAGCGACTCACGACCCGGGATTTTGTCGCCGCCTACAACGCGACCGCTGCCACGATCGCACCAAATGACAAGCTGGAAATCTCGTGGCCGCAGGCACGGCGCTGGATCACGGGTTCGCTGGTCAACCTTCCTCGCCCAATGTCGTGTCGCGTGCTGGAGGAGATGTTCAAGGACGAGGGCGTGCGAGTCGAGGACTTGTTCGGCAAGCCCGTTCCGGAACAACCAGCGTCTGTCCCCGAAGTATGCGTGCCCCTCCCCAGTACTCATCCGCGAAGTGTCGGAGGATGGGATGGCAACACAGGTTTCGGAGTACAGATCGAGGAGATGACCGCCATGGCGGCAGCAGAGTCCGCCGCGTTCGGAGAGTTCGCAGAGCAATCCAATGTCGGACCACACACACTTGAGCAGTTCCATGCCGATCTACGTCGCATTGTCCGCGCATACCCCAGCCGACCCATCGGCCCGTTGTTCCTGGAGTTGCGGATGCTGCGCGATCGAGCCTTCCGACTCCTAGAGGGACGCCAGCCGCCGGAGCTTTCCAAGGATCTCTATGTGATCGCCGGAACTCTCTGTGCCGTCCTCGCTAATGCGTCCTTCGACCTCGGAAACCTTCCAGCCGCCCAAACGCAGGCCCGCACCGCGTTCCTCTGTGGAGAGGTTGCCCAGCACAACGCTTTACGGGCATGGGTACGCGGACTTCAAGCTCTCATGGCCTACTGGGACGACCAGTACCGAACAGCCGCCGACCTCGCGGACCAGGGATGGGCGTTCGCGCCGGAAACAGGAACCGCACGAGTCCGGCTCGCCTCCATCGAAGCGCGAGCCCGCGCCCGGATGCGCGACCCGAAAGCCACTGAGACGGCGCTCTCCCGCGCAGCGGTGGCGCGCGAAACCATGCGTGGCCCCGACGAACCTGGCGGAATGATGGAGTTCCCGGTCGCCAAGGAGTTGTATTCCGCCGCCAACGCCCGGCTCTGGCTCGGTGGCAGCGCCAACCTCTCCGAAGCCGAACACCTTGCCGAGCAATCCCTTCAGCTCTACGAAGCCGACCAACTGGAACAACGGCGAATAGGCGAAATGTCCCTCGCCCGACTCGATCTCGCGGTTGCCCGGCTGAACAAGCGAGATCTCGATGGCGCCGCCATCCAGATCGAGGAAGTACTCGAAACCGGTGGACAACGCCGAATCGAAAGCGTCGGACGTCGACTCAACCAGATCAGTACTCAGCTCGAGCGGCCCTACTTCCAAACATCCACACTGGCGCTCGGGCTGCGCGATCGGATCAAAGACTCCCCGGTCACCAGTCTCCGCGCGCTCCAGCCCGGAGCATCGTCATGATCATCGCCCTCCTGCACCCGGGAAACATGGGCGCTGCAATCGGCGCGCGACTGGTCAAGGCCGGACACACCGTCCTATGGAACGATGAGAATCGAAGCGCAACAACGCTCCAGCGAGCTAACGCCGCCCATCTCACCGCCACCCACGACATCGGCGAACTTCTCGGTCAGGCCGAAGTCGTGTTCTCGATCTGCCCCGCGGCCGCCGCACCCGCAGTAGCCGAAACGGTTGCGCAGCACCAGTACTCGGGACTGTACGTCGACGCCAATGCCATCAGCCCGCAACAGATGCTCGAAATCACCGCCACGATGGGATCAGCACGCGTCGTCGATGCCGCAATCTCCGGGCCACCTCCTCGCGACACCCCTTCCGCGAAGCTGTTCCTCGCCGGGCCCGACCACGCCGTTGGTGTAGTCGGTCAGTTACTCGAGGACGCCGGACTGGATGCTGACCCGGTCAGCGAAACCATCGGTGCAGCAAGCGCATTGAAGATGGCGCTCATCTCCTTCCAGCGAACAGCCAGGCTGCTGGCCGCAGTAGCCCACGGACTCGCCGATGCCCACGGCGTCACGCACGCACTCGTGGCCGAAGCGACGAGGATCGGAGCCGACGTACTCGCCGACCGCGACGGTCTCTCCGGAGCCGCCGCGCGAGCTTGGCGGTGGAACACCGAAATGCACGAGGTCTCAACGACGCTCAAGTGCTCGAACTTGCCATCGGAGCTTGCTATCGCCTCCGAACAGCTATACGAGGCCCTGGTCGGCTACAAGGACGATTGGGCGGCCCCACCCGAACGGGTCATACAAAGCCTCAAGAAGTAAGCAGCTTCAACGGGGCCCAGTGCGCGGAGCAGGAGTTTGCCACACGATCGCATTGCATTTGTCCCGAAAGATGTTGGTGGGCAGATCGAGCGATGTCGCAGGCACTCGGCCGGGAAGCGACCTTGGTTCAAGTCCTCTCGATCGAATGAAACCCAATCATGCGTCGAGATCCGATTTGACGAAGAGACCGTGCACATACGCGACAGCAAATACACCGGCCCCGCCAGGGACCAGCCGATCGTCTCCGTGTCGTCGGCAGAATGGGCCACCTTCCTCGAACTTGCCCGGAGCACAATCTCCGGCGAGTCGGCCGAAGCCGTCACCACCACCGTCCACGACGACGGCGGAGCCACCGTGACCGGACAGGGCGCAACGTTGGTGTACACCGCCGACGAATGGGACGCGTCCACCAAGGGCATAGCGGACGGCGAGTTCGACATCAAATAGCACCGATACCACCGGCGAGCCCCGTTCTGACAGCTTGTCGCGGTCGATGCCGCATGTTGTTTCGGCGAACTGACGCTGCCGCACCCTGCTGACCCTGCCGCTTCCCTGCTACTGTGCGGCCCACGCTCCTGTCGTGTGCCGTCGAGTAGCCGTGGAGGGTTTGTGCCGCTGACCGATGACCCGAGTCGCCGGATCGTTCGCGACCTTGTGTCCGGTATTCACGCCGGTGACGCGATCGAGCAGCAGGCCAAGGACTTCGCGATGGACTGGATCGGTTCCGGAGCGCCGTTGTTCCGCACACAGCGCCCGGCCATCCCGGACCCGCATCTGTGCGTCAATGCCGTCATGCTGGATTCCGGCGCGGGAAAGCTGCTGCTCACCGATCACGTCAACGCCGAACGCTGGCTACCAGCCGGAGGGCACGTCGAAGACCAGGAAGATCCCCGTGACGCCGTCTTGCGCGAGGCTCGCGAGGAGCTGGGCATCGACCCGGCATTCCACCCGAGACACCCTGATGGTGCACCCGTATTCCTGACCGTCACCCAGACCTGGGGGCGACACATCCACACCGATGTGACGCTATGGATCCTGTTGGACGGCCGCGAGCACATGCCCCTGGTACGCGATCCCCGCGAGGCGCGGGAGTTGCGCTGGTTCGCTGTCGACGACCCCGATGAATGGGCTCACCCGGACCGCTTCGATCCGGCCATGTGCCGCTTCCTCGGCAAGCTCGCTACGCATGTGGATCTCCCCGCTGCCGGCGTGCTCCGCTGAGCGGTCGTGCAGGTCAGTGGTCGCGGTCGAGGAGCATGTGCGGGTAGCCGCGATTGATCGTGTCGCCGAGGTCGATTCCCAGGTCGGTGATGAATCGGTCGAGTGTCGCCGTGGCGTCGGTGACGTCTTCCGCGTCACCTTTGAACTCGAACTCGACGAAGTCACCTGCTGCGGCGACGTGGTCGATGACGATCTCGACCTCGGGAAGCCGCCAGGTTTCGCGTGTCTTGTCCACGGTGACCATCGGTGTGAAGTCCAGTGCGATGAGCAGACGTCGCACGGCTTCGGCGTCACCGACCGGTGTCTCGTACTCGTCGGCATGAGTTTTGACCCGAACGTCGACCGGGTGCCAGCGTTTGTAGTTCAGCGAGGCACCGTCGTCGGCGGTCCTCAACCGCAACCACTCCGAAACCGCCTCGGGGGCAAGGAAGTCACGATGCGGCGCGTTGTAGTAGGCGTCGATCTGCCGTCTGCTCGGACCCGCGGGTTTGGCACCGAGTTCTGCGAGTTTCGCCCGCAGCGGACCGGGATCGGGCAGGGCGTACTTCCTCTCGATTTCTATGTACTGCAATGGTTGTCACCCTTCAGTCGTTTCGGCTGCACCGGGGTGCAGCAGTGTGCGGATGTCATCGAACTCTTGTTGCGACAGTGGACGGTCGAGGCTGGATATGGTCGTGCGGATCTGGCCGGGGTCGCGGAACCCGACCAGTATCGGTGAATCCGGGGCATGGTGAACGACGTAGCCCACGGCAACACGAGCCAGGTCCGTGCGAGTGCACCCGAAGGCCGCGCAGAGGTGCCAGGCGCTGTCGCAGTTCACGCACCGCGACGGGGCGGAAGCCCGGATCACGCGAGCGATGATCACCGCTGCTGAACTGCCGATCCGGGTCGAGACGAGCTGTGACCAGCAAGCCTTGCCCGAGGGCCTGTTTGACGCAAATACCGACACCGTGGCGCTGCCCAAAGGTGAAGATGTCGGTTTCGCCTGGGCGATAGATCGGGCTGAGCAGGTTGTAGCGGGCGGTGAGTACGTCGGGACGAATAGCGTCGAACAGCTGCAAGAACCGGGCAGTCGCCGCTGCGTGCGGGCTGTTCCCGTGGGCCCATTCTTCGGCGAACACGTGTGGGGCGCGCATGCCGACCGCGCGGATGAGGCCGCGGGCGCGCAGATCGGCCAGCACGGTGACCGCCTCCGGCAGGTAGTGGTCGTCGGCGCCGAAGTCACTGCTGTGCACGGCGTACAGGTCGAGGTAGTCGGTGCCCAGGTTGTCCAGCGTGGACGCGAATCGACGCATGATCTGTGCCGCCGCGTACGGGTGCGTGCCGTTTCCGGAGTAGTAGCCGACCTTGCTCGACACGACGACCCGCGATCTGTCGATCGTGCGCAGCAAGGTGCCGAGGAGGCGTTCGCTGTGGCCCAGCCCGTACACGTCGGCGGTGTCGAACAGTGTGACGCCTTGTTCGTGGGCGGCCACCAGACCCGCGTACGCGGCGGTGGGGTCCACGTCGTCCCAGCCGATCGGGACGCCGTCGTTGGACGCCGGTCCGCCGATCGTCCAGCATCCGGCGCCGATCGCGGATACCTCGGTGTCGAGCCCGGCCAGCCGCCGCGTGGCAAGTCCCGGCATCGTCGTCCTCCTTCGGTGTTCAGGTGCCGCACGGGTCTGCGGAGTTGATCAGCGTCCACGTGCTCGTGTTCGCCCACCGGCGGTGTTCGCGGTCCAGCAGCTCGCGATGCTCCGCCGACAGTGCCGGCAGAACGTCGGCCAGCCCCCGTGCCATCTCCTCACGCAGGCCGGCGATCAGGGTGTCGGCGATCTCGGCGCATTCCAGCTCCAGCGCGCGGGGCTCGTCGTTGATGCCGATCCTCTCGAGCAGGTCGATCATCGAGCCCAGCAGCTGGTAGGCGGCGTGTTTGAGGACTCGCCGTATCCGCCGCACCAGATGGTAGGGGCGGGTGTCGCGGTCGAGGATCTTCTCCAGCGATTTCGCCAGGTAGTCCAAGGCGAAATTGCGGTCGATCCACAACTGGCCCCAGCGCGCGAGGACACCGATACGCCAGTCGGCGTATCGGGCAGCTACTCGGCCCATCGACGGATCCGGATCACCGGTCAGCCCCGCAGCGTGGACTTTGCGGGTGTAGGCCGCGCCGATCAGGCACTCCATCCCCACGAGCATGTAACTGATCGCGGTGTGGAACGGCTCACCCGTGGCGTGTGTGGCGACCCACTCCTCATTGCGGACGCCGTCGATGATCTCGGCGACGCTCAACTGCGGCTGCGCGTGCAGCAGCAGATCCGTGCGGCCCTGGAACGCGACGGTGGCCCGTAGTTCGTCCTCGTCCATCAGATGGTCGAAGGTGATGTAGGTGAACCGCGGTGGCACCCCCAGCGCCGTCAATGTCCGGATCGCCAACGCGTTCTGCCTTCCGGTCGTGTCCTTGTGGAAACGCTCCAGCACGCTGTCGACACCCGATTCCACACCGAACAGGCACCGGCGAAGCCCTCGCTCGACCAGGCCCCTCCACATGTGGCCACGGTCGATATGCCAGCCACGATCGCAGTCGAGCCGGACCGCCTGATCCACCCGGCACGAGGTCTCCCACCGAAACCCTTGCTGGGCTAGGGTATCCGCGACAGCCAACGCGCGAGATACCGCGTCCGCGTCCCGGCCGACGAATTCCTCATCCACCAGATACACCGTCCGGGTCACCTCCGGGTGCCGATCGAACACCGCCCCCATCTCCCGCAGAATCCAGGGCAGTGCTTGCGGGGCCGCACCCGCCCAGTGCCCCTTATGGCCGCGCGGGCAGAACGAGCACGACGACGTGCAGCCGCGAGACGACTCGAGTTGTGCCACACCCTTGCGCTCGAACGTCGGACCCAGCAGGTCGAGTTCGGGCCACATGTCGGTCTGCGTCCGATTACCGACCGTGGCGGTGTGCCGAGGCCGGCTCCCGATCATCAGCGTGCCCTCCCCGCGGGCCGCGCCCCGATACCCGATCCCGCGGACCTGGTCGATGTCGAGATCACCGTGCCAGCACGCCATCACATCCGCGATCGTGGCCTCCCCGGCACCACGGGCGACCAGGAGATCCGGATAGCGGTCCAGCAGCAGCCGTTCGTTACGCACTGCCAGTGATCCGCCCGCGAGGACCATCGGCGGCGAGGCCATCGCCGTCACCTCGTCCAAGACGCGTGTCGCCAGGTCGTGCTGCCCGAACGTCATCGACACCCCCAGCACGTCCACCCCCGCCCGGATGCGGTCGAGGATGTCCTCGACGGTGGCGCCGAGCTGCATGTCCATCAGCTCGACCTCGCCCAGCAACGATGCGCGAGCAGCGCGGGCCAGATCGGAGATCGCGAGCGAAAACCTCGGCAGCGGGAAGTATTCCGGATGATAGAGCGCCGCCAACAGCAGCCGCGGCCGTGTGAGCCGGTGGCGGCCGTAGTCGGTCACCGTCGCCGTCGTCAGCCACACGTCCGGGTCCGTGATCACCAGATGCCCGTGCGTCCATTCCGGCCAGACCCGGGAGCGATGCGGCTGCCCGGACAGATCCGCGACCGTCCACGAGCGGTCTTCACGTTCGATCAGCAGCAGCCGCCGCTCCAACGTGCCTGCCACGACGACCGCACGGTCTGCCCCTACCTGCTCGTGGACAACGCCACGTACGGCATCCGGCCGCGCCGGCGATACCCGCCACAATCCGGACGCTCCTCCGGCAGGTGAGCCGGTGACATCCTCGACGGCCCGCACTAGACGATCCCGGCCCGACTCGACGACCGTTGGTATTCTGAAACCTTCTGCACGGTCATGTTTTTCGCTCATCTCAACCCCCGTCGCGATCCGATGAAACCGGCCGCGCCGCCCAGCCCATCGTGTTGGATGTCGTGTTCATGTGCACTTCCTCCTTTCAATTCCACTGGCATCCAGCCGGTTTCGTCAGTAGCAAAGGTGTCCCGGTGCGACCGGTCGCCGGACGGGGGTCTCACTGGGGTCTCACAATCGAGTGAGACCCTTCACATCCGGTCGCCGGTGAGCGACGATCGTGGGTATCGAACATGTGCCGATGGGACGGACATGGACACAACCCAGCCCGGTAGCGGGGCCAACCCGCTGCTGCGAAAGCTGTTGGACGAGGCCGACCTGAGCAAGGGCGCACTCGCGCGTGCTGTCGTAGCCGCAGGCGCCGAACAGGGCCACCACGTGGGCACCAACACCACGTCGGTGACGCGGATGCTGGCCGGGGCACAGCCACACTGGCCGGTGCCGCGACTGGTCGCCCGAGCGCTGTCACAGCAGCTACACCGCGAGGTGAGCGTCACCGACTGCGGGTTCGCCGATCAGACCCCGGCCGAGGAGGACCCGCACGACGGCTTGCACTGCTCGGGCACACTGGAGCAGACAGTGCGCACCGTAGTGGAAATGTCAGGACGGGACATGAATCGACGCAGGTTCCTGCTGGGCTCGGCATTCACCTCCGCAGCCTTCGCCGAACCGGCCCTGTTCGCGCTCACCATCCCGCCCAGCCCGTCGGCGGCCCGATCAACAGGACCGCGAATCGGGATGCCGGACGTGGAAATCATCACCGAAACCGTCGCTCACCTGCGCCGCCTCGACCACCGGTACGGCTCCGGACGCGTCCGCCAGCAGATCATCGCGCTGCTCAACCGCGAGGCAGGCACGGTGTTGCACGGCAGCTATTCCGACAAGACCGGCAAGGCACTGCTCGGTGCTGTCGCCCAGGCGGCATGGCTGGCCGGGGCTACGTCGGCCGACGTCGGGCGCCACGCGCTGGCGCAGCGTTACTACATCCAAACCCTCAACCTGGCCATGAGCGCCGGGGACCGCCTCTACGCCGCGAACGTGTTGTCGCACATGAGCAGGATGGCCGTGCAGATCGGGCACGCCACAGCGAAAGACCGGCACCGAGTCGGCCACGCACGCCAAGCGGTCGCGTTGGCCCGCACCGGCCAGCAACTCGCCGGCCGGGCCGCCACTCCGGCGCTGACCGCGTTGATGTCGGCCGTCGAAGCCCGCGGGCTGGTACTGCTCGGCGACGGTGAAGCCACCGCGATCCGGCGGGCAATCCGGGCCGCCGAGCAGTCCTATGATCGCGTCCGACCCGAGACCGAGCCCACCTGGCTCAGCTTCTACACCGAAGCCGAACTGGCCGCCGATGTCGGTCGTTGCCTGAGCGCGCTCGGCGAGTCCGAGCAGGCCATTCACCATATCGGCCACGCTCTCGCCCAGTACGAGCCGTGGCGCACCCGTAGCCGCTGCTTCGTGCAGATCGACCTGTCGGCCGCGCACCTGGTCGGTCGCGACCATGAGCAGGCCGCCGCCTACGGCCGCGACGCCGTGCGCACCGCCACCCACGTCAGCAGCCAACGCAGCCACGACAAGCTGGCCACCCTGCGACGAAACCTCGGCCCCCACACAGGCGGATCACCCGAACTCGCCGACCTCGACCAGCGCATCACCCGCCTGCTGCCCACCGCATCCCGAAACGAGGACACCGTATCTCGATGACCACCGCCATCGACCCCGCCATCGACTGGGCCGCCGCCCGCGTATACGCCATCCCGATGCGCGCCCGCTTCCGCGGCATCACCATCCGTGAAGGCATGCTCGTCCCCGGTTCCCTCGGCTGGGGCGAGTTCTGCCCGTTCGCCGAATACGACGACCACGAAGCCGCGTCGTGGCTGGCCACAACCGTGGAGCAAACCAGTATCGGCTGGCCCGAACCGGTCCGCGACCGTGTCCCGATCAACGCCACGGTTCCCGCCGTCGGCCCGCAACGCGCACACGACATCGTCACAGCCTCGGGCTGTCGCACCGCGAAAGTAAAAGTCGCCGACCACCCCGAGTCGCTGTCAGAAGACCTCGCCCGCGTCGAAGCAGTCCGCGCGGCACTCGGCGCGAGCGGACACATCCGCGTCGACGCCAACGGCATATGGGACACCGATACCGCAGTCACCGCGATCCGGCAGCTCGACAAGGCCGCCGACGGACTCGAATACGTCGAACAACCGTGTCGCAGCATCGACGAACTCGCCGCCGTACGCCGCCAGGTCGACGTCCGGATCGCCGCCGACGAATCCATCCGCCGAGCCGAGGACCCGATGAAGGTCGCCGTCGCCGGAGCCGCCGACATCGCGGTCATCAAATGCACCCCGCTCGGCGGTGTCCGCCGCGCACTCCAGGTCGCCGAGGCGGCCGGACTGCCGTGTGTGGTGTCCTCAGCGCTGGAGACCAGCGTCGGTCTCGCCGCCCAACTCGCCCTCGCCGGTGCGCTACCCGAACTCGACTTCGCCTGCGGCCTGGGCACATTGAGCCTCCTCGACGGCGACACCGTGCCCGCCGACGCCTCGTTCCGCCCGGTCGACGGATACCTCCCCGTCCCGCGCACACCACCCACCCCGGACCCGGCTCTGCTGGACAAATTCCAGCTCACCGACCCAGACAGAGCGTCGTGGTGGCACGAACGATTGGCCCGCGTGCAGCGTGAGCTCGAGCAGCGAGGCAACCAGTAACGACTCTCAACCGTACGGGCTGCGAATGCCGCGAGCATTGATCGGGGAACTTGCCGCTGCCGCAGGCCCGGCAACCCGGACCACAGCTCGGCCTCCTCTGAGGCCCTGCCTCGAAACACTTCCGCCGCCAGTTTACGGCGTTGCTCGCACGGGCCGAACGAGATTCATGGCCCATGACGTTCAGTGGACGCTAACAGACCAACACGTGGCGAGGACGCCCGGTTTCCGGGCCTACCACGACCGGGTACCTCGCCTCGATCACTGGGTGTGTCTGCCGAGCCAGGTCGGTATATCCGCATGGTGACCGATCCCGAGCCGATCGTGCCGGTGCGACAATCCCCGCTCCGGGCCGAACAGGTCGCGTGCCGCGCTGCCAGTGGCAACGTCTCAGACGAGAGGACCGCAAGCAACGACGATCCATGAACCACGATAGAGTGATCAGTGCACGAAGGGGATTTCGCCGGGGCCAGTGCAGCCGATCCGAACGAATAACGGGGAGTAGATCCGTGTCCGTCGCCGACAATGGCCTGCCGATCGATCTGAGAATCGACAGGCCGCACCCGGCACGCATGTACGACTGGTACCTCAACGGCAAAGATCACTACGAGGCCGACCGGATCCAGGCCGCCAAGGTCGAACAGGCATTTCCGACCGTCAAGCTCGCCGCCTGGATCAACCGCGAGTTCATGCACCGCGCCACCACATTCCTCGCCCGCGCCGGGATCCGCCAGTTCCTCGACATCGGCACCGGCATCCCCACCGAATGGAACCTGCACCAAATCGCCCAGGCCCTCGCCCCGGACTCCCGCGTGGTCTACGTCGACAACGACCCCCTGGTCCTCACCCACGCCCGCGCTCTCATGAACTCCACGCCCGAAGGCCGCACCTCCTACGTCGAAGCCGACGTCACCACCCCCGACGACATCCTCACCGCCCCCGCACTGCTCAACACCCTCGACCTGAGCACACCCGTCGCGGTGAGCCTGGTGGCTCTGCTGCACTTCATCCCCGA
Source organism: Nocardia sp. BMG51109 (assembly GCF_000526215.1). Taxonomy (NCBI): domain Bacteria; kingdom Bacillati; phylum Actinomycetota; class Actinomycetes; order Mycobacteriales; family Nocardiaceae; genus Nocardia; species Nocardia sp. BMG51109. The sequence continues at coordinate 7,795,457 of NZ_JAFQ01000004.1, forward strand.
CAGCAAACACCCCTACGACATCGTCACCACCCTGATGGACGCCTGTCCCGCCGGAAGCTACCTCGTCACCAGCCACGCCACACCCGACTTCGACGCCGAAACCTTCGCGAAAATCACCGAGATCTATCAAGCAGGCGGCATGGACGCCCAATTCCGCACCCGCGAAGAGATCGAGCGCCTCTTCACCGGCCTGCAACTCGTCGAACCCGGAATCACAACGCCACACCGCTGGCACGCCGACATCGAGGTACCGCTGCCGAACAAACGCCCCCCTGAACCCAGCCATCCCGTCGATGCCACAGACCTGGACACACAAGTCGGCTTCTACGCCGGAGTCGCACGCAAAGGCTGAACCCACGGACCCTGCCGTGCGTCACGCGAGCACCCCGATGGCCTGATGGGGAGGTCCTCACCCGCTGCCGTGCGATCCACCGGCAGTACCAAAGGTCGAGCGTAGAAAACCGGAGGCAGACGCCGCGCGGCCAGTCACTCTGGTTGCCCTGCTGGCCCCCAGATGCGGACTGCTTCAGACACCCGCAGTTGGCGAACCTCCCGACGCTTGGATTCCGAGACATAGAGAGCCTCACGTGTGCCGAGCATATTCGCAAAATCTTCTTTGTAGATGAGCCGCTGATGAAAACCCAAGGTACGCAGGGAGTTCAGCACGCGAGTGACGTCGTCCACGTCGCGATGGTCGGTCGTGTAGACACAGATCAGGTTGCCGCTGGTACGGGCATCCGACTCCGGTCCGAGTTGGCCGGCGAGAGTGGCGTCGCCGATTATCTGCCAGGAGTAGGCCAGCACAGCTGGTTCAGGAAACAACATCCACTTGCCTCCCCAGCTGCCGTATCGGCCACCCGGCTGCCATACCGACAACCAGCGCCGGTCAGGTTGAAGTCGACCAGGTCCAGCAAGACCGTTCTTCTCCGCCATGCGGCCCACCGTAAATCCGGCACACGCCGACATAACGCATTGGCTCGCCACCCGTTGCAGTGACCGAACGGTATTCAGCAGCTTCGACCAGCTGATCGACTACTTGCCGATGTTGCTGACCATGACCGCCCAGAAGGCTCCGAGAACTCAACGCCCGGCCGGGCACGACGAAACACTTGTGCCAGGATGCCGAGTCTTATATAGAAGGTCTATCGCCTGAACCTGTAAGACCACACCGGCGGCCCGCTCACGGCTCGGACTGGGCGTCGGGGGGAACGCTCCGGACGAAGGGACGCGCGGATGGTCGACATGTCATGCCCGAGCTGTGACCGGGCGGACTGGGTACAAAGCATTCCGGCGCTGCACGCGACTGGGGTGTCCACCGTTTCCGGTACCGACCGATATTCCGGGGGCGGGGTTTCTCCCACGGGCCCGATACCGGTCGTGGGCACCTCGGTGGTCAATCGGACAACCATTACGACTTTGGCGCACGCGACGATGCCTGCACCATCGCAGGTGTCAACCGGAGGGCCGATAGTACTCGGGGCCTGCCTGTCGATGCCGACGCTGCTGTGGCTGACGGCAATGGGTGCCGTAGTGGTCGGGAAGGTCAACGCCGATGACTCCTCGATCGGCTCCATCATCGGAACCACCCTCGTCGCGCTGGTGTTCGCCGCGATCGGGGCAGTGCCATCGGCGATTGCCTTCGTGGAAGCCGCGAGCCGTACCCGCCGCAACCGCGAAGTGCAGCGGGGCCGCGGTGCCGCAGAGGCGGCGTGGGACCGTGGGTGCTACTGCCACCGCTGCCACGTCTGCTTCTGGCCCATCTCTCCGGTCCCCGGAGTGTCGGCCCGGTACCCGTTCTCGCCCATCGAATTCCGGTGGGTGGTATGGAACATCGGCGGCTACGCCCGCTCCTTCAACGCGGCATAGCCCAGCCGCCGCGCGGCAGGGTATGAAACTCATGGTCACAACGCGAAATCGGCTTCGATCACCAGCTGACCACCCGAAAACCGCAGTTCGCGGCCGTTCCCATGTTCACAGTGCCCCGCCGGGGGCACCAGTCCACGTCGCGTTTGCGCAGGTCAAAGCGGATCTGCAACAGACCGGCGCCGTCGGGGTTCAGAAACCCGCAGGTTATGCGTCGCAGGTTCACGCCCTCGGGGGGTGCTGACAGCTAACACCGCAGGTCAACGAGCTGAGATGGTCCGGCTCGGCGCGAGCCGAATACTCCTAACGCAACCTACACCGTTCAACACTCCCGGCTCCCGAGCCCGGACTTGGATTAACCTGGCGGCGAACGGCATTGGCGAGCCCGACGACCGCACCGCTGTGGTCGGCCACAGCCTCGGTCATGTCGGGGCGCTGTGAGACAGCCCTGTTCGCATGAGCAGCGGCGGTCGGCATACTGCAGGAGTCACGTACGTTCATACTGCAGGAGTCACGTACGTTGCTGTGGCATCCTTCACGGCTCGCGATCCTTGGCTCGAGCTGGGAAGAAGCGCGAGGGTCTGATGAGCAGGGAGCTCCTGCAGATCCTGGTGCACGAGGCGGCGGGCGTGGTCGACGAACTCGGCGAGGGTGTTGCGGCCGTGCCCGGCGGCGATAACGTGTTCAGCTCCGCTGAAGAGGTCGCCCAAGCCGAGCCGGCGGTGGCGTCTCCCATGCGCCGATCCCGCCGTCACTCGACTTCAGCAGGCGGCCGCCGCATGGTCTGTACGGCTGTGCCGACCCAGGGTCGGCGTGAAGGTGGCCGTTCGCGCCGTGACCGTGTCAGACGAATCCGAGCAGACAGGCCGGCGGCGTCCGGCCCCTTGTCTTGTCCGGCCTTTCTCGTCCACCGAATACGACCAGGGCAATTCCTGCCGATCAAGTGATCGTTATTCCCGCAACCGCGCTGTGCAACCGCGGTGTCGCCGATGTGTGCATAGCCGTATGTGACGGACTGAAGGGCCTGCCGGACGCGTTCAACACCGTCGGACTGGTCTGTTTCGCGAGGTGTGGGGCGCGCGCTCCGCGACCCACGCAGGAGTGGTTGCGGCGCAAGGATGTTGGGGATCGGCGGCGGCACCGACGCGGCGGCAGGCCCGGTGATCCGCCCGGACTCGCGCCGGTTGTAACGCCGCACTGCCCGGCTCGATAGAGAAGGTACGAGATACTTGTCAGTGACCTGTATGTCGCGTATTATCTTGATTCAGTCGATGATAAGTTGGCTGACATGGGGGAACTCTACGGGGGAGTTCTTGGATAGTCACTGAGTTGGCTTTGTTGATCTCAGTCCAGCTGCCGTGACCTAATTTTGCGCGCAATGTCGCGTGCTTGCATTGTCATGAGCCGATTTCGGTGGTCGATATAACAATGCTCGGCCTGCACAATACGGCCCTTCGGGCCGACGAGTTCTATTTTCTATCCTGCATATCGAGGAGCTGATAGATGTTCACTCGCATCGACCATCATGGAATTTCCTGCCGTAATAGGGCGGCGCCCATCCGGACAGCCGCATGGCGTAACTGAACACCGGTGGTGCGCGGCCGCATCGGGGAGTTCGCGCACTGCCGTCTCATCAAGAATCAGCAAGCTGCATTCGCGCAGCACCAGCTGAGAACACAGCGCCGGTCGTACGACACCGGCTGGGTACGGTCGCGTCAATGACCTGACCAGCTGTGGAGCAGCGGTGCCGAAGTTCAGCGTCGATGCCGGGCGTCGTATCGAAGACCAATAAGGAAAAGATATCCAGGGGGATATGGCATGTCGACAATTGAGCGATATGTGGGAGTTCATAACGCGCTCGGCGCTAAGATAGCCGAGCGAGCGGGTTTCGAGGGGATCTGGCTCAGTGGGTTGGAAATCTCGGCAAGCCAGTGCGTGCCGGATGCGGATTTGATCACACTGACCCAGCAGCTCGAAATTCTGCGTCCGGTAATTCGGGCGACCAGTCTACCCATTCTGGTGGATTGTGACGCAGGCTATGGAAATTCGACCAATGCCAGGTTGGCGGCCCGATATCACTATGAGGCGGGCGCGGCCGGCGTATGTATAGAGGACAAGCCGTTTCCGAAGATGAACAGCTTCGTCAATAGACGTCAGTCGATACTCGATCCGCGCGATTTCGCGGCCAAGATATCGGCGGCTCGCGATGCGGTCGACGAGCCGGCATTTCAGGTGGTGGCCAGGACCGAGGCACTGGTGGTCGGTGAATCGGTCGAGTCCGCGCTCACCCGCGCCGAGATCTACCGTAAGGCAGGCGCCGACGCGATCCTCGTGCACGATCGGTCGAAGTCGGACGAGAGCATCCGTGATTTCGCGCAGCGCTGGGCATACGACACCCCGTTGATCGCGGTGCCGACGACCTACTACTCGACCACGGCGTCCCAGCTGCGGTCCTACGGGTACGCGCGGGTGATCTATGCGAATCATGGTCTGCGCGCGGCGATCCGGGCGGTCGAGTCGGTCTTCGGCCGGATCATCCGGGACGGCGGCACCCATGCGGTCGAGCCGGACATCGCCGGCATCGAGGACATCTTCGACCTGCAGGAGCTGGACGAACTACACCGGTTGGAAGAGCGTGCGAAGCGCAAGGTCCGGGAGTTGAGGTGACCGTTCATCCCGGCGAGCTACTGCGCACGCTGACCGACGCGGGCTGCATCCAGGTGGTCTACGTGCCGTGCAGCACTCTCGCGCCACTGATCAATCAGGCCGAACGGCATCCATCGGTGCAAACGACCTTGGCCAACAACGAGGGTGAGGCCGTTGCCATCGCGACCGGGCTGACGCTGTCCGGCGCGCGGGTCTGCGTGATGTTGCAGAACTCCGGGTTGGGCAACACCGTCAACCCGCTGACCTCACTGGCGACTCTCGTCGACGCACCGCTCATCCTGGTGATCGGCTATCGCGGCAAGCCGGGTACGGTCGACGAACCACAGCATCGACTGATGGGCAGTGCGACCGTCCCCATGCTCGCGGCCATGGGCATCGAGTCGATCGTGCTCGATTGCGAGGTCACCGAGTCCGACCTGGCACTTGTCACGTTCGCCGGCGCCGGGATCACTGCGGTATTGGTCGGCGGTGGTGCGCTGGAACCCATACTCGCCGAGCAAACACGTTATGCCGCAGCACATCTCGACCGCGACGAGGCGATCGCTACAGTCTGCGCGACCTGCGGTGACAATGACGTCATCATCGGTTCCACGGGTTATATCGGGCGAAGTCTGTCCGATGCCGTGGCCGGGCTCCGGCCGAGCTTTTCGATGGTCGGCTCGATGGGCTGTGCGTCGAGCCTCAGCCTCGGCATCGCGGCGATCGCGACCGACCGCAAGGTGGTCGTGCTCGACGGCGACGGTGCACTGCTGATGCGCCTGGAGGCGATGGCGACGATCGGTGCACGCCGACCGGCGAATCTCGTGCACATCGTGCTGAACAACGGCTGTCACGCGTCCACCGGTGCGCAAGGCAGCTACGGCCTCGACGTCGACATCCCCGCGATCGCGCTCGCCTGCCGCTACCGCCATGCCGAAAGCGTCACGACCACAGACACATTGCGAACCGCACTCACCGCCGCCTTGCATGCGGACGGTCCGCACCTGGTGGAGGTACGCATCGCGGAAAGCACGGCGGTGCCGCCGCGACCGGCCATGGGACCCGCGCAGGAGTGGGCGAAACTCAGAAAGGAACTGTGCCCCGATGTCGATAGCTGACGTGCAGTTCGGCTTGTTCAACCCCGGCCCGGTGCTCACCGACCCCGGGACGCGCGAGGCCGCGGTAAGACTCGATATCTGCCATCGCAGTGCGCAATTCACCGCGCTGCTCGGGCAGGTACGAGCGAGCCTAGCCGCGCTGTGTGAGATTCCCACCGCCGAAGCCGTGCTGCTTCCCGGATCGGCAACCTGCGCACTGGAATCGGTGTTCGCCACGGCGGCACAGTCGCCCCCTCGCCCGTCCCGCTTCCTCACGATCGTCAACGGCGTCTACGGCGAGCGGCTTCACGAACTCGCCCAAGCGTACGGTGCCGAATCCCATGCATTCATCGCCGGATTCGGTGGACAACTCGACCTTCCGGAAATCGAGCAACTCATCGCCCGGTGGCAGCCCGACGTGGTGAGCGTCGTGCATCACGAGACGAGCACCGGGATGCTGAACGACGTCGGCACAATAGCCGAGGCGGCCGACCAGGCAGGTGCCACCATGATCATCGACGCGGTGAGCAGCATCGGCGCCGAGAAGATCCCGGTCTCGGGGCCGGACGCATTCATCGTCGGCACCGCGAACAAATGTATCGAGGGGCTGCCCGGATTGGGTTTCGTGCTGGCGGGCGCGTCGGCACTGGCTCGATTGCGGCGAGACTCGATGCCGCTGACGCTGAACCTGGCGAAGCACTTCGACGCCCAACGCGCCGGATCGGTACTGTTCACACCGCCGACCAATATCGTTGCGGCGCTGGAGCACGCGCTGACGCTGCTGCACAAGGAAACCGTCGCGGCACGCGGCGCACGCTATCAGCAGATCCTTGACGAGATCACCGAGCACTTGGCCGGCCTGCACATGCCGAGATTGGTCCCACCGGGACAGTCGGGCTCGTCGCTGGCCGCCTACCGGCTGCCCGAGGGGCGCTCTTTCGAGGAACTGAACCAGTGGTGCGCCGATCGGAAGGTGCAGGTCTATCACGGCCAAGGGCCCACCACCACAACGCATCTGCGGCTGTCCTCGATGGGGCAGCTGACGCCGGCGCACGTGGCCCGGCTGCTCGACGCGCTAACCGAATTCGTCACGGGCGGTACGGCATGAGGTATCGACTGGCCATCGTCGGCGGCGGACCACGCACGACCTACGCCCTGTCCGACCTTCTGGCGTTGATCGATTGTGGCCTGCCCGCCGACGCGCTCACCATCGAGGTATTCGAGGCGATGGGCGAATTCGGCGCCGGACGGGTCTACAGCGCCGCCCTGCCGCCATATCTGGAGATGAATCGACTCTCGGATCAGATCGCGCTGTATCCGCAGCTGCGCAGTCTCGCACCGCAGAATGGCGATGCCACCGGGGTGCCGTCCGTCTTCCACGACTGGGTGGAGCGGATGACATCGCAGCGGCTCGGCGCGTTCTTTCCGCCGCGTCGCCTGCATGGGCTCGCACTGCGCGAGACCTTCGAATCCGTTGCGGCACTACTGCGGAACCGGGGGGTCGAACTCGCCTTACACCGGCACTCGGTCGAGACGATCGACGCCGATGGCTCGCACCCAATAGTCTGTGCGGCCGGGCAGGAATTCGTCGCTGACGAAGTGCTGCTCTCGGTCGGTCACGGTCTCGTCGACGGTCGTTCCTACACCGCGGCGTGGGCGGACGCGGAGTCCGCCGGGACCGTCGTGGTCCGTGGTCAAGGACTGACTGCGCTGGACGCGGTGCTGGTGCTCACCGAGGGCCGCGGCGGAATCTTCGACGACACCGATTGTTTCGCGCGAACGTACCGACCGTCGGGCCGGGAGCCACGATCGATCCGATTGTGCGGCGGTAGGACTCACTTGGATTGGCCGCGGCCGTACCACCGCGCGGAGCACCCGTTCGCGGGCCTGACCGGCTTACCCGCGCCACGGGTCGACGTACTCCGCGACGCACCGGCCGAGGCTGCAGAACGTATTTCGGCCTGGCTGGCGGCCTCCGTGGCCGACGTTATCGCGGAAGTCTGCGCACTGCCGTACGCGGCGCGGCCGATCGTCGAACACAACACGACCGCCCTCGTCAGACGCGCGGTACAGGTCTGCGGCTCGCTCGATGACATCCTGGACTCCCAGGCGACGCAGCGGGCCAGAACCGTGCTCGGTGCCTTGGCGCCGTGGGGTATCGACCCGGCACCCACACTCTTCGCCTCACCGCAGGTGCTGGCCGCCGCAGTGCAAGGCGTGCCGCGCGATCCGGTGGTCACCGCGGTGGAATTCGTGCTGCGGGAACGCCGTGACCAGTTGTCAGCACTGGTGCAATCGTTGCCGCCGCAGCACCGGGTGGCCGTGACCGAGCGGGTCCTGCCCTCGATCAACAGCTTCGTCAATGGACCGTCGCCGCGCGTCTACGCCAAGATGCTGACGCTGGCTCGGGCCGGGCGGCTCGAGTTCGGCGCTGATTCCACTGCGGAACAATCGGATTCGCACACCGTGCTCGAGGCGTACATTCCGCGTGCTTATCTTGCCGATACCGGCACGTTGCTCGGTCGGCTGGCCGAGCGCGGCTACGTGTCCACCGGCATCCGGCTCGGCGCCGGGCAGCGGCGCGAGGACCGGATCGCGGTGGATGCCGCCATGCGGGTCGTCGCCGGTGATGGCTTGCGGCGCAACCTGTTCGCGGTCGGCGCCTACGTCGACGACGGCGCACTGCTGCAAGCGTCGGCGTTGCGCCCCGGCACCGGACACCAGGTCGCTCGCGAAGTGCGGTCCTGGTCACAGGGTTTCAGCCGCCGAATTACTGGATATGCCCAGGTCACCGACCTCGGGCTCGAGGGATTGTCGGCCATCGCATGAGTATTCGCGTCCTGCCGCGCGCACGCCGACGCACGAGTGAGCCAACCGCGGACACAGCGGAAGTATCAGGGGGGAGCACAGTGTTCGAGACGACGACGAAGGCACGCCCGGAGAAGTCCGGCACAGCGGAAGTCGTCCAGGCTGCGAATCTCGATTCACTCACCGGCCTGCGGGGACTTTCCGCCCTGTTGGTATTCGTCTTCCATTTCACCACCTTCCAGCTGGCCTTCGACGGGGCGGGCAAGCTCGCGTTCGCGACCATCGACCGGCCGCGCTTTCTGGATATGAGCGGGAACTTCGCGGTGTCGAGCTTCTTCATTCTCAGCGGATTCGTGTTGACCTGGTCGACCAGACCGGACACCTCGCTGGCGAACTTCTACGCCAAACGCATCGGCAAGCTGTATCCGGTCTATCTGGTGACGAGCCTGGCGGCAGGTGCGGCGATCGTGTTGCTCGGCATGCCGCTCTCGGGCTGGAATGTGTTGACGCACTTGACCCTGACGCAGTCGTGGGTGCCGTGGCAAGAGATCTATATGGGGCTCAACCCCGTCACCTGGTCGCTGAGTACCGAGCTGTTCTTCTATCTGCTGTTCCCGATCGCGTTGCTGGCCTTGCGTCGCGCGAGCACCGGGGTGATCTGGCTCGTCTCCGGCGTGACCGTCGCACTGGCCTTTCTGACACCGTTTTACGTGCGGGCCTTTATCGACGTGGCGGGTGCCGACGCGCATATCAGGTTTTTCAGTACCGGTCACATCGGCGGCGAGGCGACCTTCTGGTTCACCATGGCGTTTCCGCCGTACCGGTTCCTGGAATTCCTGCTCGGCATTTGCGCCGCCGTGCTGATTCTGCGCGGCCGGATGCCGCGCATCCGGTCCGCGGCGGCCTGGACAATCGTGGTCGCCTGCTACGCGCTCGGCACTCTCGCGCCAGGGCCGCTGCAGCGCGCCGCCGCCGGCCTGGTGCCGCTCACCTTGCTGGTGATCGCGCTGGCGCAAGCCGATCTCGGCGCCAAGCCCTCGTTTCTGCGCTCGCGAATCATGGTGTGGCTGGGGAAACTCTCCTACGGCATGTACGCGGTGCAGTTGCTCATATTCATGCCGACCTGTCCCTTCCTGCTGAAGGCAGTGTCGCGCTGGTTGGAGATCCCGCTCGCCGATACCTACGAGCCCATCATCCGAATTCCGGTGATGCTTTTCTACTTCGTGGTCGTCGTCGCGGTCTCCGTGCCCATTTACAAGCTGGTCGAGGTGCCTGCCTACGACTACGCCAAGAAATTGTTTCGAAACCGCCCGTCGGCAGCGTGCTTCGACGGAGTCAGCGGTCAAGGCAAGTGAGAGAAGGGATCGGATATGACGTCAGTCGGATCCGTGGAATCGATCGAGACCCTGGCCGAATGGCTGCGGGAACGCGCGGAGTTCTATCTCGACAAGCCGGCCGGCAGCATCAATGTCCGGCGCAGCCTCGCCGACTACGGCGTCGACTCGGTCTATGCGATGAGCCTGGTCAGCGACCTGGAGGACCGGTTCGAACAGGAGATCAGCCTCGGCGCAGTGGCCGGCGCGCGCACCCTGCTGCAGCTCGCCGAAGTGGTGTTGGGGTTGGTCGAGCGATGACCTGGCTGCTCGGGGTCGGTGACAGCCTCATGCTCGGTGCCGAGGTGCCATCGGCCGCGGGCGGCACCGGCTCGCCACTGGTCAGCCGGGTGGCGGCCAAACTACGGATAGGTCAGGTGGCGCACGGTGTGCGTGCCGAGCGCGGCGCGACCGCCAACCGGCTGCTCGAGCTCACCGGCGACGTCGGAGCGTTTGGTGTGATGCTGGTCAGCGCGGGCGTCAACGACGCGTACGCGGGCACCGAACCGGTGATCGTCGCGGAGTGGATGGCGACATTCCTGGCCCGGTTCGCGCCGCACGGCCAAGTGGTGGTGATCGGTGTCCCGCCGATCGCGCCAACCGCCCGGCTGTCCCGGATCCGCAGGCGCAACCTCGGTGCCCGTCTGACGACGTTGAACGAGCTGTATCCGGCGCTGTGCGCGGACGCCGCCGCGTCGTTCTTCGACCCGGCGCGGCTGGGCGACGCCGAGGACCCGGCCCTGTGGTGCGCCGACGGACTGCATCTGTCCGAACCGGGCTACGACCGGCTCACGAGTGAGCTCGTGAGATTCCTGCGAGAGAAATGACCATGGGATGGAACTCAGATCTGCGGCGTTCGAGGACGCCGTAAGCAACGGTGACAGAACAGCATTACTGCGCGCACTCGACGAGCACGTCGTCTTCCGCAGCCCGGTGATGGAGAAGCCGTACCACGGCGCCGACCAAGTCGGCCAGCTGGTGGACGCACTGACCGAATCGCTGGCGGAGTTCCGCTACACCGCGAAGTTCCGGGCGGCGTCGGACACCGAAAACGTTGCGCCCGAGGCGGAAATCCTCGTCTTCGAGGCGCGGGTCGGTGGTAAGGCGTTGACCGGAATCGACCTGCTGACTTTTGACGCGGCAGGCGCGATCACCGAATTGACCGTGCTGGTGCGGCCGTTGCCCGCCGCGATGACGTTGGCGCGGGTGGTCGGCGCCAAGATGCTCGAACTGGAGAGTCGGACGTGACTGTATTGCCACGGGCCACCGAGGTGGCCGCCGCCTTCGCCGAGGCCGTCGGTGATCCCTTCGAACCGGACGGCCCGCTGAGCTACCGCGCCATCGTCGCCGGCGAACGGGCCGACAGCCTGCCGCCCGGTGCCGTCGAGCTGGTCGAGGACGCGGGTTTCCCGCGCTGGATGGTGCCGTTGCAGGCCGGCGGCTCGCTGGACAATCTGGAAACGGTGATCCGGCTGACCCGGGTACTCGCCGCCAGGAACCTCACCCTCGCGGTCAAATACGGATCCTCGTTTCTCGGGGCGAACCCGGTCTGGCTGTGGGGGTCGGCGGCGCAAAAGCAGCTCCTGGCACAAGGACTGCTGAACGGCGACCTGGCCGCCTTCGGCGTTTCGGAGCGTGCGCACGGCAGCGACCTGCGCGCCACCGAGACCGCGGTGACACCGACGCCCGACGGCCTCGTGCTGACCGGCGAGAAGTGGCCGATCGGCAACGCCACGGCGGGCCGGTTCATGACCGCCTTCGCCCGTTCGGATCGCAACGCATACTCCCTGGTCCTCGTGGACAAGCACCGCATCGACCAGTCGACGATCAGCAATCTGCCGGTTGTAACAACCGTCGGCCTGCGCGGCCACGATCTGAGCGGCATCACCTTCACCGAGACGATCCTGCCGCGCGACGCTTACCTCGGCGCACCGGGGCTCGGGTTGGTGCAGGTGCTCAAAGCCTTGCAGATCACCCGCACCGCGATCGGCGGGCTGTCGCTCGGCACCATGGACGCCGTCCTACGGATCGGCATGCGATACGCAGCCGAGCGGGTGCTCTACGGTGCACCGATCAGCGAGATCGCGGCTGTCCGTGAGCATTTGGTGACGGCACACCTCGACCTGGTGATCGCCGAGTGCACGGCGCTGCCGGTGGCGCGGGCACTGAGCGTGTGCCCAGGTCAGCTCAGTATGTGGTCGTCGGTGGTGAAGTATCTGGTGCCGGTGCTCGGCGAGGAGGTCATCGGCTCGATGCACCGGGTGCTCGCGGCGCGCAGCTATCTGACGGACGGATTCGCCGACGGCATCCTGCCGAAGCTGCGGCGTGACCACGACATCGCGAGCATCTTCGAGGGCACTACCCACGTCAACCTGCACAATATCGCGAGCCAGCTGCCGCTCTATCGGCCCGAGAACACCGACGCGGACATGGCCGAGTACCTGTTCGATCTCGACCGGGCGGTGCCGGTGTGGGCGCCGCGCGGCGCCGACCTCACGCTGACCAACGAGGGCACCGACATCATCACCGCACAGTGGCCCGCGCTGGTCCGCGATGCGACAGCAGACCGGGCCGGCCTCGACCCGGCCGCACAGGCCGGGCTGCTGACTGCGGTGCAAGCGATCGACCGAGCGCGAAAGCTGTTCTATGACAAGGAAGCTCGCCACGTCGCGGCCGACTCGACAGCAGGGTTTGCCGCGGCCGCCCGCCATGCGCTGTTCTACGCCGCCTGCTCGATCCTCGGCATCTGGGCGGCCCCGGGTACCGCGGAAGACCCGACGCGGCAGGCGATGCTGGCGCTGGCGCTGAACCGGGTGGCCGATCGCCTGCGGGTCGACCACGAGTATCCGGGCTCGCTGACCACCGTGCTGTGGGCCGAGATGACCGCTGCGGCGGGCCGCGACCTCGGCTCGTTCACGGTACTGAAATAGAAACAAAGGGGGCGTGATGCACGACCGATCATTCATCGCCGACTGGTATGCCGAGCTAGGCGATAAACGCACCGAGACGGTGACCTTCTACCGCTATCTGCGAGACGGAAGAGTCTCTCGGACAAGAACTTTCGCCGAGTTTGATCGGGGCGCACGACATGTCGCCGGGCACCTGCGCGAGCTGGCCGAACCGGGCGAGACGGTGATACTGGCATACCCGCAGGGGCTCGAATTCATCGAGGCGCTGCTGGCCTGCATGTACCTTCGGCTGGTCGCCGTGCCGGTGCCGACACCGGATCTCGATCCACGGGCCTTCGCCCGAGTGGTCCGGATCGTCGACGACACCGAGGCCCGATTCGTGCTGACCGACGAGGCCACCAGCGATTCGCTGGCCACCTGGCGCTCGATCGTCGGGCCGGGCGGTGCGGCGCTCGAGGTAGTTGCGTCCGACGTCTTCGCCGCGGCGAAGACGTACACGGGGGAACCGCTCTCCACCCCGGATGACGTTGCGGTACTGCAATATACGTCCGGATCGACCTCCGCCCCGAAAGGAGTGATGGTGACCCAGCGCAATATCGCCGACAACGTGGCCAAGATCCGGGGGGTGATCACGTCCAGCCCTGCCGATTTCGGTGTCAGCTGGATTCCGCACTTCCACGACATGGGCCTGATCGGTCTGCTGCTGCACCCGCTGGGCACCGGCTTCTCCACGGCCTACATGTCGGCCAAGGACTTCGTCCGAGTGCCGCGGCGCTGGCTGGAGCTGATGACCGAACACCGTGCCACCCTGACGGTATCGCCGAACTTCGGCTACGAGCTGGCGGCCAAGCGGGTGGGCAGCACCGGCGGGCTCGATCTGTCGACGTTGCGTGCCGCATTGAACGGTGCCGAGCCGGTGCGCGCGGGCACGATGGAGTTGATGCGCGAGCGCTTCGCGCCGGTCGGCTTCGATCCCATCGCCTGGGTGCCGTGCTACGGAATGGCCGAGGCGACGCTGCTGATCACCGGATGCCCGAGCGAGACCATGCCCACCGTGCGGTCTTTCGACCTCGACCGGCTGGCCACCGAGGGCATCGCCTGCCCGGTGCGGGCCACCGAGCCGGCCAGGATTCTGGTCTCGGTCGGGCCGATCGACGAGCACGAGGTGATCATCGCGCGCGTCGCGGACCACACCCCCGCGCCAGAGGGCGTGGTGGGCGAGATCTGGGCTCGAAATGCCAGCGTCGCCAGGGGATATCGCGGTGACGACGAGCTGACCGCGACCACCTTCCACGCCTACACCGCCGACGGACGCGGCCCGTTCCTGCGGACCGGCGATCTCGGCTTCGCGCTGGCGGGCGAGCTGTACGTCACGGGAAGGCTCAAGGACATCCTGGTGATCAACGGGCGCAACGTGGACGCGATCGACATCGAAGGCGCGGCGCTGGAATGCGTGCCGTGGGCGACCGGCGCGGCCGCGTTCGCCTTCACCGGCGACGACCGCGCGGAGCAGGCCGTGCTCACGGTCGAACTGTTCAACGCGGGCACCGGCCCGGTCGGCTTGACCGATCTGGCCGCCGAGGTATCGGCTCACGTGAACGGCCAGCACCAACTCGGCGCGCTCGGCGTGGTATTCGCCGAGTTCGGCGCGCTGCCGCGCACCACGAGTGGCAAGGTCCGCCGCGCCGAGGCCAGGACGAAGTGGCTCACCGGAGCGCTACCCGTGCTGCACGAGAACACCGCGGCCGCCGACATCCGATTGCGCGGTGCCCAACTGCTTTCCGCAAGCGCGACATCGTGATCCGGCCCGCAGCCACCTTCCGAACAACGATCAGGAACGCCATGACATCCGAACAGCAACACCTCGTCGCGCCCGAAAAAGCCAGTGGGGAACGCCGATTCAGTGACGTACCCAGCCGGACTCACCGCTTCTTCAAGTACATCGCGATGGGCCCGGCGCTGCGCGCCATCGGTCACCTCCAGGTGTACGGCGTGGAGAACATCCCGCACAGCGGCGGCATGATCCTGGCGAGCAACCATCGATCGCCGATCGATCCGCTCTACATCTCGCTCGCTTCGCCGCGTCCGGTGTACTTCTTCGCCAAGTCCGAATACTGGGGCGGCAGGGGGCTCGTGGGGCGGGTGAAGAAGTGGTTCTTCGACAATCAGAATCAGATCGCCACCGACCGCAGCGGCGGTGACGCCGGGCGAACCGCGATCGACACCGCCGCGGAGGTGATTCGCAGCGGCTGCCTGTGGGCGGTGTTCCCGGAGGGAACCCGCACTCCGGACGGTCGAATGTACAAAGGACACACCGGGATTGCCCGGGTGGCTGCTGTCACCGGGGTGCCGGTGCTGCCCGTATCGATCACCGGCACCGACACCATCGACCTGACCAGCCCCAAGTTCTTCCTGCCGACCGAAGTGACGATCAGTTTCGGCACACCGATCGACCCGGTCCCCGCGCCGGCCGACGGTGCCGACTACGACTGGCTGCGCTCGTTCACCGACGCCACCATGCGGTCGCTGGCCGCGTTCAGCGGTCAGGAGTACGTGGACCGCTACTCGAAGGACTTTTCCGTCGTCGGGGGTGAACAGCGGTGAGGGTCTGCGTGATCGGCAGCGGCCTGTTCGGCATCGCGGCCGTCCTGAAACTTCAAGAGGACAAGGACTTACAGGTCAGCTGGATATCCGAGGACACCGAGGCCGGCGGGCTGTGGTGGGAGAGCTCGCGGGCGGGGCGGGTCTACAGCGCGCTCTACATGATCACCTCGCGGAACCGATCCGGCTTCTCGGCCCACCCGATCGAGCCGGGCGAGCGGGACCGCTACCTGCATCACCTGGAATACCGTAGTTACCTGGCGAAGTGCGCGGACCTGTGCACCGACGCCGAACGGGTGTGGGGCGTGCGGGTCACCGCGGTGGTGCCGCACGGCCACCGATGGCGGGTCGAGGGAACACGCACGGCCGGTAATGATTTCGCCGCCGAGTTCGACCAGGTAGTCTCCGCCTGCGGGCACTACCGGGTGCCGCGCTGCGAGATCCCGGTGACGGGCGAGCCGCGGTACGAGGTGCTGCATTCGGCCGACTACCGCAACGGCCGGGACTACCTCGACCGTTCGGTGCTGGTGGTCGGCGCGGGACCGTCCGCGGTCGACATCGCCTGCGATCTGGTGCCTTACGCGTCCGAGGTCGACATCAGCATCCGGCGCGGCAAGTGGATCGCGCCGAAGAGCTTCTTCGGCAAGCCCGTCGATCCGTCCGACGGCGGCGTGATCCTGAAGCTCATCCCGGCACGGCTGCGCACGATGGTCGCGCGCACCGCGGTGCGGATGATGGTCGGCCGCTACGATTGGCTCGGTCTCGACGAACCGGATCACGATCTGTTCGACCAAGTCCCCACGCCCAGTGACTATCTCGTGCCGATGCTGAGCCACCGCAGGCTGACGCGCCGACCGGGCGTCACCGCGCTGCACGACACCGAGGTGGAATTCGACGACGGCACCCGGCGTCGGTACGACGTGGTGCTCGCCGCCACCGGCTACCGGGCCGACACCTCACACCTGCCGGACAGTGTGCGGCAGACCATCGAGCACGACCGGCTGTTCCTGGATGTGGCCGATGCCGAAGCGCCCGGCCTCTATCTACTGAACCAGACCCGCTGCAAGGGCGGCGCAGCGGGCTGTGCGGAGCTGCAGGCCGAGGTCGTGCACCGGATGATCACCGGCGACATCCAGGTCGGAAAGCACCCGCAGGCCGACAATCCGAGCCGCGTTGCGGGCCGGCCACTGCGGGTGGTGCCGCCGCCGAAGTATCGGCGGCGCACCGAAGAACACGTCGGACAGCGCGAGGCCGGAGCGTTCGTCCTGGCTCGCGTGACGGGAGGAAAGCGATGAACGGCGGATTGCTCGACGGTCTGCGCATCGTCGTCACTGGGGCCAACCGTGGGCTCGGTGCGGCGCTGGTGGCCGACGCACGGAAGGCGGGTGCGCAGGTGGTCGGCACCTACCGCGTCGAGCCGCCCGCAGGCCCGAGCGAAGTGCACTGGGTACGCATGGATCTCGGCGTGGACGATGCGGTCGAACGCGGCTTCGCCGAGGCGGCCGAACGGCTCGGCGGTATCGATGCCGTGGTGGCCAACGCGGGAGTCAGCTACAACTCGCTGCTCGCGGCTGCCGATATGAGAGATGTCGAGAGCAGCCTGCTCGTCAATGTCGGCGGTTATGTGCGCACCCTCAAATATGCGGTGCCGCACCTGCGTTCGGCCGACGGCGGTTCGGTGGTCGCGGTCTCGTCGGTGATGGCCGGCGGTGGTATGCCCGGTGCCGGCGTGTATTCGGGCACCAAGGCTGCGATCGAGGCGATCACTCGCACCGCTGCCGCTGAGCTGGCCCGGTTCGGGGTCCGCGTCAACGCGGTCGCGCCCGGCTTCTTCGACACCGGCATGGGCCGGGCGGTGATGGACGACACGCGGATGTTCGAGCGCTACTCCTCCCGAATCCCGATGCGCCGCTTCGGTTCCGCCGATGAGCTGAGTTCGGCGGTGCAATTCTTGCTCTCGCCGATGTCGACCTACGTCACCGGTGCGGTGCTCGGCGTCGATGGCGGTGTGCGGCTGTGAACGTCAGTATCCAACGCCCCCTGGACGGGGTGCGAGTGGTGGAATTCGCCGGGCTCGGCCCCGCGCCGTTCGCGGCGATGCTCCTCGCCGACCTCGGCGCCGATGTGGTTCGGATCGAGCGGCCGGGCCGATTCGACGTGGTCGGATCCCCGGAGCTGGATCCGTTCGTCGACGAGAAGCGTATTGTCCGTCTCGATCTGAAGGACGTGTCCGATCGGATTACCGCGACCGAGCTGATCGCGCGGGCCGATGTGCTGATCGAAGGCTATCGGCCCGGCGTGCTCGAGCGGCTCGGTCTCGGCCCTGACGACTGCCTCACCCGCAATCCATCGCTGGTGTATGCGCGGGTCACCGGTTGGCCCAGTGGGACGCCCGGTGCCGAGCTACCCGGCCACGACATCAACTTCCTGGCCGACCTGGGCATACTGGATATGATCGGCACTGCGGGACAACCGATTCCGCCGCTGAACCTGGTCGCCGATTTCGGCGGCGCAGGCATGGCTCTGGTCACCGGAATCCTCGCCAGGCTCTACACCGTGTCGCGCACCGGCGGTGGCGTCCTGGAGAGTTCGTTGCTGGAGGGCGCCGGTTATTTGGCGGCCATGCTCTGTGGACAGCTGGCGGACGACGCCATCGGTGCCCGCGGCGGCAACCTGCTCGACGGTGGTGCGCCGTTCTATCGCGCCTACCGCTGCCAGGACGAGCGATGGCTCGCGGTCGGCGCGATCGAACCGAAATTCTGGGTGAACTTCCTCGACGGCATTGGTTTGCCGCACCTGGCCGAGCTGCAGCTGGATCGGCAGCGCTGGCCGGTCACCGGTGCCAGGATCGCGGCTCGGATCGCAGAGCTGAGCAGTACCCGGTGGCGCGAGCGATTCGACGGCGTCGAGGCCTGCGTGACCGTGTGCCGCACCTTCGAGGAGGCCGTGCGCGATACGCCGCACCTGTTCTACAAGAGCGGCGGTCACAGCAGGCCCAGCCGGCCGGTCCGGTTCGCGGGCCAACCGGCCGACGCGATCGGCCCGGGTACGGAATGCATTGCTGCGCAGGTTCTTTCGTCATGGAATGCGGATCGCGGCGCATATGCGAGGGAGAAGTAGATGGCTGTCGGAATCGTGGCGATGTCCGGGTACGTCCCGTCGCGGGAAATCGCCGCCACGGACATCGCGGAATGGACCGGTGCAGACGCGCAGCGCATCATCGAGCGCACCGGCGTCGGTCTTCGGCGTTATGCCGCGCCGGGCCAGGCCACCTCGGATCTCGCCGTGCGGGCCGTGCGCGGCTTGCCGGACTTCGACCCGGCGACCATCCGCTACCTTATCGTCGCCACCTCGACGCCGGATCAGCCGCAGCCATCCACCGCCGCGATCGTGCAGGGAAAGCTGGGCCTGGAAGGGGTCCCGGCTTTCGACGTGAACGCCGTCTGCACCGGATTCCTCTACGCACTGGTCATCGGTAGCCGACTGCTCGACGCGGGCGACGACGACGGCATGGTCCTGATGGTCGGCGCCGATCGATACTCGGGCATCGTCGATCGGACAGACTGGCGCACCTGTGCGTTGTTCGGCGACGGGGCGGGGGCGGTGCTGCTCGGGCAGGTGCCGGACGGTTTCGGCATTCGCGGGCACACGCTCACCGCACACGGCAGCCATCGGGACCTGGTCGGCGTGGCCGCGGGCGGTTCTGCGCGCCCGACCACCGGAGACGAACTGGCGGCGGGCGCCGACCGGTTCCGGATGCAGGGTCGGCCGGTGAAGGAGTACGCGCTGGACGCGCTGCCGGAAGTGGTCGACTCGGCCTTGGCGCTGAGCGGTCTCGAGGTCGGCGACGTGCACCGCGCCTTCCTGCACCAGGGCAATGTCCGGCTGGTGGAGGCGTGCGCGGATGTGCTGAAGCTGTCGCGCGACCGGGTGCCGATCACCGCCGACCGATTCGGCAACACCGCGGCGGCATCGATCCCGTTGACCATGGTCGCCGATCGGGACGACACCGCGTTCGCCCGTGGCGAGCATTATCTACTCGCCGGCATCGGCGGGGGCATGACGGCCGGGGCCGTCGTCGCGACTTGGTATTGAGCACAACAGATATCGAAAATTGAGGTACGGGGATGAAATTCAAGGATCCCATCAAGACGACCCTGCCACTCATCCTGCTGGCATTGGCGACCGAGATGGTCATATCCATCGGGGAGAAGAAGGATCGGCAGGAATATCTGAAGGATGTCGGCGCGTCGGTCCTCACCGGCGGCACGGCCCTGGCGCCGTCGACCGCGATGAAGGCGCTGGCGACGGTGCCGTACATGTATCTGTATGAGCATGTGGCACCGAAGAAAAGGAAGATGAACAAGTTCGGTGAATGGCTGGTGTTGTTCGTCGCCGTCGATCTCGGCGTATACGTTTTTCACCGGTCGTCGCATGCGGTGCGCGTGCTCTGGGCCGGGCATCAGGTGCACCACTCGAGCGAGTACCTGAACATCTCCACGGCGTTTCGCCGGAAATGGGCGTTGTGGTTCGACAAGATCATCTGGTTGCCGTTGCCGCTGGCCGGTTTTCATCCCGCGGTGATCTATTTCGTGCACGCGTTTCATCTGGTGTACGGCGCTTTCGCGCACAGCGAGAAGATCGGCACACTGCCCAAGCCGGTGGAGGCCGTGCTGGTGACCCCGTCGCATCATCGGGTACATCACGGCACGCAGCAGCAGTACATCGACAAGAACTTCGGCAGCATCCTGATCCTGTGGGACCGGCTGTTCGGGACATTCGTTCCGGAGGGTGAGCAGCCGGTCTATGGTCTGACGAAGCAGGTGGGCACGTTCAACCTCTGGGAACTGCAGACGTACGAGTTCAAGAACATGATCGCGGACGTGCGATCCGCCAAGAACCGGCGGGAAGCACTCATGTACGTATTCGGCAGGCCGGGCTGGCGGCCTCCTGTAGCATAGCGGCGGTCAGGCGGGGTTCGGTCACCTTGGTCCAAAGGGGCGGAGTAGATGGACATTCGGAAGAGAGTGGCGGCGGAACGAGAGCTCAATCCGTGGGCGATGCTCAGCTCGCTCTGTGTCGGATTCTTTCTCATTCTGGTCGACGCGACGATCGTCGCGGTCGCTCAGCCGAACATTCAGCAGAGTCTCGGCGCCGACCTGAACGGTGTCGTCTGGGTTTCCAGTGCCTATCTGCTCGCCTATGTCTGCCCGCTGCTGATTTCCGGTCGCCTCGGCGACAGTTACGGTCCGAAGCAGATCTATCAGCTCGGTCTGTTGATTTTCACCGTGGCCAGTCTGCTGTGTGCATTGGCGCTGTCGATCGAAATGCTGATCGTCGCGCGCATTGTGCAAGGTGTCGGCGCGGCATTGCTGACACCGCAGACGATGACGTTGATCAACCGGGTGTTCCCGCAGGAAAAGCGCGGCGCGGCAATGGGATTGTGGGGTGCGACGCTCGGGCTCGGCACGCTGGCTGGGCCGCTGCTCGGCGGGCTGATCACCGGCCTGCTCGGCTGGCGCTGGATCTTCTATCTCAACCTGCCGCTCGGTGCCGTGGCGCTGCTGATGGCCTGGCGGTTCGTGCCGGATCTGCCCCGGCGTCGGCACCGGTTCGACTCGGTCAGCGTGGTGCTCTCCACCGTCGGTGTCGCGTCGTTCGTCTTCGCGGTACACACCGGCAATCAACGTCATTGGCCGGTGTGGATCTGGCTGCTCATGGGTTTCGGCGTCGTCATGATCGCATATCTGGCGATTCGTCAACGCTCGCTTGCGGATCCGTTGATTCCACTGTCGCTGTTCCGTGATCGCAACTTCACCGTGTGCACGATCGCCGCGCTGTGCCTCGGCTTCGCGACGGTGGCGATGCTGACCCCGCAGATGTTCTATCTGCAGCTCGTCGGCGGCATGACACCCATCCAGGCAGCGCTCGTCTCGACGCCGATGGCCGTGCTGGCCGTTGGGCTTTCGCCGGTTGTCGGGCGCGTGGTCGACAAGGTGCATCCACGGTACGTACTCGGCACCGGGTTCTTCCTTTTCGCCACGGCGATCCTGCTGTTCGCCGCGATCGCGAAGCCGGGGACTCCGGTCTGGCAGTTGCTCGTGGTATCGGTGCTGGCGGGTATGGCGAGTTCGTGCATCTTCGGACCGCTGAGCGCAACGGCGACAAGACATTTGCCGTCCGTCGCGGCGGGCGCGGCGTCGAGTATGTACAACACGGTGCGGCAGCTGGGTGGAGTACTCGGAAGCGCGGCTATCGCAGCGTCGATCCAGATGGGGGTTTCCGCGGAGCTGGCCGCTCGGATCGGTACCGCGGAACGTCGCGGCGCCGAACCGTTGACGCCGCCGCTGCGCTCCGAACTCGCCGAGGTGATGAGCCATGCCCTGCTGCTGCCCGCCGGCGCGTTCATCGTGGCGACGGTGCTGGCCATCGCATTACACGGGCGGGAGCAGGCGGCCGCGGCGCATGCCACCGAGCGTGCCGACGCGGTGGACGTCGTGGCGGGCTGATCGACCGGGCTCCGGTATGCGACATCGGGCCCGGGGCGACGAGGTGTTTGCGTGCCCGCGGGTGTGGGCTAGTCTGGCCGTGGTCCGGCGGGTGTGTCTGGGTTGGTTGCGCCGGTCGCGGGGACGACCGCCGAACGGGTGGCCGGTCGAGCATTATGAATTCAACAGTTTCGCAGGACAACCGAGGGGAACAGAGCCTCATGTTTTCGTACTGGGTCATCAAATGGATATTGGTGGGCCCCTTGCTCAGGGTGATCGGCAGGCCGAAAGCAGTCAATCGCAGCGTCGTTCCGGTACAGGGACCAGTCATCCTGGCGGCCAACCACAGTTCGATCGGTGACTGGCTCTACCTGTCCCTAATGACCCAGCGGCAGATCCACTATCTGGCCAAGGAAGAGTACTTCGCCGGCCGTGGTGTGAAGGGCTGGTTGTCGAAGTTCGTCTGCACGGCGACCGGTCAGGTGCCGGTGGATCGGCGCGGCGGCGATCCGGCCGAGGCGGCGCTCGCAGCGGCCAAGGGCATCGTGGCTCAGGGCAAGGTGTGGGGCATCTTCCCGGAGGGCACCCGATCTCCGGACGGCAGGCTGTACAAGGGGCGGACCGGTGCCGCGCGCGTCGCACACGACACCGGCGTACCGGTCATCCCAGTCGCCATCCGCGGTGCGGAGATCGTCGCGCCCCGCAAGATGTTTCGGCTGACCATGACATCGTTGCGTCCGGTTCGGCTCATCTACGGCTCGCCGATCTACGTGGTCGACGGCAGCTCGCAAGGCATCCGGGCAGCCACGGACAAGATCATGAAGCAACTCACCACCATGACCGGTCTGGAGTACGTCGACGACTACGCCAGAAAAGGCACCAAAAGCGTTGCGCAGATATTGAAGAAAGCCAGCTGACCTACGCCAAGGGGGTAAGGGGATCGTATGCGGCCAATGCCGAGTTCGGCCCGAATCCGGACGACCGCGACCGCGCGTAGTGAACAAGTGATGCGCGCGTCCGTCACCGCCTTCGCCAGATCCGGCTTCGCCGCCATCAATACCGACGAGATCGCTCGGCTGGCCAGCACTCTCGGGGCTCGACGGGCGAGCCCAGGTACCAGCCGCGCGACGAACGAATGATGCGGTGACGGCGCCGGACCCTCGGCGGGACGAAACACAGTTTGGGTTGCGTCGTAGACGGTGGCACAGATTCAGCCCATCCCAAATTGCAGTTCGCCGCCGCATTCAATTTGACTTTAGATGACCGAATCCCGTTTCGACTGTCAACGTTCCCCATGAAAACCGCTGTTCAGCGGCGGTCCCATCTTTACAGTGCCCCGCCGGGAGCACTGGAGGGAACTGCATTCGTGCAGGTCAAACACGGTACTTGAAGTGTGAAGGATTTGCGTGCGCAAGAAACCCCCGGTCACGCGTCGCAGGTTCGAATCCTCGGGGGTTGCTGATAGCTAGCACCGCAGGTCAACGACCTGACCGAATGGCAGCATACCCCCGGAAGGGGGGCGATCCGGGCGCTCGGCGTTCCCCCCGCGAAACGGATCGCCGAAGCAGCGGCGCGGCCAACGCGTCTACGTTCGCCAGGGCGATGAGGCCCATCGCCAGAGAATTCGATATCCATCGCGACGGCCGTCCACTCGGTTGGCTGCCGCGGTCACACCGATGACGTTGTCCGGGTAGATGTTGTGCACGCGGCGTTCCATCGCTGTTGTGCGGCGGCGCTTTTCGTGCGGGCACTGCGTGCTGATGGCCGGATCGCCAGCAGGTGGTCTACGGTGGCGGTGTTGTCGGTGGCAGACGCGGACACCATTACCGTGAATGCGTGGTCCGCATCGGTGTTGGGCGGAATCACCAGCAGGACCAGTCGCCGGTCGAAGGTATCGAGCACCTCGATCGTGTGCACGGTGTGGTGGGGGTGTCCGTCGAGTTGCGTGGTCTGGCCGTCGATGACGAGATCGCCGGGCGCCGTGTCCCATTCGGCGAGATTGTAGGTCACTCGATGGACGGGTCCGAGCTGGATTGTCAAGGCGGCCAACATCAGTGGCAGCTCAGCGGCGAGGTCGTCGCTGTAGGGCCACCACGCTCCGTCGACGTAGCCTGTTTTGGCCGGGTTGGTTTTCAGTCGCAGTCGCGGTGTGGGTTCGGCGGGCGGGCTGTGGGCCACGGTGTCGGCGTGGATGTGCTGACGCGTCATATCCGATGCTCCTGTCTCGGCCGTGAATCGGCCGATTTTTCTCGAATCGGACAACGATGCACTCTCGAAGTGAGATCATGCGATATGTCGCCGATATATTGATCATACCGCACAGTCGGCCCCTTGCGCAGCGCCGATAGCGGCCCGCTGCCAGTGCTGGGGCACCCTCGACTGCCGCCGAGGCCGAAACACAGCACGACGGCCCGTAGAACGTGCGTGGGCGGGGTTCAGCGCCCGCCGGTCGATCGGCGCTTGTCGTCGCTGGTTGCGAGAAGTCCGCAGATCACTGCGCCGATCTCGGCGAGGGGGACGATGTAGTCGGCTGTTCCGGTCGCGACTGCCGCGTTCGGCATGCCGTCGAATGCTGCGGTGTGCGGGTCCTCGATGACGACGGTGCCGCCGCGCGATTTCAGTGCCTGCACGCCGAGGGCGCCGTCGCTGCCTGTGCCGGTGAGCACACAAGCGATCGCCCGCCACCCGTAGGTGCCGGCAACCGATTCGAAGAGCAGATCGGCCGACGGTCGCACGAAGTGGACCAGCTCGCTGGTCGTCAGCGCCAGCACACCTCCCGGTTCCACGAGTAGGTGGTGGTCGGGCGGAGCCACGTAGACGACACCGGGTTCGATCTGTTCCTGGTCGCTGGCGAGACGGACGGCCAGGGTTGTTCGGCGGGCAAGAATTCGGGCGAGGCTGGTGCGGCGGTGCCGATCAAGATGCTGGACAACGAGTACCGGCACCGGAAGATCCGGGCCGAACGCCGCCAGCAGCGTCCCCAGTGCCGGGATACCACCGGCCGAGGAAGCGACCGCGACCACGTCGTAACGCTCCGACGAGGACGGACCGGTCATCACGTCGCGAGCCTAACCCACGCCCACGCGCAGGGGCCGGCCTGGAGCCTCCTGTTCCGCTGTGCCGCAACCGGATGCGACCCCGGGTCACGAGGTAGCGGGGTGCCGCTCGCGGAGTACGACGACGCCGGGCTGCGGGGGCCTCCCGGTGAGCACGGGCGGCAAGGCCAGCCGGAGGATCTTCAGCCACACCGATCCGATCTGCCTGCTCAGCGGGCCGGTGTTGTAAGGCAGACCGTATTTCTCACACAGTGCGCGCACCTCGGGCGCGATCTCCGAATACCGGTTGGACGGCAGATCCGGGAACAGGTGGTGTTCGATCTGATGCGACAGATTGCCCGGCATGATGTGGAACAACCTGCCGCCGGTGATGTCGGCCGAGCCGAGTATCCGGCGCACGTACCACTCGCCGCGGGACTCGTCCGCAGCCTGTTCCTCGGTGAACGCCTGCACGCCGGACGGGAAGTGGCCGCAGAAAATGACCGAGAAGGCCCAGACGTTGCGGACGATATTCGCGGTGGCGTTCCCCGCCGGCGAACCGCCGGAGGCCAGTCCGCGCCGCTCGTCAGGCGCGCGCGGCCGGGTTCATCGGGGCCCTGGCGCCGCCTTCGGACTCCCATCGCTGTTCTGCGCAACTGATTTCCACGCCGACGTCGTCACGGTGCGCTGCGGCGAGGGCGAGCAAAGACTCGGCGGCCGAGGTGTTGTCGAGGTCGGCCGCTGCCGTCATGGCGGCGTGGGCCGAGTCGGGATCGGTACGTGGCGGGATGACCAGCAGTGCGAGGGCCGCGCCATCGAGCGCGAGGACATCGATGGTGTCGGCCGGTCGGTACCGGTATCCGTCGAGGCGCACCTGCCGGCCTCCGATCGCGGCTTTGCCGGGTGCCGGTGCCCAGGTGTCGAGGTGGTAGATCACGCGATGGATTGGCCCGAGCCGGGCGGTGAGCATCGCGAGCAGATCGGGAAGCTCGCCGACGAGGTCATTGCCGCGCGGCCACCAGGCGCCGTCGACGTGCCCGGTGTGGCGGGATTCGGGCGCGACTCGAAGCCGAGGGCTGTCGGCGAAGGTCTTGTGCCGTGCCGCGACGGCGGTGCTCGGTGATGTCATCGTGGACGCTCCTGTCTCGGCCGGGAACGATCGTGCCGGTCGTGGGACCGGACACCGGCCGGTTCTGGCACGGTGAAGGGGCGGTCGTCGACTGCCGGGTTCATTCCGAGGTAGTTGAGCGGTCCCACGACGATGGTGACTGCGATGAGTCCAGCGCCCGCACAGGTGGTCGGGGCACTGTTGTCACACGCGCGAAACCGACGAGTTCCGCGGCGACCAGGGTGACGAGCTCGATGCTGACGATCCCTCGGATCACTATGCCCCTCAAGTACATGCCGATCAGTCCCCGATGTCAACGCTGTAGAACGACGGTGCGAACCACGGAAGGAGTTCCCTCCGCGGTATCCGGTCCGGTGACGATCGGGGCTGGCCGAGAAGGCTCCGGCCGGAACCACACGGGCTGTCAACTACGTTTGTCTACAACGTAGCCGCGCCGTGTGTCGGCGGCCTATGCCGAGAGGACAACTGGTCGACGACAACGCGCGCTGGACCGAGTAAGGACAGAAGAATGGCAACGAAAACACCCTACGAGCGTCGGGTGACTAGCGTCCGCGATGCCATGCTGAAGTACTCGGAACTGGACGACAACGCCGCGACCGCACTCGCGGTGCACGTACTCGATACGATCCCCGAGAAAATTCGCTGAAACCACGGGATTCCGCGGGTGCCGACTTGGCGGCAGGATCTTCGGCCTGCCGCCCAGCCGGGCCCGAAGAGGTTACCCTCCCGCCAGAGACGCGAATATCCACCCGGACGAGAAACGCCGCCAGGACTCCAAGAGCGTGTACGAGATCGCCGACCGGGACAGCCCGCGCGGTTCTGGCAGCCGAGGCGCACCCCGGAGAACTCGCTGCCGCCGGGCCCACCGGCCGACGAAGAAACGGCGGAATGCAATCTGCCGCTCGCCCCCGGGTAGCGGCGAACGAGGTCATCGCTCGCGGTCGTACCCGCGTTCGCGTCGCAGCATCGCCTCGGCGAGAGCGTTCGTCGGCTGCTCGACGCCGCGCTCGAGGTCCGCTAACAGCTCTGCGCGTTCCGCCTCGCGCTGCCGCCGCTCGGCGTCGGCCTCGGCCACGTTGCGGGCAATCTTGGTGCGGTGCAACGCATGCTGGGCCTTCGTCACCGCCTCGTTGCGCAGTTTGGTCAGGTCGTATCGCTGTGCATTGGTGAAGTCACCGACGTGCAGCTCGTGGGCGAGTTGTTTGACCTGCTTGCCGAGTTCGATAGCGGCCTCGACGGAGTCCACGCGTGTCGCGGCGTCGATCGCCTCGAGGAATCTGTCTTCCAAACTGTCCATACCCGCCCCTGCGCTATATCGGCTTCCGACCGAAACAAGCGTAACCACAACCCTTCTCGCGGAGCGACAGAACCGTGGTCCTTCCTCGCGGTCACGGCGCTGAATGAGCCACTGGACTACCCGGCTGACCATGGCCGCTGCCGCGCTGCCTGCCGCTGCGCCGCCGGCGAGGACGGCGCGTTGCTCCCCGGCGCCGCGCCGAGGGCCAGGGAGAGCGCGGCACCGAGGGCGATGAGCAGGACGCAGGTGTGTACCACCGCCTTGCTGCTCGTCGCGAGGGTCGTGAACACGTGGTAGGCGAGTTCGACGCGACCGCTGCAGCGAACCCACCAACGTCTCCGCGGGCAGCGAGGACTGCCCGGTCCGGCTCCGCTGCGTCGGCTGCGCGCACTTCTCCACCGACGTCTCCTACCTGCCAGACCTGGAGGCATATCTGGCGGATCTGCTGCGCAGCCGCGAACGGCTGCGCGGTGTTTTCACCGCCGCCAACGACTGGGCCCGCGCCGAAGCAATGCCCTCGGACGAGGAGATCACCCGCATTCACCGACCGATCTCGCGCATCAACACCGACATCGACGACCTCTCCGCAGAGGACCGCGCCCGCATCGAGGACGCCGTCAGCGTCGTCCGCCGCGGCCGCAACAGCGTCGTCGGTCTCGGACTGCCGCGGGTCCGTCAACCGTTGCTCAACCTCCGCCCTGACAGGAACGCATAGCCTTATGCCCAACCCGATGATCCGAGGCCGCCAGGCTGATTCGGCCCGGCGCCACCAACGCGCGTGATCAAAGCACTCGACACCGCACGCACAGGCGGGGGTGAGCTCAGTGCTTCCGCGATCGCCCGCGCCGCGCGGTGCCGCAGAGGCGGCGTGGGACCGTGGGTGCTACTGTCACCGCTGCCACGTCTGCTTCTGGCCCGTCTCTCCGGTCCCCGGGGTGTCGGCCCGGTACCCGTTCTCGCCCATCGAATTCCGGTGGGTGGTATGGAACATCGGCGGCTACGCCCGCTCCTTCAACGCGGCATAACCTAACCGCCGCCGCACGGCACGGTACGAAACCCATGGTCACAACGCGAAATCGGCTTCGATCACCAGCTGACCACCCGAAAACCGCAGGTCGCCGCCGTTCCCATGTTCACAGTGCCCCGCCGGCGGCACAAACCTGCGACCCGCTGCATAGGAAGCTACACCGACATCCACGTACGCGAAAGCTACGCGGCAGCTTCCGAATCAGCCGCCAGTCGCAATCTCATTGGCACAGAGCACAGCAGACGCAGTCAGATGCCAGGAGGCAACGGCACCGAATTCTGTCGCCACCCAGGCAAAAATTACACTTCGAGCCCCCGGTCGACCGACCAGGGGCCTGCGACCAGCGAAAAGGCTAGTCCTTCTTCAACTGTTCGAAGATGCGTTTGCACTCCGGGCAGACCGGGGAGCCGGGCTTGGCCGAACGCGTGACGGGGAACACCTCGCCGCACAGTGCCACTACGTGGGTGCCCATGACCGCGCTCTCGGCGATCTTGTCCTTCTTCACGTAGTGGAAGTACTTCGGGATATCGCTGTCGGTCGACTCGTCGGTGGTCGTATCCGGACGCACTAGAGTGTCGGTACTCACGGGTCCATGATGCCAGCATCGCCGGATCCGGTCGCGCCGCAGTCCCGGATCGCCGGTCCGGTCGCCGCGAGCCCCGGTCACCCCGCCGCCTGCGCCCGCCGCCCCGTGTGCAATCGGTTGTGCGGAGTGGAACACTCGAGGTATGCAGCGTGACGGCGAATCCCCCGATGCCGAAGATCGCGACGATGAGGTTCGCCCCGAGTTCGAGATGCGTCCGCCCGGTTCGATCCCGCGTCCGTCGCGACGCTCCGAGGGCTACTTTCCCGGCGAGGATCGGCACCCCGCCCTGATCACCGAGGCCGCCCCGTCACTCGAGCAGCAGCATCGAGACCGGGTGCGCCGCTACACGGTCATCATGGCGTTCCGTATCCCGTGCCTGGTGCTGGCCGCGCTGGCGTACGGGCTGTGGGCCAATCCCTGGATTTCGCTGGCCATCATCGGCGTCTCGATTCCGCTGCCGTGGATCGCGGTGCTGATCGCCAACGACCGCCCGCCGCGCCGCAAGGACGAGCCCAGCCGCTGGGACGCCCGCCGCGCGGCCAAGGCCCTCGAATCAGGCGACCACCGCCCGATCGACGGCTGAGTCGCGGCGAACGAAGGCCGACATCACCGCCGCGCCGCCGCACAGGGCGCCCGCGAGATACCAGGCCAGGTCGTAGCTGCCCTGTAGGTCGCGGATGACGCCCGCACCCGTGGCGGCCAGCGCGGCCCCGACCTGGTGCGAGGCGAAGACCCAGCCGAAGGCGATCGGGCCGTCGTCGCCGAAGTGCTTGCGGCACAGCGCAACCGTCGGCGGCACGGTGGCGATCCAGTCCAGGCCGTAGAAGATGATGAACACCCACATGCTCGGCCGGGTGTCGGGCGCGAACAGGGCGGGCAGGATCAGCAGCGACAGACCGCGCAACGAGTAGTAGCCGACCAGCAGGTAGCGCGAGTCGACGCGGTCGGTCAGCCACCCGGAGGCGATGGTGCCGGCCACGTCGAAGACCCCGACGACCGCCAGCAGCCCGGCGGCGGTGGTCGGGGGCATGCCGTGATCGTGTGCGGCGCTGACGAAGTAGGTGCCGACGAGCCCGTTGGTGGTGGCCCCGCAGACCGCGAATCCCCCTGCCAGCAACCAGAACTGCGGCGTGCGCGCGGCCCGGAACAGTACCGTCACCGCGCGGGCCGCGCCGCCGGTCGCCCTGGTCCGCACCCCGGCCGAACTGCCCGGTTCGGCACCGTAGGCCCGCGCCCCGACGTCGCTCGGGAAGTCCCGGATGAACAGCAGCACCAGCGGCACCACCGCCAGCGCCGTCCCCGCCACCACCAGCGAGGGCAGCCGCCAGCCGTGCGCCTGTGCCAGCGCCGAGACCAGCGGCAGGAACACCAGCTGGCCGGTCGCCCCGGCCGCGGTGAGCACGCCGGTCACGAGCCCGCGGTGCCGCACGAACCAGCGCCCGGTGAGGGTGGCGACGAACGGCATCGACATCGCGCCCACCCCGATGCCCACCAGCAGGCCCCAGGTCGCCAGCAGCTGCCAGGACGCGGTCATGAACACCGTCAGGCCGCTGCCGGCCGCCACCAGCAGCAGCGCGCCGGCGACCACCCGGCGGATGCCGAAGCGGTCCATCAGCGCCGCCGCGAACGGCGAAATCAGCCCGTACAGCAGCACATTCAGCGATACCGCCGAACCGATGGTGCCGTGCGACCAGCCGAACTCCTCGTGCAGGGGATCCATCAGCACGCTGGGCACCGACCGGAATCCGGCCGCACCGATCAACGCCACGAAACCCGCGGCAGCCACCGGCCAGGCCGGATGCCATCGACGAAAGGTCTTGGCCCGCAGGTTGTCCGGAGTTCCGGTGGGTTCTCGCAGTTCGGTCACGACACGATCGTGCAGCACGTCCGGTTGCCAGACGAGTGGCCCGAATGCCACAATCCATCAAGATCTGGCCACACCGCGGAAGGGACCTGATGATCCGCTGGAACCGCATCTACATCGATCGGCCGGCCGATGTCTTCGAGGCGGCCATGGCCTTCTGGACCGCCGTGACCGGAACCCGGCTCTCCGAACCACACGGTGAACAGGGCGAATTCATCACCCTGCTGCCACCGCACGGCGACCCCTGCCTGCACGGCCAGCGCGTCGGGGGTCCCGGCGGCGCCCACCTGGATCTCGATGTCGACGATCTGGCCGCGGCCCGCCGCCGCGCGCTCGATCTCGGTGCCGTGGTCCTCGCCGACCGCGGCCACTTCTCGGCACTGCGCTCCCCGGCCGGTACGGCGTTCTGCCTGACCACCGGAGACGGCGAGCACGCGCCACCCCCGGTGCCCGCCCCCGACGGCACGCTCGGCCGCGTCGACCAGGTCTGCCTGGACATCGGCGCCGCCGGTTACGACCGCGAAGTCGAGTTCTGGGCGGCACTCACCGACTGGGAGGTGCGGCCCAGCGCCCGGCCCGAATTCGACCGCCTCGGGGTACCCGACCAGCTGCCCATCCGGATCCTGCTGCAGCGCAAGGACACCGACGAACCGGCCGCGGCCCACCCCGACGCCGCCTGCGCCGATATCGAAGCCACCGCGGCCTGGCACGAATCACTCGGAGCCCGCCGCATCTCCCGGGGCGCACACTGGCTGGTGATGCACGACCCGACCGGCGGCGTCTACTGCCTCACCGGCCGCGACCCGCACACCGGGCGGATGCCGTCGTGATCACACCACCCAGTGTGCCGGGCCACCGCCGCGCCGACCGGAAGTCCCGCTGTCACAGCGCATCCGGTCGTGGTGCGCATCCGGCGCCGGAGGGCGGCATTCCCGGCCGACGACCCGTTGCCGTCGAGCACGCTCCACACCGGCACCGGCACCGGCACCGGCACTGTGCCCGAGGCCGAATTCCCTTGGGCCACCGCGGGTTGCCGGGCCACCACCACGGCCGGATACTCCGTCGTTCCTCCGATCACCGTGGGTGACCGAACCGCCTCACGCCCGGCTCTCCGCTCGCCGGGGCCGGGGCCGGGGCCGGGGCCGGGGCCGGGGCCGGGGCCGGGGACACTATCGGTGGTGGGGACCCGGCGCGATACCCGTCTCTCCGCCGCCATCGCAGCTCGTACCGATCGCATCGCGGCCGGCACCGACCGCGCCGGGCGACAGCCCGGCACGGCAGAACAGGACGCGGCGTTTCACCGTCCGATACCACGGTCACGGCGGTGGTCATGGTGACCGCGGCGACCGTCCCGCACCGGGTGGCCGTGCTCGCGCTCGCGCCGGTCGTCGGGTTCGACATGACCATCCCGCCGACCGTGCTGGGCAACGCCGCCGCGGCCGACGGGACGAAGCTGTACGACGTGCGCATCTGCGGGCCGGACCTGTCACCGGTGCCGACGACGATGGGGTACGCCATCGTCCCGCAGGCCGGGCCGGAATGGTTCACCGCCGCCGACACGGTGATCGTGCCCGGCACCCAGATGCCCGGTCCCCGCCGGCGCGGGGAGCTGACGCCGGAGATCGCCGGCCTCCTGGCCTCGATCCGTCCCGGCGCCCGGATCGTGTCCATCTGCACGGGCGCCTTCGTCCTCGCCGCGGCGGGGTTGCTCGACGGTCGGCGCGCCACCACGCACTGGTCGTTCGCCGACGATTTCCGCGGACTGTTCCCGCACGTGCTGCTGGACGAGAACCTGCTGTTCGTCGAGGACGGAAACCTCTACACCTCAGCGGGTCTGGCCGCCGGCCTGGACCTGTGCCTGCACCTGCTGCGCAGCGACCACGGCAGCGAGATAGCCAACGACGCGGCGCGATACTGCGTCGTCCCGCCGTGGCGCGAGGGCGGCCAGTCACAGTTCATCGATCGCAACGTTCCCGACGAAGGATCCGACGGCACCGCCCCCACCCGCGCCTGGGCCCTGCGGCATCTCGACCACGCACTGGGCCTTGCCACCCTGTCGGCGCACGCCCGCATGAGCGTGCGCACCTTCACGCGCCGTTTCAAGGCCGAGACCGGCCTCGCGCCGGGCGCCTGGCTGCTACAGCAGCGCCTCCGCCACGCGCGGCACCTCCTGGAGGCCACCGACCTGCCGATCGACGAGGTCGCCCGCGCCTCGGGCCTGGGCACGGCCGCCTCCCTGCGCCACCACATGCGCACAGAGCTCGGCGTCCCGCCACTGTCCTACCGCAAGACCTTTCGGTCGAGACCGCGATCGACACGCAGCTGAGAGCACCGCTCCCCTCGGCACATCCGGCCGCCCGGACCGCCCGAACAACGGTGCCCCGGTATGGAATCCAGCACCTCGAGCCCGCACCGGCCGGACCGGACGCCTTCGACCGTGGGCCGCGGCGGGCGATGCGCGGTGGCGGTGGCAGAGTTCTCGTCCATGCCGACGAATCCGACACCAGCCGCGGTCCGGGGAGACGCCGACAGGAACCGCGCGGCGCCGGGCACAGGGTCCGCGCTCGCCGCGCTCGCCCCGGATCTGCGCGCGGCGCTGACCCGCGTCCGCTACGACGCCGAGACGCTGCTGGAGATCCTCGGCGACGACGTGCACGCCGCACTCGGCCGCTCGGAGCCGGTGCCGGTGCGCCGGGCCGCGCTCGACGCCGGGGAGGCGGGCACTCTGGTCCGCCTGTTCCTGCTCGGCGACCCGCTCCCGGAGCGCGCGGTGGCCGCCGCGCTCGCGCCCGTCGGCCTGGACCGCGCGTACGCCGCGGGCCTGCTCGACCGCGACGGAGACGACGTCCGCGCCGCCCTGGACCTGCGGCCGCTCGATCTCGGCGACGGCCCCCGCTGGGTGCTGTCGGACCTCGACGACGGCATGCGCCGGCGCACGCTGGCCCCCGACCATGTGCTCGGCGTCGGCCAGGCCTCGCTGTCGCTGCTGCGCGCCACCCCGGCCGCACCGGTCGGCTCGGTGCTGGATCTGGGCGTCGGATGCGGGGTGCAGGCCGTGCACGCCGCCGCCTACGCGCGCACGGTCACCGGCACCGACGTCAACCGGCGGGCCCTGTGGCTGGCCGACGCCACGGCCGCACTCAACGGGCTGGACATCGAACTGCTGGAGGGCTCCTGGTTCGAACCGGTCGCCGGGCGGCGATTCGACCAGGTCGTGGCCAATCCCCCGTTCGTGGTCGGCCCGGCCCGCGTCGAGCACACCTACCGCGACTCCGGCCTGGCCCTCGACGGCGCCAGCGCGCTGGTGGTCTCCGGCGCGCCCGAACGCCTGCGGCCCGGCGGCACCGCGGCCATGCTGGCGTCCTGGGCACACGTGGCCGGCGAGGACTGGCGCGGCCGGGTGTCGTCCTGGCTGCCCGAGCACGGCATCGAGGCCTGGATCGTGCAGCGCGACGTCGCCGATCCGGCCCTGTACGTCGGCACCTGGCTGCGCGACGCCGGACTGGATCCGCGCGACCCGCAGGCGCAGCGGCGGGCCGAGCGCTGGCTGGACGCGTTCGCGGCCGCGCAGGTGGAGGGCATCGGCTTCGGCTTCGTCTACCTGCGCGCCGTGGACGGGCCCACCGAGGTGCTCGCCGAGGATCTGACGCACGGTTTCGACGATCCGCTCGGCCCGGAGGCCACCGCGTACTTCGAACGCGCGGCCTGGCTACGGGCGGTCGCCGCGGACGAAAACCGTGCCTGGACAGCACGATTCGATGTCGATCCGGCCACCGCGCTGGAGCGCGTCGCGCTGCCCGGACCGGACGGCTGGGACGAACGCGTGCTCCGGCTGCACCGCGGCGACGGCCCCCGCTGGCAGCACGAGATCGACGACGTCGCCGCCGCCCTGCTGGCGGGAATGCGCGCGGACGGCCTGCCGTTGGAAGAGCTGGTCGAATTGCTGGCAATCGGCCACACCGGCACCACCGCCACACCCGAGTTCCGCGCCGCGGCCCTGGCAGTCACGGTCGGACTGGTGCGACACGGCCTGATCCGCCCCGCGTGAACCCCGGTTCGGGCCCGTCGGAGTAGACATCCGGCAACAAGTGGGCGCGCCGACGTTCCCGGTCGGTTCGCTTCTTAGGAACTTCTCAGACGGAGGAGGCGAAACTCGCAGCTCAGCTGCGGTTTACCGGGACAGTGGCGGGGAACTTTTCCAGTGTCGGGTCCGTTGTTCGTAGTGAGACACCACCGACAGGAGGCAAGTCATGACAAGCCCCGCCACCACTGGAGTGCGCGCCAGCGAACAGGACCTCGACGCCCAGAGCCCCGCCGCCGACCTGGTACGTGTGTACCTGAACGGTATCGGCAAGACGGCGCTGCTCACGGCCGCCGACGAGGTCGAGCTGGCCAAGCGCATCGAGGCGGGCCTCTATGCCCAGAACCTGTTGGAGACCGGTAAGCGCCTGTCGGCCACGCGCAAGCGGGATCTGGCGATCCTCGTCCGCGACGGCCAGGCCGCCCGCCAGCATCTCCTCGAGGCCAACCTGCGCCTCGTCGTATCGCTCGCCAAGCGCTACACCGGCCGCGGCATGCCGCTGCTGGACCTGATCCAGGAGGGCAACCTGGGTCTGATCCGCGCGATGGAGAAGTTCGACTACACCAAGGGCTTCAAGTTCTCCACTTATGCCACCTGGTGGATCCGCCAGGCCATCACGCGCGGCATGGCCGACCAGAGCCGGACCATCCGGCTGCCCGTTCATCTGGTCGAGCAGGTCAACAAGCTGGCCCGGATAAAGCGCGAACTGCACCAGCAGCTGGGCCGCGAGGCCACCGACGCCGAACTGGCCGCCGAATCGGGCATCCCGGAGGAGAAGATCGCCGATCTGCTCGACCACAGCCGCGACCCGGTGAGCCTGGACATGCCGGTCGGCAGCGACGAGGAGGCCCCGCTCGGCGACTTCATCGAGGATTCCGAGGCCACCTCCGCGGAGAGCGCCGTCATCGCCGGGCTGATGCACCACGACGTGCGCAGCGTCCTGGCCACGCTGGACGAGCGCGAGCAGCAGGTCATCCGGCTGCGCTTCGGCCTGGACGACGGCCAGCCGCGCACGCTCGACCAGATCGGCAAACTGTTCGGCCTGTCGCGGGAGCGGGTGCGGCAGATAGAGCGCGAAGTCATGGCGAAGCTGCGCAAGGGCGAGCGGGCGGACCGCCTGCGGGCATACGCTAGCTGACGAGAACTCGAGGGCTCTCGTCCGAGGCGTCCGGGCCGGAGCCCCCACAACATGAGGCCCACAGACATGAGGCCCCCACAGACGCTGGGTCGTCCGGAATCCGGCCCAGCACCCCCGCGGTGATCACGTGGGTTGGTGATCACCACGAGCGCCGGCCGGCGGCCGCGCGGCCCGCCCCCTCCGGGCACAGCGCGAACCGGTCGGCGCTGATTTGTCTTCGGATGTCCCGAATCCGGCCCCGTATCCGGCACGGGCGGCGTCCGTGTCGACGTCGGCGGCCGACTGGTGGATACTGGCCAGCGGCGGAGACCTCTGTCACGGTGCCGGATCGGGAGGAACACCATGTCGACCAACGCGACTCGGATCGCCGGGCTGGCGCTGGGCAGTGCGGCGATAGTCCTGGGCGGGTCCGCGGCCGCCGCGGCGACCACCACGCTCGGCGTCGACGGCCGGGCCGCGCAGGGGTGCCGGACGAGCATCACGGCGACGACGTCGACCAGCAACCCCATGGATATGGAGTTCTACGACAACGAGACCTATCTCGGCCGGGTCCAGGTCACCAATCAGCAGGGGAAGATGCAGGCGAGGATCGACTGGACGCCCGCCGACACCGGCGATCACACCATCATCGCGCGGGCCGTCGGATCCTACATCGCGCCGGAGGACCAGGTGACGACGCTGAACGTGCGGGTTGTCAGCGCCGCCGATCTCGGGTCGTCCTGCCTGCCGCTGGCGCTGGGCTGAACGGCGCTGGGCCGAATTCAGTCGAGGGTGCGCGCCAGGCGCTCGAACATGCCGGGCCAGCCACCGCGCATGATCTTGCGGGACAGCTGCTGCGTCGCATCGTCCGGATCGAATCCGGTGTGCGACAGCAGCATCCGGGTGCCGGTGCCCTCGGGCCGCAGCTGCCAGGTGACCACCCAGCCGGTCTCTCGATCGGCGTTGGCGTCGTTCCAGCTGATGCTCAGCCGTTCGGGACTCGTCGCCTCGAGCACCTCGCAGCGGATGTCGCCGGAGAAGCCCACGCTCGGCATCGGCGTTCCCCGCATCCGGAAGACGGTGCCCACCACCGGTTCGAAGCCGGTGGGTTCCATCATCCACTGCGCCATCAGGCCCGGGGTGGTCAGCGCGCGCCACACCTTCTGCGGCGGGTGCGGGTAGAAGTGATCCAGTTCGATACCGGTGAGATCCTCGCTGGTGAGGTCTTCGGTCATGGCTCGGGTTCCGTTCTCGCGGAGGATTTTTCGTCGGTCTCGTCGGTCTCGTCGGGCATGGCAGCCAGGACACCGCCCAGGTCGCGCAGCCGGGCGCGCCAGAACCGTTCGTACGGGCTCAGCCAGGACTGCAGGTCGTGCAGCGGATCCGGCTCGACCCGGTAGTAGCGGTAGCGCCCGCGCTTGTCCTCACCCACCAGGCCGCAGTCGCGCAGCACCTTCAGATGCTCGGACACGCTCGGGCGGGCCATATCGAACCGCTCGGCGATGGCCTGCACCGTCTGCTCCCCCGCCAGCAGCAGATCGAGAATCTCCCGCCGCGTCGGGTTGGCGAGAGCCGCGAACACCTGGTCGGTGACGGTGGACTGCGGTCGGCGGGCCATGCGGCTCACTATACGTAGGAAAATTCCTACCCGTCAAGCGTAGGCAGTTCCCTACCTATCACGGGGCTCGTCGACTCAGCCGACGGCCGTCACTGCGCCCCGGCTCCGAACGGACCGAACGCGCGTGCCGCGCATGATTCACAACGGACCTTCGGCCACCGGATGATGCGCGCCCGCCTCGTATGCCGTTCCGGTCGGGTGAGTGCCGAATACAGCAGTCGCCGGGCGGCACAGCCGATTTCACGGCTGCCGAGCGCACCGACCGGAGGTGCCGGGTCTAGCCGGAGTTGCGCAGTGCCGTCGCCAGGCCGTTCATGGTGAGCAGGATGCCGCGTTCGACGAGTTCGGAGTCGTCGCCCGCGCGGCGGCGGCGCAGCAGTTCGACCTGCAGCTGGTTGAGCGGTTCCAGGTAGGGGAAGCGGTTGCGGATGGATTCGGCCAGCGCCGGGTTGTCGGCGAGGAGCTGATCGCTGCCGGTGATCGCGGCGTGCATGCGGACCGTGCGGTCGTATTCGTCGCGGATCATGCCGAAGATGGTGTCGCGCAACGTCGTATCGCCGACCAGCTCGGCGTAGCGCGCGGCGATGTCCATATCGGCCTTGGCCATGACCTGCGCCAGATTCGACAGCACGGTGCGGAAGAACGGCCAGCGCCGGTACAGGCCGGACAGCGTGGCCAGGCGCCCCGGATCGTCGCCCACCCACTGCTCGATGGCCGCACCCGTGCCGTACCAGCCGGGCAGCATGACCCGCGACTGGCTCCACGCCATCACCCATGGAATGGCGCGCAGGTCGCTCACCGAATTCGTCGGCTTGCGCGAGGCGGGGCGGCTGCCCAGGTTGAGGTCGGCGACCTCGGCGATCGGGGTGGAGGCGCGGAAGTAGTCGACGAATCCGGGCGTCTCGTGCACCAACCGCGCATACTGCTGCCGCGCCAGCTCGGCCAGCTCGTCGAACAGGGCGTAGGCGGGATCGGCGTCGGCGCCCAGCCCCTCCACGTCCAGCAGCGTCGATTCCAGGGTGCCGGCGACCAGTGCCTCCAGGTTGCGGTGGGCGGTACCCGGGTCGGCGTACTTGGTGGAGATCACCTCGCCCTGTTCGGTCAGGCGCAGCGCGCCGCGCACCGCGCCGGCGGGCTGGGCGAGGATGGCGTCGTAGCTGCGGCCCCCGCCGCGGCCGACGGTGCCGCCGCGACCGTGGAACAGCCGCAACCGGATTCCGGTCTTGCGCGCGGCCTCCACCAGATCCAGCTCGGCGCGATACAGCGCCCAGTTGGCGGCCAGGTAGCCGCCGTCCTTGTTGGAGTCGGAATAGCCGAGCATGACCTCCTGCTGCATGCCGCGCGCGGCGACCAGCCGGTGGTAGACGGGCACCTCCAGCGCCGCGACCAGGGTCTGGGCGCCGTGCCGCAGATCGTCGATGGTCTCGAACAGCGGCACCACCCCCGCCGGACTGCTCGGCGGGGTGTCGGCGTCACCGGGATCGAGGATGCCGGACTCCTTCAGCAGCAGCGCCGCCTCCAGCATGTCGCTGACCGAGGTGCACATGCTGATGATGTAGTTGGGCACGGTGTCGGGGCCGAGATCGTCGAGCGCGGCCTTGGCGGCGCGCAGCACGCCGAGTTCCTTGGTGGCCGACTCGCTCAGCCGGGCGGCCGGCCCGAGCAGGGGGCGGCGGGTGGACAGTTCCGCGGCCAGCAGCTCGATCCGCTGCGGTTCGGACAGGCTCGGGTAGTCGGAATGCACACCGGCCCAGGCGAACAGCTCCGCGACCACCTGTTCGTGCATTTCCGAGTTCTGGCGCATGTCCAGGCCCTGCAGGTGGAAACCGAACGTCTCCACCGCGCCGCGCAGGGCGGCCAGGCGGTCGTCGGCCAGCAGGCCGTCGCCCGAGGCGCGCATGGCGGCGTCGACGATATCCAGATCGTCGAGCAGCTCGCGTGGGGATCCGTACGGCTGGGCGACGGGTCCGCGGTAGCCGTCGGGCCCGGGCTGCGTATCGGCCGCACCGTCGGGTGCGGCTGCGCCCACGCCCTCCCCCGGAACCTCGCCCAATGCCCTGAGCGCGGTCGCCGTCAGGCGCGCCCGGATGCCGCGGATCGCGCGGCGATACGGTTCGTCGGCGCGCTGGGGCGACTCGTCGAAGCCGGCATCGGCCAGCCGTGCCAGCTCCGGCGTGACCGGCACCAGCCGCGCCGACTGGGACAGCGACTTCTCCAGGCCGACAAGCTCTTTCAGATAGTGTCCCAGCGCGACCGTGCCCGCGCGGTGGGTGGCGCGGTGCACCACCTCGCCGGTGACGTTCGGATTGCCGTCGCGGTCGCCGCCGATCCACGAACCGGGGCGCAGGATCGGCCGCCGCAGCAGGTCGTGGCCGGGCCAGCGGGCGCGCAGGGCGGCGCGCACCTCGGCGTTGATCCGCGGGATGACCTCGAGCAGGGTCAGATCGTAGTAGCGCAGGCCGACCTCGATCTCGTCCTGAATCCGCAAGCGCGCCAACCTGATCAGCGCCGTGCGCCACAGCGTGAGCACCTGGCGGCGCAGCTGGACGTCGATGTCGGCGTACTCCGGCTCGGACTCCGTGTAGCGCTGGCGGCGGCGCATCAACTCGGTGATCCGGGCCTGCACGTCGAAGACGGTGCGCCGGCGCGTCTCGGTCGGATGCGCGGTGATCACGGGCGACACCAGCGCGTCGCCGAGCAGGTCGGCGACCGCCGCGCCGCCGGGCCCGGATCCGGCGGCGCCCGAGCGGGCGCCCCGCGTGGTGACGCGGGCTGCCTCCTCCGGGCCGCGACCGCGCAGGCGGGCCGCGTCCAGCGCGCGGTAGGTGGCCGCGAGGCTCGAACCCTGCGGCGGCTCGCCCGCCGCCACGTGCACGGCCCGCCGCCGATCGCGCTGCAGATCCTCGGCGAGATTGGCCAGCAGCAGGAAGTGGCTGAACGCCCGGATCAGCGGAACGGCGACGTGAATGTCGGTGTCGCGCAGCATATCCGCCACGGCGCTGCGCTCGACCTCGGAGCGGCGCACCCGGAACGCCTCGACCCGCACCCGCTCGATGAGGTCGAACACCTCCGGGCCCTCGTGGTCGCGGATCGTCTCACCCAGGATCGCCCCCAGGAAGCGAATGTCGTCTCGCAGGGGCGCGGTGGCGGCCTCGATCTGATCTTCGCGCATGAGGCCAGTATCGGCCATCGGCCCGCCACGTCGAGCGCCCAGCCGCTCCGAACGGCGTGTGAACCGCCACACCCGCTCGGCGGGAGGGACCGCCCGCGCTTCTCACGCCCTACGGCCGCCCCGGTTTCCGCGCCTGTGGCCGGCCCGACCGAACGCCCACGCAGTCGACCACTGCCCCGTCATTCCAGCGCGCCCACGCTGGAGCCCACCGGTAGGGCCGACACGAGACCTCCTCGTTCCCGCGGAACCGGTCGTGGCGGCGCGCCGCCGGGCAACGGTCAAGCCATGCGGCGGGGGCCCATGTCGAAGCGGCTGGGCTCCGGGCCGATACGGACCCTGGCGTAGAGGATGGCGGCGCCCTGGGGGGAGGCCAGGACCGGCTCGACCGACAGCTCGCGGATCTCGGGGAGGTCGTCGCACAGGGCCGAGATGCGTTGTGCCAGTTCGGCGAGGGCGGGCTTGTTCACCGGCTCGCCGATCCTCTTGCCGGGGACGCCGGTCTCGCCGTCCAGCAGCGGGGCGGCGCGGGGGGCCTCGAGCAGAGCCACCGATTCCGCCTCGGTCAGCGGCAGCGCGCGGTACACGCGGTCGCCGAGCAGGTCGATGATGGTGCCGGAGAGGCCGAAACTGATCACCGAGCCGAACGACGGGTCGTCCTGCACGCGCAGCACGCAGCCCACGCCCTTGGTCGCCATGCGCTGGATGTGCACCACCTCGTTGCCCGACACCTCGGCCAGGTCGGCATAGCCGCGGCGCACCGCCGAGGGCCGCCACAGATCCAGCCGCACCCCGGTCAGGTCGGGCCGGTTGCGCCACAGCTCACCGGTCGCCTTCGCCGCCACCGGATAGCCGAGTTCCCCGGCCGCCCGCTCGGCCGCGTCCGCGTCGCGCACCTCGCGGAACTCCACCACCCGGATGCCGTAGCAGGCCAGCAGGTCCGCCGCCTCGAGATCGCCCAGCCACGCGCCGTCGGGCGTTCGGGACATCCACTCCCCCACCAGGTTTCGCGCCCGCTCGGTGTCCGGCTCGGCGGGCCGCACCGTCGACGAGGCCGGCCGGGTGCGCCAGGCGGCATAGCGGCGCACCCGCGCCAGCGCCCGGGCCGCCCGCTCGGGATCGGGATACGACGGGATCGACCCCCGCCCGACGACGCCGCCGGGGCCGCGCACGGTCAGCAGATTGGGCATGCCGAGATCGGCCACGAACGTCGTCAGCACCGGTTTCGTCGCCGCCTCCGCACCGCTGCGGATCGCCTCCGCGAACGCCGCCACCGACACCGGGACCGGCGGCGCGAAGATCACGATCACCGCGTCGGCCTCGGGCGAATCCATGGCGCCGGCGAGGGCGGCCAGGAAGTCGGCGGGATCGGCCTGCGGGCCCAGATCGATCGGCTCGGCCACGGTCAGTCCCTCGCCGCGAGCCGCGTCGACCGCCAGCCAGCCCAGTGCGGCGCTGTTGCCGATCACCGCCAGCCGCGGACCGGCCGGCAACGGCTGATAGGCCAGCAGCATCGCGCAGTCGAACAGCTCCGAAATGGTGTCGACCTGCACGATTCCCGCCTGCGCGAACAGGTCTCGTTCCACCGAGCGCTCCAGCGCGCTCACCGGCACGGTGCGCGTCGCGTTGCGGCCGCTGCTCACCACGACGATCGGTTTCGTGCGCGCCATCCGCCGCGCGATGCGGGAGAACTTGCGCGGGTTGCCGAAGGTCTCCAGGTACAACAGCACCACATCGGTGTCCGGATCGGTGTCCCAGTACTGCAGCAGGTCGTTGCCCGACACGTCGGCCCGGTTGCCCGCGGATACGAAGGTGGACAGGCCGAGCTTGCGCGCGGCGGCCTCGCCCAGGATCGCCGCGCCGAGCGGCCCGGACTGGCAGAAGAAGCCGACCCGCCCGCGGC
This sequence comes from Nocardia sp. BMG51109, assembly GCF_000526215.1. Lineage (NCBI taxonomy): Bacteria > Bacillati > Actinomycetota > Actinomycetes > Mycobacteriales > Nocardiaceae > Nocardia > Nocardia sp. BMG51109. The sequence goes on from NZ_JAFQ01000004.1 coordinate 7,838,068, forward strand.
CGGGCAGCACCGACGCCAGGGTGGCGTTCAGCGACACCGCCGGATCGGTGTTGGCGACGCCGAGCGCGCTCGGGCCGACCACGCGCATGCCGTGCCCGCGCACCGCGTCGACCAGATCCCGCTCGGCGGCGTATCCGGCCGGACCGGTCTCGGAGAATCCGGAGGTCAGCACCACCAGGCCCTTGACGCCCTTGGCCATACAGTCGTCGAGGACGGACTGGATCTCGGTGGCCGGCACCGCCACCACCGCCAGGTCCACCTCGTCGGGGATGTCGCGCACCGTGGCGTAGGCGCGCACCCCTCGCACCGAATCGCGATTCGGGTTGACCGGGAACACCGGCCCCTGGAACACCCCCGACAGCAGATTGGCCAGCACCGCGCCGCCGACCCGGCCCGCGGACGGGGTGGCGCCGATGACCGCCACCGACCCCGGGCTCAGCAGGTTCCCGACGCTGCGGGCCTCGGAAGCGCGCTCGCGGGAGTCGCGCACCGACAGCAGGGCCTCGGTGGGGTCGATGGCGAACTCGAGATGCAGGACCGATCCGTCGCGGCTGCGCTGCACCTGGTAACCGGCGTCGCGGAACACCGTCACCATGGCGTGATTCTCCGCCAGCACCTCCGCGACGAAGGTCTCGATGGCGTTCTCGGCGGCCGCACCGGCCAAGTGCTCCAGCAGGATCGAGCCCAGCCCGCGACCCTGATGTTCGTCGGCGACCACGAATGCCACCTCGGCCGCGCGCGGACCGGATCGGTCCGACAGCAGCTCGTAGCGGCCGACCGCCAGGATCACCTCGCCGAGCGCGATCACCAGCCCGACCCGATCGCGATAGTCCACGTGCGTGGTGCGGTACAGGTCCTTCGACGTCATGCGCGGATACGGGCCAAAGTAGCGCAGGTACCGGGTGCGATCGGACAGCCGGCCGTGGAATCGCTCCAGGGCCCCGGCATCGTCGGGGGTGATCGGCCGCAGCCGCACCACCCCGCCGTCCGACGCCAGCACGTCGGCGAACCAGTGCTGCGGTGGCGGCGGCGGGTGCTGCGGCGTGTCGGGGCCCCACTGCGCGCCGTTCCCCGGCGTCGGCGAGGACGGGCCGCCGGGGCCGGTCGAGGCTCCGCCCGGTTCGGAGTTCGTGTTCTCCCGCGAATCCGAATCCCGGCGAGAGGTGTCCGGATCGGACGGCGACCCGCCGCCGGGCGAGGGCGGGGTCGGCCTCCCGGGTTCGGCGGGTCGATCGGATTCAGTCACGTGGGTCCTCCGGATCCAGTCCCAGCAACCCGAAACTCGCTCGGCGCGTGGCCAGCACGGACGTGTCGACCGCGCGCTGCGCCCGATCGACACGCTCGTCCCCGGTCTCGCGGGTGCCGCCCGGACCGTCCCAGGGGGCGAACGCGGTGTCGCCCCCGTCGCCCATCGTCGACGGCGGCCGCACCGCGGGCGCGTACGCCCGTACCTGCTCCGACCAGTCGGCCGGTATCTCCGTGGCCGGATCGATGTCGCGGTCCAGGACGGTCGACAGCAGATGTGTCCAGGCCCGCGGCACCACCCGCACCAGTCCGTAGCCGCCCCCGCCGACGGCCAGCCAGCGGCCCTCGGCGTACCGGTCGGCGAGATCACGCACAGCCGCGAACGCGGCGCGCTGACCGTCGACGGTCAGGTCCAGGTCGGCCAGCGGGTCCTCACGGTGGGTGTCGACGCCGCACTGGCTGATCAGCACCTGCGGCCGGAAGGCGGCCAGTGCGCCCGGGACCACGGCGTGAAAACCGCGCAGCCACTGGGAGTCCCGGGTGCCCGGCAGCATCGCCAGGTTGAGCGCGGTGCCCTCGGCCGCGCCGGAACCGGTCTCCTCCGGCCAGCCGGTGTTCGGCCACAGCGTGGCCGGATGCTGGTGGATCGAGACGGTCAGCACGCGCGGGTCGGCGTAGAAGGCGCGCTGCACCCCGTCGCCGTGATGGACGTCGACGTCGACGTAGGCGATGCGGTCGAACCCGTGGTCGAGCAGCCACGAGATGGCCACGGCCACATCGTTGTACACGCAGAACCCGGCCGCCGCGGCGGGCATCGCGTGATGCATGCCACCGCCGATGCTCACCGCCCGCAGGGTGCGGCCGGCGGCGATCTCACCGGCCGCGGCCAGGGTGCCGCCGACGACCACCGACGCCGCCTCGTGCATACGCGGAAACACCGGGTTGTCGGTCGATCCCAGGCCGAACGGCGGCGCCACGGGCGGGGCCGCACCCGGCGCCGGCGGTTCGGCGTGCCGGACCGCCTCGAGATAGGCGGGGGTGTGGATGCGCAGCAGGTCGGCCTCGCCGGCCGGGTCCGGTGCCAGCGTCTCGACCCCCTCCAGCAGCCCCAGGGCGCGGGCCAGTGCCATGGTGAAGCGCAGCCGGGCCGGCTTCATCGGGTGCTCCGGGGTCCAGCTGTAGTCCAGGAAACGGTCGGTCCACACCACGGCGGCGTCGCGTGCCATGGCTGCCACGCTAATGCACCTCGGCCCCACCGAACCCCGCCGCGGACGAGAAACCGGAGGTGGGGAAGGAACGACCACATTTTCGCGTTCCCATGCGATAGAAATGCTTGATAGTGCGGGCGCGCCACTGTCGGCGCGCAACCAGGGCACACACCGAGGGCACGCCCGGTGTCCTCCGAGTTTCCGCGGGACGAGCCCAATATGCTGGCGCACGGTATCGCAGCCGCGCGTGGGTAGAATCGTGCCGACGAAGGGGTAACAGTGAAGGATCTGGTCGACACTACGGAGATGTATCTCCGTACCATCTACGACCTCGAGGAGGAAGGCGTCACGCCCCTGCGCGCCCGGATCGCCGAACGTCTCGAGCAGAGCGGCCCGACGGTGAGCCAGACGGTCGCCCGGATGGAGCGCGACGGGCTGCTGGCAGTCGCCGGCGACCGCCACCTCGAGCTGACCGAGAAGGGCCGTGCCATGGCCGTCGCGGTGATGCGCAAGCACCGCCTGGCCGAGCGGCTGCTGGTCGACGTGATCGGGCTGGACTGGCAGAACGTGCACGCCGAGGCCTGCCGCTGGGAACACGTGATGAGCGAGGACGTGGAACGCCGCCTGGTCGAGGTGCTCAACAACCCCACCACCTCCCCCTACGGCAACCCGATCCCTGGCCTGGACGAACTGGGCGTGATACCGCTGACGTCCGACGACGAGAAGCTGGTCCGGCTGTCGGAGCTGCCGGCCGGCCAGGTGTCGGCCGTGGTGGTCCGGCGGCTGTCGGAACATATCCAGACCGATCCCGACGTCATCGGCCAGCTCCGCGAGGCGGGCGTGGTGCCCGACGCGCGCGTGACGGTGGAGACGAGGCCGGGCCTGGTGATGATCTCGGTGCCCGGTCACGAGGCCTTCGAACTGTCCGACGAGATGGCCCACGCCGTCCAGGTGAAGCTGGTCTGAGGAATGAAACTTCTGGTGACGGGTGGCGCCGGCTACGTCGGCGGGGTGTGCGCGCAGGTGCTGCTCGAGGACGGCCACGACGTGGTCGTGGTCGACGATCTGTCCACCGGCAATGCCGACGGGGTCCCCAGCGGCGGGAAGTTCGTCGACGGCGATATCGCCACCGTCGGGGTCGAGCTGATCGAGGCCGAGAACTTCGACGGCGTCCTGCATTTCGCCGCGCAGTCGCTGGTCGGCGAGTCGGTGCAGCAACCGGAGAAGTACTGGCACGGCAATGTCGTGAAGACGCTGGCCCTGTTGGAGGCCATCCGCCGCGCCGGAACTCCGCGGCTGGTGTTCTCCTCGACGGCGGCGGTATACGGCCAGCCGGAACAGGTCCCGATCACCGAGGATGCCCCCACCGGGCCGACCAACCCGTACGGCGCGTCGAAGCTGGCCATCGACCACGCCATCACCTCCTATGCGGTGGCGCACGGCCTGGCCGCGACCAGCCTGCGCTATTTCAACGTCGCCGGCGCCTACGGCGGATTCGGCGAGAACCGTGTGGTGGAAACGCATCTCATCCCCCTGATACTGCAGACCGCTCTCGGGCACCGGGAGTCGATCTCGGTCTTCGGCACCGATTACCCGACGCCCGACGGCACCGCGGTCCGCGACTACATCCACATCCTCGACCTGGCGCAGGCGCACCTGCTGGCGCTGGCCGATTCGCGGCCGGGCGAGCACCGCATCGTCAATCTGGGCAGCGGCACCGGTTTCTCGGTGCGCGAGGTGATCTCGGCGTGCGAACGGGTCACCCAGCGCCCGATTCCGTCGGTGGACGCGCCGCGCCGGGCGGGCGATCCGGCCGTGCTCATCGCCTCCAGCGAGCGCGCCGTCGCCGAACTCGGCTGGAGGCCGCGGCACAACGATCTGGACGAGATCGTCTCCGACGCCTGGCAGTTCCTGCAATCGCTCGGCGATCGGGCACACAGCGCGCGGTAGCCGCACAGCGCGCCGGAGCGGAGCCGCATCGGTGCGCATCGCTCACCGCGCCGGACCGATCGCGATCTCCACGCCCAGCCCGGCCGCCCGGGTGCGCCCGCTCAGCCCCAGTTTGCGCACCTCGCTCGGTGGCATTCCGGTGCGCAGCGCGGTGTCCAGCAGTTCGGCGATGCCGTGCCGCGGGTCGGCCTCCAGAGCGGCCTCGAGAGCCACGCCGGCGAACGGGCCGTCGCCATTGACATAGGCGCTGTAGCCGAGCAGGGTGGCGGCCTCGGCACGGTCGGATCCGGTCAGCGATCGGCACAGCAACGACCACAGCACCTCGGCCGGGGCGGCGCGGTCGCCCAGGGCGAGCGCGAACATCGCGTCGCGCACCGTCGAATCGCGCAGCGCGACGGCGACTTCCGCGAGATCGACCGGCTCGATACCGTCGTCGGAGCCGACCTCCGCGACTCGCCGCAGCACCAGGTCCAGGGCCGCACGGCTGTAGGAGGTCGGATCGCAGCGGCACACCGCCTGCCGGTAACGCTCCCGCGCGGCCGCACAGACCTCGTCCAGCACCGCCGCCACGGCCTCGCGGGAATCCGGGTCGACCTCGAGCAGCACGGTCATCTCGGCCCGGCTGGCCCGGATCGGACGGCCGTCGAGCACCTGCGCCAGGGCGATCGGCGAGGCCGACGGATCGCGCTGCCGACCGACGGAGCCGGGCTCGAGCAGATCCCACCACGGCGCCTCGGCGGCGATCTCGCGCACCGCCCAGGCATCGGCGAGTTCCACGCCCTCGGCACGCAGGGCACCGCCGAGAACGCCGACGAGGTCGCGGTGCCGGGCCGCCCGCGCACCGGGCCGCCCGGCACGCGGTGCGCCGGCTCGATCGTCCACGATCAGCACGAGAACACCGACCGCGTCCTCGTGTGCGCAGAGCGCGGCCAGATGCCCGGCCGAGCGCACCCAGACTCCGCATCCGTGCGCGTCCAGGTCGTGTCGCGCCAGCGCGCCGAGAAATACCGAACCGGGGCGGTCGGGCACCTCTCGCAGCAGGCAGGCGACCAGCGAGCGATGCGGCACGAATCCCAGCAGCGCGGGCACCGCCGCGATGAACTCGGCGGGCGCATCGATACGCAGTCCCTGGCCGATCCAGGGCGGCTCGTCCGAGGCAGGGCAGTCCGGAGCGGCACGGCCGTCCGCGGGCTCGTGTTCGGGACCGGCGGGCCGACTGTGCGCACGCGGCCCCGGGTCGTCGCCGCCCGGCCACGGGGCCTCTCGTCGCTGATCTCCGTGCCGAGGATCGTCGGCGGCAGGTGCGGGTTCTGCGGGAATCGTCATGCCGCACAGCCTGCTCCGCCCCACCGCCGGCCCCCGACCACCGACCTGGGCTTTTACCGCCCGGCCCGTGCCCTGGGGACAACTTTCGCGCTGTGGAAACCGCCGCGGATGCGGCCCGTCGGCACACGACGAGCGTCACACCGGCCTGTTATCGTCCGGGCGGGCCGTGCGTGCCCCTGCGTGATACCGGCAACGCCCCCGCGACACAGCCGGTGCGTTCCGCTCAGTCCGAGGCGGCCGTCAGCGCCGACACGTCCTCGTCCGACAGCCGCAGTTCCCCCACCGGCAGCAGGTCGGCGAGTTGTTCCGGGGTCCGGGCGCTGGCGATCGGGGCGGCGACGGTGGGCCGCGCGGCGAGCCAGGCCAGGGCCACCGCGGCGACCGGAACGCCGTGTGCGGCGGCGACGCGGTCCAATGCGGCCAGCACCCGCACCCCCCGCTCGTCGAGGTAGGCGGCCGCGCCCGGCGCCCGCGCGCTGTCCACCTCGACACCCGGCCGGTACTTGCCGGTCAGGAAACCCTTGGCCAGCGCGTAATAGGGCACGGTCGCCAGCCCCTCCGCCTCCGCCAGCGGCAGGACGTCACGCTCGAAACCGGTGCGTTCCATCAGGTTGTAGAGCGGCTGAACGGCCGCGTACCGGGCCAGGCCCTCCCGTTCGGACAGCGCCAGCGATTCGCGGATCCGGTCGGCGGGCATGTTCGAGACGGCCACGTACCGCACCTTGCCCGCGCGCACCAGCTCGTCGTAGGCGGCGACGGTCTCGGCCACCGGTGTTCGCCCGTGGTCGCGATGCGCGTAGTAGAGATCGATGTGGTCGGTGCCCAGCCGCCGCAGCGACGCCTCGGCCGCGCCGCGAATCGCCTTGGCGGACAGGCCGTCGAAGGGGGCGAGCTGGCTGCCCTTCGTCGCGATCACGACGCTCTCGCGGTTGCCGCGCGCGGCCATCCACTCGCCGAGGATGGTCTCCGACTCGCCGCCGCCGTTGCCCGGCACCCACGCGGAATACACGTCGGCGGTGTCGATGAAGTTCCCACCGGCCGCGGCGTAGGCGTCCAGCACCGCGAAGGATTCCGGCCGGTCCGCGGTCCAGCCGAAGACGTTGCCGCCGAGGCACAGGGGAAACACGTCCAGGGCCGTGGTACCAAGTTTCGCCATGATCCCGAACCTACCCCCCACGCTCGCCGGGGCCGCGCGAGGCGAGCACCGGAATCGGGGAGAACGACCGCGCCCGTGGGCCTTTCGGCTCTTCCGTGCCCGGTCAGCTCTTCCGCACATTGTCGACCGCGGCGCCGAACACGCCCGCCAGCGCGGCACCGTCGGGGGCGCGGCCGTCGAAGCTCAGGTAGGTCGCGTTGATCCGCACGTCGCCGATCTGTGCCAGCTCGGTGTGCATCGACTGGGTGAGCCCCGGGCCGCTCACCGGACCGGATACCGTGCGGTGCAGCGCCAGCGCGTCGTCGGCATCCACCGACGGCGGCGGATCCAGCTGGGTGACAACCGCATTGGCCACCGGGCCGTGCTGCACCCGGACCAGTTCGCAGCCGCGCAGCTGCTCCCGCAGCCGGGCCAGCGGCTCCTCGGCGCGGCTCAGCTCGACGGTGAGGGTGGCACGGGCGCCGTCGTCGGTGCCCACCACGACGGCCGTCCGGTCGGTGTCGAAACCCCGTTGCGGCGGAACGCATTCCGCGGGATCGGCCTGCGCACCGGGTGGCACGCCCGCCAGGTCGGCCGCGGCCCGGCGGGCCTGCTCGGGCGACAGCACCACGGCCGCGTACCGCGCCGGAAACCGATCCGGACCGGGCAGCAGATCCGCCAGCGGCACACCGATCCGGCGGGTGATCGCGGTCTGCCGCGCCGCCGTCGGATGCCCCGCCACGGTCGATCCGCACCCCGCCAGCAGCCCCGCCACCAGCAGCGCACCGAGCGCGCGCACGGCCGCACGACGGTCGGAATGCGGCCGCGGGCCCGGCGAGTCCGGCACGATCACGCTTGTCACTATGCCGAATGCCGGTGGTTCGCCGGGACTGCCACGCCGAATGTGAAAACGGGAATGCGTGCCACCTCCGATCGGTTGTTCCGGACAGCGGTGTGTACCCACCCGGCGCGGCCTCCGAAGAATATGAGAGACAATGAAGGTGGTTCGCGACATCACATCCGCCGCCGGCCGTGCCGACGAGCCCGGACGACACCCCCGCGACGACGGTTTTCCGTCGGGGACCGCCGGGTATCACGGACCCGGCAGAGCGGATATGGGCGGGCCACGCAGGAAGGAGTACGCGATGGACTACGAGTCGCGAATGTACGAGCTGGAGTTCCCCGCTCCACAGCTGTCGTCCGCCGACGGCGCTGGTCCGGTGCTGGTGCACGGGTTGGAAGGCTTCACCGACGCCGGCCACGCGGTGCGCCTGGCCACCACGCATCTGCGCGAGAGCCTCGAATCGGAGCTGGTCGCCTCGTTCGACGTGGACGAGTTGGTCGACTACCGGTCGCGGCGCCCGCTGATGACGTTCAAGACCGACCATTTCTCCGAGTACAGCGATCCGGAACTGAACCTGTGGGCCCTGCGCGACACCGCGGGCACCCCGTTCCTGCTGCTGGCCGGGATCGAACCGGACCTCCGATGGGAGAAGTTCGTGACGGCCACCCGTTTACTGGCCGAACAGCTGGGCGTGCGGCGCACCATCGGGCTGTCCGCGATCCCGATGGCGATCCCGCACACCCGCCCGCTCGGGGTCACCGCGCACGCCAGCGACCGGGACCTGATCGGCGAGCACCAGCGCTGGCCGGGCGAGTTGCAGGTGCCGGGCAGCGCGTCGTCGCTGCTGGAGTACCGAATGGCGCAGCACGGCCACGAATCGCTCGGATTCTCGGTGCACGTGCCGCACTACCTGGCCCAGACCTCCTATCCGGAGGCGGCGCAGACCCTACTGGAGAACGTCGCGGAGAACGCCGACCTGGAGCTGCCGCTGGCCGCGCTGGTCGAATCCGCGGCCCGGGTCCGCGAACAGGTCAACGACCATATCGCCGGAAACACCGAGGTGGAGACGGTGGTGAACGCCCTGGAGCGGCAGTACGACAGCTTCGTCACCGCGCAGGAGCGGCAGTCCAGCCTGCTCGCCCGCGACGCCGACCTGCCGACCGGCGACGAGCTGGGCGCCGAGTTCGAGCGCTTTCTCGCCGAGCAGTCCGGCTTCGGCGACGCCGACGGGCCCGAGGGTGGCGACCTGAAGTAGCGCGGCCGTACGGTCTCAATTTGCGGAAGGCCCGGCCCGGCCCGGTAACGTTGGGGCACGTGCAGCTGTCCGACCTCATCCCCGACCGTGTCGTGCCCGACGTCGACGCGGACTGGCTGTACGAAACCTTCGCCGAATGGACCGTCGATCAGGGGCTGACGCTGTATCCGGCGCAGGAGGAGGCGCTGCTCGAGCTGATGACGGGCGCCAACGTCATCCTCGCGACGCCCACCGGATCCGGGAAGTCGATGGTGGCGCTGGGCGCGCACTTCGCCGCCCTCCAGCGCGGGCAGCGCAGCTACTACACGGCGCCCATCAAGGCGCTGGTCAGCGAGAAATTCTTCGCGCTGTGCGAGGTGTTCGGCGCCGACCGGGTGGGCATGGTGACCGGCGACGCCGCCGTGAACCCGACCGCGCCGATCATCTGCGCCACGGCGGAGATCCTGGCCAACCTGGCGCTGCGCGAGGGCGCGGCCGCCGACGTCGGCCAGGTCGTGATGGACGAGTTCCACTTCTACGCCGACCCGGACCGCGGTTGGGCCTGGCAGGTGCCGCTGCTGGAGTTGCCGAAGGCGCAGTTCCTGCTGATGTCGGCGACGCTGGGCGAGGTCGATTTCTTCGCTCGCGACCTCGAGCGCCGCACCGGCCGTGCGACCGCGATCGTCGCGGGCTCGGAACGTCCTGTGCCGCTGACGTTCTCGTACCGGCGCACGCCGATCACCGAAACCCTCGAGGAACTGGTCACCACCCACCAGTCCCCCGTCTACGTCGTGCATTTCACCCAGGCCGCCGCGCTGGAACGGGCGCAGGCGCTGACCAGCGTCAACTTCGCGAGCAAGGACGAGAAGTCCGCGATCGCCGACGCGATCGGCGCGTTCCGGTTCTCCAGCGGCTTCGGCAAGACGCTGTCGCGGCTGATCAGGCACGGTATCGGGGTCCATCACGCCGGCATGCTGCCCAAGTACCGCCGCCTGGTGGAACGCCTCGCCCAGGAGGGGCTGCTGAAGGTCGTGTGCGGCACCGACACCCTCGGCGTCGGCATCAACGTGCCGATCCGCACCGTGCTGCTCACCGGGCTCACCAAGTACGACGGCGTGCGCACCCGGCGGCTCAAGGCCCGCGAGTTCCACCAGATCGCCGGCCGGGCCGGGCGCGCCGGATACGACACCACCGGCACCGTCGTGGTGCAGGCGCCCGAGCACGAGATCGAGAACGCCCGGATGCTCGCCAAGGCCGGCGACGATCCGAAGAAGCAGCGCAGGGTGCAGCGCCGCAAGCCGCCCGAGGGGTTCGTGTCCTGGTCCGAGGACACCTTCGACCGGCTGATCTCCGCGGCGCCCGAACCCATGGTGTCGCGGTTCCGGGTCACCAACGCGCTGCTGCTCAATATCATTGCCCGCCCGGGCAATTGCTTCGACGCGACCCGGCATCTGCTCGAGGACAATCACGAGCCGCGGCCCGCGCAGCGCAAACACATCCTGAAGGCGATCCGGCTGTATCGCGCGCTGCGCGACGCCGGCGTGGTCCAGCAGCTCGACGAGCCGGACGAGTTCGGCCGCCGCGCGCGACTGACCATCAATCTGCAGCGCGACTTCGCCCTCGACCAGCCGCTGTCCCCGTTCGCCCTGGCCGCGCTGGAACTACTTGACACCGAGGCGCCGACTTACACACTGGATGTGGTGTCCATCATCGAGTCCACGCTGGAGGACCCGCGCCAGTTGCTGCTCGCCCAGCAGCACAAGGCGCGCGGCGCGGCCATCGGCGAGATGAAGGCCGACGGCATCGACTACGACGAGCGCATGGAGCTCATCGAGGACATCACCTGGCCGAAACCGCTCGCCGAGCTGATCGAACCGGCCTTCGAGACCTACCGCGCGGGCCATCCCTGGGTATCGGAGTTCAGCCCGGCACCGAAGTCGGTGGTGCGCGAAATGATCGAGCGCTCAATGACTTTCGCCGAGTTGATCAGCGAGTACGAGCTGGCCCGCTCGGAGGGCACGGTGCTGCGCTACCTCGCCGACGGCTATCGCGCGCTGCGCCGCACCGTCCCGGAGTCCGCGCGCACCGAGGAGCTCGACGATCTCACCGAGTGGCTGGGCGAGCTGGTGCGGCAGGTGGATTCGAGCCTGCTCGACGAGTGGGAGCAACTGACCGATCCGGGCGCGGAGACCGACGCCGAACAGCTGGCGTTCGGCGCGGAGACCGTGCGGCCGATCTCGGCCAACGAGCGGGCCTTCCGGGTCATGGTGCGCAATGCCCTGTTCCGCCGCGTCGAGATGGCGGCGCTGCGGCGCTGGCAAGCGCTCGACGATCTGGGCGACGGCCCGGACTGGGAACACGATCTCGCGCCGTACTTCGCCGAATACGGCGAGATCGGCACCGGGCCGAACGCACGCGGACCGCGACTGTTCCAGCTCGACCAGCGCCGCGGCTTCTGGCATGTGCGCCAGGTACTCGACGACCCGGCCGGGGACCACGGCTGGTCCGTCGACGCGATCGTGGATCTGGCCGAATCCGATGCCGCCGGCGAGGTGGTGTTCGACGAGGTCACGGTGACGGCGGGATGATCGGCCCCGCCGGGCGTGCCGCGAACCGGTCGCGGCCGCTGTTCCGAAGACCCGCCCGGGTCCCGGCGTAGGCCGGGACGGTGACGGTCCGGCCGGTAGGCTCCACGACCCGTTGACCAGTGATCAATACGACGTAAATCCGGTTCGTTTTCCGCGGCATCCCGCTGATACTCTCTCGCTCGCTGCCCGCAGCGGGAGGCTGCCCGGAAGAAAGTGAGTCCCCTTAGATTGTTCGAATCACACGCGCCCGAATCACCTCGTCTCGTCATCGACCTCACCCGGGTGCGCGAGAACCATCACACCCTCCGATCGGCGCTGGGCGGACCGGACGGCGGCCTCCCCACCCGAATTCGGTTCGCGGTCAAGGCATCTCCGATGCCGGAGATCATCCGGCTACTGGCCTCGGAGGGCGCCGAGTTCGACGTCGCCAGCATCGGCGAGATCGAGCAGTGCCTGAGCCTGGGCGTCGACCCGGCCGTGCTGTGCTACGGCAATCCCATCAAGAAGGCGAGCCATATCGCCGCCGCGCACAGCGCGGGAGTGCGCCGGTTCGCCTTCGACACCGAGGACGACCTGGACCGCATCGCCGAACACGCCCCCGGGTCGGAGGTGGAATGCCGCTTCCTGGCCTCGGCGCCGCAGTCGCGCACGCCGTTCGGCAGCAAGTTCGGCTGCGCGCCCGGCGAGGCGGTGCGGCTGCTGGTGCGCGCCCGCGATCTCGGGCTGCTGCCGGTGGGGCCGTATTTCCATGTCGGCTCGCAACAGCTGGATCCGGCGGCGTGGCAGATCGGCATCGAGCAGGCGGGCGCCATCGCGGAAGCGCTGGCGGTCAAGGACATTCCGGTGCGATCGGTGAATATCGGTGGCGGACTGCCGATTTCGTACGCCGATCCGGCACCGGAGCTGTCCGAACTGGGCGCGGTGATCGCCGAGGCGACGGCGCGCCATCTCCCGGCGCACACCGACCTGGTGGTGGAGCCCGGCCGCGCCCTGGTGGGCAGCGCCGGGGTCGTGCACGCCGAGGTCGTCAACGTGCGCATCGCGCCGGACGGGCGGCGCTGGGTATACCTCGATATCGGCCGCTACAACGGCATGGCCGAGACCGAGAACGAGTACATCGCCTACCGGATCGAGACCTCGCGCGACGGCGACCCGTCCGACGAGGCGGTGATCGCCGGTCCGACCTGCGACGGAGACGATGTACTCTACGAACGCACACGGGTCCTCCTTCCGACCACGTTGCGTGCCGGTGATCCCGTTCGGATCCTCGATACCGGTGCTTATACGGCGAGCTATTCGTCGGTGTCCTTCAACGGTTTTCCGCCTTTGACTGTTCATGTCATCGGCGCTGAGCGAGAGTGAGTTTGGCCCATGACGGCAGAATTCACCGGCTGGCACGTGCTGGCCGAGTTCGGTGGTGTCGACGCAGGACTGTGCGACGATCGCGAACAACTCGAAGCAGCGCTTCGAAAATCGTTGGTCGCCGCCGGCGTGACGATCTGCGATGTGGTGCACAAGAAGTTCGAGCCGATGGGTGTCACCGTGCTGGCACTGCTGTCGGAGTCGCACGCGTCGATCCACACCTACCCGGAGTCGGGTGACATCTTCGTCGACGTGTTCACCTGCGGCAGTATCGGTGCGGGCGCCACCCGGGCAGTCGATCTGCTGGCAGAAGCGTTGTCCCCCGAGACGATTCATACCGAGGTGATCCAGCGCGGGCACTCCGCGCGGCGTATCCACGAACCGGTGGGCGCGGGGCTCACCCGCGTCTGGGATCTGTCGGACGTTCTGGTCGACACCCGAACTCCGTTCCAGCACATGGTGATCGCGCGCACCGATCAGGGTGTCTCGTTGTTCTCCGACGACGATCGCCAATCGACGGAGTTCTCCCAGCTGACCTATCACGAGGCGATGCTGGTTCCGGCGTACGCGCTGGCGGCCCGGCTGGACAACGTCCTGATCATCGGCTCCGGCGAGGGTGTCGCCAGCCGGATGTCGGTGGCGGCGGGGGCATCCCGGGTCGATCACGTCGACATCGACCAGCTCGAGGTGGAGCTGTGCGCGAAGCATCTGCCCTACGGCTACACCGAGGCCGAACTGGCCGAGGCCGTGGCCGGCGCCGGGCCGATCCGGCTGCACTACGCCGACGGCTGGGACTTCCTGGGCAAGGCCGAGAGCGAGGGCGTGCGCTACGACGTCATCGTCATCGACCTGCCCGACGAGCGCGTCGACGACGCCCAGCACAACCGCCTGTACGAGGAGGAGTTCCTCACCCGATGCCGGGCGCTGCTGTCCGACGGCGGCGTGCTGGCGGCGCAGGCGGGCTGTGCGACCATGTGGCGCAACGAAACCCTGAAGCGGTCGTGGCAGCGCTTCCACGATCTGTTCGACACCGTCGTGCCTTACGGCTCCGACGAACACGAGTGGACGTTCCTGTTCGGTGTCGCGCAGCCGATCGCCGATCCGGTCGCGGTGATGACCGACCGGCTGTCGCGACTGCCCTACCGGGCCGAGACGATCGACGAGCGGGCCCTGGTCCGCGGCGCCATCGAGCCGCATGCGCTGCGGCTCGGCGCCGGTTGACTCCGCGGCCCCGCCGAATACAGCAGCACCGATCACGCGCCGCGCCCGCCCGGAGGGCTTCTCCGGGCGGGCGTTTCGCCGTCCCGCACCGGCACACACGGCAGAGCCACCGCCAATACGCCCTCGCCGGCCGGCCCTGGCCCGAGTACCCGAAATACCCGATACCGGCGTGGTGGCGAAACGAGCCGGAGGGAATCGACGACACTCGTTCCGTGAATATTCGCCACCTCGCCGCTGCGGCCGCGCTCGCGGCCGCCGTCGTCGGCGCGATCCCCGCCACCGCCGCGGCGGACGACCCGGAATTCCCGCGCAACGGCGTCATCCCGCCCGGGACCTACCACATCGGCCGCGGTCCCTCGAACGTCCTCCCCTCCCCCCTCGAGAACTGCGACCTGCAGGTCTTCGTCGACGGGACGACCACCATGCTGGTCTGCGGAACGTCCGCGCGGTCCGGGCACCAGACCCCGGTGGGCCCCGACGAAACCTATGTGACGTTCGATTTCGTCCCGATCGGGCTGGATCTGCACGACATCGACCCGCGGCAGGGCCTGTGGTCGGGCACGCTGAATGTCGCCGGAACGCCGATCATCGCTCCCTACCCACTCGCGGCGGTCTGGTTGACCCGCCGCTGAGCCGGATATCCCTGCGCGCCGCGGTCCCGCCTACGAACCGGTCCCGTCGTCCGGGGCACGCGAGATTTCGCGCCGCTCATGTCGTCGCCGAGCACACCGCCTGCGGGCGTACACGTTCGAGCAGTTCGTCGATGTATGCGTCGGTCCGCCCGCCGGGGCGGACCGACCACATGCCGCGAACGCTCAGCCCGCGCTGCCGCTGAGGGCGGCCATGGCCGTGCTGAAAATCGTCGCGACCACTTCCAAGAGCTCCATGTGCTGCTCGCCTTCCGGGTTGGGAGAAGGCGCAAGCATGCACGGCCGATATGGCCGCCAGGTTATGCGACGGTGAAAGTCTCGGCGCGGCGAGACCCGCCCGGCTGACCCGTTCGGCTGGTGTGCGCTCCCGGGGTGAGGCGGCCCGCCCGGTGCGAGACGGCGGAGCGTGCGGCGCGGCTCATCGGTCGGCGCCCCGATCGCCCGGCCGGCGGGCGAATCGCGCCACATAGCGGTCCAGGTGATCGGTGGCGAACACCTCTGCGTTCCAGTCGTTCCGGGCGACCTCGGCGGTCCAGACATAGGCGGGGACCGGTTCGTCCCGGCCGATCAGCGGGATCCGGTGCAGTTCGTATTCGTCGTCCTCGAAGGCGTCGATCACTTCCCACTCGGCCCGGGTCAGCCCGTTCAGGATCAGGCCGGCGGCCATCCGGCCGGGCTGCGCCACCAGCCCCGGATACAGCCGCCCCGGCAGTGCCGCCACCCGCCGGCCGCGGGCCACGGCGAAGTCGGAATCCGGTGTGCGGCCGAGCAATTCCTCCAGAACCGGCGCGAATTGCAGAGTGCCGTACACGAACAGGCGCTCGCCGACGCTCTCGAGGCGCTCGAACCGCCCCGCCGCCGGAACCGGCCCGGCGCTCACGCCGCCCTCCACACCGGAACATCTGTTCGCTGCGTTATTGCCACGTCCCTCGACGAACTCCTCGTCCCGCACACGCGATACATGTATCCACTGTGCCGAATCAGCCTGTACCGCCAAGGCACTCCGGGGCGTGAACTCGCTCACCTCGGCATGCGATGCCTTATAGGACCCGTTCCAGAGACGTCGCGGAGAAGTGGCGCCGGGCGGAAACCGGGGCGAACCGGGCACTGCGCCCACACTCCCGCCGCCGGCACCGGAACGAGAGCGCTGACCGATTGCTGACGGCCTCCGCGTCGTTTCTCTCGAATCCCTCTGCCGGTCCCGGTGCCGACGTCAAGACCGCAGAACAATTACCACGCCGGAGCCGGGAAACGCCGGTTCCATACCGAAATCGTTGTGCGACAGCGGAACCCGCCACAACGACAGTAGCCTGTCACCCGTACCGGCCGCACGAGCCGCTACCCGGATCACCCGGCCGATTCGAGAGCGTCGGCACCTCGCCGGACCGGCTCACCCCGCCGGCCGCACCGTCGACGCCGACAGCCGCTCGAACGCATTCGGATCGTGCGCGCAGAAGATGGTGATCTCCTGTCCGTGCGCGCGGTTGAGTTCCACCAGCC
Source organism: Nocardia sp. BMG51109 (assembly GCF_000526215.1). Taxonomy (NCBI): domain Bacteria; kingdom Bacillati; phylum Actinomycetota; class Actinomycetes; order Mycobacteriales; family Nocardiaceae; genus Nocardia; species Nocardia sp. BMG51109. The sequence goes on from NZ_JAFQ01000004.1 coordinate 7,854,331, forward strand.
TGCGCCGATTCTCGCGATAAGCCCCCTGCACGACCGCGTTCAGCTCGTACAGCTGCCAGAACAGCGGGGTGTGCGGCCGGGCCGGAAAGATCTCGCTGTCGAGGTAGAAGGCATCGCCAGCGTGCAGCAGCCAGCCGCTGCCGGTATCCACCGCGACCCCGACGTGCCCGCGGGTGTGCCCGGCGAGCGGGACCACCACGATCTCCGGCGGCAGACCCGGCAGATCGCGCACCGCGCGGAACCCGAACCATTCCTCGCCGCCGTCCAATTCGTTCACCATCCACCGCGGGCCGTGCGCCCACTGCGCCGCCCGGTACCGCATCCGCTCCACCGTCGTGCGGCCCGCGGTCGCGGCGCGGAACTCCGGCCCGTGCACATGCACCGTCGCCTCCGGGAAGTCGGCCAGCCCGCCGGCGTGGTCGAGGTCCAGGTGGGTGAGCACGATGTGCCGCACGTCGGCCGGGTTGTAACCGAGCCCCTGGATCTGCCGGACCGCGGTCTCGTGCTCGGCGAACTTCGCGCCCAGCAGGTGCCGGACCGGACCCACCAGACGCCCCGGGTCGCGGACGCTGTCGAGCCCGAACCCGGTGTCCACCAGCACCAAACCGGTCCTGGTCTCGATGAGCAGGCAGTGATCGACCGTACCCATTCCCATGCTGCCGCAGTTGAGATGATGAATCCGCACGTCAAGAGATTCGCAGACGGTCACCGGCTGGTCAATCGGGGTGGCGGCGCCGGCCCGGCAAGGGTGCGGATTCACAACGGGCGGCGGCTGCGAATGATCTCCGCCAGTTGCTCGTAGTCCTCGCTGCGCGCGGTCGACGCGCGGAACACCAGCCCCAGCGCGCGCCCCGGCGCCGGCTGGGCGAAGCGCGCGATATCCAATGTCCCGCGCGCGGTTTCGGCCGCCACCGCCATCTCGGGGATGAGGCTCACGCCCAGCCCACCGGCCACGCACTGCACCACGGTGGACAGCGAGGCCGCACGGGTGTCGCCGACCGGGCTCGGCCGCACGTCCTGCGACCGGCACAGCTCCAGGGTCTGGTCGCGCAGGCAGTGCCCCTCGTCGAGCAGCAGCAGGGGCAGATCCTCCAGCGCCGACGGGGCCACGTCGCGCCGCCCCGACAGTTCGTGTCCGTGCGGTGTGACCAGCACGAATTCCTCGGTGTAGAGCGGTATCTCGACGAGCCCGGCGGCCTCGCTGGGCAGCGCCATCAGCGCGACGTCCAGCATGCCGGTGCGCAGCCCGTCCAGCAGGCGGGCGGTCTGATCCTCGATCACGTGCGGCACCAGCGTGGGCAACCGCCGGCGCAGTTCCGGCAGCAGGGTGGGCAGCACATACGGGGCGACCGTGGGGATCAGGCCGAGCCGCAGCGTGCCGCCGAGCCCGCCGCCGGAGGCCGACGCCACGAACCGGTCGGCCGCCTCGAGCGTCGCCATCGCTTGCGGCAGTAGCTTTTTCCCCGCCGAGGTCACCAGGACCCGGCGCGTGCTGCGCTCGATCAGCTGCAGTCTCAGGCCGTTTTCCAGTGATGCCAACGCCTGCGATAACGTGGGTTGGCTCACAGACAGCCGGGCGGCCGCGGTGCCGAAATGGCGATACTCCGCGATCGCCACGAACGCACGCAGCTGTGACAGGGTGGGCTGATAAGTCTGATCAGTCACGCCTATCAGTGTAGTGCAACTGATCACCTTTACCTTTTACCGGCGTCCGGGCAAGATCGACAGTGAACACTTCGCACGGCAATCCGAAGACAAACGAAGAAGGAGAAAGCATGGCCCTGCTGACCATCGGCGACCAGTTCCCCGCCTACAACCTGACCGCGGTGATCGGTGGCGATCTGTCCAAGGTGAACGCTCAGCAGCCCGACGATTACTTCACCCAGGTCTCCAGCGACGATTACGCGGGCAAGTGGCGCATCGTGTTCTTCTGGCCGAAGGACTTCACCTTCGTGTGCCCGACCGAGATCGCCGCGTTCGGCAAGCTGAACGACGAGTTCGCCGACCGCGACGCCCAGGTGCTCGGCGCCTCGGTCGACAACGAGTTCGTGCACTTCCAGTGGCGGGCCCAGCACGAGGACCTGAAGACCCTGCCGTTCCCGATGCTGTCGGACCTCAAGCGCGAGCTGGTCGCCGCCACCGGCGTGCTGAACGCCGACGGCGTCGCCGACCGCGCCACCTTCATCGTCGACCCGAACAACGAGATCCAGTTCGTGTCGGTCACCGCCGGTTCCGTGGGCCGCAACGTCGACGAGGTGCTGCGCGTGCTGGACGCGCTGCAGTCCGACGAGTTGTGCGCCTGCAACTGGAAGAAGGGTGACCCGACCATCGACGCCGGCGAGCTGCTGGCCGCGAGCGTCTGAGAGCCGAAAGGAACGTCCCGGCTGTGACCGTCGAGAATCTGAAGAACTCCCTTCCCGAGTACGCCAAGGACCTCAAGCTCAACCTCTCGTCCATCGCGCGGTCCACCGTGCTGAACGAGCAGCAGCTGTGGGGAACCCTGCTGGCTACCGCCGCCGCCACCCGCTCGGCCACCACGCTGCGCGAGATCGCGGACGAGGCCGCCGACACGCTGTCGGCGGAGGCGTACAACGCCGCCCTCGGCGCTGCCTCGATCATGGGCATGAACAACGTGTTCTACCGGGGCCGGGCATTCCTGGAGGGCCGCTACGACGATCTGCGGGCCGGGCTGCGCATGCAGATCATCGGCAATCCGGGTGTCGACAAGGCCGACTTCGAACTGTGGTCGTTCGCGGTGTCGTCGATCAACGGCTGCCAGCACTGCCTGGAGGCGCACGAGCACACGCTGCGCGAGGCGGGCGTGTCGCGCGAGGCGATCTTCGAGGCGCTGCGGGTGGCCGCCATCGTCGCCGGTGTCGGCCAGGCGGTGCAGTCCACCGAGGCGCTGGCCACGGCCGCCGTCTGATTCGGTATACCGGTGCCCCGCCCCGACAAACGTTCGGGGCGGGGCACTTTCGTGTGCGGCGAACATCCGTGCCGCGATCACACTCGGCCGTGCGGCGGTTGCGCACCCGCGTGGCGGATCGTGCGTTCCGCCGCGCGTAGGCTGAACCACCATGGGCGGACTCGAGAGCGACGGCACGCAGATCGAGGTGGTTCGGGTCTTCACCGATGCGACGGGCCGGTTCGGCAATCCGCTGGGCATCGCCCGCGCGGGCGACGTCGTCGATGTCGACCATCAGGCGCTGGCGGCACGGGCCGGATACAGCGAGACCGTCGTCGTCGAACAACCCGACGAGGGCACGGCACGAATGCGGATCTACACCCCGGCCGTCGAGCTGCCCTTCGCCGGTCATCCGACCGTCGGCACCGCGTGGTGGCTGTCCGAACAGGGCACGCCGGTCGAGGTGCTCCGGGTGCCGGCCGGCCCGGTCGCGGTGGCGCCGGTGAACGGCATGACCTGGGTCGAGGCCCGCGCGGAATGGGCCCCGGTGTTCGCCTTTCACGAGTTCGACGAGGCCGGGCTCATCGCGACGCTGGACCCGGCCGACTTCCCCGACGGCCAGCACTACGTCTGGGCCTGGACCGACGAGGCCCGCGGCGCGGTGCGCACCCGAATGTTCGCCCCCGCCATGGGTGTTGCCGAGGACGAGGCCACCGGCGCCGCCGCCATCGCCCTCACCGCACGGTTGCGCCGCGGGTTGATCATCACCCAGGGCGAAGGCTCCCAGCTGTTCACCGAATGGAATTCCGACGGGTGGGTGCGCCTGGGCGGCCGCACGGTCGCCGATCGAGCCGTCGTCGTCTGACCGGCCCGTCGCGTAACGATATCGATCCCCGCCGGGCACAGGGCTACGACACCCTCGGGCCGGGGAGGTCGAAGAGGTGTTCGTGACATCGCCGGTGCTCGGGGTGCGAGGGGTCAGCCGACGACCGCGGCGACGAGCATGTAGGCCGTGCCGAGGTCCATGACGATGTGCGGGGCCATGGCGGCTCGGCCGGGCGCATGCGGAAGAGCATGGCGCAGCAGGTTTTTCGCCCCCGGCGTCAGCATGAGCAGGGCATCGGCGGCGAACAGGGCCGCCAGTAGCGACACCGGAAGCGCCGGTGCGTCGTGCCTGCCCCCGTGGGTATGCCCCGACATCGCCCACAGCATGGCCGCCGCGGCGACCACGTGGTAGGCCAGCGCGCCCACTCGGCCGCCGGATACCGGCGGTACGGCAGCACGGCGCTGCGCGATCCGGCCCACCAGCAGCACCGAGTACACGACGACCATCGCGGTGAGCACACCGTGCACGGCAGCGGACACCGTGCTCGGCAGCACCAGCATCGCGAGCATCACCAGGCACATGAGCAGGTGCGCCGCCTCCGATTCGCGATCGGCCACCGCCGGCGGGGCACCCGCTCTCCCCTCCGCACAGTCCGGGACCGCGGTCACGAACCGTGTCCCCACGAGCACGGCCGTCACCACGAACGCGGCGGCCACACCCCAGCGCAGCATCTCGCTCTGCACCACAGCGCCCACACCCACCACCTCTCGCCGCCGAGCCGGTCCCACCATGGTCGCACCGGCCATAGGTCCAGGTAGGCCCTTCGCCGTCGGCAACGCTGCCCCCGGACTGCCGCCTCACTGCCCTTGGTCTCCGTTGACCGGCTCGCCACCGGCAGGTCCCGTCGACGTGCGGCAGGGCGCCGGATACCGTGCCGCCATGCGGATCGTGCCGGACGACCTGACCGGGGCCGAGGTGATCGGGCTGCTCGAGGAGCATCTCCGCGATATGCGGGCGACCTCCCCCGAGGACAGCATGCACGCACTGGACCTCGACGGACTGCGCAAGCCCGAGGTGTCGTTCTGGTCGGCGTGGGACGGCGAGCGACTCGCCGGGTGCGCGGCGCTGCAGGAGCTCGATCCGGCCCACGGTGAGATCAAGTCGATGCGCACCGCCCGCGACCACCGGGGGCGCGGCGTCGGCGCGCTGCTGCTGCGCCATCTCCTCGACACCGCCCGGAACCGCGGCTACACGCGGCTGAGCCTGGAAACCGGTGCGCAGCACTACTTCTCGCCCGCACACCGGCTCTACGAGCGGCACGGATTCCGGCGCTGCGCCCCGTTCGCCGACTACACCGACGACCCGAACAGCGTTTTCATGACGTTGCCACTGTGACGCCGAATCCCGGTACGCTCGGCACCGCCCGAAGACGCTCGGCACCGGGCGATTCCGCCGCCGGCGGGATCAGCCGAGCGCGCGCCCGAACGCCGCCGCCAGCTCCGCGACCTGCTCCTCGGAGATCACGAAGGACGGCGAGATCTGCAACGCGCCCTGCCCCGCGGCTCGTCCCGAAACACCCTGCGCGCGTAGCGCCTTCACCATTGCCGGGCCCTCGGCCGGATCGGCCATCTGGACGGCCGCGACCGCGCCCAGACCGCTGCGCACCTCCGCGACCCGCGGATGGGCGGCCAGCGGCGAGAGGTGTTCCTCCAGCAGCGACTCCAGATTCTTGCTGGCGCCCAGCAGATCCTCGCGCTCGAGGATGTCCAGGTTGGCCATCGCGGCCGCCGCCGAACCCGCGTGCCCGCCGTAGGTGTAGCCGTGCCGGAACCACACCCCGCCGGAGAAGAACGGCTCGGCCACCCGCGGCGCGACGAACACCGCGCCCATCGGCAGGTAGCCCGAGGTGAGGCCCTTGGCTGTGGTCATCAGATCGGGCTCCAGGCCGAATCGCGAAGAGGCGAACCAGGATCCGCCGATCCGGCCGAATCCGGTGACGACCTCGTCGGCGACGAACAGGATGTCGTGCTCGCGGCACAGCCGGCGCACCTCGGCCAGGTAACCCTCGGGCGGCAGGTACACGCCGCCGGCCCCGATGATCGGCTCGCAGAAGAACGCCGCGATGCGCTCGGCGCCCACCTCGCCGATCAGCGCCCGCAGCGCCCGCGGCTCGTCCCACTCCACGGTCCGGGCGTCGGGCATCAACTCGCCGTAGCCCTCCCGGTTCACGCCGATACCGCCGAGCGCGGTGCCCGCGACGTGCATGCCGTGATAGGCCAGCCGGCGGCCGACGATCAGCGTCTTCTCCGGCTTGCCCTGCTCGTGCCAGTACCGCCGGGCCAGCTTGGCGGCGGTGTCGACGGAGTCGGAGCCGCCGGAGGTGAACAGGATCCGGCTGCCCGGCACCGGCGCCAGGTCCGCCAGGCGCTCGGCCAGCCGCTGCGTGACCGGTGCCGTGATGTCGCCGAAGTTGGAATAGTGCGCGAGGTCGGACAGCTGCGCCGCGACCGCGTCGGCGATCTCGCGGCGGCCGTGGCCGACATTGGTGAACCACAGGCCGGCGGTGGCGTCCAGGTACCGGGTGCCGGCCTGGTCCCAGATGTAGGCGCCCTCACCGCGGGCCACCACGAACGCACCGTCGCGCTCGACGGCCCCCATGTCGGCGAAACCGTGCCACAACGCGCCCATCTCGGGCTCCTCTCCTCGCGCCTCACCGGATGCGGGCCACGTCCGCCGCAATCCGTCGGCGACACCCGGGAACCGTGACGCACCCCACCGTTGCCGGCAGGTCACCGACCAGCCGTTCCGGTCGTCGTTCGACGCGGGTGCCGCGCCGCCAGACTACCGGTGACCTGGACGGCCGTACCCATCGGTGCGGGCGGACGTCCCGGCCGGCCCCGCCGGTCCCCGCCCGGCAAACAACATGCCCGCCCCGGCCAAGGCCACCGCCAGCAGCGTGAACACCGCCGCCAGCACGATGAACCCGATCAGCACCGAGGGGTACCCCTGCACACGCGGATCCAGGAACGGGTAGGGGTACCAGTCGACGAGCTCACCGCGGACAAGGCTGTACACCCCGTACGCCGCCGGATAGCCCAGCCAGCCGGCGACGAGCCCGGCGCGCACGGCCAACCGGGCCGGTATCAGCAGCCAGTCGGCCACCAGCACGATCGGCAGCACCCGGTGCAGGATGTCGTCGATCCATCGGTCGCGCAGCATGACATCGGCGCCGGACAGCAGGACGGCGTACACCAGGCCCGTGATCAACAAGTACAGCGCGCCCGCGCCACGGACCAGCTGCCAGCCCAGGTTCCGGGGATCGCACAGGCCGCCGACCAGCAGCACCACGACACCGAGAATATTCGACTCGATCGTGAAATAGCTCAGGTAGTTACCCAGTGAGAATGTGCTCGCACCGAGGTCGCGCACCGGAATCCAGACCAGCGCAACGACTCCCAGCACCCCGAACCCGATCCGCAGGGCCCGGACCCACGGCGGCGCACCTGCGGCGACCATGATCCGATCTTCGCACGGCCACGGGCGATATCTACGAATTGCGGCATATCCGTGGCTAACATTGTCGGCCGATCCCGCGACGGTCGGCCCGGACTCAGGGCGAACCCGCGAGCGGTTCTCGGTGACCGCCGTCGCGTATCCGGCCGGCCCCGCGGCGGGCCGCGGAGAATACGGCGGCAACCAGCGCACGAACCCGAGAACGGACTAATGCCACGATCCCGGCCAACACGGAGAGCATGCGCAGCGCGCGGACCCACGGGGGCGTTCCGGAGCGAGTGGCCATGCCCCGATATTGACATACCGATCAGTACACACGGAACCGATCCGGCCCGATAGCAACCGATCAGTGATCACCGTGTGGACCCTCCGTACCAGGTCACGGCGGCGGCTTCGCTAGGCTGGACGGTGCAATGTCCAGGACAGCCGCCCTTCCCCGCGAGCTCCGCACCCGCCTGGCCGATCTCTCGATCCGCGACGAACACCGGTTGCGCCGGCGGCTCGACAAGGCCCGCGGCGGCGACCTCGGCACCCTCGAGGCCGAGATCAGCACCGCCGAGCAGCGCATCGCGGCCCGGCGGGCCGCCGTCCCCGCGATCGGATTCCCCGAACAACTGCCGGTGTCGGCCCGACGCGACGATATCGCCGCGGCCATCGCCGCACACCAGGTCGTGGTGGTGGCCGGTGAGACCGGCTCCGGTAAGACCACCCAGATCCCGAAGATCTGTCTCGAACTGGGCCGCGGCATCCGCGGCACGATCGGGCACACCCAGCCCCGCCGCCTGGCGGCGCGCACGGTCGCCGAGCGCATCGCCGAAGAGCTGGGCACCGAGCTGGGCGATGTGGTCGGCTACACGGTGCGGTTCACCGATCAGGCGTCCGAGCGCACCCTGGTCAAGCTGATGACCGACGGCATCCTGCTCGCCGAGATCCAGCGCGACCGGCTGCTGCGCCGCTACGACACGATCATCATCGACGAGGCGCACGAGCGCAGCCTCAACATCGACTTCCTGCTCGGATACCTGAAGCGGCTGCTGCCCGAGCGGCCGGACCTGAAGGTGATCATCACCTCGGCCACGATCGATCCGGAGCTGTTCGCGCGGCACTTCGCCGACGAGGAGGGAACGCCCGCACCGATCGTCGAGGTGTCGGGGCGGTCGTATCCGGTGGAGGTCCGGTATCGCCCGCTGGCACTGGAGGTTCCGGCGGCCGACGAGGACGAGGCACCGAACGGGGACGAAGCGCCGGACGAGGACGACGACCCGCGCATCGTCGACCGGGATCCGGTGGACGCCATCGGCGACGCGGTGACCGAGCTGCTCGCCGAGGGCGACGGCGACGTGCTGGTCTTCCTGTCCGGCGAGCGCGAAATCCGGGACACCGCCGACGCATTGCGCGATCTGCGGCTGCCGCGCACCGAGATCGTGCCGCTGTATGCGCGGCTGTCGGCGGCCGAGCAGCACCGGGTGTTCGAGCCGCACACCGGACGTCGCGTGGTGCTGGCCACCAACGTCGCCGAGACCTCGCTGACCGTTCCCGGCATCCGCTACGTCGTGGATCCGGGCACCGCCCGCATATCCCGGTATTCGCTGCGCACGAAGGTGCAGCGGCTGCCGATCGAGCCGATCTCGCAGGCGTCGGCGCGGCAGCGCTCCGGCCGCTGCGGCCGCGTCGCCGACGGCATCTGCATCCGGCTGTACTCCGAGGACGACTACGACGCCCGGCCGCGGTTCACCGAGCCGGAGATCCTGCGCACCAACCTCGCCGCGGTCATCCTGCAGATGGCGGCGCTCGGCCTCGGCGATATCGAGAGCTTCCCGTTCGTGGAGCCGCCCGACAGCCGCGCGATCCGCGACGGCATCGCGCTGCTGGAAGAACTGGGCGCCCTCGCTCGAAGACCCGATGCGGCAAAGCAATCCGACGAGGTGCCCGCCGACGCCGGGGATCGCTCCGGGAACGGTGCGCAGCGAGCCGGGAGCGGGGAGCAGACCTCGCGCGGTCCCGGAGACACCCGTACCCCGGCCACCTCCGAAGCCGCGGCCGCCGAACCGCCGGCGCCCGCGCGGGACGAAGCCGCCGACGGTTCCGGAGCCACCTCCGACCACGGCGATACGGTGCACGGCCGTGGCCGCGCCGCGGACGCCGCGCCGCGGCGGGGCCGGGCCGAGCGCCGCGGGCGGCGGGGACGGCACCACCGCGAGGTCGTGGTGGGCGATCTGGTGCTGACCGCGGTGGGCCGGGAGATGGCGCAGATTCCGGTCGATCCGCGGATGGCGCGAATGCTGGTGCAGGCCAACCGCAATGGCTGCCTGCCCGAGGTGCTGGTGATCGTGGCGGCGCTGTCGATCCAGGACGTGCGCGAGCGGCCGGCCGAGTTCCGGCAGGCCGCCGACGCCAAGCACGCCCGGTTCGCCGTACCGGGCTCGGACTTCCTCGCCTACCTGCGGCTGTGGGACTACCTGCGCGGGCAGCGGAATGCCTTGTCGTCCAACCAGTTCCGGCGGATGTGCCGCGACGAGTTCCTGCACTACCTGCGCATCCGGGAATGGCAGGACCTGCAGGGGCAGTTGCGCACCATCACCAAGGGCCTGGGCTGGGACAGCGACGCGCGGCTCGCGGCGGTGGACGAGCAGCAGGTGCTGGACCCGGCGGCCGAGCTGCCCTGGGATTCCACGGCCGTACATCAGGCGCTGCTGGCGGGCATGCTGTCGCACATCGGCGTCCGGGAGGCCGAGACGCGGGAGTTCCTCGGCGCGCGCAACACCAAGTTCATGGTCTTCCCCGGTTCGGCCCTGGCCAAGAAGCCACCGCGCTGGGTGATGGCCGCCGAGCTGGTGGAGACCTCGCGGCTGTGGGGCCGCATCGCCGGGCGCATCGAGCCGGAATGGGCCGAGCGGCTGGCGGGCGATCTGGTGAAACGCGCCCACTCCGAACCACATTGGTCGTCCAAGCGGGGCGCCGCCATGGCCTACGAGCGGGTCACGCTCTACGGCCTGCCGCTGGTGGCGCGGCGCCGCGTCGATTTCGGCCGGATCGATCCGCAGCTGTCGCGCGAGCTGTTCATCCGGCACGCGCTGGTCCAGGGCGAGTGGCAGACCCGGCACGAGTTCTTCCACCGCAACCGGGAGCTGATCGACGACGTCGCGGATCTGGAGAACCGGGCCCGCCGCCGCGACATCCTCGTCGACGACCAGGTGCTGTTCGAGTTCTACGATCGGCGCATCCCTGCCGACGTGGTCTCGGTGCGGCACTTCGACAGCTGGTGGCGTCGGGCGGAACGGGAAGACCCGGCGCTGCTGGACTTTTCGACGTCGACCGTCGTGAACGAGGAGGCGGCGCGGCTCGACCCGGCCGCGTTTCCGGACAGCTGGCGCCAGGGCGAGCTGTCCCTCGCACTGACCTATCAGTTCGAACCCGGCCAAGCCGATGACGGTGTCACCGTGCACATTCCGGTCGCGCAGCTGGCGCATGTGCGGGCGGTCGGATTCGACTGGCTGGTGCCCGGTATGCGCGAGGAGCTGACGGCCGCCCTGATCAAGACGCTGCCGAAACACCTGCGGCGCAGCGTCGTACCGGCGCCCGACTTCGCCCGGGCGGCGCTGGCACGGCTCACCCCGCGGGCCGAACCGCTGCGCACCGGACTGGCGCGGGAGCTGTCGCGGCTCGGCTCGACGACGATCAATCCGGCCGACCTGGACCCGGCCGCACTGCCCGATCATCTGCGCATGACGTTCGCCGCGACCGGCCCCGACGGCACGGTGATCGAGCGCGGCAAGAGCCTGGCCGCCTTGAAAACCGCCCTGGCCGAGCAGGTGTCGAAATCTGTGTCGCGGGCCACGGCCGCCGCCGAGCGGGCCCCGGCGACGGTGTGGACCTCGGAATCACTGGGCACGCTCCCGCCGACGGTGCGCCGCGAGGTGGGCGGACAGACCATCACCGGTTATCCGGCGCTCGTCCCGGAGAGTGACGGGGTGGCCGTCCGGGTGTTGTCGTCACAGGCCCAGCAGGCGGCGGCGATGCGGGCCGGCACCCGCGCCCTGGTGCTGGGCGAGTTGCCGTCCTCGACGCGCGCGGTGACCGCCGGCCTGTCCCCCGCCGACCGCCTGGCCCTCAGCCAGAATCCGTACGGCTCGCTGGACGCGCTGATCGAGGACTGCCGCACCTGCGCCGCCGACGAGCTGATCGCCGCCCACGGCGGGCCGGTCCGCAGTCCCGAGCGGTTCCGGGAGCTGGTGGACACGATCCGGCCGCGGTTCTCGGAGACCGTCGCCCGGATCGTGCGGCTGGTGGTGCCGGTGCTCGCCGAGGCCCACCGGGTGCGCACCGCGCTGCCGGGCACCACCGATCCCGATATCGCCGACGACGTCACCCATCAGCTCGACGAGTTGGTCTTCCCCGGGTTCGTCCGGGAGTTCGGCAGCACCCGCCTGCGCGAACTGCCCCGCTATCTGCGGGCCGCCGTGCTGCGCCTGGAGGCGCTGCCCTCCTCCGCCGATCGTGATCGCCGCGGCATGGCCGAACTCGATCGCGTGCACGCCGCCTATCAGCGGCTGCTCGACGCCCTGCCGCCCGCGCGCCGCACCTCCCCCGAGATCACCGAAATCTGGTGGATGACAGAGGAATTGCGGGTCAGCCTGTTCGCCCAGCAGCTCGGCACGCCGCATCCGGTGTCGGCCAAGCGAATCGAGAAGACGATCGCCGCGGTGCGCTCGGCGCCCGCCCGCACCGCACGCCGCTGAGCGGGAACGGTCAGTCCGCGTGGGCACCCACGGCGTTCTCCGCGCGACGGTGGCGCAGATCGGCGATCTCGCGTTCGAAATCCTCTGCGGAGCTGAAGGATCGGTACACCGACGCGAACCGCAGATAGGCCACCTCGTCCAGGTCGCGCAGCGGGCCCAGGATGGCCAGGCCCACCTCGTGGCTGGGCACCTCCGGCGAACCCGTCGCCCGCACCGCGTCCTCCACCTGCTGGGCGAGCAGGTTCAGCGCATCGTCGTCGACCTCGCGGCCCTGACAGGCACGGCGCACCCCTCGGATCACCTTCTCGCGACTGAACGGCTCGGTGACACCACTGCGTTTCACCACCGAGAGGATGGCGGTCTCGACTGTGGTGAACCGCCGGCCGCATTGCGGACAGGCGCGACGGCGCCTGATGGCGGAGCCTTCCTCGGCTTCACGCGAGTCGACGACCCGCGAATCCGGGTGCCGGCAGTAGGGGCAATGCATCCGAGATCCTTCGTCGATGCCTGCATCGGTCTACGGCGACGCGGTCGGTCGTCGCCGTACAGCGCGCTGCTGTCTTCATACACAGCAGTATCGAGGATACCTGCAGGACATGGACGAAGGCCGGGTGCACCCCTGGACAGACCGGCCGGACCCCGGCCGACACCCTTTTCGGGCCCGGACCGGCACCGGCCGATCCGGCCCGCGCACCCGGGGCGGGACCAGTGACACCGGGACGACGCGCCCCCCGGCCGCGGCGCTCAGCGGTCGGTGGCCGGCACGATCAACGTGCGCCCGGGCGCCACCTCGGCACCGCGCAAACCATTGAGCTCCACGATCTTTCGGACCGTATCGCGCACCGGATCACCCGGCGCCACCCGGGCGGCGACATCGGACAGCGACTCTCCCTCGTGCACCCGCACCGCCGATGTCGGCTCCGCCGCACCGCCGGTGCTCAGTTGTGCCAGCCCGAACAGGCCGCACACGGCCGCGGCGCTGAGCACCGCGGCCGCCGCCAGGGTCGCGAACCCGACCCGCGCCCGGGCGACTCGGTCCATCGGGTGCGGAGAACGCGACAGCTCCACGTGCTGCCGGTCGTAGCGCACCACCGCGGCACGGGGGCGATCGCCGCCGGGGCGCCTGGTGTCGGCGCGGCGGCGGACGGGCTCGACGGCGCGCGATCGCGACGGCGGACGCTGAGCATGCGGTATGGTGTCGAAGCCCAGATCGGCTCCGGCGGAATCGCATTCGCTGATCGCAGTGCGCATCGGACAGACCTCCAGGTGGTGTCGGGACGGAACCCTGTGCGTGATGAGACTCGGTGTTCGGTTCGGTTCGAGGAGCCAGCGTTCGAACAAGCGGTGTTCGACCCACATGCCGGTCGATCCGCGCCTCGGCCGGCCACCGTGCCGTTCGACCACCGCGCCGTTCGATCATCTGTTCGAAGAACTGATGTTCGATTCTTACCACGAGGCACCGACAAAGTCACGACTTCTCGCGACATGCGTCGAACAGATGTTTGAAACCTGGTGACGAGCGGACTACATTCGAGTCACGAAATCCGGTGAGACCACAGAGGAGTGCCGCGATGGCCGGTCCGCGCGGCGCGAGGAGGATTCAGCACACCCATGAACGGAGGACGGCGACTGTGAGCGAGCCGAGGGCACACACAGCGCGTTCCGCGCCCGACCGCACAACACGTTTCGTACACGAGGGAGCCGTACACGTGGGAGCCGAGCACGAGCGAGGTGAGTCGTGAGCGACAACACGGCAGGCGGCCGGCACGACGCGGACGCCGCCATCGACAGCGCCGAATCATCCGGCACCGAGGCGGATCTCACCGTTCGCCAGCGCAAGGTGCTCGAGGTCATCCGCACCTCGGTCAGCGAGCGCGGCTACCCGCCGAGCATTCGCGAGATCGGCGACGCGGTGGGGCTCACCTCGACCTCCTCGGTCGCCCATCAGCTGCGCGCGCTGGAGCGCAAGGGCTTCCTGCGCCGCGATCCGAATCGCCCACGCGCGGTGGACGTCCGGGGCCTGGACGAGACGGCGATGCGCGCGGTCGGCGCGGTGGCGAACCTGCGCCCGGTGGAGCCCGAGGTCACCGGCGACCAGCCGGCCCCGACCTACGTCCCGGTACTGGGCCGGATCGCCGCCGGTGGTCCGATCCTGGCCGAACAGGCAGTGGAGGACGTGTTCCCGCTCCCCCGCGAGCTGGTCGGCGAGGGCTCGCTGTTCCTGCTGAAGGTCGTCGGCGAGTCGATGGTGGACGCCGCCATCTGCGACGGCGACTGGGTCGTGGTGCGCCAGCAGAACGTCGCCGACAACGGCGATATCGTCGCCGCGATGATCGAGGGCGAGGCGACGGTCAAGACGTTCAAGCGCTCCGGCAAGCAGGTCTGGCTCATGCCGCACAACCCGCTGTTCGAGCCGATCCCCGGCAACGACGCCCAGATCCTGGGCAAGGTCGTCACGGTGATCCGCAAGGTCTAGGCGGCCGAGGCCGAGGCCGAGGCGAGCGGGACCGAGCAGATCCGGAGCGCGCCGGTCCGGGGATCGGTGGCATCGCGGCCGCACGGCGGCTCAGCCGCCGGTGGTCACCTCGGTCACGCCGCCGACGACGTGTGTCGCGATATCGCCACGCATGCGGTTCTCGCAGAGCACCCGCACCGCGTGCCGGCCGGGCGGCACGGGGCCCGACTCGAGATCGACGACGCCGTCGGCGCGCACCGGACGCCACGGCCCGTCGATGTCGCGAGCGGCGATCTGGCAGTCGTGACCGGGCTTCGCACCGGTGACGTGCGCGTGGATGTGAGCACCGCCGCGGAAGTCGACGGCGGGCTCCGCCCCCGCCACACCGGCGCCGGCCAGTAGCCCGGCGGCCGAAACCGTCACCAGCACGGCACGAATGGCGAGCGCTCGATGTCGCGTCATAGCCCCATGGTCCACCCACGACCACGAAAAACCACTCACCCACACCCCGTGTCGCCGACGTCCATCGAAGGCGTTTCGTACGGTTGCTCCTGAATAACTGCCGGGCATGCGTCAACGGCCGGACCGCCGCTCGTGACAAGCGCGGAACGAGACGAACACGGAACAACCGGCCGACGCGCACCCGGACGCATGCGCTCACACCGCATTCCGTCGACGCCCCGCACGGTGCACTACGCGGGACTCGGCGCCCCGGTGCCGAACTCGGGTGTGGCAGCGCGAGTGAACGGCGGCGACACCGCACCGGCCGTACGGCGCGCGGGTCACAGCAACGGTCCGTACGACCGCCGAACGAGTCCTCGCCGCCGTGCCGGATTCTGCATCCCGCGGTGAGTTCTCGCACTACGACGAGGCGGAGGGGCGATGCACGGCGGGCGATTCGGAACAACCGGACAGCACGGCCGGGCGCAGGTGCGCCGGGCCGTGGGTGATCTCGCAGTGCGGCGCCGACGGGGCGCCGAGTTCGATCAGCCGGGGCTGAGCGTGATCGACCTGCAGGGTGGCGTGTTCGATGTGGTGCTCGTCGGCCAGCCAGCGCGCCACGCCCTCGCGCACGGCGTGGCAGTCGCGGCCCGGTTCGACCAGGACGTGCGCCGACAGTGCCGGCGACCCGGAGGTGATCTCCCAGATATGCAGGTCGTGCACCTCGACGACGCCGTCGCGGGCGGCCATGGCCCGGCCGATCGCCGACGGATCCAGGTCGGCGGGCGCCGCCTCCAGGAAGATCCGGCTCGACGCGCGCACCAGCCCCACCCCGGCCCGCACCATCAGCACGACCACCACCAGGGTGGCGATGCCGTCGGCACGGCCGAAGCCGGTCACCATGATGACCGCACCGGCGATCGCCGTGGCGATGAACGCGAACAGATCGTTGAGGATGTGCTGGAAGGCGCCCTCGATGTTCAGGCTGGCGCGGTCGGCCCGCGAAATCATCCACGTGGCAACCAGATTCACCACGACACCGACCAGTGCGGTACCCAGCACCAGCCCGCCGGACACCGCCGGCGGGTGTACCAGGCGCTGGATCGCCTCGTAGGTCAGCCAGACCGCCAGCAGCAGCAACGTCACACCGTTGGCCTGCGCCGAGAGGATCTCCACCCGCTTCCAGCCGAAGGTCATCCGGCCCGTGGCGGGCCGGGCGGACAGCCGCATCGCCCACAGCGCCAGGGCGATGGAGGCGGCGTCGGTGAGCATGTGCGCGGCATCCGACAGCAGCGCCAGCGAGCCGGCGAGCACGCCCACCACGACCTCGCCGAGCAGGAACAGCACGATCACCGCCAGTGCCCCGGCCAACCAGCGCCTGTCACCATCGGGCGATGCGTGTGCATGCGCATGTCCCGCGCCCATCATGTCCCCTCTCCTGCTCTTAACCGACCACACGCGATGGTATGCACACATCGCTATGTATTCAAGAGCGACGCGCTCGCACGAGGGTTAAGACAGAAAAACTTGCAAGTTTGCCTGTCTTATTTCAGACTGGTGTCATGGCGGACGATCGGCACCCCCCGGGCGATCGCTCGGCGAATGAGCTGGCCGCGGCCGCGAGCGATCTGCGCGTAACCGTCAGCCGGCTGTTGCGGCGACTGCGGTCCACGCACTCCGGTCTCGAGGTGACGCCCTCGCAGTCGGTGGCGCTGAGCCGGCTGCTCAGCGACGGCCCGGCGACGGTGGCCGCACTCGCCCGCGCGGAGAACGTGCGGCCGCAGTCGATGCGGCTGACCGTCGCCGCGCTGGAGGAACACGGCCTGGTCGAGCGCGCCCCGCACCCGACCGATCAGCGCCAGGTGCTGATGACGCCGACCGCCGAGGCGCAGCGGCTGATCACGGCCGCGCGCGCCGCGAAGGAGGACTGGCTGGCGCAGGCCATGGCCGCGAAACTGTCACGCGCCGAACAGGATTCGCTACTCGCGGCGATTCCGCTGCTGCGCCGCCTCCTCGACTGACCGAACCACAGATCCGAACGATGAAGAGGTATTCCGTGCCCGCCACCACCCTCGATCCGAAGACCGCCCTGGTGCTCATCGACCTGCAGCGCGGCATCGTCGGCGCGCCGACCGTGCCGCACACCGCCGCCGACGTGGTCGCCCGCGGCGCCGAGCTCGCCCGCGCGTTCCGCACGGCCGGGCTGCCGGTCGCGCTGGTCCGGGTCTCGTTCGCATCCGACGGGGCCGACGCGCCCCCCGGCCGGACCGAGGTCGGCGGCCGGTCGAGCCCGCCGCCGCAGGGCTGGGACACGCTGGTGGACGAGCTCGACGTGCAACCGACCGACCTGGTCGTCACCAAGCGGAACTGGGGCGCCTTCCACGGCACCGATCTGGATGTGCAGCTGCGCCGCCGGGGCGTCACCGGCATCGTGCTGGGCGGCGTCGCGACCAGCATCGGCGTAGAGTCCACCGCCCGCGCCGCGCACGAGCACGGCTACCACGTCACCATCGCGACCGACGCGGCCGCCGACCGCGACGCCGATTCGCACGAACACAGCGTGACCAAGATCTTCCCCCGCCTCGGGGAAACCGGCACCACCGAGGAGATCCTCGCGCTGCTCCCCCGGGACGCCTGAGCGCCGCTCACGCCAGGGACAGCGCCGCTCACGCCAGGAGTATCGGGGCCTGCCGACCACCGGCAGGCCCCGGCAGTCTCAGACCGCCACCGGTCCACCCAGCGCCAGTCGCCCAGCACAACCAGCACGCCCAGCACCCGCCCGTCGCGCAACGCGACCGGCACACCCAGCGCTCCCGCCAGTTACGCAATGCAACAGGGACGTCCAATGCTCCCGCCAGTTGCCCAGCACAACCGGCACACCCAGCGCCCCGCCAGTTGCCCAGCACAACCGATACACCCAGCGCTCCCGCCGGTCGCCCCCAGCACACCCAGCTCACTCCCCAGTCGCCGACCGCCACCGGTGCACACAGCTCTTCCGCCGGTTGCCCAGCTCGACCGACACCTTTTGCTTCCCCGTCAGTCGCCGAACGCGGCCGGCACACCCAACTGCCGATACAGATCGAGCCGGTCCTGATACTGCCGATCGCGCACGACCCGCAGATCACCGTCGAAGACGAGCACCTTCGCGTAGGCGATCCGGAACCGGCGCCCCGTGGCCGGCAACAGGGTCGCGCCGCCGAGCACGAAATCGTTCACCGACGTCGCCTCGCCGATCAGTTCGGCGACAACGGATTTCGCGCCGACGGGCCGATCATCCCCGCTATCCGTAACCCCGGTGCCCGTGCCGCCCGACCCGGTCCCGGCGTTCTCGCTACCGGCACCCGGGGAACCGGCGTGTACGGGCCCGATATGCACGGCACCGATCTCCTCGGTGTAGTCCGGAAACGCGGCGAACCAGGCCCTGCTCCAGGCCATGGTCCCCGCCAGATCCAGCCGCAACCCGGTCCCCGTATCGAACCGATACCCCTCGGCACAGGTCTCCGCCCACGACTCCCACCGCTGCCCACTCCAGGCCTGCTGCACCGAGTCGTACGCCCGCCGAACCGAATCCATTGTTCCTCCAACAGAACTCCGCAGATCATCTAACTATAGATAATAGTAGTCAGATAGTCGCCACACCACCCCTGCCCGGACACAGGCGGACCGAGAACCGCTCGTCACGACGCGCTCCCTCGCCGCGCAGGAACGAGAAGCCGCGTCCGGCAACGGGTTCATCTCGCTGCACGCCGACGCTCGAAGCGGCCGGACCCACTTCCGAGACCGCGGACCTCCCGTCCATCGCGGGTCGTGCGCCCGGGCGGACTGCCGCACCGCTGCACCATGCTCCAACTCGTGGCCCGGCGCCCGCCCGGTGCACAAGACATGGTGCGACCGCTGCCGTCGGCCTGAGACACAGCGGGTGCAGCAGCCGGAAAACGGTGGCCCACACAGCCGGGGCGACACCGCACCGATTTGCCCACCGAAGTACGAGTCTCGCAAGAACCCGTGCGAATACTTCTTGCGCCGCAACAGATTTCGACCCACCATCCGAATGGGCTCTCACCGGCGAACACCATTCCCGAGCTGTACCCCGACATACCACCCGCCCGAGTCGGTGACCGGAAGCGTCTCCACAATCGACTCGTTGCGTCGACTTGCCCGCCGAATTGCGAGTCCCGCAAGACTCCGTGCGCATACTTCCTGCGCCACAACAGATTTCGACCCACCGGCCGAATGGGCCCTCGCCGGCGGACACCATTCTCGGGCTGTGCCCCGACATGCCACCCGCTCGAGTCGGTGGCAGGAAGCGTCCCACGATCGACTCGAGGTGTCGGCCGCCCAGCCAGCGGCGGTGCGCGACGGCGCCTAGGGTGCGCCACCGCCTATCGATTCGCCCCCGGCGGGCAGGGGATAAATGACTGTATCCAGGACGCGCCGCTTGGTCGGCCCGACGTGGTCGGCTGGTTCGCGACCCGCCGCCGGAGTCCCCGACGTCACGGCCTCGAGGTACGAATGCACGGCATCGGGACGCCGGACGACCGACCGGTGGCCCGGTCCTTTCGCCGCCCGCAACCGTCTCCACCCGAGGAGCGGATCGCGTGAGCACACGTCGTATCGGGCCCTCGCCGTGCGGCTCGCGGAACGGGCGGACGACGTGCCGGATGGCGTGGCCGAATGTCGCGCGTGTTCGCGGAAGTTGCCGGCTTGGTACGCGAACACGCTGGTCAGGGGTTCGGGGGGCGGGTGTGTAATCGCGTAACTGGAGATTTACCGGCGTGTCTTGTCGCGTAACCGGGGAGTGGGCACGCTACCGCCATGTCCATCAGTGCGATTCGGCCCGACGGGAACGATACCGGGCAGTCCGGCGGCGGCGATTCCGCCCGGTCGGGAGGCATCGCCCGCGAGCGCGCGGCGTTCGGGGAACAGGTGCGGGGGCTGTTCCCGGCCGCCTCGCAGCTGGCCGCGCGGCGGGTGCGTGATCTGTTGCGGGCGGCGCTGCGGACCGGGGAGTTCGGCACGGGTCGGCTGCCCGGTGAGGCCGAGCTGATGGCGCAGTATCGCGCGCCCCGCGACGTGGTTCGCGAGGCGCTGGACCTGTTGCGCCGCGACGGGCTGATCGAGCGCCGCCGCGGGCTGGGCACCCTGGCCGTGCGCGACGAGTACGTGATCCCCGGGTCGCTGCCGCCGCAGGGCCACGAGCTCGACGACCATCTCGCGGTCGGGCGGATCACGCCCCGGCTGCTGCACTGGGCCTGGATTCCCGCGCCGCGGGTGATCGCCGGTCATCTCGACGGCACCGCAACCGGCGACGACTGCCTGTGCGTCGAATACGTCCTGCTCGCCGACCAGCGCCCGATGGCGGTGTTCACCAATTACATTCGCGCGCCGGAGGCCGCGCGGGTGGACCAGTCGCTGTTCCGGCGGGACTTCTACGCGCTGTTGCGTTCCGGCGGCATCGACACCGCCAGCTGCGATGTCGGCGTGCAGGCGGCGGCCGCCGACGAGCACACCGCGGCCCTGCTGCACGTGCTGCCGAACGAGCCGGTTCTGCTGGTGCAGCAGCGCATTCGCGACGACACCGACCGGGTGGTCGACTACGCGCTCGGCACCTGCCGCAACGAGCTGCTCATCGAGATCGGTCACATCCCCCGCATCGACATCACCGGCGCCGACCGACAGGAGAGTCCCGCATGACCGAAACCGCCGCCCGCCCAACCTCCTTCGACACCGTGACCGACGCCGCGGCCGCCCTGCGCGCCGGTGAAATCACCGCCACCGATCTGGTCGAGCGCGCGCTCGCCACCACCGACGACGTCGGGGCGTATCTGGCCCGGTTCGACGACCGCGCGCGCCTCCGCGCGGCCGAGATCGATCGGCAGCTGGCCACCGGAACGCCGGTGCCGCCGCTCGCGGGAATTCCGATCGGCGTCAAGGACATTCTCGCCCACGCGCACGCCCCGACCACCGCGCAGAGCCTGGTGCTCGATCCGGCGTGGGGCGCGGATATCGGCGACTGCGCCGTGGTCCGGCGGCTGGAGCAGGCCGGCGCCGTGATCACCGGCAAGACCAGCACGATGGAGTTCGCGATCGGAGTTCCCGACCCGGACAAGCCCTTTCCGGTGCCGCGCTGCGCGTGGGATCGCGAGCGCTGGGCCGGCGGCTCCAGCTCCGGTTCGGGTTCCGGAGTCGCCGCGGGGCTGTTCCTCGCCTCGATCGGCACCGACACCGCCGGCAGCATCCGGATACCGGCGGCGTTCAACGGCGTGACCGGTCTCAAGGCCACCTTCGGGCGGGTGCCGAAGTCCGGTGTGGTGCCGCTGGGCTACACACTCGACCACGTCGGCCCGCTGGCCCGCTCGGCCGCCGACTGCGCGCTGCTGCTGTCGGTGCTCGCGGGCCCCGATCCCGACGACCCGTACAGCGCCGCGGAGCCGGTCGCCGACTATCCGGCCGCCCTCACCGGCGATCTGCACGGGGTCACCGTCGGCGTGGACGACCTGGACCGATTCGCCGACGGCGGGATCGACCCCGAGCAGCCGCGGCTGTTCGCCGAGTCGATCGAGGCGCTGCGGGCCGCGGGCGCCACGGTGGTGCCGGTCGAGGTGCCGATGTACCAGGAGTTGGTGGCGATCGACCTGCTGGTGATGCTCGCCGAGGCGCACGCCTACCACCGCACCGATCTGCGCGACCGCTGGACCGATTACGGGCGCGGCACCCGCATCGTGCTCGCCGGCGGCGCGGCGGTGTCCGGACCGGATTACGTTCAGGCCCAACGCGTCCGGCGGATCGCGCGCGACCGGATGGCCGAGTTGCTCGGCCGGGTCGACCTCGTCGTCACCCCGACCGGCCACCTCGGCGCGCCGCCGCTGTCGACGCTCGACCCGATGCGGCCGCTGGGCGCGCTGTCCTCACTGCACACCCCTTACTGGAACCCTCTCGGCAATCCCACCCTCGCCGTGCCGATCGGCCTGTCCGCCGACGGCACCCCGCTGTCGATATCGATCAGCGGCCGGTATTTCGACGAGGCGACCGTCCTGCGCGCCGGCGACGCCTATCAGCGCCGCACCGCGCACCATCTCGCGAAAGGTATGGCATGACCCCGACGTCCACCTGGTCCACCGACCCCGAGGAAAACGCCGCGGTGGAGGACCTCTACGAGATGCTGGCGGGGCTCTCCGAGTTGCTGCACGACTGCGCCGAGGCCCGCTACGGCGATCCCAGCGGCGGGCACACCGTCGGCTGAACGGATCCGGCGAATACGCGCCGGGATGTCGCACACACGTCGCCGGGGACGTTCCGGCGCGGGCACCCTCCGAATCCCGCCGGGCCTGCGAATTCCTTCCGGACCGGATTGTTTTGCTCCCTTTCGGACATTCCCCGAGGGAAACGCCGAATAGCGCCGGATTCGCTTCCCCTGACATCGCTGCGGTACGGTATACGCAATCCGAGTAGATCCGTGTCCGTGCGAAAGGGCTGGCTCATGGCCAAGAAGGTCACCGTCACGCTCATCGACGATTACGACGGGAAGTCCAAAGCGGATGAGACCGTGCAGTTCTCGATCGATGGTGTGGCCTACGAAATCGATCTCTCCACGTTGAATGCCGGCAAGCTCCGGGGTTCCCTGGAACCCTGGACCGATAAGGCCCGGAAGGTGGGCCGGGTGAAGTCGGGCGCGGTGACACGGCCGAAGTCCGCGGCCGACCGCGAACAGACGGTGGCCATCCGGGAATGGGCGAAGAAACACGGTTACAACGTGTCGGCCCGCGGGCGAATTTCGTCCGAGATCGTCGCCGCCTATCACAAAGCGAGCAAGTAGACTCACGATTCGGGTATTCCACCTGGTTGAATGGGTTTCCGGCCGGGCCCGGGTTACCGCGTGCGCAACGCGATAATCCGGGCCCGGCCGTTCTGCTGTGTGGGCCCGCCGCACAATTCGCGGGTCCGGAAAATAGTGCCCGGTCACGACGACGCGCCCGCCCGATACGAGGCCCGGCGACGGCGGTAACCTGTGATCATGGTGCGGTAACCATGCCGTTCCCGCATGTCACCGAGTGCGCATCCGAACCGGGCGGGGGTGGTTGGCGTGACACGCGAACAGGCCGTCGCCGAACTGGCGCGGCAGTGGCGAACTGCGGTGTCGGACACCGGCTTCGTGCCGATGCCGCAGCGCGATCTCGAGCGGCTGCTCACGGGGCTGCTGGAGCGGCTGATGGCGGCCATCGTGGCCGAGCCGTTCGACGGGGCGGCCGCCGCCGCGGTGGGCGCCGACCTGGTCCGCGCGAATCTGACCGACCCCCGGGTGATGGCCCGCACCTCCGGCGCGCTGGCACCGCTGGCCGAGGCCATGGCACCGCACCGGGCGCGGGTCGTCACCGCCCTCGGCGAGCTGGCCCGCGGCTACACTGTGGAGCTGCTGGCCACCCGGGCCCGCCACCAGGAGATGTTGCACGCGGCGATGGCCGACGCCCGCCAGGCGGCCGAGGTGCGGTTCCGGGTGCTGTTCGACAACGCCGCCGTCGCGATCGGCATCTGCGATACGGGCGGACAGGTCGTCGACGCGAACCCGGCGCTGGCCGCCATGCTCGGCCTGCCGGTGCCGCGGCTTCGCGGCCTGCCGGTCTCGGAGCTGGTGCACCCGGACGACCACGCCGAGATCCGGGCGCGCGTCTTCGACGAGTTGCTGACCACCGGATCCGGCACGGTGCGGCTGGAGCTGCGCTATGCGCGCCCCGACCGGACCGGCGGCTGGGCCGAGTGGGCGATCACGCTGGTGCCGGCGACGGGCGGGCGCTCGGCCTACCTGCTGGTGGTGGGCGAGGATACGACCCAGCGCCGGGCCCTGCAGGCCGAACTGAGCCGCCAGGCCCGGCACGATCCGCTGACCGGCCTGCCCAATCGGCGCCGGCTGGTCGAGACGGTCGCGGAGATCATCGCGGACGCCGGGCCGGACGACCGGATCGGGTTGGGCTTCATCGACCTGGACGGATTCAAGGGCGTGAACGACACCTACGGGCACGGCGTCGGGGATCGGCTGCTCGCCGCGGTGGCACCGCGACTGGCCGCGCACACCGCCGAGGCGATGCTGGCGCGGGTCGGCGGCGACGAATTCGTGGTGTTGTTCCCGCCGCCGTGCGATGCGGCCCGGGTGGCGGCCGTGACGAGGACGCTGCTCGACGCGCTCACCGAGCCGATTCCGGTGGACGATCTGAAGCTGACGATCTCCGCGTGCATCGGAGCCGTGGTGACCCCCGTTGCCGATGCGGATGCCGAACAATTGCTGGACGCCGCCGACGCCGGGTTGTACCGGGCCAAGGCCGCCGGGCCGAACCGGTGGGTGCTGCACAATCACGACATCACGGCCCGGGCGATACTTCCCGGCCCGCGCTGAGACTTTCCGCCCGCGCTGAACTTCCCGGCTCCCGACGAGCGGGCACCGGCCCGGCACGCGGTCCGGCAAACCCCGGCTCCGAGGCGTCCTACTTCCGTCGATTCAGGGCATCAGGAGCGTGTCGATAAAGCCGGAAATCGTGCTCACGAGCTGATCGATGAAATGCGGGATCATCGGCTGGTCCTTCCGTCGGCGTTGCGGATACCGGCACTCCGGCCCTGCTGCTGCGCAAGGGCCATCGAGTACTGTCCGGTATTCGGCGCGAGGCGCGGCCCGGATGGGCGCCGATCGTTTGCTGGTGGGTTTGCGACGAAGGTCTCGATCGGCCCGTTCTCAGTCGGCCGCGCGCCGGTCGGCCGTGGACCGCTCGGCGTTCAGGTAGGCCCGCAGCACCTCGGCGGGCACACGGCCGCGCGCGGACACCGCAAGTCCGTTCTCGCGCGCCCATTTCCGTGCCGCGGTCGATTCGACGGCCGTCATCGTCGCCGGCCTGCGCACACTCGTCATGGTGCGCCGGACCCGGCGGGCGTGTCCGGCCCAGTGCCCCACCTGCTCGCGCAGCCGGGCCGCGTTGGCGGCCGACAGGTCGATCTCGTAGGTCTCCCCGTCCAGGCCGAAGACCACCGTCTCGGCCGCCGACGACGTGCCGTCCAGGTCGTCGACGTGCATGACCAGTACTCGATGTGACACTCCGTGCTCCTTCGCACCCCGACCCCCAGCGCTGCTCCCGCAGATTCGTAACTTACTGAGGGACGGAAACCGCCGTCGTGCCACTGGGAAAGTTCACCATATCGAGTCCGCGAAGACAGTGACGGACAACAATCCGCGATTCCGCTCGGGCCCGGCCGAAATCGGCGCGAATCCCGGCCGAGGCGCCGGATCCGGCGCGCCGAAAGGCACTGCGGCACAACCGAACTTCCAGCACGCCCGGGCGCGGCGCCGGCAACCGGTGAGCGTCGTCCCCGCCCGCCCCGTCACAAGCCCGTACGACGGAACTCAGGGAACGATCACAAGAATGCGCGACACCGGCTCTGCGGCGGGTTCCGATCGGTAAACTGAGACGGAAAACAATGCCGCTACACATGTCATTCGTACCCCGAAATACGGTGTGCGACACCGTACTTGACCGGTCCGCGACGCACCGGCTACAAATGAGTCCCCGCCGGTCCGGACGGTTCGGACCAGCCCGCGAGAAGTGTACGAAGTTGGCTACCGATGTGATCGACGCGACCGTGGAATTGCCGGTCGACCGCAAATCCGTGTGGGATCTGCTCACGGATCCGCAAAGCTATTCGCGATTCTTCCCCGGAATCGGCGCCTGCGATCGCCTGGAGACGATCGACGGCCATCCGCTGTGGCAGTTCCGGATAGGCACCCCGAGGGCCGGGATACGCACATTCGCAGCAACTTTCGTGGCCGGAAGCCCCGGCGAGAGCCTGGAACTGAAGTGCGCGGCGACGGCCAGCTTCGCGGCGGTTCGGTTGCGTGACACCGCGACCGGCGAGGGCACCCGCGTCACCCTCACCTTCTTCGCGCCGGGCCGCATCCACCCGATCGCGGCCGCGCTGCCGGACTCCGACATCACCGACTGGGCCGAGGCCGGGCTGCGACGGCTGGCCGAACTACTCACGGGCGCACCGACGTCCGTGGTGGTCAACGGCGAGGGCACGCTGCTACGCCGGCATGCCGACGTGGCTCGCCAGATGGTCTCGACCGGCGTCGTCCGCACCTACCGCCCCGATCTCGGCGCGAAACAGCTGCGCCAACTGGCCGCGTGGGGATTCAATCTGGCCGGCGGCTACGCGGCGGCGGCCGCATGCTCCCCGCACCGCCCGGCCGTCGTCGACGATCACGGCACCCGCACCTTCACCGAGATCCACGAGCGCAGCCACGCGCTGGCGGCCGCGATGGCCCGGTTCGGGCTCGGCTCCGGCGATGCGGTCGGCCTGCTGGCCCGCAATCACGCCGGAATGGTCGAAACCATGGTCGCCGCCGGCAAACTCGGTGTCGATGTGGTGCTGCTGAACGCGGGCCTGTCGGCGCGGCGGATCGAGGAGATCGTCCAGCGGCACCGGCTCGAGCACCTGTTCGTCGACAGCGAGCTGGAATCGCTGGTGCACTACCTGCATTCGGATATCCAGCGGGTGTTCACCGATATCGGGGCGGGCCCCTACCGCACCACCATCGACGACCTGATCACCGAGGGGCACCGCGACTTCCGCAAACCGTCCCGGGCCGGCCGGCTGATCGTGCTCACCTCCGGCACCAGCGGCACGCCCAAGGGCGCCCGCCGCCCGCATCCCAAGGGTTTCGCCACGGTGGCCGCGCTGCTGTCGCGCATCCCGCTGCGGATGAACGAGACCATGCTCATCCCGGCGCCGCTGTTCCACACCTGGGGCATGGCGACGCTGCAGCTGAGCACGCCGCTGCGCGCCACCGTCGTGCTGCCCGAACACTTCGACGCCCGCGACACCCTCCGCCTGATCGCCGAAAACCGGGTCACCACACTGGTTCTGGTGCCGACCATGGTGCAGCGCATCCTGGATCTGCCGACCCCGGTGCGGGCCCGGTTCGACACCTCCAGCCTGCGCGTCGTCGCCAGCTGCGGCGCACCGCTGGCCGGCGCCACGGTGCAGCGGTTCATGGACACCTACGGCGATGTGCTCTACAACGTCTACGGGTCCACCGAGGTCTCGTGGGCCACCGTCGCCACTCCCGAGGATCTGCGCACCTCCCCGACCACGGCCGGCCGCCCGCCGCTGGGCACCCGGATCGCGATCCTGGGCCCGGACCACGACCCGGTCCCGGTGGGCGCCACCGGGCGCATCTACGTCGGCAATCACATGCTGTTCGACGGCTACGTCAACGCCGCACCGCCGGAGGAGGCCGACGGCATGCTCGACACCGGCGACCTCGGCTATCTCGACGCCGCCGGGCGGCTGTTCATCGACGGCCGCGACGACGAGATGATCATCTCCGGCGGCGAGAACGTCTTCCCGCGGCCGGTCGAGGAGGCGCTGGCGCATCTGCCGCAGATCACCGACGTCGCGGTGGTCGGCGTGCCGGACCGTGAGTTCGGCCAGCGACTGGCGGCCTTCATCGTCAAGCGGGAGGGCTCGGGGCTGGATTCGGACATGATTCGCACCTACGTCCGCCACCGGCTCAGCCGCTTCTCCGTCCCGCGCGACGTCACGTTCCTGTCCGCGCTGCCGCGCGGTGAGACCGGCAAGGTGCTCAAGCGGCTGCTCACGGGCGCCCCGGTCAACGAGTCGCCGCTGTGAGCGCCCGGTTGCCGGCCGCGGCACTGTGATCCGACACGAGAAGTACCACACGGAATCTCCCGAATCTTCACGATCGATTGTGGATTCTGCCCTGAAGAGTCTCGAAACGGTTACGTTGATATGGCAGTGCAGTGAACGGGGGTGGAAGGAAGTTTCCCATGTCTGTCAGCACTCAGAACCGACCGACACTGACCGTCTCGGGGCGACCGATGTCGTCGCCGCTCAAGGACGTCTGGGCTTTATCGCGCCAGATGGTCGGGCATTTCGTCGAGAACGTCGCACCCTGCGGCACACTGCCCGGCGACGCCATCTACGGCGACGTCACCACCATCACCCGGACCTGCCTCGAACTCGCCGTCGGCATGCTCGACGGCACCAACATTCCCGAGAAGATCGAGCGCTTGAAGGACGCCGCCGCCCAATGGGCCCGCGAGGGCGTGCCGATCGACACCATCCACCACGCCATCCACGAGGGCTTCAAGATCGGATTCGATCTGGTGGTCAGCAGCGCGGCCACCAAGCATCGGAGCGCCGGGTCCGGTGAGCACGACGGGATGACGCTCAGCCTCGCCGATTACGAATCCCTCATCGGCGGAGCGCAACTCGTCGTCGAAATGCTCGACACCATGACCACCGCCGTCTCCACCGCCTACGTCCGCGAACTCAAAGCCGTAGTCTCCGAACACCACACCGCCGTCCACACCCTCACCTCCGCACTCCTCGGCGGCCACCCCACCTCCACCATGGCCCGCGAATGCGGCATCGAGATCGCCGAGCGCTACCACGTCCTCGCCCTCGCCATACCCCCGCACCCCGACGAGTCCAACCCGGTGCTCGACGGCAGAGTCGTTGCGCGCCGCAAACTCCGGCGCCTGCAGGCCACCCTGGCCACTCGATGTAACGACACCGCCCTCTCGCTGCTCAGCGTCGACGGCGGCACCCTGCTCATCCCGGTCCGCGAGACCGACGACACGTTCGACGATCTGGTCACTCGCCTGTCGAAGGCCGCGCGGGTCCCCATCACCGCCACCCTCGTCAGCACCCCCACCGACACCATCCCCACCGCCGCCGACCAAGCCCACCAACTCCTCGACATGGTCGCCCGCCTGCACAGCGAACCCGGCCTCTACCGCTTCGACGACCTCGCCCTCGAATACCAGCTCACCCGCCCCGGACCCGGCCGCGAATACCTCGGCTCCCTCCTCGAACCCCTCGACCACCACCCCGAACTCCTCGAAACCCTGCACACCCACATCGCCCACAACCTCAACCGCCAACGCACCGCCCGCCTCCTCCACGTCCACACCAACACCGTCGACTACCGGCTCAAACGCATCGGCCAACTCACCGGCTTCGACCCCACCCAGGCCAGCGGCCTGTGGTACCTGCGCTCGGCGCTCGTCGCGCGCAGCTACCGCAGCTCGGACCGATAGCCGAAGCCGATCACCACCCGGGCCGGGCCTGGATCTCGGCGACGTAGGCCCGCGACACCGCCGAGGTCAGCACGTCGAGCATGTCGACGAGAAAGGCCCGATCGGCCACCGGATCGGTACGGCCGCGCGCGCCCGTGGGGTCGATCCGATCCAGGCTCACCTTGACGCCGCGATGAATCGCGTGCTGCACCGTGTCGATGGGCACGCCGTCGCGGGCCCAGTCGGCGGCGGCGTCCTCGAGCCGATGCAGCGCCACGGCGGCAGCGGACTCGGTGGCGTCGAGCAGCACGATGGCCAGCTCGAAACCCAGCCGCATCACCGCCGTGGGATCGGATCCACCTGTATCCCAACGCTTTTCCGGATTCCACGGTGAATCGCGGGCACCCCCCGAGCGGTCGAGGGGACCGTCCGCGGACTCGGCGTCGCCGGAATCGTTGCCTCGCATCGCGCGCTCCTTCCGTCCGCCAGGGCCCCTTCGCAGCAACGAAAGTAACTGGGACAGACAAGGAATACGAGCGCTACTCACCGGTAGACAGAAACATCCGAATCACGGCGCGCCGCGACTGTGACAATTCCCAAGAATCGTCGGGTGATGTTTATTGTTCGCGCCCGGAGTCGGGCTTGATCCGGCCGGCCTCCACGAGTGTCTGGTACGCCGCACGCTTGCGCGGGCATTCCTCGCGGCGACAGCCGCGATGGCGCTGCATCGCCGAATGCGCTTCGCTCACCGACATCGGCTGATCCGGGGCCTCGTGCGGCCAGCCGATCGGCCATACGGACACATCCATTGTGTCTCCTCCGGGGGCGGGTTCCGTTCGCCCGGTACCGAACTCACCGGCGTCGAACCCACCCGTACCGCGCTGCGCCGGTCGACTACTCGGCCACACCACGGTCGCGCACAATGCGATCACCGCGCCGAAGACCAGCACGACGGCCGCCAACCCTGTCACAGCACACTCCAACACTCGATCATATTCAGTCGTCGTCCAGCCCCGCCGACAGATACGCCACCGCCGCGAGCCATTGCGCACACGATGCCGCGTGCTCGCGGAGCAGCCGGCGCGCGAGCGCATCCGTCAGCTCACCGTCCAGTTCACGACACGGCCGACCCGTGCCGGATAGGCAAGGCGCCGAACACCTTTGCGTGGTAGCCGTCATGCGCCTTCCCCTCCGCTGAGACGCTGCCGAGTACCACGGACGACGCTCGCTACATACTGAAACTGTGATATCCTGAACGTGATAGATGTTAGCGTGATTATCACGATAACGAAAGAGGCTGGGGCGGAAGGGGTTCAGGCGTTCCGGCTGAGCCGGACGTTCACCATCATGGCTACGCGATTACGAACGGCGCGAAAACTGCTGTTGGGCCGCGAGATCGAGCACATGATCAACACGGCCGGGGTCAGCCAGCACGAGGCGGCCAAGATCATCGAGACCAGTCAGAGCCGGATCGCGATGCTCACCAACGGCGCCAGCTCCATCACCGTGGGGGATCTGGAGCGGCTGGCCATCGAGCTCGGCTTCACCGATTGCGGCTACCTCGAGATCCTCAAGGAGCTGCGCCGCGACAACCACAAGCGGGGCTTCTGGAACAGCGGTTACCGTCGCGCCTACATCGAGGACCTGCGCCTGCTGGTCGACCTGGAGGCACACGCCAGCCTGTTGCGGGTGGCCGAGGCCGAGATCATGCCCGGGCTCATCCAGTGCGAGTCCTACATCCGTGCCCTGCACGAGCCCGAACAACCCGGCGACCGCGAGGCCGGGGAGGCCGGGAAGATCACGGTCGAGGATTCGGTGCAGGCCCGGCGGGCACGGCAGGAGATCCTGCTCGGGCCGAACCCGCCGGAGTTCCGGGTCATCCTGTCCGAATCGTGCCTGCGCCGCGAGTACGGCGGCCACGCGGTCATGCTGGAACAGCTCGAACATCTGCTGGCGCTGTCCAAGCGGTCCACCATTCTCATCCAGGTGCTGCCGTTCACCGTAACCACCTACGGAGCCGGCATGGAGGACCGGTTCACCCTGGTCCGGGTGCCGTCACCGGGCGCCGCCGGCGATCTGGACATGGCGATCGTCGAGAGCCAGGGCGATATTCGATACATCGACGACAAACCGGCCGTCACGGCCCGGGAGACGGTGTGGTCGCGGCTGTCGGCCGCGGCACTCGGCGCCGAGGACTCCCGCACCTTCATCGAGCACATCGCGCGCTCGTTCCGCCGCAAGACCTTCACCGCGTGACGACCGTCCCGTCACTGCCTCGCACGTCCACACCTCGTCAGTAGTAATCACAACGAGTCATGGGGGTTGCCATGAACGACTTCGAGTCCCGCGAGATCGACGCCAGCCGGCCGTCGGCCGCCCGGATGTACCACTACTACCTGTCCGGCGAGGCCGTGTTCGATGTCGACAAGATCTTCGGCGAGCACGTGTTCCGGGTCTTCCCGTACATCGACACGCTGGCCCACCACAATCGCGAATTCCTGCAGCGGGCCGTCGAATTCATGGTGGCGCAAGGAGTCCGGCAGTTCCTCGACATCGGCTCCGGGCTACCCACGGTCGGCAACACGCACGACGTCGCCCGCGCCCACGCGGCCGACACCCGCGTGGTGTACGTCGACAACGATATGGAGGCGGTCAACCGCGCCCACGACCTGCTGCTGCAGCAGGGCGCGCTGGACCACACCGCCGTCATCGAGGCCGATCTGCGCTGTCCCGAGGTGATCTTCGACGATCCGCAGGCCCGCCGGCTGATCGACTTCGACGAGCCGCTGGGGCTGCTCATCATCGCCGTCTGGCCGTTCGTCCCCGACAGCGACCGGCCGTACGAGCTGATGGCGCAGCTGCGGCATCGCCTGCCCGCGGGCAGCTACGTGGCCATGACGCACGGCTCGGTCGAGGATGCGGGCCCGGAGTTCAAGCAGGGTTACGCCGGGCTCGTCGATCTCTACCGCGGCACCTCCGACCCGGCAATGTCCCGCAGCAGAGACGATTTCGCCACCTTCTTCGACGGTGTGGAACTTGTCGAACCCGGCATCGTATATGCCACGGACTGGCGCCCGACGCACCCGGTGGATACACAGGATCCGGCACGGCCGTGTAATTTCGCCGCGGTTGGCTACAAGCCATAGACAGACCGCAGACGCACGGGCTGCCGCTGTTCGCGCGTCTGCAGCTTTACTCTGTAGAAAGGGCACCACCAATGACGCTGCTACCTATATTCACCGCGGGCGAGTTCCGCAAGGCGAGTATCAGCTCGCCCAACCAGAACTGTGTGCGGGTCGCGCGCAAGCAGGGCTGGACCGCGGTGTGGGACGACAAGCGCGCCACCGACCGCACCACCCCCGCCACCGCACTGCCGACCGGCGAACTCCTGCTGTTCACCGACGAACAATTCGACGCCATTCAAGCCGCGGTACGCGGCGCCGGAACCTCCTCCCCGCTGACGATCACCCCTCGCACCGACGGACACTTCGTATTCCGTGCCGCCACACCGCAACCCGGGGGCGGCGTCGAACTCATCTTCGACCAGGGCGAACTCGACGCCTTCCACCACGGGGTGCGCAACCACGAATTCGACCACAACTGACGCGGCCGACATCGTCCGCCACTGTCGCTCGGGGATCGTGCATATCCACGACAGGTACCCGCACCGCGCGGGTACTGTGCCCGGTCCCCCTGCGACCGTGGAAGCAACAACCTTGCGCATCAAGAACTTTAAGCCCGGACCGGAGTGATCGCATCCCGGGGAGGACAACTCACCAACCCCCGGAGCGGGGCTTGGGGCGCCGTCACAAGGCATTCCGGGCCGTCCTCGGGAGAGCGCCACGAATCCACCTGCGCCACCCGATGTTTCGGCACGCCCCGGTTGTTCGGGCACGGCCCGATCGCTTCGGTACGGCCCCGATCAGTTCTCCAGGCGCACCCGCACGCTGACCCGGCCGCGCTCGTCACGATCGGCCACCGCGTGCCCGTGCCGGTCGGCCCCGTCGAGATGCAGCGTGATCGGCCCGCCCGCACCGAGGAAATTCCGCCACCAGTTCTTCTTGTCCGGCAGGGCGACGCCGATGACGTACTCGTCGCCCACCCGCCGGTAGTTGACCGGCGTACTGAAGGTCTTCCCGGACTTGCGCCCCACATAGCTGATCGAGACGAAGCTCTTGCCCATCAGCGGGCCGAGCACAGGCGCCTCGGTCAGCGTCACCACCACGCGGTTGAAGCCCCGCACCGCCGGGCCCAGCACTGTCTTCGAATCCACGGATACCTCCCGGTCGGCATGCAACACTCGGAATGCCTGCCACCTTAGCGCGGGCCGTCCCGCCGCGACCGGCACCGGCGGCGCCTCACCGGCACCGGGCACCGGAAACCCCGCGGCCGACGAGGCCGCGCCCCACCTCCGACCGAAGCCGCGGACGGCCCGCAGGATCGCCTGATCCATGGCCGGACTCCCGGTATGCCCGGAGTCGTCGACGACACCAGCCGCGCGTCCGGCCACGCCTCGGCCGGTTCCCGGTCCGTGCCCAGGGACCGCTCACCCGCCTGGCGCGTCGGCACCACCGCCCGCGCTCACGGCGCGAACCGGTATCGAGCGTCTCGCCGAGGCCGCGCACCCGGCGAATTCCGCGTCCGGTGGTCCGCGTGCGACGATCCGGGCGTGGACGACGGTGACTTTCTCGACGAGGTGACGGACCGGCTGGCGGCGCTGCCCGGGGTCTCGGCGGTGACGCTCGGCGGATCCCGGGCGCAGGGGACGCATCGGCCGGACAGCGACTGGGACCTGGCGATCTACTACCGGGGCGGGTTCGATCCGCGACACCTGCGTGAGATCGGTTGGGAGGGTGAGGTTTCCGAGATCGGCGCGTGGGGTGGCGGGGTGTTCAACGGTGGCGCCCGGCTGCGCATCGACGAACGTCCGGTGGACGTGCACTATCGCGACCTCGACGTGATCGAGCATGAGCTGAACGAGGCGCGGGCCGGGCGGTTCCGCATCGAACCGCTGCTGTTCCATCTGGCCGGGATCCCCTCCTACCTGGTCGTCGGCGAACTCGCGATCAACCGGGTGCTGCGCGGCGAACTGCCGCGGCCCGGCTATCCGAAGCCGTTGCGCGCCAACGCGCCCGGAGTCTGGTGGGGCACCGCGCAGCTGGTGCTCACCTATGCGCGGGCCAACCATGCGCCGCACCGCCGGGTGGCCCAGTGCGCGGGCGCGATCGCCCAGGCCGCCACCCAGTCGGCGCACGCGGTGCTCGCCGCCCGCGGCGAATGGGTCACCAACGAGAAGCGGCTGCTCGCCCGCGCGGGGCTGAGCGAGATCGATGCGCTCGCCGCCGGGCTGGAACCCGATCCCGAGACACTGCGCGATTCCGTCGAACGCGCTCACGCGCTGTGCGAACAGGCGGTGCGGTGGGCGACGACCCGGCCCTGACCGGAAGCCGCTGCCGCGCACGCTATCCGGCGGCAAACACCGACCTCGCCTATTCCATGGACTGGCGAACGCCGTGGGGGCACACTCTATGTGACAACGTTCGGCGCTGACGACCGGGCATGGGGGTAAGGGACAGGGACGATGAGAATTCGGCCGCGGCAACAGCTGCTGGATCTGTGGCAGGCGGTGCTCGCCTGTAGCTATCGGGACGAGAAGTGGTTCTGGGGCGGGCGCGACGGCGCCAACTCCATCAGCGATGCCGAGCAGTTGCTGTGCCTGCTGTATCCGGCGACGGAGATCGTGGCCTTCGCGCTGGACCAGCCCAACGAGATGGCCGCCGACGCCAAGACCGCCCTCGCGCCGTTCGGCGAGGAGACCCGCATCGGCGGCGTCCTGGTCGCCCTGCTCGAGGAATATCTCGACCGGTACACCGGACCGGACGGATACCCCGTCTTCGCGGCGGGCGGCTACCTGCGCACCGACGAAGGCGGCCCGCCCACCGACGCCCAGCTGGACCTGGAGGTCGTCGATTCCTATTCGATGTCGCTGAGCCTGTGCATCGCGTCGATGCGCTTCCTGCGCGGTTTCGAGCGGTTCGTCGGCGGCGAGGTCCGGCTGGAGGCCAGGCAGTTGCGCGAGCGCATCCCCCAGGTGATCGACCGGGTCAGCGCCCGGCTCACCGGTGCGATGGCGGGCCTGGTGCGCAGCTTCGTCATTCACACACCGGAGCCGAAATCCGATGCGGGCCGGGCCGTTCTGGACATGATCAACCAGGTCGGCGCACCGTCCGAGGATGTCATCAGGCGGCTGTCGGCCCGGTTGGAGCGGCTGCGGGTGCAGGCCGCCAACGAGGTCCGGCTCAGCCAGACCACCGAGATCGACGTCGCCGACGACGAGCGGCTGTTCGAATGCGGCTGGGGCTGGGGCATCGTCCGCACGGCGGAGCCGATCGACTTCGTGCCCGGCCACGTCGGTTCCGCGACCGGGCACGCGGAACCCCGCCCGTACCTGTACTTCACGGCCGTCGCCCTGGACGGCATCACCGACCTGTCCTCACAACGCATCCGGGAACTCGACCTGCTGAACGACGACCAGCGCGAACTGGCCGACGGCCTGCAACTGCGCTTCGAACTGGCGCGCAGCTACTGGTCGACGGTGGCCCGGTTCGGCGGCGGCCGCTGGCCGCTGGAGGACATCCCCTGGCGCACCTCCGACGGCGAGGAATCCGACTACTTCAGCCTCGCGGTCGCCGCCATGCTCATCCAGGACCTGGTCTACCGCGACAGCACCGAGGATCTGGCGCGCACCGTGGCGGTATTCGACCAGCTGGCCCGCCGCGGCCGCATCACCAGCCGGATCACCTCCGGCGACCCGGCCGCGACGCTGCACCATCCGGGGGTGCGACTACGCCTGGCCGGCACCGAGAACGTCGGCGACGGGGGGCAGTTGCAATGGCACGTCCCCGATTTCGTGACGATGATGCTCAAGCGGTGCCTGCAGGCCGCGCGGCTGCGCACCGACGTCGACACCCGCGACCAGCTGATGGCGCTGGCCGAGGCGGCGATGGATCATCTGGAACGCCGGGTGCTGCCCTCCGGCCCGGCCGCGGGACTCTGGGACGACGCCGGCCGGCTGCTGAGCACGACGGCGGATTCGCCCGACGGCCCGTCCTGGTTCGTCACCGAGCGGGTCATGGAATGCTTGGTCATCGCCTACGCCACCTTCAGCGAACCGCCGCTGGCGCCGCAGAGCATGGTCGCGCGCGCGGTCGATCTGCTCAGCGAGGCCGAGCATCTGCTCAACCAGGAGGAGCTCGACGTCGAGGGGCACGACAGGTCACCGAAACAGGCCGCGGTCAACCGGATCCGGCAATCGCTCGACCGCGCCCGGCGGGTGTTGCGCGAGCGCCCCGGCACCGCGTACGGCCTGGCCACCCAGGCGCTGATCCAGCTCGACGAACTGGCGTACGCGCGCCAGGACGCGACCAGGTGAGGGGCGGCACGGTGCTCGTGTTCTCCACCTCCGACAAGGGCGGCACCGGACGCTCGGTGACCAGCTGCAACATCGCCTACCGGCTGTGCGTGTCCGGGCGCAACGTCGCCTATGTCGATTTCGATTTCGGCTCCCCCACCGCCGGCGCGCTGTTCGAGATCAGCTCCGTGGAGCGCGGTGTGGCCGTCGGCGGCGTGCACTCCTACCTGCTGGGCGAGAGCGGCACCGCCGCCCGGATCGACGTCGGCACCGCCACCGACCGGCCCGACCTCGAGCGCCTCTGGCCACGGTCCGGCCGCCTGGTGCTATTCCCCGGCGACGAGGGCGGCGCCGAATTCCTCACCAGCGACGACACGGTCGTGACGCGATGCGCGGAACTGCTGGTCGCGCTGGAACAGGAATTCCGGGTGGTGGTCGTCGATCTCAGCGCGGGGCGTTCGGTCGCGCTCGACATCGCCCTGCGCGCAACGGCTCTGCCGCAGCTGCGGCGGCGCACCGCCCGGTGGCTGATCTTCCACCGCTGGACCCGCCAGCACATCCTGGCGGCCTCCGGGCTGGTCCACGGCCCGCACGGGCTGCTGGAGACCGGCGAACGCTGCGGTCACAACCGGAACGAACTGCTGGGATCCACCCGGTACGTGCGCACCGCCGTGCCCGCTCCGGTCGCGCACACGAGTGCGCAGCATCCCGCCCAGGCGGCATGGTTGCAGGAGCAGGACGCGGCGCTGCGCCGGCTCGCCACCGCCAACCGGCTCGGCGCCACCGCGCTGCTCGGCGCCACCCCGATGGAGCCCGTCCTGCAATGGCGCGAACAGCTCATCCTCGACAGCGACGTCAACGCCCACATCGCCAACGACGAGACCGCGCGCGCCTATATCGAACTGGCCCGCCGCCTGGTCGACATCGCCACCTGGGAGAAGCTCTAGATGCGCGAGACGCAGGGATACACCGAAGCGACGGACGAGCCGTGCATCGCACCGGTTCCGTTGTCGCACTTGTCGATCGAGGTCGGGCATTTCGCGCTGAACGACATCACCGGCGATCCGGACCGGATGCGTGCGGAGTTCCGCCGCATCGTCCCACTGGTGTCGGCGTTCATCGAGTCGGCCCGGGTGCAGTTCGGGCCCGGCGCGCGGGTCAGCACCTGCTACCTGATCGACGACTACTTCCAGGCCGATACCGATGCCGCCGAGGTGCTCGGCAAGCTGCTGTCGGCGGCCGAGGAATCCGGTTTGGCCATCGACTATCTGGCGCGCGAATCCGGTTGCTGGCAGGCCTCGCCGTTCGCCGACGGCGTTCCGGTGGGCGACCCGATTCCGGTGGCGGAGATGGTGGCCGCGCGCATCGTCGCCGAACCGGCGCCGCCCGACTCCGGCCGCCGCCCGCCCACCGCACAGTCGGGGTGGCTGTGCAACGGCCGCCGATCCTCCGAACACGAACCGGCACAGGCGATGCGCGGGCGCGACTACCAGCCGCCGGAGGAGTTCGGCCGCCGCGAGCACTCCATCTTCCTGGACGTGCAGCTGTGGAACAGGCAGGTTCGTGACGATGTCACGGAGACCAGGTGGTCGTGCGCGTTCCTGGCGGCGGTCTGGCACCTGCTGCGGCTCGGGATGCTGCGCTATCACGGTGCGGCCGTGGTGGATCCGCAGCCGTGGCGCGGTGAACCCTGGCCGCGGCGCTGGCACGAGGTGCCGCCGGTGGTGCAGCTCGCCCCGGACGCCACCCCGTTCGCCGCCTACCAGACCCTGTCGATGCTGCCCAAGCGCTACATCGCCATTGAGCACGCGGTGCGGCTGGTACTAGATCATCTCGATCTGGACGACGACGTGGTCGCGCAGATCATCGCCCGCGGGGCCACCGAAGGGGTGACGGTGCCGCGCAAGGTCAGTGACCGGCTGTCCCATCTGCTGCTCGACGGACCCTGAGATGGCGACGCCCCTGGTCGTACTCGGCGAGGTTCGCACCTGCCTGCTTCCCTCGGCCGTTCCGCTGACCCGCCCCGAGGCGGTCGAGTTGCTGACGACGGTTCCCGGCCGCGCCGTGCGCTGGCGGGAGCGGCCGGGGAGTCTCGCCCTCTCGCCGACCACCGCGGTAGGCGTCGACTGTGCTCTCTCGCTGGGCGCGGACCCCGTGCACATCGTCGGCACCGTCGCGACCCGGACGGTACTGGCCGGCGGGCGCGTGCTGCAGTCCTCGGCCCACACCCGGGTGGTGCGCGCCACCGAGCGGCGGCGGCAGACCTGGTCGCACTACGTCAGCCAGAAGGGTGTCACGGAGATCATCGACCGCATTCCCGAACGGGCGAAGCCCGCCGTCGCCCTGGCCGACAGCTACCTCGCCGGACCGACCGGCCGCACCACCCTCGACCTGGCCTCGATCAGCGAGCGCCTGCTGGCCCGCGTGCGCGCGGACGCCCGGCTGGACCAGAACCCGCCCCTGCGGGCGGGCAGTACGCGGCTGCGCTGGACCGCCGGCGTCGGCGGCAGCGCCGGCCCCTCGGCGAAGATGCGCCTGGACGACGCCACCGTCCGCTCGATTCGGGTGACCGTGCGCGAGGAGAAGGATCTCGCTGCGGCGCAACGGTTCTGCGAGGACGTGGCGGCACACGACTGGCTGCTGACGGCGCTGGCCGACGCCTTCGACGAGGCCGACCGATTCGCCTCGCACAGCCGCGAGCGAACCGGCATCCTCGCGCCGGCGCTCGAACATCTTCCCGGACTGTGGATGCCGGGCGCGCACACTCCCGCGGTGCTGCGCACCCTGTGGAAGGACCTGCAGGCCGAGCCCGGCTTCACCCGGCAGTGGAGCACCCTGGTGACGCGGCTGCGCGACAGCATCGCGGTGGCTACCCTGAACACCCTGCGGCACAAGGATTTCGACCCGAACTGGTAGCTACATCCGGAACCACTTGCGCACCAGCAGCGCGAAGAACACCGACATCGACACCGCACCCGCCCACGCCTCCACCGCGAACAGCGGGCGCGCGGCGGCGTGCAGGCCCTCGCTGTCGCCGGGTCCGGACGGATTGAGGAAGGTGGTCACGCACATGTAGACGGTCTCGGTCGGCGAGTCGTTGCCGGCCAACAGCAGGGCGAGCGCGGTGAACAGCACCAGCTGCGCGACCACCCAGCCCAGCAGCCAGGACGGCCGGTAGCCGTGGCCGCACAGCACATACGACGCCTGTACGGCCCAGCGCCGCCAGCCGCGCGGCAGTGCGCGCGTGCGGGCCCGGGCCAGCCGCAACCCGCACCGGTCCTCGGCCTCGTCGTCCTCGTTCATCCGGTACAGCGCGGTGGCGCGACGGTACGCCAGGGCCGCGTGCGCGGGCAGTCGCACCGCCCACAGCTGCGCTCCCAGCAGTTCGTACACCTCGGCGAGCAGGGTGTTCTGCCGGGTACTCAGCCGCAGCGGCCCGCGGAACTCGATCTCCGCCGCCAGCAGCGCGGCCACCACCGCGCTCGGCACCCGCCAGCCCGCCTCGTCGGGCTCGGGACGGCGGGCCGCCGCATACAGGTGACCGAGCGCCAGGGCGTCGGCGTGGCGGCGGGTGTTCGGCTCGTAGTCGACGAGAATCGCCTCGACATGCGTGGCGAAGGTTTCCAGCGCCGCCTGCTCCGGCCGCTCGTCCCGATCCAGCTCTTCGGTGTATTCGGCCGCGCGCCTGGTGATCCGGGTGGAGACCGATGCGACGACCGACGAGATATCACGCATGCCCGTACGCCCCCCGCTCACTCCCGCAGTCGATATTCGAACACGTCGCGCGGCTCGTCCTGCCCGAAGTACTCGTCGTCGTGGTCGACACAGTCGAATCCGACCTGTGCGAACAAATTTCTCGCCGGATGATTGTCCGGCCGCACGGTCAGGTACATCATCTCGACGCCCTGCTGCCGGCAGGCCCGCAGGGCGCGCTCCAGTAGCCCGCGGCCGTA
This sequence comes from Nocardia sp. BMG51109, assembly GCF_000526215.1. Lineage (NCBI taxonomy): Bacteria > Bacillati > Actinomycetota > Actinomycetes > Mycobacteriales > Nocardiaceae > Nocardia > Nocardia sp. BMG51109. Next base: position 7,894,655 of record NZ_JAFQ01000004.1, read on the forward strand.
GCCCAGTCCCTGACACTGCTTGGCCACCGAGAAGGTGAACAGCAGCGCCCGGCGGTCTTTCTCCAGTATCAGCGCGTACCCGATCACCGCGCCGTCCACCTCGGCGACCAGCCACGCCGGCCCGTGCAGCTCGAACAGCTGCCGCAGCATCAGATACCGGTACGGCTCGGCGAACACCTCGGCCTCGATGGCCGCGATGTCGTCGAGGTCGGTGAAACGGGCCTGCCGGTACTCCGGCCGCGGCGCCTCAGCGGTATCCATGTGCTCCCTCGTGCCAGGGCATAAGCCGTCTGCTTCCAGACTAGAACGTTCCCCCGAATCAATCGCGTCAGTGTAGATGTCGCGGAACGACGCTGCGACGTAACCGGGCCGTGGGAGTTTCGTCCGCCGCCGGGACGGACATTTCGCCACGCGCCGACGTCACATACCCCGCGTCTGCCACTATCGATGCGCTCCACCCAGCCGACCGCAAGGGACCCGATGACCTATACGCCGGTACAGCCGACCGCTGCCCGACCCGAACCGCTGCCCCGTCCGCCCTACCGCCTACCGCTGCTCGGCGATGTCCTCACGACGGACTTCGACAAACCGTGTCAGCGGCTGGCCCGGCAGGCGCGCACGCTGGGCCCGGTGTTCGAGCAGAAGCTGTTCGGTTATCCGGCCGTCGTCGTCACCGGAACGCAGGCCGTCGCCGAGGTCAACAACGAGGCGGTGTGGGAGAAGCACGTCGGGCACGTGCTGACGAAGCTGCGGCCGCTGGCCGGGGACGGTCTGTTCACCGCGTTCAACCGGGAACCGAACTGGGCCAAGGCGCACAACATTCTCGCCCCGGCGTTCGGCAAGGCGGCGATGACCACCTACCACGACACCATCACCGGGACCGTGCGCCGGCTCGCCGACGTCTGGGCGGCGCAGGAATCGACCTGGATCGACGTTCCGGCCGCGGCGAACGCGCTCACCTTCGAGATCATGTCGCGCGCCGGGTTCTCGCATTCCTTCGGCGCACTGACCGGTCCGGATGCCGAACCCTTGGTCGCGGCGATGGTGCGGGAACTCGCCTACGCCAATCGGCGCACCGATGTCCTGCCCCGGTTCGAACGCGTCTTCCGCCGCGGCGCCCGGCGCCGGCATCAGCAGGACCTCGCCCACGCCCACGAGGTCGTCGACGCCCTCATCGATGCGCGCCGGGAACAACCCCGCCGGGAGCGCCGCGACATGCTCGACCGCATGCTCGACGACGTCGACCCGGACACGGGAGAACGCCTGGACACCACCAACATTCGCCACCAGATCCTGACTCTCATGGTCGCCGGCAGCGAGACCTCCGCCAACACCATCGCCTTCGCGCTGCACTACCTGGCCACCCACCCCCGGATCGCCGACCAGGTCCGCACCGAGCTCGACGAGCGGTGGCCCGCACCGGATTTCCCCGATATCGGCTACGACGACGTCGGCCGGCTCCGGGCGCTGCGGCGCGTCGTCGACGAAACCCTGCGGCTGTGGCCGACCGGGCCGGGCTACTTCCGCCGCGCCAAGCAGGACACCACCCTGTGCGACGGCCGCTACCGGTTCCGGGAGAAGGACTGGGTCCTGGTCCTGCTGCTCGCCGCGCACCGCGACCCGGCCTGGGGCCCGGATGCCGACGAATTCAACCCCGACCGATTCCTCCCCGACACCCGCCGCACCCTCGCACCGCACATCTACAAGCCCTTCGGCACCGGCCCGCGCGCCTGTATCGGCCGGCAGTTCGCCCACCACGAAATCGCGGTCACCCTCGCCGTCCTCCTGCACCGGTTCGACCTCGAACCGGACCCCGCCTACCGCCTCGACGTCCGAGAATCACTCACCCTCAAACCGTCGGGCCTGCGCCTGCGCTTGCACCCGCGCAGTCGATAGACCGCCCGTCCGGCCGGAATATCCACCGGCAGAGTGGATTTCGGATCGCATCCGAATCGATGGGTTCCCGGGCCGATGCACCGTCCCGGCCGGGTCCGGACGGATCGGGCGCTGACGACTGCGAGGCGACCTATGGTTCCCCGGTGTCGGCGGATTCGGAGCCCGACGAGAGAACCATGTCGGCTTCCTGAAACTCGATCAGATCATCGATCGTCGTTCTCCGCCGCCCGTGGGCACGAATCGACGCCCGCACATCGTCGGCGTGCGGCCCCTCCCACCACGGTTCTACCTCGATCGGCACGGGCGGCACGCCGGAGGCGAGCAGCACCGCCCGACCGCGCGGCAACGACCGCACCGCCGCGACCGACGCCCGATCCACCCCGTCGCGCAACAGGGGAACGTCGTCGACGCCACCGCCCAGGACCCTGATGTTCGCGGCCGACCACAGCTCGCTCATACCGCCGGGCCCCCAGCAGCGCACGCCCTGGGCCCACGACTGCAGCATCGCCATCACGACGACGCCGTCGGCGCCGTACCGACCGCACCGCTGCGGAAAGTCCCGCGACCGGACCACATCGGCCGCATCGTCCAGGACCGCCAGCATCGGAATGCGCGACGGCCGGGCGGCATCGAGCACCGCGTCCAGGAACGCGTTCACCACCGGCACCGCGGTACCGCGCCCCGGCGCCGACAGCAGGTACAGCGTCGCGTTCTCATCGACGATTTCGGTCGCGTCGAGGCGGTACTGCTCGCCGGTATGACACACCCAGGGATGCAGGTTCGGAAATCGCAAGCAGCGGGCCATCTTCCGGGCGGTGCCGAAGATCCCGCTCTTCGTCCGCTCGTCCAGGTTGTACAGCGCGGCCACACCCGCCGAGGCATGGTGCCGCTCGGCACAGCGAAGCACCTGGACGGCCTCGGTATCCATCGGATTGGTCACCCACTCCCACACCTGGGTGATCGGGAAACGAGCCAGCGAGGCCGCCAGGAACAGCGCCGCCAGCAACTCCTCCCCCTCGATCTCGAAGTAGTCGGTGGCGTCCAGGCGCCTGTCCGCGTCGGCGAAGTGGCCGGCCAACCGCGCCGCGCGGGCCTCGTCACCGCGGACCCATGCCAGCGGATCCCAGCACCAGTCCGGCCGTTCGCCGGCCACACCGTCGGGGTCGAACACCCAGACCCGGCTCCCCTTCCCATAGCGGCAATCCCGCGTCGCGTCGAGGACCTCGCGCCCGGTCGCCGTCGCGACCACGGGGCCGACGGCGTCCAGGATCGCCGGGATCACCCTGCGCGTCGTCTTTCCCTGCCGTGGCCCCCAGATGTCGACGTGCATATCCTCGTACGACCCGTACAGCCGCCGGCCTCCCGCAACGGTTCGGCCGATCGCGACGCCCGGCGCATCGGCATAACCCAGCCGCACCCCGAGATTGTCGGCCGTCTGCCGCGCACCCGCCTCCGTCAACGGCCCGAGCGCCTTGCGCCTTCCCCACACCATCGCCACCGCCCCCTCGCGAACGCAGCTTCGAGTATCCGAATCTCGGTAGTACAGCCCGGTATTCGTACATCCGCCTCTTCTCACGGGGAGGATAGCCGACACCTCCGACATTTCCCCGTGCCGTTGATAGATTCCGGCGAATGAGACGGAACCTTCTCGTCGGTGGTGCTGTCGATCATCGCGATCCGGCACACCTCCGGTGGTGGTTCCGACCGTCCCCCTTCAGGAATCCAGCCAGCCCTGGATCTGGTCGAGGTTCGGCGCGGAGTAGATCTCCACGCCGTCCTCGGCATCGAGCAGCATCCAATCATGTGGTGGCGCGGACGAGGTCCGCCATTGCCGCGACACTGCTTCCATACCGCAGTAGCGGCGAAACTCCCTCGGCCGCAACAACATGGGGTGTCCGCACCATCGCCGGGCCGACCCGAGTCGGCCGCGACACGGTGCCGCCGACCCGGCCTTCTCGTACACCCCCGCCGGCTCGGCCTGCGGGTCTACCTCGGCATCGGTCGAAGCACCCGCACCCCAGCAATCCAACAGCTATCACGGAGCGGCCGGTGAGTTCGACGACGGGTGCGGACCCGACCATCCTCGCCGGCCGCCGCGGCAGCGCCTTCTCTACGGTTCCTGCGGCGACCCCATACCGCGCAGGGCCGTAGCCACGTACTTGTCGAGCAGCGGTGTGCGCACCGAGGGCTCGTCGGGGGTGGTGATCAGCAATGCGTAGAGGCCGAGGAGGTAGAACACGCCGCTGTGGAACGCGTCGGTGCCGGGGGGCACCTCACCGCGGTCGCGTGCTCGCTCGATGTCGTCGACGACGGCGACGATCACGGGATGGTCGGTGAACTCTTCCTCGGGAGGCCGCGTGGTGGAGAAGTGCAGGGTGAGAAGGTCTTTGAACAAGCGGCTGCCCAGACGCCGGTTCAGGGCGTCCAGGACGTGGATGACCTCGGTGAGGGTATCGGTCAGCCGATGGGGCTTGCGGAAGAACCGCGACAGCTCGGTGGCCATGCGTTGTTCTTCGCGCCGCTCCAGCTCGAGCAGCACGTGCTCCTTGGTCGGGAAGTGGAAGTAGAAGGTGGCGTGCGCGACACCGGCCGCCGCGACGATCTCCCCGACGTCGGCCCCGGCCATCCCCCCGCGTTTGAACTCCCCGATCGCCGCGCCCAGCAGCCGTTCCCGCGTCTGCCGCCCCTTCGCCTCACGCGCTGGGACCTTACCGTTCGGCGCCATGACTCCTTCCCACCTCGCTGCATGACCGCAGTCAGTATCCGACCTCCGGTGCAGCGCTGGAGCTGCGGCAACGAGGCTCGACAACTCCATCTTTACATCCCTTTCACCCGAGAAGCCACGAGGCGTCGACCCGGATCCACCTGCCGTCGACTGAGCGAAGTCGGCCTCCTGAAACGTTTCCCGCTTCGCCTGCTTCGCAGTCGGTGAGCAGACCTACCGAGCAGCTATGACAGCTTTTTGCTATTGCATTCTTCGTCAGACATCCTACTGACTCAAGTCAGGAAATTGCTCACGCCGACGGTTCGCGTGCGCTAGCCTTCCTCTACAGGAACAGAGACATCTGGCCAGATGAAAACCCGGTGTGAGCGCGATCGGAGTCTCCATGAACACCTGGGTCACTCAGTCTTCCCCTGTCGATTTACCTGATTGAAGTCAATACTGATTGAAGTCGATGGAGGCCACCGTGCGGATCATTGCCGAGGCCGAGAGTCTGCCGACGACCGCGAGTCACGGGGACCGTGGGTCGACGCTCCCCGGCCGAGCCCGCCCACGCCACCGGCAGCACCGCCGCCGTTGCGATCACCGTCGGTCGTGGTGCTCGAGTTCCCCGCGAGCCGCGGACCACCATTCCGGCCGGCCATCCGGCGCAGAGCCGGCAGCCCGCCGGGCATAGCAGGGTGCGAGAAATGTCGAGATTCGAACCACGACAACGCATTCTGGGCGTCGTCGCAGCGGTGGCCGTATCGACGGCCGGGTGTTCGGTGAGTCTGGATCGGCTGCCGTTGCCGGCGCCGAGTGTGGACGGTTATGCGCTGACGGCGACGTTCGCGAATGCGCTGAATCTGCCGTCGAAGGCGAAGGTGCGGCTCAACGGCGCCGATGTGGGCGAGGTCGAGTCGATGCAGGCGCAGGACTACACGGCGGTGGTGTCGATGCGTATCCGGTCGGGTGTGCTGTTGCCGGCGGGGACCACCGCGGAGCTGCGGTCGGCGACGCCGATGGGTGATGTGTTCGTCGCGCTGACACCGCCCGCGCAGCCGGTGGCCGGTGCCCCGGATCTCGGTGACGGCGCGAGTATTCCGGTCGGGCAGACGTCGGCGGCGGCGACGATCGAGGAGGTCCTCACCCGGGCCTCGCTGCTGGTCAACGGCGGGGCGATCGAGAACATGACGAGCCTGGTGAACAGTCTCGGGGAGGCGGTCGGCGGGCGTGGTGACCGGCTGGCGGACATGATCGGCCAGACCCGGGAGCTGGTGAACAATCTGGCGGCGCGGTCCGGCCGGATCCGTGAGGTACTGGCCGCGACGGGTGATCTGAGTGCGACGATGGCCGCGCAGCGGCAGGGTGTCACCGACGCGATGGCCTCGGCCGGGCCGGCGTTGCAGACCATCGGTGACAACACGCAGAACATCGTGGATCTGGTCGGTCAGGTGAACCGGATCACCGGCCAGATCGCAACGTTCCCGTCGATCCAGGGCACCAACGACGGCAGCCTCATCGAATCGGTGAACAAACTGTCCGAAGGACTGAACAACGCCTCGAACATCCCCACCGCGAACCTCGACGGGCTCAATTCGATCATTCCGATCATCCTCAAGGGCACCGATGCGTCATCGGCGCACGTGAACATCGACATCGCCAAGCTGGCGATCGGCACGGTCCCGGATCCGAACACCCCCGCCGACTCCGGCGCCAGACCACCCGACGCCACCGACTGGACCAACTTCCTCGGGTCGCTGACCTACACCCTCAACCGGCTGAAAGACAGAGCGATCGGACAAGGACGATGAGCACCCGGACGCACGGTGCCGGATCCACACGCAGCGCCTACTTCCACACGGTCGACCGGGAAACCTTCTCCGACCGACCGTCCACGAATCACCCTGTGCGCCGCGCCCGGCCGCGCCTACATCCCGAAACCGCCTCGTATCAGGCGAGTTTCAGACTGCGGCCGATGATCTCCTTCATGATTTCGGTGGTGCCGCCGTAGATCGTCTGGACGCGGGCGTCCATGTACGCCTTGGCGATCGGGTACTCGCGCATGTAGCCGTAACCGCCGTGCAGCTGCAGGCAGCGGTTGATGAGGTCGAGCTGCTCCTCGGTGCTCCACCACTTCGCCATGGCGGCCTCCTCGACGGTCAGCTTCTCCTCGTTGAGCAGCTCGATACACCGATCCACGAACACCCGCACCGCCGTGGTCTTGGTCGCCAGCTCCGCCAGCACGAAACGCGTATTCTGCTGTGCGCCAACGGGTTTACCGAACGCCTTACGATCGCGCACGTACTGGCAGGTGAGATCCAGGGTGCCCGCCATCGCCGCGGCGGCCACCACCGCGATCGACAGCCGCTCCTGCGGCAGGTTCTGCATCAGGTGCACGAAACCCTGCCCCTCGGTGCCCAGCAGGTTCTTCCCCGGCACCCGCACGTCGGTGAAGCTCAGCTCCGCCGTGTCCTGCGCCTTCAGGCCGATCTTGTCCAGATTGCGGCCGCGCTCGAAACCGGCCATCCCACGCTCGACCACCAGCAGCGAGAAACCCATCGCCCCCTTCTCCGGATCGGTCTGGGCGACCACGATCACGATGTCGGAGTTGATGCCGTTGGTGATGAAGGTCTTGGCGCCGTTGAGAATCCAGTCGTCGCCGTCACGCACCGCACGGGTCTTGATGCCCTGCAGATCCGAGCCCGTGCCCGGCTCCGTCATCGCGATCGCCGTGATGATCTCGCCCGAGCAGAACCCGGGCAGCCAGCGCTTCTTCTGCTCCTCGTTCGCCAGATCCAGCAGATACGGCGCGATCACGTCGTTGTGCAGCGTGAACCCCAGCCCCGAGTACTGCCCCAGTGTGGTCTCCTCGGTGACGATCGCGTTGTACCGGAAGTCCTTCACTCCCCCGCCGCCGAACTCCTCCGGCACCGCCATGCCGAGGAATCCCTGCTTGCCCGCCTCCAGCCAGACCTCGCGGTCGACGGCGCCCTGCTGCTCCCACTCCGCGTGCTTGGGCTCCACGTACTGCTGGAGAAACTTTCGGTACGACTCCCGGAACAAGTCGTGCTCGGGCTCGAAAAGGGTGCGCTCCACCGCCAACCTCCTAGTGACCACATCGGCGTCATCGCCTCTCCCCCACACGGTACCCGGAAGTCGAATCATCGTTCACTTCGAACCCCGTGAAACGGATCGGAACTGCACCGCCTACCCGGATAGCGTCGCCGTCGAGAACCTGAACCCCGGTAAACGTCAGGGCCAACCGAGCGCCCCGCGGGCCCGGCCCCACAGGGTGCGGCCCCGATCGCGCTCGCGCTCGGTGAACAGCAGCGTCAACTCCTCCTCCAGCGCCTTGCGCACCACGGTCCGCAGTTCCGCCGCGGCCACCTCGACGTCGCCCGTCTCGGCCCACGGCGCGGTGTCGATCGGCGCGCCGGCGGCATAGTAGAAGCGCTCCGGTTTCGGAATCCACGTCGGGCCGAGCCCGGCCACCAGCGGCGGGGTGAGGCTCGGCGGGATGCCGACGGACCGCACCAGCGTGCGCAGCGGTCGCATGGCCACGTGCTGCCCGTCGACCACGATGTCGAAGGCGTCGTCGGCGCCGATCATCGCCAGCGGCACGATCGCCGCCCCGGTCTCGATCGCCATGCGCGCGAACCCGGTGCGGCCGTCCCACCGCAGCATGTACTTCTCGCCCTTGCGGCGCACGGCTTCTCGGCCGCCGCCGGGGAACACCAGCACCATCTCGCCCTGCTCCAGCAGCGCGCGGCAGTTCGATCGGGTGCCGCGCACGCAGCCGACCCGGTGCAGTACGTGCCGCACCCCGGGCACGGTGATCAGTACGTTCTCGGCCAGTCCGCGCACGAGCCTGCCCCGGGTACGCGCGATCTCCGGCCACAGCAGCGGGGTGTCGATGCCCAGCAGATTGTGGTTGCCCACCAGCAGCACCGGACCCTCGGCGGGGATCTCGTCGAAGCCGTGGAACACCGGACTCGTCCACGCCCGTAACGGTGCGGTCAATGCCTCCACCGCGCGAATATCACTGTCCTGCAAGCTCATTCGAAGCGGTGCCCCATCGGACAAGATATCCGTTGGGGCACAACGACTTCCGGACAAACCACACCTCCCCTGCCACTCGTTCCCGTCCACTCATCGTAACGAAAACGGGTGCCCGGCACCGGATGTGCCCTGCCTCCATACGGCCCGGAACTCAGCCCGGCAGACCCGCCGTCCCGGCATGCGCGTACCGCGACAGCACCGCCGCCAGGGCCGCGGGCACGCGGGCCCGCACCCGGGTACCGCCCTCCTCGTGCTCGGACTCGACGATGCGGCCGTCGGCGTGGATGCGGGCGAGCAGATCGCCGCGCGTGTACGGCAGCAGCACACTCACCTCGACGTCCAGTTCGCCGAGGATCCCGGCGAGCCGGTCGCGCAGTTCCGTCAGCCCCTGACCGGTCCGGGCGGAGACGAAGACCGCCTGCGGCAGTTCGGCGCGCAGATGCGCCAGCCCGGCCGGGTCCAGCGCGTCGATCTTGTTGACCACCAGCAGTTCCACCGGGACGGAGCGATGCGGACCGGCGGAACTACCGTCGGCCGCGCGGACTCCGTTCTCCCGCAGCACATCCGTGACCACCTCGCGCACGGCCTTGATCTGCTCGGCCGGCAGCGCGTCGGAACCGTCGACCACGTGCAACAGCAGGTCCGCGCCGGTGACCTCCTCGAGCGTCGACCGGAACGCCTCGACCAGCTGGGTGGGCAGGTGCCGGACGAATCCGACGGTGTCGGTGAACACCACCTCGCGCCCGTCCTCGAGCGCGGCCCGCCGGGTGGTCGGATCCAGTGTCGCGAACAGCGCGTCCTGCACCAGCAGACCGGCACCGGTCAGCGCGTTCATCAGGCTGGACTTGCCGGCGTTGGTGTATCCGACGATCGCCACCGCCGGGACGGCGCCGGTCGTGCGGCGCGCGCGCTTGGTGTCGCGGGCGACCTTCATATGCTTGATCTCGCGGCGCAGCTTGGCCATCCGCTCCCGGATCCGACGGCGATCGGTCTCGATCTTGGTCTCACCGGGACCACGCAGGCCCACACCGCCACCGCTGCCGCCGGCGCGGCCACCGGCCTGCCGGGACATCGACTCACCCCAGCCGCGCAGCCGCGGCAGCATGTACTCCATCTGCGCCAGCGACACCTGCGCCTTGCCCTCGCGGGAGGTGGCGTGCTGGGCGAAGATGTCGAGGATCAGCGCGGTGCGGTCGATGACCTTCACCTTCACGACCTTCTCCAGCGCGGTCAGCTGGGCCGGGGTCAGCTCGCCGTCGCAGATCACGGTGTCGGCGCCGGTCTCGAGCACGACGGCACGCAGCTCGTCGGCCTTACCGGAGCCGATGTAGGTGGCCGGGTCGGGCTTGTCGCGGCGCTGGATCAGCGCCTCCAGCACCTGCGAGCCGGCCGTCTCGGCCAGTGCGGCGAGTTCGGCCATACTGGCATCGGCCTGCGCCGCGGTGCCGTCGGTCCAGACACCGACCAGCACGACGCGCTCCAAGCGCAGCTGCCGGTACTCGACCTCGGTGATGTCGGTGAGTTCGGTGGACAGCCCCGCGACACGGCGCAGTGAGCTGCGATCCTCGAGTTGTAGCTCGCCGACGGTCGGTTCGGGAGCCCAGCCGTTGCGGCCGGGGTCGGTGTCCGTGTCGACGTCGGTGTCAACACCGGTGCCGACATCGATGTCGTCATCGAATTCGTCGTCGAGGTTCTCGATCGGGGTGAACTCGTAAGTCTCTGATTTCCGCATACGCCTCCATGATCCCACGAGTCAACGAGCCAGCGCATCTCAGTTATTCCGCAGGACTATCGGGGTACCGGCAGGACCGCTGGGTACGTCCCGCCGGGCCGCGGCCGCCGGGGATCGGGTCCGGATCAGGCGTCGTACCACCAGCCGGCGCCCAACCGGCCGGACGCGACGATTTCCGACGGGCCGCGCAGGACGGCGGCTCCCCGCTCGATACCCACCACCACCGCGCCGCCGGGGACCCGCACCCGCACCTGCCCGCCGCCGGCGTCGAGATCGGCGCCCTCGCGCATGAGGGCCGCGGCGGCCGCGGCCACCGTTCCCGTTCCGCACGAACGGGTTTCGCCGACGCCGCGCTCATAGACGCGCATATCGACCGCGTCGTCCGCACCCAGCGCGGTGAGGATCTCGATATTCGCCCCGTGCGGGAACATCTCCGGATCGAAGCCCGGCGGCACGCTCAGGTCCAGCTTGGCCAGCGCGTCGGCGGTGAGGTCCGGGTCCACGCAGGCCAGATGCGGATTGCCGACGTCGATGCCGAGCCCGGACAGCGCGTGGCCGCCGATCGTCGCCGTGGACTCCCCGAGCCGGCGGACCGGGCCCATGGCGACGGTGACGTCCCCGCGCACGGCGTCGTAGGCGTGCACGGTGACCGGACGCGCCCCGGCGCGGCTGCCCACCACGAACTCGGCGCGCTCGACCAGCCCCGTCGACACCAGGTAGTGCGCGAACACCCGCACCCCGTTGCCGCACATCTCGGCGATCGACCCGTCGGCATTGCGGTAGTCCATGAACCAGTCGTCGGCGGACACCCCCTCCGGCAGGCCCGCCAGCACACCGCCGGCCACGAGCGCCCCGGCGCGCGCCACCCGCAACACGCCGTCCGCACCGATCCCCCGCTGCCGATCGCACAGCGCCGCCACCCGCTCCACCGGCAACTCCAACCGGGCCTCCGGGTCGGGTAGCAGCACGAAGTCGTTCTGCGTGCCGTGCCCCTTCGCGAACGGGATGTCGCCCCGGCTACCCCGCGATTCGGTCTGCTCGGTCGTATCCATGATGTCCCAGGCTATGCCCCTCCCCGGGGCTCCCGCACGAGCGCCCGGCCGACCGGGCCCCGCACACCACCCGCGCGCCGGACCAGAACCCCGGTGCGCCGAAACCCGTCCCGGAGCCGAGCGACGGGTCGATCGGGACCGTGACACGACCACCGGTACCGATTCCCCGGATCGGGTACCGGTCCTGGCCGCCCATCGCGGCCTCGGCGGTCACCACCATCCGTGGCGGAACGCCCGGCCGCCGCGGTCAGCCGCCGGCAGCCGACGGGCATCCGGCCGCGACCGGCGCAGAGCGGCAGTCCCGAGAACCTGGCTCACCGTTCGGCTTCGGGCGCAGCGGAGAACACCTGGGCCAGTGCGGAATTCAGCAGCTCCGGATCCGCGCCGTCCACCCAGCGGATGCGCGAGTCGCGGCGGAACCAGGAGCGCTGGCGGCGGACGTAGCGGCGGGTGCCGATGAGGGTGCGTTCCCGGGCGTACGGCAGGTCGCAGTCGCCGTCCAGGTAGGCGAGGACCTGGGCGTAGCCGATGGCGCGGCGCGCGGTCCGGCCCTCCCGGAGGCCGCGATCGAGGAGCCCGCGCACCTCCTCGACGAGTCCCTGCCGGAACATCGCCGCGGTGCGCGCCTCGATCCGGGCGTCGAGATCGCCGGTGTCCCGGTCGACGCCGAGAACGACCGTGCCCCACCGCGGTTCGCCGATCCTCGGCTGGGACGCGGCGAACGGCCGCCCGGTCAGTTCGACGACCTCCAGGGCACGGACCATCCGCCGCCCGTCGGTGGGCAGAATGGTCGCCGCCGCCTCCGGATCGGCGGCACGCAGCGCCGCGTGCAGCGCCGCCACGCCCTGCTCGGCCAGCATCGCCTCCCATTTCCCCCGCACCCGCGGATCGGTGGCCGGAAACTCCCAACCGTCCAGCAGCGCCTGAACATACATCATCGAGCCGCCCACGATCACCGGCGTGCGACCGCGGGCGAGGATGGCCTCGACGTCGGCGCCGGCCGAGTCCTGATACGTGGCGACCGAGGCGGTTTCGGTGACCTCGAGGATATCGAGCTGATGGTGCGCGATGCCGCGGCGCTGGGCCACCGGCAGTTTCGCGGTCCCGATATCCATGCCGCGGTACAGCTGCATGGCGTCGATATTGACGATCTCGCCGTCGAGGCGCTGCGCCAGATCCAGTGCCAGCTCGGACTTCCCGGTGGCGGTCGGGCCGACCACCGCGATCGGCGTCGTCACGGCGCCGCTCCGGGCCACCACACGCTCACCTGGTAGCCGACTCCGAAAGGCGCCGCGGCGTAGCGGGTTTCGACGACCGGATCGTCGGATTCGAACAGTCCGGCCAGGACCTGGAAGGCGGCCCGGCCCGACACCTCGAGTTCAGCGCACAACCGGGCGTCCAGGGCGGCCAGCGCATCCCGGTCCCCCGCCGCCAGCGCCCGATCGATCTCCCGCTGCACGCCCTCGGCCCGCGGATCCAGAAAGCCCGGCGCGCTGGTCGAGAGCGTGGCGGCGCCGTCGGCCACCACCAGTACCCCGCGGTCCTGCGGGCTCGCATCCAGCTCGCGGCGCAGCCCGGCCCCCACCTCCCCGCAGTACGGCGGGTCGGCGCGGACGTCGACGATCCGGGCATCGGCCACCGCCGCCGGCGCCACTCGGCCGCGCACCCACGCGCCGATCAGCGCCGCCAGCGGCAGGTCGGGGTCGGCATCGCGGGACGGCTCGCCGGAATCCGACAGTGCCACCGGCACATCGGCCCCGAACCCGCGGAAGGTTCCGGCCGCGTCCGCACCGATCACCCGGTCGGTCTCCCCCACCCCGACGACGGTCCACCGCAGCGCCGCATCCGCCAGCGTCCGCCCCGCGGCCAGCACGGCATCCCGCAGCGCCGGAACCTGCGCCGCCGGATGCCCGGCATCGACCACCGGCGAGCCCCCGCACAGTTCGGGAACCAGCACGGGTGGCGAGGGGATCAACACGGCAGCGCGGAACACGCCGTCCACCGTAGCGACCCAGCGCGGCGATCACCCTATCCCTCCCACGGCCCAGGGCAGGGACAAGACCACCCACGGCACGAACAACGCCGCCGACGGCCCCGACGAAGACACGACCGGAACCGACCCGGCCCGCGCGAGCACAGCAGATACCGTTGGGACGAGTGGCCCTGCGGCACAGCCCCGCGACGACATGAGCCCGATCAACTCCGACCACATGACCGCGGCAGACATCCCGCGGCACGAACGGTGCCGACGACAAACTCCGATAACGGCACAGCCGGAGCCGCCCACACGAGCGCAGCGGACATCGGCGGCACGAACGGATCCGACGGCACAGCCGCCATCAGCTTCGTCAGGCACGACCGGAGCGGGCATGAACGGTGCGAGCGGCGACGGCCGTACGGCCTTGTAACGACACGACCGGAATCGGCACCGGCCGCTCGGGCACAGTCGATCACCGGCAACAGAGCAGAAGCCGACCGATGACGCAAGCAGGCTCGGCGGCGAGGACCCGGCGGCGGCGCGACCGGACAACGACATCGGGCACACGTCCGGAGCAGCCACCGGCGACACGGCGGAGCGGGCACCGGCGAGACGGGTGAAATCGATGGCGGGAGACCTGTCGTCGAAGCCGGCCGCGCACATCTCCCGCAAACGGGTCGAAACGCCGGATGGCTTCGAGCGCGAGGCCCCTCTCGCCCCGGATCGAGGCCGTCACCGGGGCCGGTGCCGCGTCGGCGCGCGCGCAGAGCCCAACACCGTAACGCGCACCCGGGCGCGCGGCAACCGGCCGGACCGCGCCACCGTCGATAAGACGCGGCAAATCCTTCGGCTGCCTGGTTGAATGGGATGAGCTAGGGCGTAACCAGGCAGCCGTGACGCGCGGCAGGGACGAGGAGCGATGACCGACAACAGTGGAACCGAGAAGGCCACCCACCCGGACACCGGCACGGCGCAGCCGTCCAGCAACTCCGCCGCGAAGCGGCCCACGCCTGCCGATGCCGCCAAACCCGGCGCCGCGCAGCGCCGACCCGGTGTCCCGAAACCGGGCGCACCCAAACCTGAATCCCCCAAACCGCACGCGGCCAAACCTGCCCCGGGGCCGGCGCAGGAACATCCGCATCCGGTGGTGGTTCCGACGGTGAGCGATCCGAGCGCGTGGGGCCGGGTCGACGAGGACGGTACGGCCTGGGTGACCACCGCCGACGGCGAGCGCGTCGTCGGCTCCTGGCAGGCCGGCGACGCCGCCGAGGGCCTGGCCCACTTCGGCCGCCGCTTCGACGATCTCGCCACGGAGGTGGCCCTGCTGGAGGCCCGGCTGGCCGCCGGCACCGACGCCCGCAAGACCAAGACCGCCGCCCTCGCGCTGTCCGAGACGCTGCCGACGGCGGCGGTGATCGGCGATATCGACGGCCTCGCCCGGCGCCTGCAGGCGATCGTCGAGCACTCCGACGAGGCCGCCGCGCACGCCAAGGAGGAGAAGGAGCGCACCCGCCACGAGCAGACCGGGCGCAAGGAGTCGCTGTGCGCGGAGGCCGAGGAGATCGCCGCGAACTCCACCCAGTGGAAGTCCGCCGGCGACAGGCTGCGCGAGATCCTCGACGAGTGGAAGACCATCCGCGGCGTGGACCGCAAGGTCGACGACGCGCTGTGGCGGCGGTTCTCGAAGGCGCGCGAGTCGTTCAACCGCCGCCGCGGGGCGCACTTCGCCGAGCTGGACCGGGAGCGGGCGGCGGCGAAGGCGCGCAAGGAGGAGCTGTGCGTACGGGCCGAGGAGCTGTCCGACTCCACCGACTGGGGCGGCACCGCCGCGGTGTTCCGCGAGCTGCTGACCGAGTGGAAGGCCGCCGGCCGCGCCCCGCGCGAGGCCGACGAACAGCTGTGGCGGCGGTTCAAGAGCGCCCAGGACGTGTTCTTCGCCGCCCGCAACGCCGCCGCCTCCGAGCGCGACGCCGAATTCGAGCAGAACGCGGCCGCCAAGGAGGATCTGCTGCGCAGCTACGAGGACAAGATCCCGACGCAGCTCGGCGCGGATTCGGCCGCCCTCGACAACGCCCGTGCCGCCCTGCGCGACCTGCAGGAGAGGTGGGACGCCATCGGCAAGGTGCCGCGCGAGCGCATGCAGGAGCTGGAGAGCAGGCTGCGCGCGGTCGAGCGGCGGGTGCGCGAGGCGGTCGACGCGCAGTGGCGGCGCACCGATCCGGAGGCGATGGCCCGCGCCGCGCAGTTCCGCGAGCGGGTGGCCCAGTTCGAGGAGCAGGCCGCCAAGGCCCGCGCGGCCGGCCGCACCCGGGACGAGGAAAAGGCCCTCGCCCAGGCGGAACAGTGGCGAGAATGGGCGGAGGCCGCGGAAGGAGCGGTCAGCCGCCGCTGAAGAAGGGCGGGCGATGGCCATTCCGCTCGAGGCGGAGACGTCCCGCACGATCCCGGTGGTAGCGCTGAACGAGGCGGGCTGACCGAGGGGCCCGCCCGCTGAGCCGGTCGATTACGGCTCGTCCTCGCCGAGCAAGCGGCGGCGGTCGCGTTCCTCCTGTTCGGCGGCGGCGCGGCGGCGTTGTTCCTCGGCCTCCAGGTGCACGGCCGTGCGACTCCACACCACTTTGACCCAGTGGAAGGTCAGCACGATGATCGCGAGGGTGGCCAGGATCAAGCCGACCCCCGGACCCGCGCCCTGATAGTTGCCGAGGCCCGGGGTCTGGCGATGCCAGATCGACAGCACGCCGAACACGCTCGCGATCGCCGAACCGGCCACCGCGATCCACGCCAGGACCCAGCGCCGGGTCACCAGCGCCAGCGACGAGAACCCGATGCCGAACACCGTGACGAACCATTCGAAGATCCGCGACGGCAGCCCGATGTGCTCGGCCTGCGCGGCGGCGTCGTAGAGCAGCACGTCCAGTCCGCGCGCGCCGCCGGCATGCGGCAGCACCAGCGACAGCAGCAGCACGAACACCGACCCGGCCACCACCATCGCCCGCGCGCCCGGGTCGATCTCGCCGGCGATCTTGCGCTCGACGGCCTCGAGATCGCCACGGAACTGCTCGAATTCCTTCGCCTCGGCGGGGTTCATATTCTCCTCGTGCGCCTCGTCTGCGGTATGCCCTTCGCGGTCTGCGGCGTGCCCTTCGCGCCTACCGGATTCGTCGTCCCGGGTCGCCGGATTGCCCTGTGCCGCTTGATGATCGGCCTGCTCGGCGCCCGCTGCCCACTCGCCGGGCCCGGAGCCGTCGTCCCCGCTCGAGCTACCGGACGCGTCCTGCGCGCGCCGCGGATCGTCGCTCTGCTCGGGCATCGGCTCACCACCAGTTGTCGCTGTTTCCCGCACCGACGGTACTACAGCACGTCGGAGTTCCCGACGACGCCCGGCCGCGACCGTACCGCCCAACCACCACGAAGGGTCCGCCCCGGCTCCACGCGCCCGTACCGCCCGGACCACCGGACACCGCGATCGCGGCGCCGAAGTCCGACGCCCCCGGGTCCTTACGCGGCAACGTCACTCGTCATCCCCGCCGTCATCCCGGCGTGCTTGTGGCCGGGATCCATCGCCAGGAACTGCGGGATTCCGGCCACAAGCACGCCAGAATGACAGGGTGGCGTTGCAGTGCACGCCGGAATGACGGGGACGGCAGTACGGTGCACACCGGAATGACGGGGTGGCGTTGCGGTAATCGGAATAGTCAGGTGCCGCAACCGGAATCGCATCCCGACGCCGCCGCGACCGGCTCCGGGGCGCCGATGCGCGGAATGCCCAGTCCCACGCCGATCGGGGCGGTCTTGGGCATGATGCCGCGCTCGTGGGCGTCGCCGGCGCGAGTGCGGCGGTGTGTGCGGATCCCGCCGTCGGCGATCAGGTGGTGCGGTGCGGCCTCGGTGATATCGACGGTGACGATGTCGCCGGGGCGGATCGCGGCGTCGGACGGCGGACGGAAGTGCACCAGCCGGCCGTCCCGGGCCCGGCCGCTCATCCGGGCGGTGGCGGCATTCTTCTTACCCGCGCCCTCGGCCACCAGCAGCTCCACCTCGGTTCCGACGAGGTCCCGGTTGGCCTCCAGGGAAATCTGCTCCTGCAGCGCGATCAGCCGGTCGTAGCGCTCCTGCACCACCGCCTTCGGCACCTGATCGGCCATCGTCGCGGCGGGGGTGCCGGGACGCACCGAGTACTGGAAGGTGAAGGCGCTGGTGAACCGGGCCCGCCGCACCACGTCCAGGGTCTCCTGGAAGTCCTCCTCGGTCTCCCCCGGGAAGCCGACGATAATGTCGGTGGTGATGGCCGCGTGCGGCATGGCGGTGCGCACCTTGTCGATGATGCCGAGGTAGCGCTCCTTGCGGTAGGAGCGGCGCATCGCCTTGAGCACCCGATCGGATCCGGACTGCAACGGCATGTGCAGCTGCGGGCACACGTTCGGCGTCTCGGCCATCGCCTCGATCACATCGTCGGTGAACTCCGCCGGATGCGGCGAGGTGAACCGCACCCGCTCCAGGCCGTCGACGGATCCGCAGGCGCGCAACAGCTTTGCGAAGGCGCCCCGGTCCCGGCCCACAGGCGCGGAGCCTGCGGAGCGCCCGGAAGACACAGGCGCGGAGCCCTCCGAGGACACCGCCGCGGAGCCCTCCGAAGACACTGCCGGATCGGCGAAATTGACACCGTAGGAGTTCACGTTCTGCCCCAGCAGCGTCACCTCCAGTACGCCCTGGTCGACGAGCGCCCGCACCTCGGCGAGCACGTCGCCGGGACGGCGGTCGACCTCCTTGCCGCGCAGCGACGGGACGATGCAGAAGGTGCAGGTGTTGTTGCAGCCCACCGAGATCGATACCCAGCCGGCATAGGCGGACTCGCGCTTGGCGGGCAGCGTCGAGGGGAACGCCTCCAGCGACTCCAGGATCTCGACCTGCGCCTGCTCGTTGTGCCGGGCCCGCTCCAGCAGCACCGGCAGCGAGCCGATGTTGTGCGTGCCGAACACCACGTCCACCCACGGCGCCTTGCGCACCACGGTGTCTCGATCCTTCTGCGCCAGGCAGCCGCCGACGGCGATCTGCATGCCCGGCCGCTCGGCCTTCATCGGGGCCAGATGCCCGAGCGTGCCGTAGAGCTTGTTGTCGGCGTTCTCGCGTACCGCACAGGTGTTGAACACGACGAGATCGGCGGTCGCCCCCGGCGCGGCCTTCACGTAGCCGGCGTCCTCGAGCAGGCCCGACAGCCGTTCGGAGTCGTGCACGTTCATCTGGCAGCCGTGCGTGCGGACCTCGTAGGTCCGCCGCTGCTCGGTGCCGGTGAGCGAGCCCTGCTCGGTGCCGACTGGCGAGCCCTGCTCGGTGCCGGTGAGCGAGCCCTGCTCGGTGCCGACGGCAGAACGCACTCCAACCTGCGTAGACGAATTCACCCGTCCAGGGTATCGGCCCGCCGAAGCGCGACGTCGAACCGTCCCCGGGGCCCCGCCCGCGGCCGGCCGGAGCGGCGGCGCGGCGGCGCTCACCTGCGACGGAGCAGCAGTGATGCGAATCACCAATGTCAAGTGACGGTTAAGCATGCGAGGCGACGGTGCGACGCATGCGCGAATGTTGCGCATTTCCAGCATTTTCGCTCTAGGGTCTGTGACCATGACCGACGCTGCCGACGCAACACCCGGCACTGCCACCGAGCCGACTCCCGCCGAGGCCTCCGCGCCACCGATGATCGCGATGCGCGATGTGGACAAGCACTTCGGCAGCCTGCACGTGTTGCAGAACATCAATCTCGAGGTGCCCAAGGGACAGGTCGTCATCGTCCTGGGCCCTTCGGGATCCGGGAAATCGACGCTGTGCCGCACCATCAACCGCCTGGAGCCGATCGACTCGGGCACCATCGCCGTCGACGGGATCGAACTCCCGGCCGAGGGGCGTGCGCTGGCCAAGCTGCGCGCCGATGTCGGCATGGTGTTCCAGTCGTTCAACCTGTTCGCGCACAAGACCATTCTCGACAATGTGATGCTGGCGCCGGTCAAGGTCCGCCGCATCGACAAGAAGCAGGCACACGAGAAGGCGATGCAACTGCTGGAGCGGGTCGGCATCGCCGATCAGGCCGAGAAGTATCCGGCCCAGCTGTCCGGCGGCCAGCAGCAGCGCGTGGCGATCGCCCGCGCGCTGGCGATGAACCCCAAGGTGATGCTGTTCGACGAGCCCACCTCGGCGCTGGACCCGGAGATGGTCAACGAGGTGCTCGAGGTGATGGTGTCGCTGGCCAAGGAGGGCATGACCATGCTCGTGGTCACCCACGAGATGGGTTTCGCCCGCCGCGCCGCCGATCGGGTGCTGTTCATGGCCGACGGACAGGTCGTCGAGGACAGCACTCCCGACAGCTTCTTCACCGCACCGAAATCGGAGCGGGCCAAGGATTTCCTGGGCAAGATCTTGAGTCACTGACCCACCCCTGCACGAGAGAAAAGGACATCGATGAGGATCACCCGTGCACTCCAACTCGGAATAGGCGCCTTAGCCATCGCCCTGGCGGCGACGGGCTGCGGCGGCGGTGGCTCCAAGGGCATCGCCGAGAACACCGCTGCGGGCAAACTGACCATCGGCGTGAAGTTCGATCAGCCCGGTCTGAGCCTGCGCGACAAGGACGGCTCGCTCTCCGGCTTCGACATCGACGTCGCCAAGTACATCGCCGGCAAGCTGGGCGTGACCGAGGACAAGATCACGTTCAAGGAGGCCCCGTCCGCGCAGCGCGAGACGCTGATCCAGAACGGTCAGGTCGACTTCATCGTCGGCACCTACTCGATCACCGACCAGCGCAAGCAGAAGGTCGATTTCGGCGGGCCGTACTACATCGCCGGCCAGTCGCTGCTGGTGCGCGCCGACAACAACGAGATCACCGGCCCGGACACCATCAAGGGCAAGAAGGTGTGCTCGGTCAAGGGATCGACGCCGGCGCAGAACCTGGAGAAGAACTTCCCGGACGTCTCGCTGCAGACCTACGACACCTACTCGCTGTGCGTGGAGGCGCTCAAGGCCGGCTCCATGGACGCCATGAGCACCGACGACGTCATCCTCGCCGGATACGCCGCGCAGTCGCCCGGACAGCTGAAGCTGGCGGGTAAGCCGTTCACCACGGAGAAGTACGGCGTCGGCCTGAAGAAGGGCGACACGGAGTCGCGCGGCAAGATCAACGACGCGATCGAGGCGATGTTCAACGACGGCGCGTGGAAGGCCGCGCTGGAGAAGAACTTCGCCGGCACCGGCTTCCAGCCGCCCGCCCCGCCGCAGGTCGAGCGGTACTGACCTGCCCTACCCCCGGTCCCGATCGCGGCGCTGCCCCACGGCGGCGCCGCGGTCGCCCGCACATCGATGATTCACCCATGACACTCGGAGGAGCACGCCTGCCGTGTTCGACTTGATCTCCCGGTACCAGGACCAACTGCTCGACGCGTTCTGGATGACCATCAAGCTGACCCTGCTGTCGGCCGTCGGGGCGCTGATCCTCGGCACGATCGTGGCCGCGATGCGCGTCTCACCGATCCCGGTGGCGCGCTGGATCGGCACGGCATATGTGACCATCTTCCGCAATACGCCGCTCACCCTCGTTCTCGTGTTCTGCTCGATCGGCCTCTACAACACGATGGGCATCAAGCTCGCCAGCGAGAGCGGCACGGACTTCCTGGATACCAACAACTTCCGCTTCGCCATCCTCGGATTGAGCGTCTACACGGCGGCTTTCGTCTGTGAGTCGCTGCGCTCGGGCATCAACACGGTGCCGCTGGGCCAGTCCGAGGCGGGGCGCTCGCTGGGGCTGACGTTCGGGCAGAACCTGCGCCTGGTGGTGCTGCCCCAGGCGTTCCGGTCGGTGATCGCGCCGCTGGGCAGCGTGCTCATCGCGCTGACCAAGAACTCCACCATCGCCTCGGCGATCGGCGTGGCCGAGGCCGCGTTCCTGATGGCGGACATGAACAACACCGAGGCCGACATCATCGCGATCGGCGCGATCTTCGCGCTCGGCTTCGTCATCCTGACCCTGCCCACCGGCCTGGTATTCGGTTGGCTGGCACAGAAACTGGAGGTGAAGCGATGAGCTCGAGCGCCTCCGTCCTCTACGACGCGCCGGGCCCCCGGGCGCGGGTGCGGCAGGTCGTCTATTCCGTCGTGGTGGGCGTCGTGCTGATCGCGGTGGCCTGGCTGGTGGTGTCGGAACTCGCCGACAAGGACCAGCTGACCTCGGAGAAGTGGAAGCCGTTCGTCGACGGTCAGGTGTGGCAGACCTATATCCTGCCCGGCCTGCGCGGCACCATCGTGGCGGCGCTGCTGTCGATCGTGTTCGCACTGATCGTCGGCATCGTGTTCGGTCTGCTGCGGCTGTCCGAGCATCGCGTGGTGCGGTTCGTGGCGGGTGTGGTCGTCGAGTTCGCCCGGGCCATCCCGGTGCTGATCCTGATGATCTTCCTGTTCGCCGTGATCGCGAAATACGACCTCACCGACTCCAGCCAGTACGCGCTGACGTCGGTGGTGATCGCACTGACGGTCTACAACGGCTCGGTCATCGCGGAGATCGTGCGGTCCGGTATCCGCTCGCTGCCCAAGGGGCAGACCGAGGCCGCGGTCGCGCTGGGTCTGCGCAAGGGCCAGATGATGCGCATCATCCTGCTGCCGCAGGCGATTACGGCGATGCTGCCGGCCATCGTGTCGCAGATGGTGGTGGCGCTGAAGGACACGGCGCTGGGCTACCAGATCACCTACCAGGAGATCGTCCGCCAGGGCCAGCAGCTCGGTGCCGCGCAACAGAACACGGTGCCGTCGCTGATCGTCATCGCCGTCATCATGATCGCGCTGAACTGGTCGCTGACGTCCGTGGCCGGCAAGCTGGAGAAGCGCCTGCGCACGCGCAAGAAGGGCCGCGGTGTGGTCCCGGCGGCCGCTGTCCTGACCGATGCGGCACCGGGGATGGATCTGACCAAGCCCCGATAGGTCTCGACTCGACCCGAGCACAAATCTCGTCTTCGGGGCGCGTCGGGTGAATTCTGCTGATACGCCGCTTCCGGCCGCCGGGTGACGCCACTCCCGGCGGCCGGAGGCGGTGTGCCCAGGCCGGACCTCCGAGCCGAGTCCTACAGGTAGCCCCCGGCTCCCCGCGGCTGCCCTGCCGACACGGCCTGGATGCGCTCCCCGTCGTCGCGAGCCGCGATCAGCTCCGCGAGTGTCATCCCCTCGGGCCCGACCGTCGGGCGAGGCCGGTCGCCGAGTTCCCTGTCCAGCCATGCCGTCGCCTCTGCCGGAGACAACGGACCCACCTCCAGCTGGGCCAGGCACCGGCCCGGCCGGACCACCGCCGGGTGCAGGCGGGACAGCCGCTCGTTGGTGGTGATCGCGACCAGTACGTCGCGGCCCTGTCCGAGCATTCCGTCGGTGAGGTTCAGCAGCCGCGAAAGCCCTTGGCCGGTGGACTCCTTCGCCGATCCGCGGATCAGTTCGTCGCAGTCCTCCAGCACCAGCAGGCGCCAGCGGCGCTCGCTCTCGTCGTGGCTGTCGACGCCGATCGCCACCTCCATGAGATAGCCGGGGGTGGCGAACAGCACCTCGGGATCGAGCACGCAGTCGACCTGGCACCAGTCCGACCACTCGCGGGCCAGCGCCCGCAGCGCGGAGGTCTTGCCGGTGCCCGGCGGGCCGTGCAGCAGCAACAGCCGGCCGCGCACGTCGTCGGGACGCACGGCCGTCAGCTGCCGGATCGCCGCACCGGGTGCCGCCGAGTAGTTGCCCTCGATCTCCGGCCAGGCGGCCGCAGTGATGGTGCGCACCCGCCGTTGCCCGCCGTGCGATCCGATGTGCCAGAAGCCCATCTCCACCCGGCTGTCGTCGGATTCGGGCTGTACCGTGGCGTCGGCCGAGCACACCTCGATCACCTCGCGGGCCAGTGCCTCGGTGACGGCGGAGACGTTCAGCAGGGCACCGCCGCCGCGGCGGCGCAGGACGCGCAAGGTCCAGCCGTCGCCGACGGACAGCGTGGTGCGCGTGCCGTCCTCGTCGCTGGTGCGCAGGACCTGCGCGTCGTCGGGGCACAGCGGTGCGTCCGGCTTCACGTTGTCGAGGTCCACCGACACGGCGTGCGGCTGCTCACCGGCGAGGTAGGGCACGAGCCCGAGCGCGTCGATGATGTCGCGGGCCGTATCGGAGTCATCGATGTTCATGACCCACGAGGGCACTGCGGCCGTGGCGGCCGCGAGCTCCTCGGGGCCGACCAGCCTGAGGCGATCCTGTGGGTTCGTAGTCATGCGATGATCATCCGGCCGACGCCATCTCGGGTCCAGCGATTTTCCACCAGCGGAACCCGTTGCGCCACTGCGAGGATCGACCGGCCGATCATCCTCGGCCCGCCATGGAGGCTGGATCGGCTTGCCGGGGAACGGTTTACACGCTCTTGGTGTAGCTGTCGAGGTCGTCACCGATGGGTCGTGGCCCGGTCGGCGTCGTCGATTCCGGTGCGGGAGAGGCGGTTCGGAGCCTCGCCCGCGCAATTGTCTCCTCCGCAGACTCATGTCGCACTGGTCGTGCGGGTGTCCGGCGCGGCGGTGAAGTCCCGGCTCGTCGGCGCGGCAACGGGAAGAGGGCGGGCAGCTTCCGGACGCAACGCGTCGAGGATCAGATGGAGATACCGGCGCCACAGGTCCGGGCATGCGCTCGCGACCGGCGTGGCGATGGTGGTGGGGGCGCCCAGCAGCAGGACGATGTCGCGGCCGGTGACATCCCGTCGTATTGCACCGATCTGCCTGGCGCGTGCGGTCAGTTGCTCGGCGACGTCGGCCAGGCGGTCGCTGGCCTCTCGGATCATCGGGTGATCGCGTGAGGTGGCGGTGACCGCCGCACAGAGCGAGCGGTCGCCGGCCTGCAGTTCGGCGCCGGCGGTCATGAATTCGTGCAGGGCCTCGCGCGGGCTGGGGTGCGTCAGCAGGGCCTCCCCGGTTGCGCTCAGCGTGGCGAGCTGGTCACAGAAGATGGCCGCGATCAGGTCTTCCTTGTTGGCGAAGTGATTGAAGACCGTGCCTTTGGCGACCCCGGCCCGGGTTGCGATCCGTGCGACGGAGACATCGAGGCCGTGCTCGGCCAGCTCGGCCGCGGCCGCATCGATGACGAGACTTCGGTTGCGGGCGGCGTCGGCACGGGGCATGTTCTCGATCGTAATACAACTTGACCGTCCGGTCATTTTCGGGGCAAAATGACCACATGGTCAACTTGATGCGAGCTGTTGTTGCCCGGGAGTACGGATCGCCGTCGGTCTTGTCGGTCGAAGACGTTCCGGTGCCGCGCCCAGGGGCGGGGCAGGTGCTGATCCGGGTGAGTGCGGCGGCACTCAACCCAGCCGATCTGCGGAGTCTGAGCGGTGTGATGAGGGAGTCGGTGGCACTGACGTTTCCGCACGTGCCGGGCAGCGACTTCGCGGGCGAGGTCGCCGAGGTCGGTGCGGGTGTCACCCGGTTCGCGGTCGGTGACGAGGTGTTCGGTGTGGGCGTCCCCCGTGCGACGGAGGCGATGGCGGCACTGTTGTCCACCCCACCGTCGCTGACTACGGGCGCGATGGCCGAATACGCGGTGTTCGAAGCGGTCACCCCGGCACTCGCGCATCGGCCGTCCGGACTGGCTCCCGAACATGCGGCCACGTTGCCGATCCCCGGGCTGACCGCATTGGCCTTGGTGCGGAAAGGCCGGTTTTCACCCGGTGAGCGCGTGCTGGTGATCGGCGCCGCAGGCGGTGTCGGCGGCGCGGCGGTTCCGTTGCTGACCGCGGCACGGCTACATGTCATCGCGACCGCGCTCCCCGACGACGAGGACTACGTCCGCGGGCTGGGTGCCGCCGAGGTGATCGACTACCGGGCCGTCGATGTCGTCGCCGAAACGCTGCAGCGATACCCGCGCGGTGTGGACGCCGTGGTGAATCTGGCCCTGCCCGGTTCTGCGCTCGCCGGAGTCTGCGAGGCGATCAAGCCGGGAGGTCGCCTCCTGAACGCGGCGTTCCCCAGCCCCGACCCGGCTGCTTTCGAACGTGCGGACGTCACCGTGGAGACGGTCTTCAGCCACGCGGGACCAGGAGACCTGGACCGTCTCGCCGCACAAGCGATGACCGGCGCCCTGCCGTCCACCATCAGCCGAGTATTCTCACTGGAGCAGGCGTCGAGGGCATACACCGAGCTCGTGGAGGCCCACGTACGAGGCAAGCTCCTCGTCACCGTCGGTCGATGAGGTCCGGACCGATAGCGAAGGAATCCCGCAGAACCGTTCGCCGGGAAACGAAGACAACCCCGGGAACCAGGGCGAACCGGTATGCGGCACCCATCGGCCGTACCGTCGATCACTCGGAATTGGCGGCCGACAGTTCCGTTTTCACTACCTCGTAGGCGGTGAGCTGCCTGATTCCACGACGGGCCAGCATGCCGACCAACCGCCGAAATGCCTTGTCACGGTCGAGGTTCGGGGACAAGGTGCGAAGTTTGCGACGGACCAGATCGGTGGCGCGGTCGTATTCGTCCGCAGGATCGCTGTCGCCGGTGTCGTCGATCGCGCCGCACGCACCGGTGCTACCTGTGCGATCGACGCTGCCAGGTGCACCTGAACTGTCCTGATCACCGGCACCATGCTTGTCGAGGCCACCGCGCCTTCCGATACGCCGATACTTTCCGGCACCGATGCGCGCACCGATGTCGCTGTGCGGTTCAGCGTCCGGATATTCACCGGTATCGCTGTAACCATCGGCGTTGCTGCGCTTTCCGTCGACCACATGCTCGCCCGTAATTGTGCCCGTGGACGATGTGGCGGCCGAACCGGCGGCGGCCATCTCCGCCTTCACGACCGCGTAGGCAGTGTTCTGGTGGTAGCCGCGGCGGGCCAGCATGCCGACCAGGCGGCGGACTGCCTTGTCGCGGTCCAGGTCCGCGGGTAGCGAGGCGAGTTTGCGCCGGACCAGGTCGGCGGCGCGGTTCTCCTCGTCTGCGGCGGTGACCGCGGCCAGGGCGGGCTCGGCGTCGGCCGGTGCTACCCCTTTGCGGCGAAGCTCCTGGGCGATCACCTTCTTGCCCCTGCCCGAGTAAGCGTGGCGGGAATGCACCCACTGCTCGGCGAAGGCGGCATCGTCGACGAGCCCGACCTGGGCGAGCCGGTCCAGCGTCCGCTTCGCCACCTCGGGGGCGAATCCCTTGGCCGCCAACTTGTCCGCCAGCTCGGCCCGGCTGCGTGCGCGGTCGGTGAGCAACCGCAGGCAGACATCCTTCGCCTGCGCCTCGGTCCCACCGCCCTCGGCCCCACTGCCCTCGGTCTCACCACTCTCGGTCTCACCGCCCTCGGCCCCACCGCCCTGGGGCTCGCCGTCGGAGCGCCCCGCCTGTCGCCCTCGACCGCGCCGCCGATCCCGCCTGTCCGGGACATCGGTGGACTCGGCCGCCGCGGGCCGCCGAGCACGGTGCGGCCCACCGCTTCCCGCGAGGCCAGGGTCTGTGACCGCCTCCGGAACGGCCCGGCGCCCACGGCCTCGAACGGCACCGGCACCGCCGTCGATCAGCCCCGTCTCCGCGAGTTGATCGAGCGCCCGCCGGACCACCTCGGTCGCAAACCCCTGGGCGATCAACGCCTCGGATAGTTCGGCACGGCTGCGCAACCGCTCGGTCACCATCAACCGCACGCAGACGTCCTTCGCCTGCGCCTCGGCACCGCCGCGTCGATCGGAACCTGTTCCCGCGGAACGCGCGTCTGCACCGCGCCGCCCGGCGCCCTCGCACGACTCGGACCCCTGCGCCGAACGGCGCCGTCTGCCGACGCTTCGCATCGGACCGCTATCTGGAAACTCACCATCGGACCGGTCCGCCCAAGCTTCCTCGTCGGCGGCGGGTCCCCCGTCCGAGCGCCATACCCCCTGCGGCTCGGCGCCTCCCGTTTTGGGCCGCTTGCGCCGAATCGAACGGCGCTGCCCTCGGGCGGGTTCCGCCCAATCGTCCCCCGGATCGCCGGCTGAGGCCCGGGGCTCCCCCTGCTCCAGTTGCCGGCGCAGGCGTTCCACCGCCTCGAGCCGAGTCGCGCCGGAGTCCTGCACAGATTCGGACTCCGGCGCGTCCCGGTCGGGCATCGGCTAGAAGTCGACGGGCGCCTCGGCGCCCGCGTCTGCGGTGACGTCTGCCCCGATGCCGAGCTTCTCCTTGATCTTCTTCTCGATCTCGTCACGCACGTCGGTGTTCTCCAGCAGGAACTTGCGCGCGTTCTCCTTACCCTGGCCGAGCTGATCCCCCTCGTAGGTGTACCAGGAGCCGGACTTACGAACGAAGCCCTGCTCGACACCCATATCGATGATCGAGCCCTCCTTGGAAATCCCCGCACCATAAATAATATCGAACTCTGCTTGTTTGAAAGGCGGCGAAACCTTGTTCTTCACAACCTTGACGCGAGTGCGGTTACCGACCGCATCGCTACCGTCCTTCAATGTCTCGATCCGCCGCACGTCCAACCGCACCGAGGCATAGAACTTCAAAGCCTTACCACCCGTAGTGGTTTCGGGTGAATTGTGCACCATGACGCCATCGACGAAGTAATTGTGATTGCCCTCGACTTCGATGTCGAACCGATGCATCGAACGAGTCTCCGGCTTCACGTGAACATCCAGCACACGGGACGCAACCAGCTTGTGCACCGGCTCGGTGAATTCGGGCACGACATTACTCAGACCCCGGAATCGTGGCAGCAGCTTGTATTCCATCGACGGTGCCATATACGGTGCAATCAGCTCCTGGAATTCCGCGGTGGCCTTCGTGGAGAAGGATAGCACGGCCACGCCGGCCGCTCCGGCTGAGCGCAGGCGCACGTCGAGCTGATAGGTATCGCGCAGGTGGTCACGCAGTCGAGTGCGAGAGCCCTCGCTCATCGCCTCGACACAGATCTCGATGCGACCACTCCCCCCTGCGGACCGCTCCTGCAAGCCCTTGGACCGCAGAGTGAACGAGCCGTCATCCATGTACCAGACCGCGAGCGCGAGCGGCGTCAGCGACTTCAGATATTCCTCGGAGAGGAACTTCTTGCCGCCACCCAGGTACACCGCGCGCTGCAACTCGCCGAGCTCCGGCAGCGGTGTGAAGTCGGCAAACTTGGCACCCTTGTCGTTCACCCGCACGGAGTGCCCGATATTGCCCAGCAGAGACACCTTCCAGTCGAGGTACTCGTGCTGGCGGGCACCGTGCCCCATCCGGAAACGAACTCCGTTGCGGTCGCGCCGATTCGGCGACAGGTTGCCGTCACCCATCAGGGCACCGAGAACCACTTGGAACTGCTGATCGCTCAGGCGGAACTTCTCCATCGACAGGACTCGATCACCCGCGATGATCTCACCGGCCTCACGCCAACCGCCGGGTGTGCGGATGAGATGATTCGGAGTCGCGGCGAACTGCGCGCGGCCGTTACCACCGGACTTTTCCACTGTGAACTGCAGGAACTGCTCCGCGGGGCCGTTGTCGAACCAGTTCACAATGCGCCTGGGTACGATCCGATTCGTCTCAGGATCGTAGGACATGACCTCGACATCCATTTTCTGGTTGACGATCTTGCCGATTTTCTCGGCGGTGCCGTCCGCCAATCGAACCCGGGTGCTGTAGTTGAAACATCCGAACATCACCCCGATTTTTTCGCGGAGCTGGTTGATGAAAATTGCGGTGGTGCCGGAATTGTTCAACCCGCTGGTCATCTTGCGGAGTGCCTGGCTCATCAGGCGGGCCTGCAGGCCCACATGGCTGTCACCCATTTCGCCCTCGATTTCCGCGCGGGGAACAAGGGCGGCGACCGAGTCGACGACTATCACATCCAGGGCGCCGGAGCGGATCAGCATATCGGCGATTTCGAGCGCCTGCTCACCGGTATCGGGCTGGGATACCAGCAGGGCATCGGTATCGACGCCCAGCTTCTTCGCGTACTCCGGATCGAGCGCGTGTTCGGCATCGATGAACGCCGCGACGCCACCGGCGGCCTGGGCATTGGCCACGGCGTGCAGGGCGACCGTGGTCTTACCCGAGGACTCCGGGCCGTAGATCTCCACTATCCGGCCGCGCGGCAGGCCGCCGAGGCCCAGCGCCACGTCCAGCGCGATCGAGCCCGTCGGGATCACCGCGATGGGCTGGCGCGCCTCCTCGCCCAGGCGCATCACCGCGCCCTTGCCGAAGCTCTTCTCGACCTGCGCCAGCGCGAGCTCGAGCGCCTTGTCGCGGTCGTAAGCCTGTGGTGCCATCGTCTGGTTCCCCTTCTCGACGGG